>JARRQJ010000023.1:0-60918 GCA_037381915.1 Gammaproteobacteria bacterium | reverse complement strand
AGCAACCGCACGGCCTCAAGCTTGAATTCCCTGGTGAATGACTGTCGCTTCTTCATTGAACACCCTCCTTCAGGCATTATGTGCCTATCTAGGTGTCCGTGGAATCGGGGGTACCTCAGTCTGACCCCTTTGGTTCTTGAAATGAATCCCGTGCGCGCCGGCATGGTGGACGCGCCTGACAGCTACCGCTGGTCAAGTTTTGACGCAAATGCAATAGGAAGAAGCAGTCGTATAATTACCCGGCATCCGATTTATCAGGCACTCGGCCAGACAGATGGTGAACGTCAAGCAGCCTACCACTCACTTTTCAATGCATCTATTGACACCGAGGATCTACGCCGCATACGTGAAGGCACTGAACGCGGCGAAATCATCGGAAACGAGCGTTTTCGCGCACAAATAGCAGAAATGCTTGGCCGGCGCGTAGAGAAGTATGCCCATGGCGGGGACCGCAAGAGCGGGACATTTCTTAATCAGTAATTTTCAAGCACTCTGACCCCTTGATACATAACGAATGTATACAAGACTAAGGAGCCCCAAGCCTACCAATACAAGTGTCCTTGGTTCTGGAACACTATCTACAGCTACAGCCCCTGAGACATTCGCATTTAATACTGCACCATACTCAGACCCATCGTTAATGTTTGTTACCTGCATGTCTAGAGAATCGATTGTACTCCCTGCTAATAAGTCAGCTAACTGAGATGTTGTGGTAAAAGGGTTAGTACCAATATCGAAAGTTATTCCAAATAATGTGGATTGATAGTTTCCAACAATTGGCCCCGTTCCATAGAAACTATAATCAACTAATCCCGTATCGACTGCGCCTACTTGCTGTGCGCTAGTCACCGTAAAAACCTGGGGGCCACCATTGTCCCATTCAAATGTCCCCGTACTGGGAACTACTCCGCTCGTAGCTGGAGTAGCTGGAAGTCCTGGTGGGACGTCGAATGTTACCGATGCGTTAACAACTGTTCCCAAGGGTATATAGTTTGTTGAGATAACAAAATCATTATTAAATGTTGCTTGGGCATTTACATGTAGGAGGGTAGCTTTTGCTGGATATGTATACAATAAGCAAATTGTAGCCACGATTGAGATTAGGATTGGTAGATAAGAGTCGCTCTCTAGAAAACACTTTCGTCCAGCTGATACAAGGTTGATTTTCATTTAGTAAGGCCTCAACAATTTTGTTAATATGGTAGTTCGTTGTTTGATGCAAAATGCAGGCCAGTTCGCAACTTCTTGTTCTATGGTAAAAATGTATCCTCTGGCAGCAATATTACACTTGATTGTCAAATATCTCGACAGTATTTTTATTCCCGAGAGTAAACACTCGCTCATTAAGGCAATCATCACCCCAGGGGTACCGGAATCGGTACCAGTTTGGAAAAAACTGAAAAAACTGGGTCAGAGAGCAATTTCTCTAATATACTAATATCTAATCCGATATACACTCTCTTCATCCTCTACTTTTGGTCTCCCTGGAGAGCCCAATCGTGTCTGTCGCTTGGTTATCTCTTCGATTTTGTCCTTGAAGTACGAACGGCCGAGGACTAGTTCATGATTTAGTGATTCACGGATGTCATGCAATATCTCGTTGTCCATATGATGTCGGAAAAAATCCCGATATGCCGTCTGGCGAATGTCTGGATTTGCGCCCAACTCCAGATATAAAGCATGCGGCTCTGTCAGCGCATCATCACGACCTTGTGCATTGGCATGGTAACTTGACCATTTATATTCTCCGGGATGACTGACCATGTTGGCACGTATGGGATTGAGTTCGATATAACGTATACACGTCAATAAATACCGATCACTGTCGATCAAGTTTGATTTATAGCGCCCCTCCCAGAGTGTCCCCGTCCGCTTATACGTCTTATTCACATAGTAAACATAACGCCGACCCAACGCTTGCATCATTTGGGAACCAAACGGGTACATCTCAGACTCGATTGAAATCACGGTCTGACCGGAAGCTATGCATCTCTCTCTCTCTCTGCTCTCACACCCGGATTTAAGGTTCTAATTAATAAAAGGATGGGAAAGGATCAAACTTTAATCCCTCCGCCCCCTTTTAGTGTCCATTTATCGCTTAAGTGACAAAAAATTGTCATCAGCCCCTGTGATTCATAACCTTATGATCCGCCCCTCTTTCCTGTAGAACCCATAGCTGCCATACTCTCGCATAATTCGGCCATAGCGACTCTCTCAAAATTGGAGGCGTACCCCAATGTCCGTGCCACTCCCACCTGCCAATTCATTTCGTATCCTGCTGATCAAGCCGTCACACTATGACGACGATGGCTATGTCATCCAATGGTGGCGCTCATCCCTCCCCTCCAATAGCCTGGCCTCGGTTTATGCAATAGCCCAGGACTGCGCCAATCGGCAGGTGTTAGGTAAAGACCTGAAGATCGAGGTTCAGGCACTCGACGAAACCAACACCAGGGTCGATCCGGAACAGCTGATCAGAGGGCTTCATTCGGCCGGCGGCAAAGCGCTCGTGGGTTTGGTGGGGGTTCAGTCCAACCAATATCCGCGCGCCCTGGATATCGCCAGGCGGTTCCGGGCCGCGGACCTGCCGGTGGTGATCGGCGGCTTTCACGTCAGCGGCTGTCTTGCCATGCTCGAGCGCAAGCCGGCCGAGATCCAGGAGGCTTTGGAAGCGGGTATTACCTTGTTCGCGGGTGAACTTGAGGGACGCATGGATAGTCTCCTGCGCGACGTTATGAACGGCGAGCTCAAGCCGGTCTACAATTATCTCAGCGATCTACCCGACATGACCGGCACGCCCACGCCTTTTCTTCCGGCGGATCGAGTGCGCCTCACCATGGGAAAGCGCTCCAGCTTCGATGCCGGGCGCGGCTGTCCCTACCTTTGCAGCTTCTGCACCATCATCAACGTTCAGGGGCGCAGGTCGCGGCACCGCACGGCCGAGGACGTGGAGCAACTGGTGCGTGCCAATGCCGGCGAAGGGATCAGCAATTTCTTCATTACCGACGACAACTTTGCCCGCAATACCAACTGGGAAGAGATCTTCGACCGGCTGATCCAGCTGCGCGAGTCGGGTGTTCGGTTAACCCTGGTCATCCAGGTAGACACGCAGTCTCACCGCATTCCCCGATTCATCGAAAAAGCGGGAAAGGCAGGTGTGACCCGGGCTTTCATCGGCATGGAGAACATCAACCCGGATGCGCTGAAGGCCGCCCGCAAGGGTCAGAACAGGATCACCGACTATCGCGCCATGCTGCAGGCCTGGCACCGCGCCGGCGTGCTGACCTATGCCGGCTACATTCTGGGATTCCCGGACGACACCCCCGAAACCATCCGGCGGGATATCGACATCATCAAGCGCGAACTGCCGGTGGATATCCTGGAGTTCTTTATTCTGACCCCGCTGCCCGGCTCCCAGGATCACCAGCGCCTCGTCGAAGCCGGCGCGCCCCTGGATCCCGACATGAACAACTACGACCTCCAACACGTAACCATGGATCATCCGAAGATGTCCCGGGCCGAATGGCAGGGGATCTATCGCGAGGCCTGGGATCTCTACTACACGCCTGAGCATGTGGCTACCGTACTGCGGCGCGCGCGAGCCTGGGGCTATGACCCAAGACAGATGATGTCCAAGCTGTTCGCCTTTCACGCGCCCATCGTCTACGAGAAGATGCATCCGCTCGAGGGTGGACTATTCCGGCGCAAGAGACGGCGCGATCGACGTCCGGGTCTGCCGATTGAGAATCCGCTGGTCTTCTATCCGAGATTGGCCTGGGAGTACCTTGCCAGTTATGCAGGCGCCTACGCAATGCACAGGCAGTACAAGCGCATCCTCGCCGAAGTGGAGGCAGAGCCGAATCCGCAGGACTACATGGATACGGCGATGATGCCCGTAAGTGAAGGAAAAGAGGATAGTTTGGAACTCTTTACCGCCACGATTTCCGCACAGGAGTTCGTGCAGAAGTTACGGGCGCGAACGGCAGCTCGATCAAAGGGATCGGACTCACTGCTGTCTCAAACATAGTAATTGAAATTTCCTCGCCTCAATGACTGGCCCGATTTGCTTTGCTATATCTTTGTTGCATCAAAGTGAGGCGACATACGATTGAAAACGATTATATAAATGCAAAGTTCCTTCTCCCTCCGGGATTTATGCCCTTTAGGGTAGAAGGCCAGAATGCGGGCGTTTAAATCAGGCAGTTCTTTTGATTTTATTCCTCACCCGAACCCTCTCCCGGACAAAGCGGGACTTAGTGGGACGGCAGTGGGCCGGACTCGATTGAAATTCACGGCATGGCTGCACCCGGCAACAGTCCATTATAACGAGGATATGCAATAACTCCTCCAATGCCGCTCTTGTTCTATTAGCTCCAGGCAATGAACACCACGGTATCGAGTTTCGTTGAAGGGGCCGAAGGGACTAAAGCTCGATCCCTCCGCCCCCTTTTGCGGTCGACAAATGACATTAGTCTCACTATTCACCGAGCCTTGTCTTATCTTACTGTCGAGTAAATGTCGCTCCCCCGGTATAACTGCAGGTATCCCCGACAGTGTCCTGGCCCTCTATCTGAATCGTCGCTGTGTTACCACTAGCCTGGCCGGTAAAAGTGCCGTTGCCACTAGTGTCAAATTGACCGTCCGCCGTACTGGTATTGGTGAAGGAACCGCTTAATGCGCCATTGGCCGACACGGTTCCGGTCAACTGCTGCGTCGAGACATACGAATGGCCGGCAACGTTTGCCTGAAGCTGCAAATCACCATTGAACTTGGCGCCGTTTTGACCAATTGTTAGGGTCCCGGAATTGAACGCAAACTGACCATTATCGGCAGGGTTTTGACAGCCGCTCGTACTGAAGGAGGCACTATTTGTCGTGTATGTGCCAGCAATGCTTGGCACAGCAGCCTGTGTAGTCGCCGACGCAATATTGCTTGGCCCGCTTTCGCCCGAGCTGTTGTTTGCCGTTACCATAAAATAGTAGGTAACCCCGTCGGTAAGACTGGTGACGGTGTAGGGCGAAGTTACCCCGACAATCTGCGCGCCGTTACTCTTAGTCAAGCCCGCCGATGTCCCATAGTACAGGTTGTACGAACTGGCGCCACTCACCGCATCCCAGCTAACGGTGACCTGTCCTATCCCCGCGTCTGCCGTTACACCGGTGGGGGGAGCAATGGGGAGTTCACCCGTCGAGGATTGCAGATCGGACGTTAGGGTATTCGATGGCGTGGCGCCGGAGGTGTTTTGAGCGGCGTTGTTGCTGAAGGCTTCAATGGCGTTGGCCAGATCAAGTGTGCCAGCGGTAGATAAGAGCTGCGTTGAATTACTCAACGATATTGGCGCACCCTTGTCTTGACCATCAAATACGCCATCGCAAACGTCTGCGCCGAGCGCCCGCACCACGCTCATTGGATCTGATAATCCCAATGCTTCTGCCTGCTGGGATAGGCCAGCAAGTATTAATCCATAGTCGATGGCTGCTTGGCTGGCACTCGCAGCGGCGTTTGGTAGCAGGGGATTAATCGGCCGAGTGTTAATAATGTCCAGGCCGCCAAAAAATTGACCAATCTGTTCATTGGCCACGCGAATATTGTCAGCAGTCAAGCCCCCTGGTCTGCATCTAGCTAGATCTGTCGCTTGGGTAGTGACAGCAGTTACCTGGATATTCAATGTTTGCCCTGCGGTTACGCTTTCCACGGCAGCGGTCAGCCCATCCCCCGGGGCATTAGGCAACGCAATAGTATCGCCCGTTGCTTCATCGATGTAGGTGCCACCAGTGACCTCTATCAAGACCGGACCGGTATGATTTTCAATCGATATGCTATAAGCGCCATCCGCGTTCGTCGTCGCGGTACCCAAGGCTGACCCAATCGCCCCATTGGCTATCGCATAAGCAGTTGCAGTGCCATCCGCAACTGGGCCTTTGCTAGCATAGCCATTGATCGTGCTAGGGCTCGCCGTCACATTGTCCCCGCCTCCGTTACCACAGCCGGCAAGTAATACGAACAGTACGATAATGATTCCGGAGAATAAACTATGACGGATCTTGTGAGCACTCATGGCTAACCTCCCTATCTACTGGAAATGGCACCAGGAAATTAGGCTATTCGCTTCCACATGGAAGAATATTCTTCGTACCCGACCATGCTCTTTAACTTCTCAAAAAGACCTACTGATACCCGTTGAACATAACTATACAAATCACAAGCGGTGTAACAATCAGGACATACCCCAAAGTCGCTCAGGGTTAACCCTAATGCGCGTGGGCGGGCGGTACGACATGGAGGGACCAAAAGGGTCAGACTCGATTGAAACTTCACATCGTCAAATATATCTGACGCCTTAAGTTTCCCGGCCACCCAAACTCAGCTTCGCGGTTTCTGTGAAGTGCCGGGTTTTGCGGCATGTGTCCGTTTGTCGTCGGAAGATGCGCGGGGCGCAAACACGTGAATTTCACAAAGTCACGTCTTCGCATGCCCGCCGCGCTCAGGGTCCTTGACAACAAAGGCCGCAAAATGGCCACCTGCCAAACGGGGACGAACGGTTCACTCGACGAGTTCAACAATAAGTGAGCTATCCTGCGCCGAATGAATTATTCGTTATTCTGAATTTCCTGACTAAAATACTCATATTCAATCGAAACCAAGATCGTAGGAACACGCCAAAAAAGGGCGAAAAGGCAGTAATTTCCTTGGCAGAACTGTGCTATTATTGAAATGACGTACGTATGCGAAGTCGCGACAATCGCGCATGCAAAACAAGGGAGTATAAATGTCCTGTCAGAAGCGCATCTCAGTTGCAGGCTTGGCTCTATTTCTCTTGGCGTTTGGGACCTCGCTTGAATGCCGTGCTGACGGGAACGGGATAGCGCCGCCACGCGCAGTATCTGCGTCGCAGAATATAAGTGTTCTGTGCGCATTGGACTTAGAGCCCTGTGTTTCCGCTGTCCGGTCTCCTCAGGCAACGGCACACCATTCCATGCGGCAGGGTAGCAACAAGCACGGCTCCTCCAGCCTTGCGCTTGGCACGAACGGCGCGAATGCTGCTAACCGACAACATCCGGACAGGACGGTGTCCGCCCTGGAGGCGAATTTCATCGTGGCTTCCATGGGCGCGGGGAAGAATACCGACAAAGGACGGTTGGCGCTCAATATGATGCTGGATGGTCGGCATCACGGTGCCATTTTAAATCCCCAGACTCCTTTCGAAGCAATGCAAGTGTCCCTTAGCTACTCCCGTACTTGGTAGTAATGGCCTACCGTGCAAACGGGGATGGACGGATTAAAGTGTAATCCCTTCATCCGCTTCTGTGGCTCTTAAAATGGGCGTTGCTGAGACTGCGTTGTACGGCCGCATCATTGGGTACTCCTCCCTTTTTTCTTGCTTAGTTCTTGTCGACACCTTAGGCCGCCGAATTACTTAGAACCTATCTCGCCCCTTTCTGTTAAGTGGGTTGCTTCGCGCTTCCGCTGTGGCACTTCGATGCCGTCTAAGCAAGGGGCGACCATTCCATTAAAATTGATTTTGACTTAGTTGCGACGTATGAGTATGCGTGGCGGGTATTAAAAATACTGATGTTGGTCCCTTCTCCTTCCGGGATTCATGCCCTTCAGGGTAGAAGGTTAGGATGAAGGGTATATACCAGGAAGTTCCAACGTACTACTCCCTCACATCCGCCCTCTCGCGGAGGGAGAGGCGTCGCTGCCCGCTTCACAGGCCATTCAGCCATATTCACCCCAAGCCAAAGCGCCCAATCTCATACAGCAAGTCTCTATCCGCTTGGACCGAATTATCGGGCAACTATTCTGCGACTTAGCATAGCGGCTCGCTCAGGCCCCACCTAGCTCCCGCAAGACAACCCCCCGCATATCGATGTGGTAAGCCTGCGGGTCGACCAGCCTTTTTACCTCATAGTGGTTGTCATCATCGCCCTCGTTCTTGAACAAGGCGAGATTCATCATCTTGGGTCGTTCTAGCGGTACGCCCTCGGGGTCGAGAATCAAGAGCACCGTGGGAAACAGGCGCGCTTTCGGCAGTGAGGAAATGACCATCGCAATATGCCCCGAACCCAGTTCCACTGCGCTGCCTATCGGGTAGATTCCGATGCATTGTATGAATTTCTCGACAAGCAGCGCATCGAAGAGATTCCCTCTCCATGAGTAGATATACTTGAGCGCAACGTCAACAGGTATTTTTTCCCTACCATGGGTACCGCTGGTCAGGCTGTCATAGGTATCAACGATAGAAACGATTCTCGTGCAGATGTTCACCTGCGAGTTTACGAGTTTTCGGGGATATCCGCTGCCGTTCGCGCGCTCGTGATGATCGCGGATGATCGCAGTCACCCGGTCGGATACTCCCGCCAGCTTATCCACGATTATCTTCCCGATGCGGGTATGGCTCTGCAGCAGCGCGCGATCTTCATCAGAAAGATCGTCGCTGTCGGTCAGCAGTTTGTCCGGAAGCTTGGTCTCGCCGATATCATGGATAAGGGCGCCCATACCCAGATCCACCAGCGTATCCTTGTCCAGGCCTATATAACGGCCTAAGGAAAGAGACAGAGCACAAACCGTAAGGGCGTGCGCAAGCAATGCATCATTCTTTTCACCCAGGGAGGCGAGCAACACCAGCACGTTGGGATTACGCAAGATACTGTCGACCATCTGGTTGACCAACCGCTGTGCTTCCTTGATATCCAGACTCTTTCCCACGCGCGCGTCATTTAACAGCCCACCGAGCATGTTCTGCGCATTCTGGTAAACACCTTTGGCAATGGGATACTCGTCTTCAAAGTTGTTACGGTACGGCTTAGCGAGCTTGATGATCCGGGCCGTCACCTGCTCCGTCTCCTGGCCTGCCCCCCCGTTTCTGGCGGCACGCGGTTCCGGTACCGGCACGGTGCTTTTCTCGGTATCGACAAAGACGAAGTCACAGAGGCTACTGATCTGGTCGATTTCGTCGCTGGTGGTGATGCGGAAGCCCTGAAACGGGAACGCTGTTTCGAGCCACGGACGGTCCAGTTCGGACACGTACATGCCTTTTCTCAAGTCAATGGGCGAGACAATAAGCTTCATGTTGTCCACTCCATGGCGGCATACACATACCTGTGATTTGACTGGACCCTATCTCAAAATCAGATTTCACTTAGTTGTCCCGTATAAGTATGCGTGACGGCATTAAATATACTGATCTCAGTCTCTGCCCCTCCGGGATTTATGCCCTTTAGGGTAGAGGCTCAGGATGAGGTCGATATATCAATAAGTTGCAACACATACACCCCTCACCCGATCATTCCCACCGAAGAGCATTAAGACACTGAGCTCCCGTGCGGCGTGCAAAGATCCACCGAACCTTTGTCCACACCACCTCCCGGAGAGAGAGGACGAGGTGGAGATATTTTCTGGAGTGAAGCATGAGCAATTTGGTACCGCCTCTTAATTTTTAGATAGGTTCTGATAATTTCGGCTGCATCGCGCAAAGGTTTAGACCCGCCCGCAACCGGAATGACCAAAGAAGATCTGCGTCCGTGTTCCTGACAACCGGATAAATGGTTCCAAAATCCAAGGCACCGGTGGCAAATGAGAAATAGTCGCATTTTCAGCAGGCTGGAGTAAGATTCTGGAAAAGAATGGCGCTTACTTAAGACGCCCAAAGGGAAATAATCGTCAGCCGGCACAAGCCGGCATCCAGAATCGGCCCATGAGCCAGTGTTTTTTGCCGCGTATTCCGCCGTCTCCGGAAAGACAGGGTCTTTATAAACTGTTTTCTTTAAGTAAGTGCCATTCGGGCCAGAGACCTTATTGCCAGGAATCGGCCATCGGTGTAGCCGGCAGGCTGGTGAGACTGTAATATTCATATTTGCTCAGACTCAATACCGAAGTTGGCCGAATAGACGGACCTTGCAGCCATTGTCCCCTAGCCTCTACGCCCCCCGCTCCAGTTTCCGCTGTCTGCTCTTACCCGAACCAGTTTGGATGGGTGGGTCTGCCAGTTCGCAGGGGCGCCGAAATTCCCGCCACAAGGTCACTGCTGATCCACCGATATGCCGGAAGCCGTATGGGCGGCCAAACAATCTAAAGGATTCGAGAGCAAGGTGAAATCTTGGGGCCGTTGGCATGTCTTATTTGCATTCAATGCTAAATTTGAATTATCAATAAGACTGTTGATTCAATTGCTTAGTAAATAGATTGGAGAGCCTTATGCGCGAGCAAGAATCCGGTACAGAGATACTCATCAATGCACACCGCCTGGTGTATTTTTCGGCTGAACGCACGCTGATGTCTTGGGTGCGCGCGGCACTGGGCATGATGGCGCTGGGTTTCGTCATGGATCGCTTTGGCTTGGTTTTACGCCAAGTTACACCAGCTTCGGTAGGCGCGCATTTACCACGGGCCTATTCGTTCTGGGGCGGCAGTATGCTGGTCCTGGTGGGAGGACTGATGGCACTGGTGGCGACAATCCGCTATTGGCGATTTGCGCACGACTATAATCAAAACGAGTCCACCCGTCCCGGCCACGGCATCATGATGGGCGTTGCCTTTGCGGCGATCCTTGCTGTGTTGGGTTTCGCTATCGCGGCATTTCTGCTGGATATCTGAGCTTGAGTCAACCCAGTGACCTAACACCAAGACTTGGAACAGCCAAAGGGGCAGAGTTATTTGGCGGGCTTGACTGCGAGATTCGAGAATGCGCTTAAGGGTAGCCTCCGCCAATTACGGTCGTTCGCCACCTCCCGATGACAGGCTGACGAGGATTGGAAAGCGGCCGCTAGCTAGTGTTAGAGGTAGGGCGGCAGGACTATCAGGCGCACAGGGTAACCGGGGGGCCGCCTTTCGAACAATAGATCCATCCCCGACCGGGTGCCGTTGTCGACGTGATGGCTGAGCACCTTTCGTACGCCATGGTCACGATCGTTGGCTAATTTTGAAATCTGCAGGAACCGGGGAATTGAGAAATGGCTAAAGGCGGGCGAGAAGGTTTTGTCGAGAGAAGAACCGGACATGATCGGCTGCTGCAGATAATGAGTTGGTCAGGTATTGTCGGTTGGACAATCATGCTGGTGGTAATGGTCGCGGTCGATCGCGCGAAACCGGACGATACCGCCTTCATTCCCAATAAACGCATTTTTGAGCAGGCCGGCGTTCCCTATCACCTGCGGACGGCCTGGGATCAGAATCTGGTGACCTACATATTTTATCTGTTAATCGCCGGTCTCGTTCTGGGCATCACCGGTCTGGTGATCAATTCCCGACGACATCGACGTCGTGATGATCACTACCGGATTCATCTGGTACTGTTAACCGGCATCTCGGCCGTCGGCGTTCTTTATTACCTGATTTTCTGAGAATCCAGACCAAAGGGCTAAGGCTCGATTGAAATTACCGACCCAATCGTAGAATTACGATCTATCTTTATCTATGTGTACTCAAAAGGACGATCGCCAGTGCGTATAGATATATTTGGCACACTAATACCTGTCGAATCCGACCTTTTGATTCTTGGAATCAACATAGCGCTTCTCAGCTAGCGAATGCATACCCGTATCTCCGTACCAAGTCATCGGATCAGCCAAAAATTGCGCCCTGCTGAGCTTCACCGCTAATGCAGATCGATACGACCAACTGCTTGGAATTAACCTATAGGTTGCTCCAGTCGTTGTTTGACTCCGCGCCAGTTAGGCCTTTCAGCGAATAATGCTAGCCAATTTTGACTCCTGGTTTTTTTCCGCACCCACATCCTTATATTCCCGCCACCGGGCCTGATGCACGTCGAAGCCCTTTTTTCGCAACAGGACCGGAATGTAGTCTGAGAATACCGGATAGGGAATAATTTCAGTGTGCGGAGCGTCGCCATCGCACGACAGCAGTCTCACGTGATGGTGGCCTGGCTGAATAGATGGAAGCAACACGGCTATTATGTTGTCGATTCTTCCTAAATATTTTGTACCGGTTTCGAAGTGTGTCATACTGCGCCCTCCTTGACTGAGACAATAGACTACAGACAACGCCAACCGATCCTGAGTTCACAGCACCAATTAAGGGTACGTCGAGGCGACTCACGGCTTCCTTCGGACCTAACGGTGGCTTGCTATCAGCGGCGCTAGCCTATGCACGCATTCTGCAATCCTGATCTGCTAAGAGGTCACGTCGCGCGGAGCACAGTCGTGGCGCGATCGTCAAAGAAAGTACGCCACTACAGCTACTGCGACCCAACAGAGTCCGGCGGGAATAAACCACAGCAGCAGACCCTTTGCTCCAAACTCAGACTATCCGTCGCCTTGCGTTTGTCTGCCTGCACGTTAATTTCCTTCAGTGTCGCCACGAGAGATGAGAGACTCTGCATGCATAAATGGCGCTGTCAGCCCCACTAACGCCATGATCAATGCAACAGAAGTGCCACGAAACCAAAGGTAAAACATTTCAATGGAATATGATTGAGAGCAAAACCGGGGGTAGTCCACTACATGGCCGGCACGAAGCAAAGATGTCACCTTTAAGCCACACCAGCACTTCACTATTATTGCAACTCGCTGAAATGCGAGAGTAAGTTTTGTATTCAAATGGTGACGTCTAAACACTAGTTCCGTAAGATCCCCAGCCAACGGGGACACCCATTAGCCAGTTGCAATCGAACCTCGCCTGCTCGTCATGATCCCGATCAATCGCATTTCCGCCTGTTATTGAATTTCGCTTCATTGGGATAAGCCGCCCGTTATTTGGAACCAGCGCGAATTTTCGACAGTAATGACACGCGGGAGGATTTGGCTGGTTTTCAGGATTAATTGCATTTCTAATCTCAAGTTTTGGGTCCTTACACGCCTGCTCAGTTCTGTAAGCGATTTCTGATGATTGGAGCAGTAAATTCAAGCGTGTAACAGCGTGGCACTTCGTAATTAGGCGTGCACAAGGCTTCCAGTTTTGTCGTTTGCTGTTGCGACGAGTCCCAATTTACCCGTTACAGAAATCAGCTACACCGTATCTGATCGGACAAGTCAATTATCCGAGAGGATAACAACGCCTCTTTCCTTGCTTTCTCCTCGCAGCAGCGACCGTCATAATTGCATTTGCCGAATGCCGTCATTTTCCTTGCTTTTTGGGCACCTGTGACTTGAAGACATGACTCAATTTTCAATGCTGGCATGTTTGCTGCTTCCACCATTGGTGACATAGAGGGAGGCGGTCGATCCTCAATTCGTAACCGCTGGAAGGGTTACGTCAAGCAGGAGGTGAGCGCTATGAGCAGGATCACTGGAAATATCGTACCTGTGGAGAATATCGGCCTCGTAGACCGTATAGTGCGTTTCGTTGCGGGCTGCGCTTTGATGGGGTTTGGTGTTTACAGTGCACTTACTACATCCCATGATGCGGTGTCCGCGACGGCAATCTTATTGGCCGTGTATCCGTTACTGACCGCGATGCTGGGATGGGATCCACTTTATAACCTTATCGGCGGAAGAACCTGCAGCCTAGGAGCGGGACGCAACCAGTGTGGAACATTACCGTATGAAGTGGATGCTGCACTTGGCCATAACCCACACCCTGGTGAAGGCTATGAATATGACCATAGCCTGGTGGGATCCCACCATTAACCGAGCGACGACTTGAAGTTGTCGACGCAGGCCATTATTCCTGCTCGCTGTATAGCAGCGGCGAGCAGGGCATGTCTTGTCCACTAACTTCTTCTTTAAAGAATGGATAGCCGCTAACTAATAGCGGATTTTCATATTTTCATTAGGCGGTCGACTGACGCGGGTGGACAACGAACAATTGGCCAGGATCGCATCCGGCCTATGACGGACATTATGTCCGATCAACTCACCAACAAAACGAACCCCGATCAAAGGAGGTCCCGGGGTTTAGAGGAAGTTGCGTGCCTCAAGTCAAATCTGAGCTGTCAGGGCCGCACATGCGCCATTGAATAGAGGGCGAACAAGACCATCACGATGACTGCCGCAGTGGCCAGATTGCTTCCAGTACTTTCAGAAACTGCTGATTGCATCAGCCTATCCCTTTTCATGCCTATTAGTCACGATCCCAATATCAAAATGTGGACAAATGCAGGGCGTCTCAATTTTTACAGCAATAGTGAGAAAAAATAAAATTGCACCGTGAGACAGGAAGTTTTCCCAAGACTGACTATGAGTTGATAAGTTGCTTCTCTCCAATGCTTAGGGCAACAATCACGCACAAATGATGCGTCAATTACAGAACATCACAGGGGAACAGATTTCCGTACTTGACTTGGTGACTGGAGCATCGGGAGCGTGGCTCACAAGGACAGATGTATTTGGCTGGCCAAATTCAATCGAGTCTGACCCCTTTGGTTCCTCAGTCGGTTAGCTGTAAAGAAGTTTTACCAGCGGTCGATATGCTAAATAGCCCATAGCCGCCAACTGAGGTTCGTTAAATGGATCTTTATAGAGTACATACGAAAATTCTCATGCCTTTCGTCAATGAGTCCGTACAGGCATTGGCCGAAATGGCCGATCTCGAGGCCACGGTCGGCAAGGGCTTTCAGGAAGACGTGAAGGGCTATGATTTCATGGGTTACGCCGTGTGCGTGGTCGCCCGGACGTTTGGCAGCATCGAAGGCAAGGTGGTCATGAACCATCAACTCAACTCCGCGCTGACCATCGGCAACCGTCTCCTTGCCAAGATGTTAGGCGAGCCTTCCAACCAAGAAATCCTGTCCATTCCTATCGATATTCCAGGTGTCGGCTCTTTCTCCTTCAGTTATTTGCTCCATCAAAAAACCCAATAGGACATGGAAACGCGGATGCTGGATCGCAATGCCCCGATCGGGGGCCGATGCTATGGAATTCACGCCAATTGCCATTAGAAGGAACAAACGTGAGGCCACAAAAAAGCCGCCGGGGAGCGGTGAAGAAGGCTGCACGGGTCATGTGATGACACCGCAAAGGGCGCGGCGTCACGTTCGTCAACACGGCCGTTAGCCGTGTCGAATAACTGTCCGCCTTTGACTGCGGATTCAATGGGTCGCAGGGCGATGAGCGTCCGGCACTTAAGCGCGAGCCCGTCGGCGCCGATAGATCGTCATCCCCATAACCGTCAAGCCAAGCGCAACTAAGTCGAAGTCTCCGGGTTCCGGAAGGGTAACCGCTAAGGTCGCGGCGTCACCGCCAGAGAGATTAAGAACTTGGACGTTATTCGGACCAAAACTCACATCGCCGTTACCGCTGCCCGTGGCATCAGTGATCGTAGGAATGGAGTTGTTGATGTCGACGATATTCAGGCCGACTGGATCCTGGCCGTACGAACTAGGCACGGTCACGCCCAGCGTGGTGTCTCCTACCGTCACATTGATTCCCGTGTCACTGACGTTCGAGTTCAACCCGCTACTAAGAGGGGCAGAAGGTGTACCGAGAAGACTTTGCAGGAACTGCAACTCAGGTTTGTTACTCAAAAACCCCGCTTGGGCGGTACCTGCCCACGTCAATCCACACAGACACATGATTATTAGCGATTTGTTATGCATGGCGTACTCCTTTCGCGCTGGTCGGTTATGCGCGGGCCAATTCCACAGCTAGCGCATCGTGCAGTACCGGGTTGCTCCCGCAAACATGGTGATCATCGGCTGGTCTCAGTGCTTGGGCCCGCGAACGCAGCACCCGCAGGCCGTCGCCATTTGCATGTGTGCCGAATGACTATGCTCCTTCTCTGGTTGAACTGATCACCCGTCTCTTCTATGTAAGACTATATATAGGGATAGCACGTTCCTAATATCCGACCATCTCGCTTTGTTTTTGAAAGGGCCTAATTATTAGTTTTTCAAAATAAGTATAGTACTTACAAGCAGTGTAACCATTAGGAGATATCCCGAGGGCATTCAGGGTTTTCCCTAATACGCCTGATCGATGGCGCGATAGGGAGGAACAAACACTAAATCGTCGGCAGTCTGAAGCTAGCCGAACGAGAAACCCATTAGGGCAGTAAATCGGGTCGGAGCTGCCAATAGCTGACCGGTTGAAGTCACGGCCAAATGTGCTCATTCAATAAATTATATTTCCAGTGTATGTTTTGCGGGAAGCGGATATCAACGTTTGCATTCACCGGAAAGCGGTTAGCGAGTCCGCCACTGCGGCCGGATTTAATTGGCGGGCTTGACTGCAGCATGACGCGAGACGGGACTTAAGCGCCGGCAATCGCTCAAGGGCGGCCTCCGGCCTATTCTGTTGTAAAGACTCGCATTCTTGTAACCCCGATAATTTTGCCAAACTGATAAATCACCTGAGAATCACGCCCAAAATTCCTCTACATCTCGTTGAGCGGCCTTACGGGACGACATCCACAGAGGTTGCGGCCCCCCCTAGCGCTCTCTGCGTGCCGTGCTCCTCGTAAAGGCCGTGATTGTTTCGGTCGCCGCCAAAAATCAGTTTTTCAACAGAATAGGCCAATAACGGCCTTTGCCTTCACAGCGCCTTGGCGTCCGTTTAATGCCGAGTTCTTATACCACTCATGACTGGAGCTTGCCTGTCTATGCAGTCCCGCTCCATGTGTTTTACCGCTTTTGGGCGGGAACAGGCAGAACGGTCCAGCCTCCATCGTCTTCCGGCACCCAAGGCCGAGAGTTACATGGAGGGAGGCGCATTACGGCTGTGTACACGAATATTGCCTTCCCATCGGCATGAATAGGAGGGGCAGCGATAACGACGTATTGGTATAAATAGGCTAAGTATGCGATCTCTAAACCGGCGATGAATACGTACCAGGTCGCCTTCTCCGCATTGAGGGCAGACCGGCTCAGAGATGCTGCCAGCGGCATGTACAGCACCATTATCGAGCGCGCGGTGTGTCATGGTGGAATCTCCCTCTGGAAGGTCGAGGAGCTGGATCGATGTTCCATATCTCCCATGGGGATTTCATAATTCTCCCGCGACCTTTAATCGAGTTGCGGCTCCGTTACTGCTCGGTAGAAGAATTTGTAGGTATATGGTAGCAGAGTGTAAACCAAAAAAGCCGTGATAACTATAAGGGCTTTCCCGTAATTTCGCGCGAATCAGCAGTACCGCGTGCCTTCATGGGGCCCAGGCCAACTTAAGACCAGGCATACCAGACATTGAGATCTGTCAATTGGGTACCCGCAACGGAGCGGGAGTCTCTTTCGATGCCTGACCGGAGATGGTCAGTATCCTCCTTCATTTTGGGTAGGAAGCGGCTGCGATTCACAAGCAGGGCAGACGCTAACATTAAAAGGGTCAGACTCGATTGAAATCAGGGATCCAAATCAATTGCAGAATCGCCAGCCACGTATATATCGGTGGCACCGTGGCCCCATCGCCAAAGGGATAAATGTACCGGCGCGCCAATTCCGATCACTTCCAATCCCTTTAACATGGGTTGCGAGTAAATGCTGGCGCGCGGTTCCGCGCCGACTGATCGCTCAGGTACCGGATTGGCTCTTCCCTCACTTCGCTGCTGACGTGATTCAACCCATTTTTTCTCAAATAGGCATTACTAACACAGACAAGATATTCGCTATCGGGCCAACTGAGCGAATTACAGTTTTACTTGTTTAATCCGATAAATACATAAAGACAAGCGGGTGAGCCTCACGGATTAGCGGCAGTACCCAGCTTGCCATTTTTGTTCAACTTTTGCGCACGCAGTTAATCAGAGCCGCGGCACGCCAATTACTATTCCGGAGAAGCATACGTGGCATGTTCGAACTGTATCCCACGCGATTCAAATATCGCTGCTCTCCTTGAATACTTCGGAGTCTCTAGGTCAATTTCATGAAAGGCGCCCCTAACCAGGCACGTTTGAGATATTTATCATGTATGAATCTTATTACAAGCTGAATAGCCGCCCATTTCAACTGAGTCCCGATCCCCGCTTCTTTTACGGCAGCACAAATCATAAACGCGCCCTGTCCTATTTGCGTTACGGTTTATCCCAGGGCGAGGGTTTCATTGTCGTTACCGGGGAGATTGGCACGGGAAAGACGATGCTGGTAAAGATGCTGATTGAGGATCTTGCCCAGGAGAATGTGATTGTAGGTCAATTAGTAACGACCCAGCTTCAAGAAGATGATACCTTGCGGATGGTCGCCGCGAGTTTTGGCTTGCCCTATGACGGACTGGATAAGGCCGCAATTCTCAATAATCTGGAATCATTTATGATGTCGCGCACTCGTGAAGGAAAACGGCTGCTGCTTTTAGTGGACGAGGCGCAAAATCTCCCTCAGCGTTCCCTTGAGGAGTTACGCCTACTCTCTAATTTTCAACTAGGGAAAAAAGTATTGTTGCAGAGTTTCTTGCTCGGGCAGCCCGAGTTCCGCAATACCCTGCAGGCCAAAGGTCTCGAACAGCTGCGTCAGCGGGTTAAGGCCGCCTATCATTTGACGCCTTTAAATGCAGAACAGACTAGAAATTACATTGAATATCGCCTTCACGCTGCTGGATGGCGCAATAACCCAAAGTTCAGCGATGCCGCTTTTGCAGCTATATATAAGTGCACGGACGGAGTCCCGCGCCGCATAAATACCTTTTGCGACCGCCTCTTGCTGTTCGGGATGTTAGACGAAATACATGAATTCGATGCAGAAGAGATCAGGATCGTTATGCAAGAGCTATTAAGTGAGCTGCCCGCCAACAATTCGACCACAATAACTTACGAGAGAAGGATCAGGGATAGGAGAAAACCGACCGGCGGCCCCGGCAATGATAATCGCACGGCAAAGCCCCCTCATTTGTCGAAATCAAGCCCGAAACAGGCTACCGCCATCCCTTTGGATGCTCGTGTTGAGGCACTGGAAAATCGCCTGATGCAACTAGAACGAGCCATTCTTACATGGATTAACTCTTCAACGCCAAAATCCTAATGGTGTCGACGACCGCCAAGACTGCCAAAGGGGACATATTTATTTGGCGGGCTTGACTGCGTTATTCGAGAAGGGCTTAAACGCTGGCAGAGCTTGGAGGGCGGCTACCGGCCGATTCCGCGCCTTTACCTTGGAACCACTGCCGTTCGAGATAAGCAGCCCACGCAGCGCGCGACCCAACGACTCCGTTTTGCGGGTTCCGCACCGGTCGGTGCCTTGATCCAACGTAACCGGGTTGATCCGTCGGCGCCATCCACGTAAATAACGCCCGGAAACAATATATTATGCAGATATGGATCAATGCACTGCTAAGGCGCCGAATTAAGCTCACGGCGCCGGCGTGTGCCGTCTTGCGAGTGAGCCGCCCGCCGGATCAGGTACGTGGCAATTACACGGCGGGCAATCCCCACTACCCGGCTCATGATCGCCGAGCAGCAGGCCAACTGGAATCGCGACGGGTATGGAGTTCAACACCTTGGCCGCACCGGCCGTTCCGGCAGGAGGTGATCGACCTGCCACGCCGCGCCCCGCAGCCGGGGAAAAGCCGCGGGGTTTACAACTCAATCCGCCGATTCTGTGAATCCGCTCACAGTCAATTTTAAATCATCCCCTAGAATGTGGCGAATTGTCGATCCACCGAGGAGAGGAGTTATGAAGCGCGTTAGTAAAACACTTGTGACCATGTTACCGATCGCGTTCCTTGCGGGGTGCGCCACGAACGGCCAGAAGACAGCGAAACTGGATGCGGATGCTCCGCCTGCGGCCACCGTGGCCGAAAAGCCGGTGCCGGCACAGGCTGCGGAAACCCCCAGCACACCCGAGCAGGCACAGAGGGAAACCGATCCGCTGCAGCAATCCACCGGTCCGCTGGCCAAGCGAGTTATCTATTTCAACTTTGATAAGAGCAACATCGATAACGACTACGTTCGCGTTATCGAGGCGCATGCCGCGTACCTCGCCAATCATCCACACGTCCATGTTCGACTCGAAGGCTATACGGATGAACGCGGCACACGCGAATATAACATGGCTCTGGGTGAGCGCCGTGATGACTCGGTTCTGAAACTCCTTACCTTGCAGGGCGTCGCTAAGGAACAGATCCAAACGGTCAGCTACGGAGAAGAAGACCCGGCTGCACCGGGGCATGACGAATCGGCATGGCACCTGAATCGCCGCGTGAAGATCGTTTATCTCTAAAAGCGAGTCAGTGCGCCATCCGACCGTTTATTGCGCCTAGTGCACAATTTAAGGGGTCGGAGCCTTGATGTAACACTTGATTATCGAGAAGCCGATATTCCAAGCACGTTGGCAGAATATGACCAATTTTAGCCGGTGATATTAACTAGCGGCCTGCCTCGCTGGCAGGCCGTTCGCCACAGCGGGACACCCATTAGCCAGCCTCCAGTAGCTCACCCCTACTGGAGGCTGGCTACATGGTCTTCAGATTTATTTGGCCCCCTTCTCTTTAAGTTCGCTACGGATACGAGTCAAGACCATCCGCCTGTTGGCAACACGCTGAACCTTGTTCAGCATTTATTCGACTCGCTGCCAGATGGGTCTTCACCGACCATCAGCGGCCAATTTTGCCCCCTGCCATTTCCCCGCGCCCACGTCCTTATACTCCCGCCAGTGCGCCCGATCCACGTCGAAGCCCCGTTGCCGCAAGAGTGTTGGCACGTAATCTGAGAACACCGGGTACGGAACATCCTCAGTGCGGGGGGTGTCACCATCCCACGACACCAGTCTGACATAATGGTGGCCTGGCTGCATCGACGGAAGCAACACCGCTATTAAGTCGCCGATCTGGCCGCAATATCTTGTACCGGTATCGAAGTGCGTCATGCCACATCCTCCTTGACTGAGGTAATAGACCGTAGACAATGCCAACCCCGCGGGAGTTCACTATGGGGTCAAGTACATCGTCTCTTTAGAGAAACAAGAAAGGTTTGGCGTCGCAAACGACCCGCAGACACCGGTCCTACGTAGGTCAGAATTGATACACGCCAACTCAATTCATACCGGTGCTCTTCCACGAACCAGGCTCACGCGTTGCACAACCATCACCAAACCCTCCTAATAGTAGCCTGTCCGAAATTTAGCTCGCTATACGTATAATGCCGTCCGTATCATTACGTATTGTGACAATCACGCGGCGCCTATCCTTTGGTACCAAGGTCTCAGAGTCGATTGAAATATGATTCGCGATCAATTGTAGATTTGGCATCTACATCTTTTTGAGCGCTAGCTATGGGCCGGTCGGCAAAAGGAAGATGTATTTGGGGTACAATTTCAATCGAGTCTGACCCCTTTGGTTTCGTCGCTGTCGCACTCAAGTAAGCGAGCGTCGATATCGGCGAGCAGGCGGTTGAAAGCAGCGTCGCTCATCATCCCCTCCTGGCGCGCCTCGACCAATTGCTCGCGCTCGAATAGCAGCAGACGGCGGCGGAGTTCGGGCGTCTCGTCGCGCAGCAGGCTAACTTTGTCGAGTTCGGCCTGCTCCAACTGCTGGTCTGCCTGATTGGCGCGACCGCGGTATTCTTCTTCCACGGTATCCAGCGCTCCCCCATGAGCGAAACGGCCTCGCCTCAAACGGCCGATCTCCTCCAGCACATCTGTCGCCAGACGACGGCGTAGGCGGGCCAGTTCATACTCCGTAACCGCCTCGCCTTCCCCGACCACACCCAGCCGCCGGGCCAGCGACGTCATGCTCAGGCCTTGAATCAGGATGGACAACAACACCACGCCGAACACCATGTTCACGATCAACTCACGCAAGGGCAGTTGCGTCGGCAGGCTCAGCGCCAGGACCATCGAGAGCGCGCCGCGCAAGCCCCCCCAGATCAGAATCCAATTCCATGCGGGCGGAATGCGCGTCTTGTGGACCTTGAGCAGACCCGACACGCCGAAGATGACCACGCTGCGCGCCAAGGTGACGGCGGCGTAGGCAACGACGATAATCGGCCAAGTGGACAGCAGCGTATCTACCCGGATCTCAAAGCCCATCAGCAGAAACACCAGTGAATTCAGGGCAAAACCAAAATAATCCCAAAAGGTACGCACCGCGATGCGCGTGGTGGGGGACATGCCGGTCCGCGCCCCGTAGTTACCGCACACCAGACCCGCGGTTACGGTACTGATCACGCCCGAAAAGCCCAGCTGGTCGGCAATCAGGAAGGAGCCGTAGGCGGCGACGGTCATCAGCATCACCTCCACCATGGCGTCGTCGATGTGCCTGACCGCCTGGGAAATCCCGAAGCCGACGATGGCGCCGGCAATGGCGCCGCCACCCACGGTCTTTACAAAATTCACCACGATGTCGCCCGGCGCCGCGGAGCCGCCCAGCACCAGCGACAGAATCAGGGAGAAAAGGACGATGGACGTGCCGTCGTTAAGAAGGCTCTCCCCTTCGATCAGCAAGGTGAGTCGTTGAGGCGCGCCCAATCGGTTGAACAGCGAGACGACGGAGATGGGATCGGTGGCGGCGACCGCCGCGCCGAACACCAGGGCCAATGCCCAGCTGATGTCCGCCAGGTTGTGAATTTCCCGTCCGGCGAATACCAGCAGCGTCGCGGTGAGTCCGATGGAGATGATTACTCCCGGAAAGGCCAGCGCCAGCACCGCAACCCGATCCCGCCACAGGCTCTCGAAATTGATGTGAAACGAGGCTTCGAACACCAGGCCGGGCAGAAACACCATGAACAAGACGTCCCGGGTCAGCATAGGCGGATTCAGCAGATGCATGGCGCTCAGCAGCAGGCCAACGGGCACCAGCGCCACTGTGTAGGGAATGCCAAAGCGCCGCGCCGCGATGGCTACCGCGGAGGCGATGACGAACATCACAAGAATGATTGTCTCGGTTGCCATAGGCTTCGGAATCAAACGGGTCAGACCAGTAACCCATCATTGCAGTCAGGTTTAGGGACTCGCCCAGTAAAGAATATCAGCGCCGCAGTGAAGAGTCTGACGGGCCTGCCGATACATTGCCATGAATCAATTTAAGCATACGGAATCATTTCGACCCATGCCAATGAACCAACGCCGCAGTGTACGCGGCGGCGACTCGAAGTGACAGATATATCCGACTTTCCTGAACCGACAAGCCATAGCGGAGGAGTTATGAGGACTACAGCCGTCAATTGCGCAAGAGTAATTTCAGCACTGTGTTTATTCGCCCTGGTATCCGCCTGCGGCGACGGAGGCGGCGGCTCATCGGGCCTCAGTTATACCGGCTCCACCGCTCCCGCGTCACTCACCTCGACCAACAGCACAACCCTGCTGTCAGACGCCTACGCCGGGGGAAATGCGGGGAACGCAATCGGCAGCATCGCAAGCTTGACCAACACCAGCTACCACGCCCCTCGTCGACCGCGCAGCCTCGCCTTATCGGAGACATTGGTCAATTTTGTCCGCCTTTCCACGGCAGGGGCTACCGTGGGCACGGCGTCAACGGCGGCGGCGGTTAACACCATCCCCACCAACACGATGGACGGCAACTGCGGCGGGACCGCGACCGTCAGCGGCAATTACGACGACGTCAGCGGGGCTATTTCAATGACGGCGAACTTTAACGCCTACTGTCAGGATAACACTACATTGGACGGCACGATCGCCGCGTCGGGAAATATTGACACATCTTCCTCAAGCAGTTCCTCTATTTCGAATATGGCCATCACCGTCTCCAACCTTACCGCCAACATGGCCAGCGGTGACAGCTTTACCGCCGACGGCACCCTGAACATCGTCCCGCAATCCGGCTATAGCTCTATCGCCACCAACAGTGTCATCACCATCAACATGTTGCTCGAGGACAGCACCACGTCCAAGCTATATAAGCTGGCGAACTACCAGATCTCCCAGACAGTGACGTCCACTTATAACGATATCGACATCACCGGCCGCTACTACGACCCGGACGAAGGATATATCGACTTGTCCACGCCCGCCACCATCCAGGTCATGCCATCAGATCAATGGCCTTCCAGCGGCAGCCTGAAAGGCACCGGCAACAGCAGCTCCGCGACCATCACCGCGCTGGACAACACCACTTATCAGCTCGACGTGGACACCGACAACAACGGCACTGTGAATTACACGACGACCGGCTTGTGGAGCGCCTTATAAGACGCTAAGCAGGAACCAGACGGGACAGACTGACCGCTGTCCCGCTCACCCCTCGCCGTCCGGGAGGGGAGGTGAAAACGGGATGCACTGTGCCAAGTGGGCCCCATGCGGGAACGACCAGGATAACGAGAGTGAATCAAGTCATATGCCTGATTTGAATCCTCGCATTCTGTCGGCTACACTCCCTCGCGTCGCCCTCCGCGGAGGGAGAAGGAACGTAACCAAAAGAGACAGACTCGGGTGAAGTCATGACTCGAAATCAATCACGGAATTACTCTCCACGTGTTTCTCTGTGAAAGTAAAGGACGCGTCACTGAAACGGCGAGGTCATTCAGCGCGCTGATTTCGATCAAGCCTGGCCATTTGGGCTTCTATCACTTCCGCCAGCCAGGCAAGTGCGCTTTGACGACTTGGATGCACGTGGGCATTCCCAGCCCGATTCCGACAGGCGTTTTCGTATAAAAATACGGCCTCTCTTGAGCGCGCGGAGTCGGGAAGTACGACTGCGATGCGAGTTCGGGTATAGAGTTTTTCTTTCCAATATTGGCCGGCCGGCAAATCGAAAATGTCGACGACCGATCCAACCACATCCTGATCCCTTCCATCAAGGCGAAACCTCGTTACGCCCGTCTCTCTTTGCAGTGTGGCGCATTCGGCCGTTGCATCCTTAAGATCGGCGCCGCTGATCAAACGCGAGAAGGTCAGCTCCACAAGGGCTAGCGTGCGATCCTGCGCTATGGTGTACGGCATTTGCCTGTCCTCCACCATGTGCATATGTGGAAATCATTCTATATTGCGTTCTATTCGCGATCATGGCGCGCAATAGCCATTATTCTCATTTTATCGTTTGCTATACAGACAATCTTCTAAATCTCATCAAGACAATGATATAGAAATGGCAGTCAGCTATCGGGCCCAGGACAATATGCGCCTGGACTGCGTGGAAATGCCAGAGACAGTAGACCAAGACTCCGACTCGATTGAAAACATGGTTCGAATGCTATCGCTGACTAACTTGCCAGTTTATCTGTATGGGAGCGAAGAGGCCGGCCGCCAAGGAGACACGTCTGTCTGGTGCCGGTTTCAATCGAATCTGAGCCGATGCTGTCCCGTCTGCATCGGATGAGGTTACAGCAACTTGAAGATTGGCCGAAATCCCCTTGCCCTATGAAAGTGAGCCGACATGAAATGGAGGACGAGTGTACAAAGACTGCGGTTTTCTACCTGAGGGGAGAGCGAAGCAAGGGCGGGCGTAGCCGTCAGGATGAGGGAATTTAAATCAGGCGGCCGGCTTAATTCCCCCCTCACTCCAGCCCTCTCCCGGAGGGAGAGGGCTGGAGTGGGACAGCGGGGAGTCTGACCCGTTTGGTTTCGCTACTTCACATCACCGGTCTGGCCGATGGGCGGTTTGTCACTGCCGACAGGCGGCTTGTCACTGCTGACCGACGCATCGAATTTCAGTACTGACACAGGCTCCGGCTCCTTGCGCAGGGCAGCCGTTACCACGGGCTTGTAATCCATGTCCATGCTGCCTTTGAATTTAGCGCCCTCTTCCATGCTGACCTGCGGCGCCGAGATATTGCCGCGGATATCGCCGGTTTTTTTGATGATGACTCTTTCATTGCCGAAGACGTCGCCCTTCAGGGTGCCTTCGATGGTGATGGTCTGTCCGTGGACGGTGGCGGTGACCTTGCCTTCCTGGCCGATGATCAGGTTATTCTGTTTAAGCGTCACGCTTCCTTCCACCTGGCCTTGAATTACCAGGCTTTCTTCACCGATCACATCGCCTTTGATATGGATGCTGGGACCGATCATGGCCATGGTCGCGGGTCCCTCGCGGTTCTGGAGTTGGGTCACCGACGCGCCTTCGCGCTCATCTGCGGTTTTTCCGGCATTGGATTTCAAGGAATTTGTTTCAAACATACGCCTACTCCTTCGGGCTGGGTTAATTCCGTCAACTAAGCGATCCGGGCACAGGCATGTCCATACCCTGGAAATCCATTTGGATATCGGCACTAATCGGCAATGGTTTAGCCGTCTGCGGTTGCGAGATTCAGGCGGCCTGAGCCCCGCTTCCGGCATGCGACCGATAACGCTAAAAAAATGCTTGTGGATCGCGGACTAGTCCGTATCGGAGGCGGACGGTGTAATCGAAGCAAGAGTTCAACGGCAGGCGCATCAGGCGGCGATCGATATCCCGCGCCGCGACATATCCTTTTACAGATTTTGTCGCGAAAGTGCTCTCTGCTCCCGGCACATGTATTCCCATACGCCAAATCAAGCATTATCTGGACGGAATCTCCGGCCTTGTCGGGATCAGCTACCACCGGACATATACATTTCTGCGGGGCGAGGAGTGACGATATGCAACAAAGCTCTTAACAATCCTTCGGTCATAACTAACAGCCGGCGACCTGATATGCACACCGTTGCATGCCGAATCGGCACCTGATCGAAGTACTTTGCTCCCTATTCAGCAGCCATTCACTTTCGCAATGATACGTTGGAATCATCCGGCATGTACTTGTGTACCTTACCGGATACACTGCCCGCCGCCCGCACGATAGCTCCGCGCTGCTGGAAGAAAGCGCACCGTCGATCCATCTTTCCCGGCGCCGAAGAGTATGGGCGGCGGGAACATAGCCGTTATACCCTTTTTCTTACGATGGGGTGGCGCATGGTCTCGAACAAAGATGTCTGTCGTTTCTACCGACACCTGGAAATCCCGGGCGTCTATGATGCCAGCGACCCGCTCTCTCTACAAATATTCAGAGGCATATTTGCGTATGGCGGGGAGCCCGGCGTCGGCGTATGCCAACGCGCGGCATTGATATTCCACAAGTTCAAAGCCATTCCAGAATACTGCTTCGGCTGTTACAAGTTGTTGGTGGAACCGAGAACGGTCATGGAGCTTTTCAAGCTCATTTTATTATTCGAGAAGATTAGGCTGCCACAAAACAATAGACGGAAATGCATGGTCGAAAACAGACCGAGTTGTTCCGGGACGTACAAAGGTTATATCTATTGCGGAGGCTTGAAGGAAAGCGAGCAAGTGTACGCTCTCGTCAGGAAGGCGGTTTCAAATGAAATTTCACCCGATATCCCGATGCACATCAAGCGAGGCTGTTCGGAATTTGCCGCCGCCTATCCGAAATACGGTGTAGTCAAGCCTGGGGTGGAACCCATGAAATACAACGAGGATTGGCGGGTATTTGAAGAATACTTCGATAAGCACGCCAAGTGGGTACCGCGCGACACCAACGACGGGAAAGACGAGATGGACACCACCTATAAGCCATCGGAAATCTTCGCCATGACCTATTTTCTTCATTATGCCGCAACGATCGGCGATGACAGTTACCTGGAAATCGCGGGCCGTACCCTCGCCTCATTGCAAAGTGTAAAACGACCGCCATTCGTCAGTCCGGCGCCCCCCGCGCGCCGAAGAGCGTATCGTCCTGCAAAATGGCCGGCCCAATCATTAATGATCGGGTAATGGGTCAACGCCCGCCAAGAGTTCATGCGAACGAATATAGGATATGAGATTTCGCCGTCGGCAGCCGCGGAGTTGCGCTCTGTAAATCGAATAGCTTAAGCGAGCTGTTTCCCCGGCACCCTATCGGCCGTCCGATTCGGAAAAGGGCGCTTTTGAGTTGCCGAAATTGCACCGTGTATCTATCTGTCGTTGCGATTCCCCCCATTTCAGGATATAGCCCCCGAACGACAGGCCCTTGGGCCCCGGCAACTCCTTTTCGAATTTGATCACCTTGGCCGAGCAGGTTTTCGAGGGCTGAACATTGATGACCACGTGGCGATCATCGGCTTCGAGCAACTGGTAAGGCTGCTCGGTGCAATCCCCGAAGCTCACGGACTGCTGGGACAGGGTGAAGACATCGCCTTGGCAGGCGCGGCTCCAGCCCTCGTAGCGGCCAAGCAAGGAGTCGGGCACCCGGGCATTGGCCAACGGTTCTTCATCGACGCAGTTGGACTTGCAGTAGTCAAAGCCGGCCTCGCAGCTCTTCACGCAACGCGCGGACGACTGCGGGTTTCTGAAGCAATCCTCGTCACAGTGCACGTAGGTATCGGCGCAGGCAACGCACAGCGGCAAGCCTTCCGCCGCCGCGCACGGTGGGACCAGGATCACCATCAGGCCGGCAATCAGGTATTTCATGAGTTCATGGAAGCGGCTCATGGGGCACGCCGCATTGCCGGAAGGATTGCTGAATCTAAATCGTGCTGACCACATGGAGTAGTTCTTCAATTTTGAAATTCAATTCATCACCGGATTGAACAGACAAGTCTGCCGTCTTCACTGGCGAGCTAAGCCTGGCGATATTCGGAAAAATCCCCTTATTGCGCGGGAGCGATTCGGGCGGCGCCATGGGCGTCTTTCGTTGTTCTAGCGATCCAAACCGGCCGCCGATCTCCCCCAATGATAAGAATAAACAGGCCCGCTGACAAATGATGATGGCTTCCTTTTTCCGTCCGCGCCGCAGGCGCATGCCTTCGCGGCCGGAGGGGCAGGTCATAATTTTGGTATAGGGGCGCGGCTGATCATGAGCGAGCCCGATATGGCATAGGCCAGCACCAAGGGATGGAGTTGCCACGGGCCGATGTGGATCATGCCGAGCCACAACTCGGCGCCGATTCTGCCCTGCGCCGCCGCCACGCCGATGGCGATGACCAGTACCAAGGAGGTGGGGATCGGTGTGCCTTCGAAATATTTCACCTTATCGCCGCCCTGCGACAGCGCATCGGCCGTGATGTTGTAGCGGGCGAGACGGCTGACGCCGCAGGCCACGAAATAGCCCAAGACGACGCGGTCCCACAGTCCGTTCATGCCCGCCGCGTACGCGATGGCCGCCGGTGCCACGCCGAAAGAGATCACGTCGGCGAGAGAATCGAGTTCGCGGCCCATGGTGGAGGCCTTTTGGCGCCAGCGGGCGATACGCCCGTCCAGCACATCGAACACCATCGCCAAGGGGATCAGCCCGCAGGCGAACAGCAGATGCCTGATATTGTCGCTCTGCAGATAGGTCATGGTCGAGAATAGCGCGCCGACACCACAAATCGCGTTGGCCAGCGTGAACCAATCCGCCAGATGGAACTCGCGGATCATCTGAAACCGTTTACCCCTGCCCATGGTCGCGTCCCTTTCTTGGCGTACACTTGCTATGAGGCCAGGTCTGCATTATCTCCTGCCGCCGCAAAAAATTGGTGCGAGACACAGACTTCCCCGGCCGAACGGGTGCACCGTATCAAAGTATGCCCTGGGGAAAAACCCAGGGAGGAGGGCAAAATCACGCCAACTGTCTGATTTAAATCCCCATCCTCTCGGCTGCACGCCTCCTCGCTTCGCGATCCCCGGGGGGAGAAGGAACGCAGTATTTGCACAACTGTCTTTCATTTTTATGTCGGCTCATTATGACACGGCAAAGGCACTCCAGCCGCTTATTGCGGTGCCGAAATTTCCCGCGGCAAATGAGACAGTACTGGACTTGGGCCAAAGGCGAGAGTTCAAAGAACGATGACGATCGTCGAGACCATCGGCGAGGTATAGTTGCCGCCGCACTCGGCCCCTCGCGCCCACCGTATGTTACGGCGTTCGTCTATGCTCCCTAAAATGGAAACACGAGCGTGTCACCAGACGTTATATTTCTCCTTCGCCTGGCTGATAACCCGCAAGGCCACCGGCTCGCAGACGGTAGAAGGTTGGCAAAGAGCGGTCTCCCGCCCGACGGCGGCGGGGTAGCCCCTGCAGTTGAGGTTTGCATGCGACCAGTTGCACCCGGTCTCATCGACTTCCTCGCGGGGGACGATGGACTTGAACCGGCATTCCACGCAAGTGTCGGAGCGGGACAACTCATGGTTCATGATTTCGAGCAGATGGTCTATTTTCAGAGTTTGCCGCGTCATGATGGATTCTCCCTGGTAGAGCAACCAACAGGTAAAACCCGACAAAAAGGATCTTAATTTCAATATAGTATGGAATCACCGCGGCCGCCAATGACGTGCCCGACCACTTAGAAATCAAGTGCAAACCAATAAAGGGCGATAGGCCAAACGCCGCTTCCCGGCAGCGGCGGACACGCAGATCGCGGTGGTCCGTGCGTGATCTAATCGTGACGGCGGCACTTGAACGACGGCCGACCCTAAGGGTATGGTCTCGAATCGTTCAAAACCGACCGGATAGCCTTATCAAGCAAATGAACAAATCCTGGCCGCTGGCGGTATCGCCGTGCTGCTGGCCCTGACCGGGTGCGGGCACAAGGGCCCCGCCGAAAAGGCCGGTGGTGCGATCGACGACGCGAAAGACAAGGCCAGCGCCCTGATGGACAAACTGAAGAAATGACCTCCTGCAAGATACGGCAGCGATAAACGGGACTCCAAAGGCTACAGCCATTGAAAACCCGTGTCCTTTAAACGAAGGTGAAGCACAGCCGTCCCGATCGACATAAGCCTCGGCCGTCCGCAATTCCGTGCCGTCATGGACGTACGGCGCTTCAATATGTGGTAGACGTTCCCCGCTGCAAAACCATGCGCATGGAACATAACACCCCTCAACCTCCTGCGGCGTATCACACGCAAGTCTTGTAGTTTCACTTAGAATCATCGCCGCACAAGTCAAGACTGAAACAGTCAAGATAATCCCCTCCGCCCGTGCTTACGCACCACTACAGTGCATAAGTGATCCAAATCCCGACGACCAAGGTAAATGATGTATGTGAAATGTCATACAAAAACTTCGATCATGCGGCAACGTGGCAAAAAAATGCTTGCATAACGGAAAAAATGTTCAAATTTGCCTAAAACTATTTCCCGCCGTCCCGATAATGACATTCGTCTATTCTAATTTTATGGAGGATGGTGGATCATGAAAGGCACAATAAAAATACTGTCCGCATGCTTACTGATGTCGTTTTGTATGCATGTTCAAGCCGAAGAGATTGTCCCCAACAGCATCCCGGGCACGACAAAGATCTCGGCGGAACAATTGATCAATCTGGCCCAAACCAAGCCTTCGCTAATCATCATCGACTCGCGCAAACCCAGCGATCATTTCAAGGGCCATATTGAAGGCTCCATCAACTTGCCCGACACTGAAACCACGCCTGAGACCCTGAGCAAGCATATCCCCACTAAATCCACTCCGGTCATCTTCTACTGCAACGGCATTCGATGCGGTCGCAGCGCCGCCGCCGCCAAGGTCGCGGTCGCCGCGGGTTATACCAAGATTTACTGGTTTCGCGGCGGCTGGGGGGAATGGACTGCGAAGGGATATCCAGCCGCCCGCTAATCCCGTCAATGGATTTCATGTGACCTTAGACCAAGGGGAACGCAGATGCTAAAAGGAATCAGCTCACGGACCATGTCCGTTCGGAGTCTGACCATCGGCGTGCTCTCCGTCCTGGCATGCGGGTCCATCGCCCTGGCATTCATCGCAACCACGCAATTTCGCTCCGCCGCCCTGGAATCGAAGCAGGCATCGGCCAGCAGCCTGATGCAGGTGGCAGCGGCGCAAACCTTGCAAATAATGCAAAAGCGCGTCGCGGACATGGCCGCCACAATGGAGAGACAGCTCCGCAGTCCGTTTATAAAGTCGGTAAACGATCGAGTTGATACCAATGCCAAGGCGGCGCTCATCGCCAGCCTGAATGAGCAATTCCACCAGAGTTTTGCGACGACCGGCGTGCTCGCTGTAAAAAAGATTCGTGCCTATGACGCCGAGCTGAAGCCGCTGGCTGCCAGCAGCGAAGGAATACACGGTCTGGCAGCGGGTTTGCCTTCCAGCTTATATGACCAAGCCCATAGCCGCCGAGGGGCCGAGCGTCTAAAGACCATCAGTGCATTGTGGTCGTCCGCTCAAGGCCCGCTTTACTCCATGCTGGTTCCGGTAGGCGGCCTGATTGTAGCCGGTTACGTGGAGATTGTGGTGGACCCCTCATTCAATTTGCGCGATGTTTCCGACATCATCAGGCACCCCATTACCATTCAAACGGCGGAAGGCAAGCAGTTGTTCCGCAGCACTGAGTGGCAGGCTACGGATAGCCATTCTTCCGAGACTTTTTCCTATGCGGTCAGCGCGGAAAATGGCAAGCCCGCCGTGCAGATCGTGATGCTGGAAAATATGGATGCCTTTTACACAAAATTACGCCACTCCACGATCATGGTGATCGGCGGAACGGCTTTGCTGATGGGACTGGGCATGGCGATCAGCCTTCGGCTGTTTCGGCGTCATCTGTTTTTCCCGGTCCAGCAACTCGCCACCAATATGGACCGCTGCGCCGAAGGTGATTTGACCATCTCGGTTCACGGCGAAGGGCTGCGGGAGATCACCATATTGAGCGACGCCCTCGCCGAATTGGTGTCGAAGCTACGTAGCCAGGTAGTCGGCATTAGCGGGAATGCGGATCGTCTCGCCGAATCCGCGACCTCATTGTCCAGCGTCGCCGAGCAGGTCCGCACCAGTAGCGATGATCAGCGCATCAATACCACTCACGCCGCCAATGCCATCTCGGAAATGACAAGCTCCGTACACGAAGTCGCCGACAATGCCGTGAAAGCCGCCGACTGCGCGAAAGAGGCCGAAACGGCCGCCGGCGACGGTGGCAGGATAGTGGATGAGACCGTATCGCGCATCAAAAATCTGGCGGACGTCGTCGAGCAAAGCAGCAAGGTGATCCAGCGCGTCGAATCCGACAGCAATGAGGTCGGCAAGGTCATCGACGTCATTCGTACCGTCGCCGAGCAGACCAATCTCCTGGCGCTGAATGCCGCCATCGAGGCGGCGCGCGCCGGACAACACGGGCGCGGCTTTGCGGTTGTGGCCGACGAGGTGCGCACCCTGGCCAGCAGAACCCAGGAGTCCACGGCGGAAATCGAACGCATCATCGAAAAGCTGCAGCTTGGCACCCGCGACGCGGTGGCCGCCATGCAGCAAGGCCTCGAACAGACTCAGCATTGCGTGACGCATGCAAGCGACGCTGGCCAATCTTTGCATACCATTAATAATGCGGTCGCCTCCATTGTCAGGATGAACGAACAAATCGCCAGTGCGGCCGAGCAACAGCAGGTGGTATCGATGGATATCAGCAAGAATGTAGCCAACATCAACCAACAGGTCGGCAAGACGGCGGACAACACCAAGCTGACCGCGGAAAACGCGGTGAATCTTACGGAGCTTGCCGGCCAAATGCGCAGTCTGATCGCGCATTTTAAGGTCTAGTGCGCTCCGCCCCAACACTGTCTCTTCCAGGCCTTGCCTCTCCTTGCTCCGCCAGCGCCGGCGCCAGGTCCTACGCGGGCGTCCAGCGGCTTGAGGTCCCGGCGCCGTTCGATGCTCATTTGGATCGAGGTCGGGTCGTATTGGCTATCGGGCAGCTGGCCGCGGGCCTTGATCGCCTTCTTAGATCTGCCCTTTGACTGTCCGCGCCATCCCGGCGAGACAGCGGCCCCCCGCGCAACGCCCCCCGGAACGTCCCCGTCCGTTGCCCGGCGCAAAATATCCTCGCCTCTTGCAGCCTTTGGCGGGCGCCGACGGGCGCTAGGAGCATGTCAATCCTATGAATTCACGGCGGTTCCTTTATGAATACGGGTGTATACACTATACTTTTCAAAGTATTAGGGAAATATGCCCAAAATCATGGCCAGATATTTTTTTCTAGTCGCGTGCCTCACCGTGCTGTCGGGCTGCACCAGCATTCCGAAGGATGCCTTTTTGCTGCGCCCCGCAGACCAGGCGGACAGGAAGCTGGAGAGCCGCATTTTCGCCACCAAGGACGAAAGGCCCCTGCTGAACGACGGCGCGGCCATTCTCAGGAACATGGGATACACTACCGATCTGGTCAATATGGACGCGGGTCTGGTCACCGCGAGCAAGTCTGAAACCGCCAACGGCGCCCTGGCCATGATCATGTCCGTGTTGAGCGCCGGCCTGGCGTCGAGCGACAAGGAGCAAATCTACCGGGCAACGTTCACAGCGCTGCCCGACAAGGGCAAGAGCGACGCCTATGTCACCCGCCTCACGCTGCAACGGATGGTTATCGATTCCGACGGCGAGGCCACCAACGTCGAGTTGATCAAAGATAAGGACCTGTACAAACTTTTCTACGAACGGCTGGAGGCCTCAACGTTCATCGAACCCGACCGGTTATGATTGAGATGCATAAATTTGGAATCGTGGTGATTATCGCTTTTGTAGGCGGCTGCGCCTCACAGGTCGATCCGGCCGCGCTCAAGCGGCACCAGCTTGAGGTGCAACGGATGCAAACCAGGATATTCGACACAAATGACCGCAAGGAACTGGTCAGAGGCGTTGTTGCGGCGATGCAGGACTTGAACTTCATCATCAATGACGCGGATGTCCAGCAGGGTATCGTGACCGCCAAAAAGTTCGGGCCCTATCCTATCGACATGACCGTGACGATCCAGCCCGTATCGAATCGCCAAATGCTGGTACACGGAATCGCACAATATAAGCTGAAGACTATCGAAGACCCCGCCTTATACGGACAGTTCTTTTCCTCCTTGCAGAACTTCCTGCCCGACGACCGCGGCGCGGGCGGCCAAGCCCGTCATGACTAGCGGTCATCCCGCTCTTTCCCGTCCGCCAGTGATTCCCGGCTAGACACGGAATTTATTCATCAAGCTCAGCAACTGATCCGACTCGTCCGCCACGACCCCGGCCAGCGCCGCGGATCGTTGCACGCCCTGAGCGGTTTCTTCCGAGACCTGGCTGATATTATGCACATTGCGATTGATTTCGCCGCTCACGACGCTCTGTTCCTCCGCCGCGCTGGCAATCTGCATATTCATTTCGTTAATGGTGGCAACCGCCCTGGTGACGACCTCCAGTGATTCCTCCGCCTGGGTCGCCTGCTGCACGCTCGATTGAGCCTGGGCGCTACCCTCCTCCATCACCGTCACTGCCTTGTCGGCCACCTCCTGCAAGTTTTCAATCAATTCCCTGATCTGCTGGGTGGAATCCTGGGTACGGCGGGCCAGGGAGCGAACTTCATCGGCCACCACGGCAAAGCCACGCCCCTGCTCGCCGGCTCGCGCCGCCTCGATGGCGGCGTTGAGCGCCAGGAGATTGGTTTGATCGGCGATATCCCGGATAACATCGAGAATGCCGCCAATATTGTCGCTGTCCGTTTCCAGTTGATGAATGACGTGCGTCGCCTTGCCCACTTCGTTCGCCAGAAGATTGATGCCCTCCCTGGTCTGGACCACCACCTGTTTACTCTGGGAGGTTTCCTGATCGGCCTGTTCGGCGGCCTCGGCCGCTCGCGCCGCATTGGCGGCGACCTCTTGGACGGTTGCCGACATCTGGTTCATGGCGGTCGCAACATGCGCGGTCTCGCCTTGTTGCCGCAACACCGCCTGTTCGGCTTCCGCGACCACGCCCGACATATCCTCTGAGGCGTGGTTCAAGCGACCGCTGGAACGTACTACATCCGAGATGACGGCCTGCAACTTGGCCACGAACACGTTGAACTCCTCGATAATGACGCCTACCTCGTCTTGACTGTGGTGCGACAGCCGCCGCGTCAGATCACCGCTACCGCTATTGATGTCGCGCATCGACGTGTGGAACTGATTGAGAGGCGGGATGACCTTGTAATACAAAGCCAGAAATGCGGCTGTGACGAACAGAAACATCACGATGCTGATGCCGACCACCGTGAATCGCGACGAGTTCTCCTCCTTGTTCAAGGATGCGGTGGCGGCTTCGAGCTCGCCGTCCAAAGCTTCCAGCGATGCTTCCACGGCACTTTGCAGTTTTCGCGCACGGCTATCAAACCCGGCATTGGCGTCTCGCATTATCGCATTACCGGCGGCGCGGCCGTTGTTGATATAGGCATTGGCCATCCGCACCCCGAGGTCATTCAGCGTACCGATGCTGCGTTTGAACCCCTCCGCCTTTGCCTTCAAGTCGGGGCGGCTGGCGACAAGATCATCCAACTGATCCTGGGCATCAGACAAGCTGTCCACGGCGGTGGAAAGGCCCCGGGTATCCCCGGTTGCCGCCACATCGGTGAGGGCCAGCTGAATGCTAGCCACGTCAAATCGAACGTCAGCCATTATTTTCATGGCCTTGGCGACACGCTGCTGTTCGGCGGTCTTGGCCACGACCTCGTTCGACATTAACCAGACGGCCGACAAATAGATGAGCACCGCGGTTCCGGTAATGCCTATAGTGGCAATCATAAATTTTTTAATGGTTAGGTTCCCGAGCCCCAACACTCCCATGCGCGATGCTCCCGATAATCTGGAGACGTTCCCCAGTCGCGTTTGAACTTTTTATGGACATTGCCCCCCGAAGGGGCCGGCCAGCATCCCGGCGGCCGCTACCTTAATCGACGCATCATCCAGAAATCTTTAACAAAAATTTCAACGCCGCGGCGCGACACCTTCGGCGACGCGGATCGGAGGCGCCAGCGCCGTGATTCAAGAGGAGGGAGACAGGTCTTCTTCGCGCAGTCTGCGATCGGGGGCGATATGAATCTCGATGCGGCGGTTGCGGGCGCGTCCTGCGGCGGTGTCATTACCGACCACCGGGCTTTGAAAGCCCATGCCCATGAAGCGGATGCGTTGTCGCGAAACTCCCAGCTTGACGAGATCGTCGGCTACTGCCTTGGCCCGACGTTCGGAAAAGTGGATATCGAAGTCGGCGAATCCGCCGTTATCGGTGTGACCGACCACGGCGAGACGGGTCTCGTCGTATTTGTTCACCACTGCCGTAATGTTCCTCAACAGCGCCTCGGAGCCCGGCTCAAGATCGGTACCCTCGATTTTAAACAGGGCCTTCGCCGGCAAGGTGACGATGATGCCGTCACCGACTCGCACGGCATCGGCAAACCGTTTTAACTCTCGGGCCTGCCTGTCCATATATTCCACAATGACGGGACCGGCGAGGACATGATCCATGCCGCCGATCACCGCGCGCCGGGGCAATCCCGCCGTATCGCCAGCGCCGCCATTTGCCTGCGGAGTATGCAGCACATCCTTACCGGCACAGGCCGCCAGAAACAAGCAACCGCACGCGCACAACAACCACGACCACGGTTTACAAACGGCGGGGATGCGCATAAGCGGTTCTGTGATGGGGGCCCAGACTGTCATCGCGAGCCTCCGCGGGAAGTCCCTCATCGCGAGCTCGGCAGGCGCGTTATGAGGCAAGCGTTCTCCCTTCAATCGCAATGGGCAATGCAAGACCGCGCGAGGATAAGTCAGCAAATCCATATGGACTCATGACCGCGACTGGCCGCGAAAAATCGTGCGGCCGGGAAACACGGGAGGCTTCGCCGCCCGCTCGCGCCGTTACAGTTCTTTGGCGTGCGCCGCCAGGTATTCGGCCACACCTTCGGCCGAACCCTTCATGCCCGCCGCGCCCTTGTGCCAGCCGGCGGGACAGACCTCGCCGTTTTCCTCGAAGAACTGCAGGGCATCCACCATGCGCAGCATCTCATCCACGTCACGCCCCAGCGGCAGATTGTTCACTACTTGGTGCTGCACGACGCCTTCGCGGTCGATGAGGAACGAGCCGCGCAGCGCCACGCCGTCCGGATGCTCGATGCCGTAGGCGCGGGTGATTTCATGTTTGAGGTCGGCCACTAAAGGAAAAGCCACCTGACCGATGCCGCCTTTCTCCACCGGGGTGTTGCGCCAGGCATGATGGGTATAGTGGGAATCGATGGATACCCCCACCAGTTCCACGTCGCGCTCGCGGAACATCACCGCGCGGTTGTGATGCGCCACGATCTCGGTGGGGCAGACGAAGGTGAAATCCAGGGGCCAAAAGAATAACACGACATATTTGCCGCGCAGATCGGAAAGTCTGAAGGCTTCGTTGATGCTGCCGTCGGGCATCACGGCGGGAGCAACAAAATCCGGCGCCTGTTGGGTTACGAGTACGGCCATGGCATGTCTCTCCTTCTGCGGTTAAACGTCAATACTGATTCCGTCGAGGCGAACTACCCTACGCAGTTTAATCCCGGCGTGCAAGGCCCGGAAGACCTCAGGCCGCGCCCAGCCACGCCGCGCGCAATGCCCGCGCCGTGTCATCCACATCCTCCCTCAGGGTCAGCACGCAGGTATCCACCGGCGCCGCCTGCAATACCACACTGAATGTCATCAATTCATCGCGCCGAAAGGCATGGACCACGACCGTATCGCCGGGGGCGGAGACGGCCAACAGCGCATCGAGGTTGGTGCGCTTGGCCCGCAGGTTGTCCACCGCCATGACGATATCCCCCGCCGCCAGACCAGCCCGTTGCGCGGCGCCGCCGTCCAGGACCTGGGCCAGCTTGGCCTCCATGCCCTGCTCCGCCAGACGGACGCCCAACACCGGACGCTGTTGCAGTCTGTCCGGAGATTCCTTAGGGCGTCGCCCGCCCTTGTCGTCGCTGGATTCGGCGGGACGCAGTTCGAAATCGACACCAAACTGCGGCAGCAATTCCGCCAGAGGCGGATCCTCGACGCCGCGCAGTACGGCATCAAAGAAGCCGTGCAGATCCACACCACAGACCTCCGTCACCATGCGCTCCACGCCATCTTCCTCCACGCCGATTCCGGTTTCGCCGTAAGCATTCCATAAACCCCGCATGACGTCGTCCAGCGAACGGGTGTTGCGGGTATCACGCCGGATCAGCAGGTCCAGTGCCAGGGCGAGCAGGGCCCCTTTGCTGTAATAATTGACGATGGCGTTGGCGGCGTTTTCATCCTGCTTGTAGAACTTGGTCCAGGCATCGAAGCTGGACTCCGCCACGGATTGCTTGAAGCGGCCGGCGCCGCGCCATACCCGGGTGGCGGTCCGACCCATGAGTTCCAGGAAATCCGCATTAGTAATCAGGCCGCAACGCAGCAGCATCACATACTGGTAATAACTGGTGACACCCTCGAAGGCCCACAGCAGGCCGGTGTAATTCTCTTTGCTGAGGTCATAGGGTGTGAAGGCCGCCGGCTTGATGCGCTTAATGTTCCAGGCATGGAAATATTCGTGGCTGCACAGGGCGAGAAAGCCGCGGTATTTTTCGCTCAGCGCTGCTTGATGGCGCTGCGGCAGATCGTCGCGGCTGCACAACAGCGCGCAAGAGGCGCGGTGCTCCAGACCGCCATAGCCGCTGCCCACCGCCGTGACCAGAAACAGATAATGTGCCATGGGCGGCGGTTCGCCGAACAAGCGGATTTGTTCTTCACACACGGCCTTCAGATCCCGGCACAGACGCTCCACGTCGGCGCGATGACGACCGGTGATGGCAACACCGTGCGGAATCCCGCCGGCTTCAAAGCCGGCGAGGGTAAAGGTCCCCATCTCCACCGGGTGATCGATCAGCTCATCGTAGTCCGCCGCCCCGTACCTGCCAAAACCGTGGGGCGGCGCATCCAGGCGGGCCATACCCGTGGCGACCCGCCATTCGCCGTAGACCTCCCCCACCGGCGGGCGGATTTCCACCTCATGGGGAAGGTGTTGCTTGCCGTGCATCTTGACGAACACGCTGGTGCCGTTGAAAAAACCATGGGTGGTATCCAGGTGGGCGGCCCTTACCGACAGATCCCAGGCATAGACCTCGTAGCGCACGGTAAGCGCCTGCGAACACGGCGCACATTGCCAGGTGCCTTTGTCCAGCTTGTGCACCGCCACCGGCCGGCCGCCGCTGCTCACCCACAATTGAACGATATTCTTGGCGAAATCGCGAATCATGTAACTTCCCGGGATCCACGCCGGCAGGGAAAACACCTGGCCGGCGGAATCGGGAGCATCGACGGTACAGACGACCTCGAACAAGTGGGCGCCGGGTTGTTTGGCCGTGATTTGAAACCGAATGGGGTAATTAGTTGTCATATATAGTGTAGGGCTGTAGGCCGTAGCTATGATCATGCAAGGTTACCGCCAATACCCCCGAAGTTGAAGGCCGCCGCAAGCTTGCGCCAGGGCGGCGGACCATAACGGTAATCAAGACCCTAGCCTGCCCAGTCGATACATGTAGTAAGCGTCACCCTCGGACCTGGGTTGTCGACAGGCCCCCACCGTGGAGGACCGGGCCATGAAAACTCTCTCCCTGCTGGCAGTACTTCTGGCCGCCGCGCTTTATGCCGATGCGGCTGCCGCTCATAACGATGCACCTCCCCTGGAGAAAGACGCACAGATCTGCTATGGCTATGCCATGGTGGGCTACGACTCCGTCATCAACGCGCGCCTGGGCGTTCCCGCCGAATACGCCCTGGGACTGGCCCAGGAAACCCCGGCGGCCAACGGCGGCGGCGAACGCTATTCCATCAACGTCCTGAAGATTGCCTTGAATGCCTACGCGTGGCCGGGAGATCCCCATGATTATGCGGTAGACGTAATGTATCGCTGCGCCAAGACCCGGGGCAATTTTCTCGACGCCAATCTCGACTGGTAAGCCAGCGGCGTTAAACGACCCAGGACCTCAATCGCGCTCGTCGTAACGGCGCAGCGCCTCCACCGCCTCGCGGATCAAACAGGGTCCGCGATAGATAAAACCACTGTATATCTGTACCAGACTGGCCCCGGCCCGCATCTTGGCCATCGCATCGTCGCCATCCATGATTCCGCCGACGGCGATGATCGGTACGTCATCGCGCAACACCTCGTAGAGTTGTGCCACGATTTCGGTGGCGCGCCGCATCAGGGGCGCGCCGCTCAAGCCGCCCGTTTCGCTACCGTGAACGAGTTGCTTCACCCCTTCCCGCTCCAGGGTGGTATTGGTGGCGATCACCCCGTCGATACCCTGATCACGGACGAGGGCGGCGATGTCGGCCACCGCCTCATCGCTCAGGTCCGGGGCGATCTTCACTGCCAGCGGGACGTATTTTCCATGTTGTTGCGCCAGGCGACCCTGTTCGGTCTTCAGCGTGGACAACAATTGCAGCAGGGCGTCATGATCCTGCAGCCGGCGCAGATTGGGCGTATTCGGCGAAGAGATATTCACCGCCACATAAGCAGCGTGCTCATACACCTTGCGCAGGCCGATCAGATAATCCTCCGCGGCCCGTTCCATCGGGGTGTCGAAGTTCTTGCCGATGTTGATTCCCAGCACACCGGTGAAACGGGCGCTGCGCACATTGGCCAGCAGATGATCCACACCCTGGTTGTTGAACCCCATGCGATTGATGATCGCCCGGGCCTCCGGCAGCCGGAACAGGCGGGGGCGGGGGTTGCCCGGCTGGGGCCGGGGGGTGACGGTCCCCACTTCGATGAAGCCGAAGCCAAGAGCGGCCAGGGCATCGATGTACTCCCCGTCCTTATCCAGGCCGGCCGCCAGCCCCACCGGATTGGGGAAGGTGATCCCCATCACCGTGCGCGGCGCCGGGAACCGTCGCCCGCCGAAGAGATGGAGACGCTGCGCCGCCTTGAGGGCCTCCAGGCTCAGATGATGTGAGGTTTCCGGTTCCAGACGGAACAACAACGCGCGCAGCAGCGGATAAGTGATGGTCGTCTCCTCGCCGATGGGGGTCGATGGGCCAAAATTGCGTTATATCTTATGCGCAAGCCGGTCATGACCGAAAGCATGGGCTTGTGGTAGGCTGTGGCAAAAGGCGAAGGAGAACCAAAATATGCGTATAAAAATCGCCACCATCGGGCTATTGTCCCTCCTGCTGCTGGGCGGCTGCAGCTATTTCGGGGGAGACACGAAACAGGCCGCCGCGACACCCGCCGAACACTTCGACATCCTGAAAATGCAGCGCGCCCAGTGGCGCAAGCTGGCCGAACAGGGGGATCCGGAGGGCGAGTACCAGCTGGGCATGTCCTATTGCTGCGGCTACGGTCCGGGCCATACCGATACCATCGCCTACGAATGGCTGTGCCGCGCCGCGTTGCAGGGCCACGAACAGGCCCAGTATCAGCTGGGGCGCATGTTCGGCAACGGCATCAAGAAACGGCCCTTCTCCACCCCGCAGGTGGCCGACCGCGCCTACATGTGGTACGGCTTGGCCGCCGCCCAGGGCGATCAGCTGGCCGAAGGCTACTTAAACGCCCTGGTGCAGTACATGCCGCCGAGTGCCATCGCCCGTGCCCGGGAATGGGAGACGGACCCGGCGAGCGTGGTCAACTGCGAGTCCGGATTGCCCTTCGCAGGCCTATAGCGGCTCCAACACCTGCTCGGGCTCCACATAGTCGTACCCCAGATCCCCCGCCACGCAGGGATTGGTGACATTGCCCATGTGGACGTTCAAACCGTTGCGCAGTCCGGCGTGATCCTGCAAGGCCTGGCGATAACCCTTGTTGGCCAATTCCAGCGCATAGGGCAAGGTGGCATGGGTCAGCGCCCAGGTCGAGGTATGGGCCACGGCGCCGGGCATGTTGGCCACGCAATAGTGCACCACGCCGTCCACTAGATACGTAGGATCGGAATGAGTGGTGGGGCGGGAAGTCTCGGCGCAGCCGCCCTGGTCTATGGCCACATCCACCAGCACCGCGCCTTGTTTCATGCTCTTGATATGCGCCCGGGTAATGAGCTTGGGCGCCTGCTTGCCCGGGATGAGCACCGCGCCCACTACCAGGTCCGCCTGGGGCAGCAGTTCGCCGATGCTGTAGCTGTCGGAATAGCGGGTCTTGAGCCCCGGACCGAACATATCATCCAGTTCCCGCAGGCGCTCCAGATTCACGTCGAGCAGGGTCACATCCGCCCCCAGACCCAGCGCCATGCGCGCCGCCTGCGTCCCGACGATGCCGCCGCCCACGATCACCACCCGTCCCGGCGATACACCCGGTACGCCGCCCAGCAACACGCCGCGGCCGCCATGGATCATATGCAGGGCATTGGCCCCGGCCTGGATGGCGAGCCGCCCCGCCACCTCGCTCATGGGTACCAGCAGCGGCAAATAGCCGTGTCGATCGGTGACGGTCTCATAGGCGATGCCAACCACCTTGCGCTCCAGCAAGGCGCGGGTCTGCTGCGGATCGGGGGCGAGATGCAGATAGGCGAACAAAACCTGCCCTTCCCACAACAAGGGATACTCGCTGGGCTGGGGCTCCTTGACCTTGATCACCATGGGGCAGGCGTAGACGACTTCGCGACTCCCGGTTTGCGCCCCTGCGGCGCGATACATGTCGTCGCTGAAACCGATGGCATCACCTGCGCCGCTTTCGATCAACACCTCGTGCCCCGCTTCTGTCAGCGCCATCACCCCGGAAGGGGTGGCGCCGACGCGGAATTCATGATCCTTGATCTCTTTGGGAATACCGATCTTCATAGTACCTCCGGCTGGTAAGTGCAGCCTACAGGGTAATGCGCCCGCTTGTCCCAGGCAATGTCCGCCGTCGGCTCAAGGCTTCCTGCATCCAGCCGCTCCATGTCACACTAACCGCATTGCAAACAAGGACGGAATCAAACCCATGACGCATGATGAGGGAAACCGACCCATCATTGATCATATTTGCGCCATGGCGCGCCACAAACTCCCAGCAGCGGAATTCGCCGCGGCGGAACCCTTCATCGCCGCCTATTATGCCGCCATCGACGCCGAAGACCTGGTGACACGGCCCGTCGAAGATCTGTACGGGGCGGTGCTCGCCCACTGGCGACTGGCGCAACGACGCCCTCCCGGCACGCCCCTGCTACGGGTATACAACCCCCATTATGAAAACCACGGCTGGCAGTCCACCCATACCGTGGTGGAAATCGTCACCGATGACATGCCCTTTCTGGTGGATTCCCTGAGCATGGAATTGCTGCGTCAGGACTATACCATCCATCTCATCATTCATCCGGTGATGTGTATTAGCCGCGACGCGGCCGGCCAATTGACCGGCGTGTTGCCCAATAACGAGCCACAATCCGACGGGCTGCCGGAGGCGGTGATGCGTTTCGAAATCACCCGCCAGACCGAAGAGGACGCCCTGGCCACGCTCCATCGCGCGCTGGCCGGCGTTCTGAGCGACGTGCGCGCGGTGGTAGAGGACTGGAAGACGATGCGCGCACGCATCGGCGAGATCATCGCCACTATCGAGGCGCAAAACCCGCCGGTCGGGGCAGACGACAAGGAAGAAGCCCTGCATTTCCTGCGCTGGATCAACAATCATCATTTCACCTTCATCGGTTTCCGCACTTACGATCTGCTCATCGAAGACGGCCATGACGTCCTGCGCCAGGTCCCCGGCTCCGGCCTCGGTATCCTGCGCGACGACAACAGCGGCGACGCCTCACCGGGCTTCGCGCACATTCCCGCGCCGTTGCGCGCCGCGGCCCATCAACCTTCCCTGCTGATCATCACCAAGTCCACCTCAGTCTCCACGGTCCATCGCCCCGTACACCTGGACTACCTCGGCATCAAGCGTTTCAATAACGAAGGGCAGGTCATCGGCGAATGGCGCCTGCTGGGCCTGTTCAGTTCCCTCGCCTACAGCAGCCGCCCCAGCGATATCCCCATCTTGCGCAAGAAGGTGGAGAGCGTTCTGAACAAATCCGGTTTTCCGCCGGTGAGCCATGGGCGCAAAGCGCTCGCCCACATCCTCGACACCTTTCCTCGCGACGAGATGTTTCAGTGCACCGAGCAGGAACTCCATCTGGTCGCCATGGGGATCTTCCAGGTTGAGGAGCGACACAAACTGGGATTGTTCCTGCGCAAGGATTTATTCGGGCGTTTCGTCACCGCCTTAGTCTACGTGCCACGCGAACGCTATCATACGGAACTGCGCCGTCGAATGCAGGACATCCTGGTGCAGGCCCTCAACGGCGAAAGTGTGGAATTCAATATCCAGCTCTCGGATTCCCCACTCGCACGAGTGCACTTCATCATCCGCACCCGCCCCGAACGCATACCTGAATACGACGTCGCGCATTTACAAGCACGCATGGCCGAGGCCATGCTGTCCTGGCAGGACGAACTACGAACCGCCCTGCACGACCACTTCGGCGAAGAACAGGGCGCCCGCCTGTTCCACCGTTACGGCGACGCCTTTTCCCCCGCCTACCGCGACGACTATTCGCCGCGCACCGCGGTCCTGGATATCCAGCATCTCGAAGAGATCAATGAGGCCACACCCTTCAGCCTCAATCTCTATCATCCACCGGAACAGGGCAACGAACTGCTGCGCTTCAAGGTGTTTGGCCGCGACCGGCCCATGACCCTCACCGATGTCCTGCCCATGCTGGAACAGATGGGCCTGCGCATCATCAGCGCCCGGCCCTATGAAATCGAACCCCGTTCCGGCGGGCCGTTCTGGCTGCTGGATTTCGACATGACCACCGGCCACGGGATCAACGTGGAGGTGCTGGCGGTCAAAGACGCCTTCCAGGAAACCTTCGCCCAGGTGTACAGCGCCAATATCGAGAGCGACGGCTTCAATCGCCTGGTACTGGCCGCGGGCCTGCATTGGCGCAGCGTGGTGATGTTGCGCGCGTTGTGCAAATACCTGCTGCAGACCCGCTCCCCCTTCAGCCAGGCCTATATGGAACAAAGCCTGGCCGGCAACGCCGCCATCGGCAAACTGCTGGTGGCATTGTTCGAGGCCCGCTTCAACCCCGCCGGCCAAGCGACCGCGGAGGCACGCTGCGCCGCGCTCACCGAACAGATCGAAACGGCGCTGGAGGGCGTGGCCAACCTGGACGAAGACCGCATCCTGCGCATGTTTCTCGCCTTGATCCAGGCGATGTTGCGCACCAATTATTATCAAAGCAACGACGACGGCAGCCCCAAGCCCTACCTCTCCTTCAAGTTCGACCCCGCCCGGGTCCCGACCCTGCCGCAACCGCGGCCCATGTTCGAGATCTACGTCTACTCGCCGCGGATGGAGGGGGTGCACCTGCGCGGCGGAGTCGTGGCGCGCGGCGGTATCCGCTGGTCGGATCGGCGCGAGGATTTCCGCACCGAGATCCTCGGCCTGATGAAAGCGCAGATGGTGAAAAACGCTGTGATCGTTCCGGTCGGCGCCAAAGGGGGGTTCGTGGCCAGGCGCCTGCCAGGCGGCGACGACCGCGAAGCCGTTCAAGATGAAGTGGTGTTTTGCTACCGCACCTTCATCTGCGGCCTGCTGGACCTCACCGACAACCTGGTCGACGGCAAAACGGTAGCGCCGCCCAAGGTGGTGCGTTACGACCGCGACGACCCCTATCTGGTTGTGGCCGCCGACAAGGGCACGGCAAGCTTCTCCGATATCGCCAACCGCATCGCGGACGAATACGGTTTTTGGCTGGGCGATGCCTTCGCCTCCGGTGGTTCCACGGGTTACGATCATAAAAAGATCGGCATCACCGCGCGCGGCGCCTGGGAATCGGTGAAACGCCACTTCCGTGAACTGGGCGTGGATATCCAGCAGCAGCCCTTCACCGCGATTGGCATCGGCGACATGGCCGGCGATGTGTTCGGCAACGGCATGCTGCTGTCGCCGCAACTACGCCTGGTCGCCGCCTTCAATCACCAGCATATCTTCATCGATCCCATGCCCGATCCGGCGGCCAGTGGCTTTCAGGAACGGCAGCGCCTGTTCAAGCTGCCGCGCTCCGCCTGGTCCGACTACGATCCCAAGTTGATCTCGGCGGGTGGCGGCGTCTATTCGCGCCGCGCCAAGTCCATCTCCTTGAGCCCGCAGGCTCGCACGGCCTTGGGCGTCGACGCGGCGCGATTGACGCCCAACGAGCTGATCCAAGCCATCCTGCGCGCGCCGGTGGACCTGTTATGGAACGGCGGCATCGGTACTTTCGTCAAAGCCGAACCCGAGAATCACGCCGACGTGGGCGATCGCGCCAATGACGCGCTGCGCGTCAATGCCGCGGAACTGCGCTGCAAAGTGGTGGGAGAGGGGGGGAATCTCGGCTTCACCCAGCTGGCCCGGGTGGAGTACGCCCAGCGCGGCGGACGGATCAACACCGACGCCATTGACAACTCCGGCGGCGTGGACTGCTCCGACCACGAAGTCAACATCAAGATACTGCTTAACCAAGTCGTGGCGGGCGGCGACATGACCGTCAAGCAGCGCAATCAGTTGCTGACAGACATGACCGACGAGGTCGCGCAACTGGTGCTTACTGATAACTATCTGCAAACGCAGTCTCTCAGTGCATCGCTATCGCAATCCACCTTCCTGTTGAGCGATCACACCCAGTTGATCCGCATGCTGGAAAAGGAAGGCCGGCTCAAACGCAAATTGGAGTTTCTCCCCAATGATGAAGAATTCGCCAGGCGGGATACGGCGCAGGAGGGTCTGACGCGGCCCGAAATCGCGATATTACTGGCCTACAGCAAGATCCGCCTGTTCGAGCAGCTGTTCGACTCCGATATCAGCGAGGATCCCTATCTTTCCCACGAACTGGTGAGCTATTTCCCGGCAGCGATGCGCGAAAAATTCGCCACTTACATGGAATCCCATCCGCTGCGCCGCGAAATCATCGCCACCCAGATCACCAACGATATGGTCAACCGCATGGGCAGCACCTTCTGGATGCGCATGGAAAATGCCACCGGTCATTCCCCGGCCGCCATCGCCCGCGCCTACACCGCCGCGCGAGAAATCTTCGGCATGCGCGCCGTCTGGCGGGAGATCGAATCCCTGGACAACCGCGTCAGTTGCAAGCTGCAGGCCGAAATGCTGATCGAGACGCGACGCCTGTTGGATCGCGCCACGCTGTGGGTGCTGCGGCATATGCACACGAGCCTGGACATCGCAGCCGCGGTCGAACGCTACGCCTCCCATTACCGGTCTATCGTCGAACGCATCGCGCGTCTGCTGAAAGACGGCGAGCGCACCGCCTTCAAACAACGGGAGCGGCAACTGATCAAAGTGGGGATTCCAAAGGAACTCTCCGTGCAGATCGCCGGCCTCGATGTTCTGGTCACCGTCTTCGATCTTACGGAGATCGCAATACGCACCGGGACCCCCATCCTGCACGCGGCGGAAATCTACTTCATGCTCAGCGCCTCCCTGGAATTGTACTGGCTGAAAGAACAGATCCACGCCCTGCCGCGCCGCGACCTTTGGCAACGCAAGGCGCGCAACGGCCTGCTCGAGGAGTTGCACGGCGCCTTGCGCAACCTCTCCCAAGAAGTGCTGGAAGCCACTAGCCAAATTAAAGGCGCGGAGCAGCGTGTCGATACCTGGATCCAGCAAAATAGGGCCGGCGTGGATCACTGGCAAAGCCTGGTCACGGAGGTCCGCGCCAGCGGCAAAACCGATCTGGCCATGCTCGGCGTCGCCATGCGGGAAATCCGCGCGCTGAACGGAAACCAACAGGCCTAACGCCGCGCCCTCTTTTCAAATAAGACATTAGAAACAACCACTTGAAAATTCATTGGTACTTCCTTATTTTCTACATCATAGGTATTGATCGTTCCCTGACCGTCTTGTAGAATGCAAATAAGAATGATTATCATTTTTGGATAAGTCCATGACATCCCGTCTCCTGCGATCGTTTTCCCTGGCCGTGATCTGCGCCTTGGCCTTGTTTTCGACGCCGGCTAGCGCAGCTTCCCCCACGGATCAACATGCCATTACCCAATCCATTCTCCATTCCCTGGACTACATGGCGGTGGACTATCCCCAGGTGATCGTCCACGGCGAGGTGATCAACAAGAGTGAATATCGGGAACAACAGGACTTCGCCGCCGCCGCGCAGCACCTGATCGCCAGGCTTCCCGACCATTCCGGCAAAGCGCAGATCGAGGATTCCGCGCAGCGCCTGGTTACACTCGTCGCCAATCGCGCCTCCGGCCTCGAGGTTCAATCCCTGTGCCGCAATCTATCGGCCATCATTATCTCTACCTATCACGTCACGGTGTCTCCGGCCGCTACACCATCGCTGCAGAACGCCGCCGTCCTCTACGAAAACAAGTGTGCCGAATGTCACGGCGCATCGGGCTACGGCAACGGGCCGCGCGCCGCGAAGCTGGACCCCAAGCCCATCAATTTCCACGACCGCAGCCGGCAAGGCCAGCGCAGCATCTTCAGCCTGTACAGCACGATCACCCTTGGCATCAAAGACACCCCGATGCAGGCCTTCACCGACCTGAGCGAAGCGCAGCGCTGGGCATTGGCCTTTTACGTAAGCAATTTCTTCGCCACCGACGCGGAACGCGCGCGCGGCGCAAAGCTGTGGCAGACCCCCGAATTCCGCAACGCCTTTCCCAACCTCGACACTCTCACTCAGGCTATACCGGTGCAATACGGCGACGACGGCATCGCGGTGCTTGCCTATTTGCGCAGTCACCCGGAGAAAGTCGCCGTGGACGCCCCGAAACCCCTGGACATTTCGCGGCAAAAGCTCGCCGCCAGCCTGGATGCCTATAAGAGCGGCGATGCTAAATACGCCTACGATCTGGCCGTATCCGCCTACCTGGAAGGTTTCGAATTGGTCGAGACCCCCCTCAGCGCCGTGGACGCCCATTTGAAGCGGAGCGTCGAAGCCGCCATGACCCGGTACCGCCAAAGCCTCAAAGAGGGCGCGGCGCCGGCAGAGGTCGCCAAACAGGCGACGGCCATCCAGGCCCTCTTGGACAAGGCGGAGGCGGACCTGAGCAACGGCAGTCTGTCCCCGAGCATGGGATTCACCAGTTCACTGATCATCTTGCTCCGGGAGGGCCTGGAGGCCATTCTGGTCTTGGCGGCCATTATCACCTTCCTGATCAAAACCGACCGACGCGATGCGGTCATCTATGTCCACATGGGATGGATCGCGGCCCTGCTCGCCGGGGTCGTCACCTGGTACGTCACGAAGCAACTCATCAACTACAGCAGCGTAAACCGCACGTTGACCGAGGGCGTCACCGCCCTGTTCGCCGCAGCGATGCTTCTATACGTCGGCTATTGGCTGCACAATCATAGTAACGCCGACCGCTGGAAGACCTTCATTCATGGCCGTATTCACGACTCCGTTTCGACCGGCGCCGTGTGGGGCCTGGTATTTATCTCCTTCGTCGCCGTCTACCGGGAGGTCGCGGAAACCGTCCTATTCTATGAGACGCTGTGGCTGCAGACCGATCCCAGCAATCATGGTTATCTCTTCGGCGGCTTCGTGAGCGCGGCCTTTATCCTCGTCGCCATGGCATGGCTGATGTTCCGCCTCAGCGTACGATTGCCGTTGCGCCTGTTTTTCCGTGCCAATGCAGCGCTGCTCACCGTCCTCGCCGTGGTATTCGCCGGCAAGGGCATCGCCGCTCTCCAGGAAGCCGGCAAACTGCGTATCGATCCGATAAACTTTCCCGAGATTCACTTATTAGGCATTTACCCCACTGTAGAAAGCATCGGCCTGCAAGCGCTGCTGGTGGCCTTGACGATCGCCTGGCTGTTCTACGCCCGGATACGCCAGCAGCGTAAAAACTACTGAGCGCTGTCGGGCGACGCATCCACGACAGGCCGCACGATGTGCGGCCTTTTTGTCTGTCCGCGAGGGACACGATAGGTCAACACTACGACCGGCGAAGCCGCCTCTGAAATCCTGAGTGAGCCGCGCCGGACCGCGGCGCTGCCTTGGCGGCGGCACGCGCGGGAGCGCCGCGTCCACCCTGCCGGTGATGGGACAAATACAGGAAGTTAATTATCAGCTGCTTGGCATGCAACGCCGGCCCCTTATCGGCCTTGCAGAAATGAAACGCCCGTGGGGACAATAACTTTCAAACTATGATGGAGCCGGATTTCGCGGGTTTCTTAATAACCACCCACGTACATGGCGCACCAGCTCGTCTGAGTGTATTTGTTGGTGATGCTGCCGCCGACAGTCGTGTTGTACTGGCCGGCCCAGCCCCAGCCATAGACATTGTTCAATGCCGAGACGCCCGCCTGCACGTGGGAATTGTTACCATTGGCGGAAGCACCACCCTTTTGTTGGCTGGAGTCCGCACCGTGGTTGTCATCCCATTGGTAGAAAGCGACCTGCACATCATTATTACCGCTAGTATTGGTGACGGCGATATTGGTGGTGGCAAAAGAAGCAACGTTGTCTTTACCGGAAATGTCCGCGAGCGCAGCGTCGCTGAGACTGACTTGACCCGCGTAAGCCGCCGAACTCAATAGAGCTGCAGAGGCCAAGGAAAGGAACAATATTTTCTTCTTCATGGGTACCGCCTTTATTGTTATGCAACTACTGGTTACATTATGTTGTACTTTTTACGCCAAAGCTTTGACGACGGCAATATGGTTAAGGCTCCAGTAATATTCGAAGCTTTTCGCCAAATTCCTCCATTTTCCTCGTGTCCACAGCTCCGTATCAGGAAAGACTTTACCCCGTTTTTCCCGGGAATGCATTTCATCAAGATTAACACCGGCTCAAAGACCGACAAAATCAATAAGCTTATGTTTATACAAGACTATTTATCAGGGGCCTCGGGAGCCCTCCCACCCTCAGCCGCATGTACTTACTAAGAGATAGACGGGAAAGGCGGAGAACAGCGCCTTTCCCGTGCTAACGCGGCATCTGCGCGAATCTCTGACTATAACTCAAGCAAAAATAAGATAAATTACCCAGACAATCAGAAATGTCACAATAACGATGGCGGCATCATCATCGGCGGCAATTCTCTGCTTGCTCATATTCCCTCCTCCAGTTGTCTTCTAATAGCGTGTCATATCGTTATTAAACTGCCTCATCACCCACGATTGGACCCGGGAACCGGGCACCATCTAAAAACATAGTAAATGTGTGTCATTTTGCAAGGAATGTTCAAAGGTTAAGGTAACGTCCCTCCGGTGTGCACCGATAAGGCCGCCTCAACAATGCCCAGCAAATTCAATATCGCTATGATCTTTAAATAAAATGTAATCCAGGAGCGTCCCATGCAATGGGAGGCTTGCTTCGCTTCCATATTTCGATAACCATGGAAACGCAATCCGCCCTTTGCGCACTTGCTTCTTTGGCCCAGGAATCACGACTCGCGATTTTCCGCGCCCTGGTCGAAGCCGGACCGGCCGGCCTCTCCGCCGGAAAGATCAGCAAGAAGACCGGCATCCCCCCTCGTCGCTTTTCTTTCACTTATAAGGAATTGGCGCACGCCGACATGGTCGTTTCACGCCAGGAGAGCCGCTTTGTTATCTATTCCGCCAATTTTTTGACTATGAATGCATTAATTGCATTTCTCACCGAGAACTGTTGCGGCGGTAATCCCTGTAACCCGATCTGCGCCCCCGGCGCTGCCCTCACCCAGGAGTATTCAGCATGAAACGCCTGCATATTCACCTGACCGTAGCTGACCTCGCCGAGAGCATCCGATTCTATTCGACCCTGTTCGCCACCGCGCCGAGCACTACGCAGAACGATTACGCCAAGTGGATACTGGATGACCCGCGGGTCAACTTCGCCATCTCGACCCGCGGCGGAAAACCGAGGGTGAATCACCTCGGCCTGCAGGTGGAGACCGCAGACGAGTTGAGCGAGATGCATGCGCGCTTACAAAACCTGCACGGCTCCGTCACGCCGGAAATCGGGACAAGCTGCTGCTACGCCAATTCGGACAAGTATTGGACGAACGACCCTCAGGACATCGCCTGGGAAACCTTCCACACGCTGAACAGCATACCGGTCTTCAGTACCGCCGCCACCGAAGGCGATCGCTGTTGCGTGCCGTCCGCGTTGCAGCATCGCGACGACGACGCCCCGTGCTGCGAACCCGCGCAGTCCACTTCAGGCGGCTGCTGTTAAAAGGCATCCCTCATGACATCGAGACCACGACCGTGACACAAAAGACTTACAACGTACTCGTACTATGCACCGGCAACTCCGCGCGCAGCATCATGGCGGAGGCCCTGATCAACACCCTGGGCCACGGCCGCTTTCACGCCTACAGCGCTGGTAGCCATCCCACCGGGCAGGTCAATTCCTTCGCCATCGAACAGATAAGCAAGCTGGACTACCCCCTGGATAAGCTGCGCAGCAAGAGCTGGGACGAATTCGCGCGGCCCGACGCGCCGAAGATGGATTTCATCATCACCGTGTGCGACAACGCGGCGGGTGAGGCCTGTCCGGTCTGGCCGGGACAACCCATGTCGGCGCACTGGGTTCGCGGACCCCGCCGCCGTGGAAGGCAGCGACGAGGACAAACGCCGCGCCTTTGCCAAGACCTTCCGGCACATCATGCACCGGGCCCAGGTGTTCGTGGACCTGCCCCTTGCGCCCCTGGAGACCTCCGCCATCAAACGCGATATGGACAAAATCGGGCAACTAGCGAACGAGTGAGATCATGAGCATGGATTGCGAAACCACGGCCGGGCGATCCGCCGCCGCCCCTTTTTGGGATTCTTCGAACGTTACATGACTCTGTGGGTGTTCCTGTGCATCGTGGTGGGCATCGCCTTGGGACAGATATTACCGGGCGTGTTTCAGGCCATCGGGCGCATGGAGATCGGCCGGGTCAATATCCCGGTGGGGATGTTGATCTGGGTGATGATCATCCCCATGCTGGTCAAAATCGACTTCGGCGCGCTGCATCAGGTAAAGACGCACTGGCGAGGCATCGGCGTCACCCTGTTGCTGAACTGGGCGATCAAGCCGTTCTCCATGGCCCTCCTCGGCTGGCTGTTCGTACGCCAAGTGTTCGCCCCGTTCCTCCCCGCCACGCAACTGGACAGCTATATCGCCGGCCTGATCCTGCTGGCGGCCGCGCCCTGCACGGCCATGGTGTTCGTGTGGAGCCGGCTTTCCAACGGTGATCCCTACTTCACCCTGTCACAAGTCGCGCTCAATGACACCATCATGATCTTCGCCTTCGCCCCCATCGTGGGATTGCTGTTGGGACTGTCGTCGATCAGCGTGCCATGGGATACCCTGCTTACCTCGGTGGTGCGCTACATCTTTAGCCCCGTCATCCTCGCCCAACTGTGGCGCCGATCGCTGCTGAAAATGGGGGAAGCCGCCTTCGAGGCCGCCATGGCCAGGATCGGGCCATGGTCGATCGGCGCGCTGCTGGTGACACGGGTATTGCTGTTCGCCTTTCAGGGCGAGGCCATTCTCAAACAGCCGCTGGTCATCGCTATGCTGGCCGTACCGATCCTCATTCAGGTGTTGTTCAATGCGGCACTGGCCTACTGGCTGAACCGGCGCGTCGGCGAGAAGCACAACGTGGCCTGCCCCTCGGCCCTGATCGGGGCCAGTAATTTTTTCGAACTGGCGGTTGCCGCCGCCATCAGTCTCTTCGGTTTCGATTCCGGCGCGGCCCTGGCCACCGTGGTCGGTGTGTTGATCGAGGTGCCGGTGATGTTGTTCGTGGTGCGCGTCGTCAACAGCTCTCGCAACTGGTACGAAGCCTATCAGACCTGAACGCGGGACTTCTCTGCGCAAAAAGAGAAAGACAGGGTGCGAGAGCAGGGAAGGGGGAAGGGATGTTCGCGCAACACCTGTCTTTCTATGAAACGCCGTTAGGCCGCCTTCTTGCGGGAAACCTCGCTGGCCGCCGGTTCCACACGCTGGGTCGCGTTCTCGCTGCCGCGCGTCGCGGACAGCTTCTCCGGCAGTGGACGCTGCGAACCCTTCTTAATCAAGGCATACACCGGATCCCAGCTGAGGAAACCCGTCAAGCCCGCGTAAATGGCGACAAAGGTCAAGAGCACCAGCGAGACCGATGAAATTGAAGGAATCAGCAACTCGCTCACCACGATCGCGATAGACAGAGAACTGCGAAAGACGCTGTCAATCAGCCCAAGATTTTCCACGTCGGAAAACTTCTTCAATTGATAACTCATGGTCATCACCTCTTTGTTTAATCCATCCTGTACTCCAGGTTTGGTTACATTTGAACAAAGCGCGATTAAACAAGACTGAAGCCTAGCTGAATTGATCATTAAAAAATCGGCACCGTCGCTGCAGGGTTCCCTCCGAGCCGCCCCCTCGGGTGCCGACACCTTGCCGATGTGCTTAGGACTTATAAGGAACCAGGCATTTATAGATTATGTGCGCCTGTTCAAGGTACGAACCCGCGGCATTACTTATTGTTTACTTGCTCACAATATATCCTGCCCTCGGTACAGGTGAGCCTTAGAAAAGGGATGCTCGCACAACATATTGATTATATAGGAGCGTATGAAATACACGCTAACGGAGGAAAAGCGGCTTTTCCAGGCAGTTGCCCTCACCCGCTCGTTGATTGAGGAGGGCAACTCACCGGCTGCGGCCGCTTCCTTGGCCGCGGCCAAGTTCAAGGTAGACCGGGAGATGGTGGAGAACTTGGTTACGGTGGCGATACAAGGATGTAGGAAAGCCCGGAGGGCCGGGCTTGGGTAGCGCTATAAAATAGCAGAGGTAAAGCGATGGCTGTAGAGTATGACCATAAGGCAACGGGAGCCGCGGCGGACGTAACGGAATTCTATGTTGAGGACGAGGAGATATTGGACGTGCCGCAATTCTTTATCGAGAAAGAACACATACTGGAAGTGCCACAAATCTTCATCGAGACTGAAGACCGGGAACCCGAATACAAGGGAAGTACGCAAGCGGATGCAAAGGGACGGAAACGCTAATCAGCCGGTGATGCCGATGGAGAATGCCGCGGCCATCGACCATGAAAATCGTCTAAACGGGAGCCGTGCGAATGATCTCGCCCGGTCGGCCACGAAGGCGGCGGTACGCTTAGTGGTGACGCTGGGTGTCGTCGCCGCGTGTAGCCAACTATGCAGCTGCGGAACCCTGCCCAGTGAGACGCCGGTGGCAACGACCGCGCTCCATCTCAGTCCCGCCGCGGTGGTGGTACGAACCGCCCGCAGAGGATTCGACTGCAGCGGGCTGGTGCACTACGCCTACCAGCGTGCCGGCATCAAGGTGCCCCGCACAACCAGCGGGCTGTTGCGGCGCGCGCATCGCGTGGCGCTCTCAAAGCTGCGGCCGGGGGACGTACTGTTCTTTCGCGTGGACCCGCCTAAGATCTCGCATGTGGGCATCTATATCGGCCACGGGGAATTCGTACATGCGCCTTCCAGCGGTAAACAGGTGTCATACGCCAGTTTGAAGAATAACTATTGGAGCCACCATGTGATCTCCGCCGGACGATTCTACTGAATCAGCCACCAAGGTGCGGGCCGTACGATCCAGGTGAAGCATCTCTAAACTCTCATCTGAAACCGGCCGCCAGAGCAGCGCCTCATTGCTGATCATGGAACAGTAGGTTTTCAATCGACTCTGACCCTTTTGGGAGCGGAGAGATTATTGGAATATCCATTAACCTGGAGCAGTGAAGATGCTAATGGCATTACAATTCACGCTATCGCTGCCGATAATATAAGAAATCGGATGCATACTATCCACCAGCAAAGCGCCAGCATCATCAGAGGACAGCGAGGGCAACCCGATCCTGCGGGACAACCCCGTGCTGCGGCTCACCCACACCCGCGCCTGGTATCCGTCCAAGCGCCGTCGAACCATCATTCGCATCCAGCCGCTGCCGGCCTGGTTCAAGGCCATGCGCCGCCTGCGCGACGATAAGCCCCTTCCCCTCGCCGCCACCCTGGCGGATTACTATGAGCTGATGCTCTTCACGGGGCTGCGGCGCAGCGAGGCGGCGCGGATCCGCTGGCAGGATGTGGATCTTGTCGCGCGGACCCTCACCATTCCCCAAACCAAGAACGGCGAGCCGCTGATCCTGCCGCTGCCGGAGCATTTGGTCGACCTCCTCGCCACACGCCAGCAAACGGCAGCCAGCCCCCATGTCTTCCCGAACGAAGGCCAGCCGGGCCCCTTGGTCGAGCCCCGCGCCGGGGGTACAGTGGGTCATTCGCGAATCCGAGGTATCTTTCAAGCTCCATGATCTGCGGCACACGTTTATCACGGTGGCGGAAAGTCTCGATATCTCCGCATACGCCGATAAGCGCCTGATCAACCACAAAATGAGCCGCGATGTCACCGCGGGTTACATCATCTCCGATGCCGAGCGCTTACGCGACCCGCTGGAGAAGATCGCGAAATACTTCCTGGAGAAGTCGACCATAACCACGGCCTCCATCATAGACCTTTCAACGCGACGCTCCCGTTAGTTTAAAGTGTCTGACAGAAACACTCATTTTAGGTCGCCTCCTACCTATTAGTGCGCCCTTCTAGATGCGCGACGGCTGCACAACGGTTCTGCATTGCACCACACACTAATCCATCAACGGTTCTAAACCGCTCATAAGGGCGTTCTAGAAAAGTTCTGTATCGAGTTCAGCCGGAACAAAACAGCGGTCTGCGCTATTTCTCCGCAGCTGCGGAACGGAAGCAGGGTGGATGCTTCAGTCTATCGCCAGCCGGGGACTTCTACTCTTTGTGATCTAGCTTGCCATCCGAGGACAGTGTGGTATGTTAGCTGCGCGAGAATATTGGCCTTTTTGAACCGACAACAGAAAGAGCATTATGCGCACCAAGCCGTTATCCACTTTTTTCCATACCGTTTTATTTCTTATATTTACAGCATCTCAGCAGCCGCTTGCACAAGCCGCCGTTGTCAATGGCAACAAGTGGAAAGTCGAACAAGGCGATACCCTATTTTCCATAGCTCGCGCCTTATTTCCTGGGGATAAATCAACGCAGGGCAAGGCGCGGCACGATATTGTGTCTCTCAATCCCGAGGCATTCCAGTTTGGTCCAAGTAGTATGCAAGGGGGCGCGTTACTCAAATTGCCTGATTACGTTGGCAAGCACGCGGAGAAGCCGAAAGTATCCCCCGCACCCGCTATCGGGCCGGATGGCAAGTGGGCGGTCAAGAAAGGCGATACGCTTTATTCGATAGCTCGTGCATTGTTTCCTGGCAATAAAGCCAAGCAGGCTCAAGTGCGGCATGACATTACGGCACTCAATCTCGAGGTATTCCAGAGCGGCGCGAATAATATGGGAGTAGGTACATTGCTTGATTTGCCTGCTTACGCTAGCAAGCAAACAGCAAAGCCGATATCACATCCAGCACCGACTGCGGAACCGACACCCGCGGCCATACCGACACCCGCTCCGCCATCTCAGCCGAGCATCACTCCTGACTCACTGCCCGTCGTAAAGTTGGAACCACCACCCCAAGAAAACACAGAGCCCTCGGCCCCCGACAAAGCTACCGACAAAAAGGCGCCGCCTGATGTAGAGACGGAAGAATCTCCAACTAGCCAGATATACTAATCATGGCCGCTTACGAGAGGATATTCGGGGGCAGCGATAAGAAATGAGTCGATGTCGTTGGCGGCCATAGTCTCTGGGCCGGTTCGAGCGCACATTGGCGCATGCGCAAGTGGTAGATGAATTTCACGTTGTCGATCGCCTGGAAATCTCCGGGTCAGTTCTAAGTGCAAATCTACAGCATGATTCTAGTCCCCGTGCTGAGTGCCATTGTGTGCGAGGACACGATAATGAAAAGTGTACCCTGCAGTGTACCCCGGACATTCTCGCTTGCCCGATCATGCTTACAACAAGCTGTTATTATTGGCTAAATAATGGTGCGCCCGACAGGAGTCGAACCCGTGGCCTGCTGATTACATACTCAATCAGGCATTTTTGACAAGATCGTAATTACTGGGCGCCTTATGCCTGGCACTTACTTTATTCTGCCTACAAGGCGCCTACATTGCTTTCAAAGGGAAAATATATATTTTGTAACTTTTTGATTTTATGGTGCCGGTGCGCCGATTCGAACGGCGGACCTACTGATTACGAATCAGTTGCTCTACCAACTGAGCTACACCGGCAGGGAGGCGTGAGTATACGGGAAATACTTTAGGCGTAACAACCGATTGTCGGCAGGGTGCTATTGTTGCCTGCCGCCGGTCTCTTGTTCCGAGCGCACGCGTATGATCACGTCAACACCGGCCGCGGTCGTGCCCCGGGGCAGTTCCGGGAGGCTTTCCAGCACCACCGTATCGGCGTCGATGTCCGTGAGGCTGCCGGTGTCTACATTGTAGAAATGGTGGTGGGGAACGGTCGTGGGATCGTAAAACACCTTGGTAGGATCTACGATCACTTCACGGATCAACCCCTCTTTGGCGAACAGGCCCAGGGTGTTGTACACGGTCGCCTTGGAGACCTGAGTGGTCGTCTTATTGACCATGGTGAGCACGTCTTCCGCGGAAAGATGCTGCGGTTTGGCAAAGAGTATCTGGGCGATTTCTACCCGCTGCAGCGTAGGCGTGATGCCGTGCTCGAGCATGAGCGCGCTGACATCGCTTTTGTTAAGAGGGAATGACTTCATAAAAACCTACCAATTTCATGAATTATAAAAAAAGCCTTAGAAAGAGTCTACCCTCACGAATCGGCCTGTTTGTTCAAGCCTTTACCGTACGAACGCTTGGCCGCCGGGGCCCTTAGCCATCACGCCAGTACGGCGTCGGATCGACGCTGGGGGGGCGGCCCAAAATCATGTCAGCCAGCAGTCGGGCCGATGCCGGGCCGGTAACCACGCCGTTACGGAAATGGCCGGCGTTGATATACAGGCCGCGGTGCCCGGGATGCTCGCCGATCCAGGGGATTCCTTCCGGCGAGCCGGGACGCAGTCCCGCCCAGTGTTGCTCCACCGGACAGCTCGCCAGCATGGGAATTAAGGCAAGGGCCGCGGCGTGAAGTTCATCGTAAGCCTCACGGGTCGTGGATTTATCGAAACCTACGTATTCCAGGGTACTGCCCGCCAAGACCCGGCCATCGCGCCTCGGTACCAGATAATGACTATCTTTCAAGACGATATGCCGCACCTGACCCGGTTCGGCATGGAACAGCAGCATCTGGCCCCGCACCGGCTCGATCCGCCAGTCCGGACCCTGCAAGTTATCCAGAAGCGACGCCGTCCATGCCCCCGCGGTCACCACGACTCCCGCGGCGTGGAGAATTTCATCCTTGGTGCGCACACCCTGGGTCCCGCCCCCGCGGTCGAGCAACTCGAGGACCTGCGCATGGGTCCTGATCACCACGCCGCGCATTTCCAGACTGCGCGCCAAGGCCTTGAGCAAGCGCGGATTGCGCACCTGCGCCACGAGCGGCAGCCACAACCCCTCTTCGGCGCCCGGTGCCAGGCCGGGTTCCAACTCGGCTAATCGCTCCGCGGCAACTCTTTCTAAGGCGACATCCCAGCGCTGCGCCCATCGCAGGGCGCTTACCGTCTCCTCTGACCCCGGTATCAACAGGCCGCTTTGCAGCCATTCGGGATCGATTCCCGTTTCCTCGCGAAGTTCGTCGCTGAAGCCGGGAAAATGGCGCTGGCTCCATTGCGCCAAGGCGGTAACGGCATCGGGGTAACGCCACGGATAAAGTGTGGACAGGATGCCGCCCCCCGCCCAGGACGCCTCTTTGCCGAGTTCTCCCCGCTCCAGCAAGGTCACACCGAGTCCGCCGGCACTGAGTTCACGGGCCACCAGCATGCCGCTGAGGCCACCGCCCACCACGATAAAGTCGGTCATTTAAGGCCTCTTAGCTACATGGAAAATGTGCATTCCTGATGACAAATAGGTCGCATCGTTCATCCTTGCCGCGACCGCGGAACTCAGCCGACATGGTCGCCCAAAAGCATTGGCCGTGGCAACGCTCGTCGCTGTCCCATGCTCGCGACCCGGTCCGGACAGAGGCATACCCGTCTCTGATGACCGACCACATATCGCGCTACAATAGCGAGGCGCGGTGAGGACGCATAACAGCGGAATAGTGACATGATGCTGAACATAGCAGCCGGGACCAAGTTCGAAAGCGGCATTTCCCTATTCGAAATCCTGATCACCATCCTGGTGGTCAGCGTCGGCCTGCTGGGCCTGGCCGGGCTGCAATTCACCGGCCTGCGCGCCGCCAATAACGCGCAGCAGCACACCCTGGCGACATTGCTCGCACAAGACATTGAAGCGCGCATCCGCGCCAACATCGCAGCGGCCAAAGGCCCGACGTACGCCTACAACAGCGTAAACCTGGACTCCACGAGTTCTCCCGGCGCCGTTGATTGCGTCACAACGGCTTGCACGGCCATTCAAATGGCTGATAACGACCTTTATCAATGGTACCGCCTCATCGTCCCCCAGGCAGGCGAAAAGCCCCTCCTCCCCAATGCGTCCATAATTGTCTCCAGCGACAATGGCACGGACTTCCAGACCA
>JARRQJ010000022.1:0-75173 GCA_037381915.1 Gammaproteobacteria bacterium | reverse complement strand
CAAGAGATCAAGGAGGCGGAGCAGTTGCTGGCCTGTGTGCGGGACGGCGGCGAGCGCACCCAGGCGGAGCGGCGCTTGCGTTACCTGCGGCTGCGCCTCAACCAGAGCCGCGGCGAGGGCGTCGATTTTGCCAGTGAGCGGCGCTATCAGGACAAGCTGTTGCAGAAGCTCTGAGCGATTCCGCTTTATCATTGTCATAGTTCCTATCCGTAGTTGCCGTCACCCTTATACGTTATGGGGGACGTCGCGTAATCACCGCGGTCGGCGGGAAAGGAGTCTGCATTGTGAGCCAGTTGTTCACCCCTCTGAAGATCGGAAAAATCACTTTTCGCAATCGTATTTTCGTGTCGCCCATGTGCCAGTATTCCAGCCGCGAGGGGATGCCGACCGATTGGCACCTGGTTCATCTGGGCAGCCGCGCCGTGGGCGGCGCCGGTATGGTGATGGTGGAGGCGACGGCGGTGACGCCGGGGGGGCGGATCTCGCCTGACGATTCCGGCATCTGGTCGGATGCTCATGCGGAGGCCTTCCAGCGCATCACCGCTTTTATCAGCGATCACGGCGCGGTGCCGGCCATTCAGCTCGCCCATGCGGGGCGCAAGGCCGGCACCGACCTGCCGTGGCGGGGAGGGAAACCGTTGTCGGCGGCAGCCGGCGGCTGGACGCCGCTGGCACCCAGCGCCGTACCCTTCGCCGACGGTTATGCGACACCCCGCGAGATGAATGCGGCGGACATGGATGAGGTGGCGGCGGCCTTCGTTGCCGCGGCGCGACGCGCCCTGGCCGCCGGCTTTCAGTGTATTGAACTGCACATGGCCCATGGTTACCTGTTGCATGAGTTTCTGTCGCCCCTGGCCAATCGCCGCGATGACGATTACGGCGGCTCCCTGGAGAACCGCATGCGTCTGCCTTTGCGCATCGCCGCCGCGGTGCGCGAGGTGTGGCCGGCTGACCTGCCCATGCTGGTGCGCATCTCCGCTACCGATTGGATGGAAAGTGGGTGGGACGTGGAGCAGTCGGTGGCGCTGTGCCGCCGTCTGCAAGCGCTCGGCGTAGACATGATCGACTGTTCCAGCGGCGGGATGGTCCCCAACGCGCCGGTGCCGGCGAGCCCCGGTTATCAGACCCCATTCGCCGAGCGCATCCGCCGCGAGACGGGTATCGCCACCGGCGCGGTGGGGCTGATCACCGCGCCGGCGCAGGCCGAGCATATTCTCCATACCGGGCAAGCCGATGCGGTGTTTCTCGCCCGGGAGATGCTGCGCGATCCCTATTGGCCCTTGCACGCGGCCGCCGCCTTGCGCGTCGATGTGGAGTGGCCCCCCCAGTATCGGCGGGCCAAGTTGTGAATGTCCGGCATGGTTGAACCTATAGGAATCATAAAGTTTTCTGATCCCCTCACCCCGTTATTCCCGCCGGGGAGCATTAAAACATTGTGCACCCGTTCGGCGGGTAAATGGTCCACCGGACCTTTTGCTTTTTCCGCCTCACCTCCCTGGGGGAGAGGGGGTATCGTCATCAGTATCGAAATTACCGGATACCAGCTCTGCGCGGCGCTACACTGAAATGATGACGTATTAAGTGTCGTGGAGAATTTTTTGCCGCGCATTTCGGGTATGGGTGCCGAGGGCTGTTAAAAACAGAAAAAACCGCTACAGTTGATGCTGTAGCTGCGATCCTGGTCTCGACCTTGCCGAGGTTGGATGATGACCCGTGCGGACGTTCTGATAATCGGCGCAGGCCCGGCCGGTAGTGCGGCGGCATTGACGCTGGCGCGTGCCGGTTTGAAAGTAGTGGTGGCGGATCAAGATGCCTTTCCGCGGCAGAAGACCTGCGGCGACGCCCTTATCCCCGATGCCATCCGGGCCCTGAAGCGTCTGGGCGTCTGGGCGGAGGTATCGCGCCACGCACTGCAACTGGATAGGATCCGCATCTTCGCGCCCAATCAACAGGCGGTGGATATCCACGGCGAGGTCGCCTGTCTTTCCCGTCTGGCGGTGGACAATATTCTCCTGCAGGCGGCGATTCGTGCGGGCGCTGAATTTATTGCGGAGCATCGCGCCGTCGCGCCGCTGCTGGCGGACGGGCGAGTGGCCGGTACCGAGTTCCAGCATCTCCCGCATAAGTCTCAGGCGCAGATCACGGCGAAGTTCGTGGTCCTGGCCAGCGGCGCCGCGCCTTCCCTGCTGGAGGCATTCGGCGTGTGCTCGCGCAAGGCGCCGTCGGGATTTGCCCTGCGCGGTTATTTCCAGGTCGATGAGCGGGGGGCGCGGGATTGGGACCACCTGGCCATTTCCTTCGACGCCGCCCTCACGCCGGGCTACGGCTGGATATTTCCCGGGCCGGACGGGGTGTTTAACCTGGGGGTGGGCGCGTTCCATGATACCCGGCGCGCGCCCACGATGCATGTGCGGGACTTGTGGTCGGCATTTTTGGCGGGTTTCCCCCCCGCCGCGGAGCTCGTCCGCACCGCCCGGCCGCTTGGACGGTTGCGCGGCGCGCCGCTTCGGACCGGACTCGGCGGCGCGGCGTTGAGCCGGCCCGGATTGCTGGTCGCCGGCGAGGCGGCGGGGACCACGTATTCGTTCAGCGGTGAGGGTATCGGCAAGGCCCTGGAGAGTGGAATGATCGCCGGCGAGGCGCTGAAGGAGGCATTCGCCTATCCGGGACGCGAACCGGAACGGGAATACAGCAGGACGATTACGGAACGTTTTCGCAGAATGTTTGATGCCTATGAGGTCGCCCAGAAGTGGCTGGAACATCCGTCTTTTTGCAATTGGCTGGCAGGGCGCGCGACTAACAGCGCTTACGTGCGCCGGCAACTTGAAGGTGTCTTTGCCGAGCGTGTGGATCCCCGCGCGTTGTTTTCGCTGCGCGGGGTGTACCGCGCCTTGACGACCGGTTGACAGCGCATGCTTCGCGTGCCTCCGCCTTCGAAGAGACGTGATGCCCGCTGTGCATTGCAGCCATGCCCCGACTTTCGCGGCCTGGCCGCGCTGACGGCATCGCGCTAAGATGCCGTGTTGTTGCATCGTTTTTTTACAGGGCGCTGTGAGAGTGACGGATATGAAAGCCACCGCCGAATTACAGGTCGTGCCGATCGGCACAGGGGTGTCCGTGCGACGGGAGATCCGGCGCGTGGCCGCCCTGCTCGAGAGCCATGATTTCATTGTCGAGATCCACGCCTCGGGCACCAATATCGAAGGGGACTTGGCCGAGATCCTGGCCGTGGTGAGTGAGATTCACGAGACCCTGCATCGGGAGGGTTGCGTGCGCCTGCTGACTTATCTGAAACTGGAAACGCGCACCGACAAGGAGCCGACCTTGATCGGGAAGCGACTTTAGGGGAGCGTGCAAATTGCCCGGACGCTGACATGGCGACGGGGTGTTAGGGGCGTGAGAGACCCATCCATATTGCGTAATGCGTTTATACTGTATATCCATCGAGGGGGGCGACGCTTGAAGGGGTCGAGGCAATCCAGCGGGCATCTTTCTTTTATTTGAGCCACTGCGGAATCACGCATGAACCAAAACGAAGCACACCGCTCGCACCGTGTGGGTTGGTTGCGCGCCGCGGTCATGGGCGCCAACGACGGCATCGTCTCGACGGCCAGCCTGGTCATCGGTGTCGCCGCCGCCCATGCGGCGCGCGGCGATATCCTGCTGGCGGGCGTGGCCGGCCTGGTGGCGGGCGCCATGTCCATGGCGGCGGGCGAGTATGTCTCGGTCAGTTCGCAGGCCGATACGGAAAAGGCCGATCTGGAGCTGGAACGCAAACACCTGGACGACAATCTCGAGTATGAACAGCAGGAGCTCGCCGAGATTTACATAGCGAGAGGTCTGGACGCGGACTTGGCGGCGAAGGTGGCCGAGCAGTTGATGGAACATGATGCCTTGGGGGCGCATGCCAGGGACGAACTGGGGATTTTCGAACGTGTCAGCGCAAGGCCGGTCCAGGCGGCCCTGGCGTCGGCGGCGACCTTTTGCGTGGGCGGGGCGCTGCCCGTCGCGGCGGTACTCACGGCCCCGCAGACGCGGGTGGTGGCGGTGGTGGCGAGCCTGTCCCTGGTCGCCCTGGCGGGACTGGGCGGTTTGGCCGCCTACGCCGGAGGGGCGCGTCTCAGCGTCGGCGTGGCCCGGGTGATGTTCTGGGGTGCGTTGGCGATGGCCTTGACCGCGGCCGTGGGCAGCCTGTTCGGCGTCTCGGCATGAGGCAGAATGCCTGCATCACCTTGCTGCGGGCAGCGTCTTAGTACGGGTAAACATACTGGAGCTGCACGACGGAAAAGCGACCGGCAGTGAATTCATCCTGACTGTCCCCGACGTGATTGTACCCGTCCACCTCCAGCCTGAGCCTGCCGATCAGCTTAGGTAAGGCCATAGAGGCGCCGACCCCGGCGAGCAAGCCGGTCTTGACGTCGGAGCTGGTGTCACACCACCACAGGTTGCTGACGCAGGTCCGTTGGTCATTGGTGGTGAGGGTGGGGCCAAGCTTGCCGTACAGCGTGAACGACCTGTTGATCGGTGCGCTGAGGACGGCGGCGAGGGAGAAGGCATCAACCCGGTTTTCCTCGTGCCCGGCGGGGAGGGTGGGGCCCGGGGCGGCAAAGCCGTGCATGTCATAGCTGCCCAGATAGGTGTAGCCGAGTTCCGCGGCGATGTATGGACTGAAGTGATAGCCCCCGAACAACGACAGGGTGCCCGAGTTGTCGTCGTGGGATGTGATGTAATTGATTCCGTAGCGCGACAGCGTCGAATTGTTCGCCGCCGCGTTCTGCGACGCGTCCTTGGCATGTCCCAATCCCAAGCCCGCGCCCACATACCAATTACCGGCCTCGCTGCTCGGGCATATAAATAATGCCGCCATCATTACCATCAACTTTTTCATGACAGCCAACCTCCTATAAATAGCCGGGCCGACATAACAACGACGCTAGGGACATCGTAATCGGCGGGGCACGGCCAGTGGCCCTCGCCGGTTGGGTGGCATCCCCACTGATAAGGCTATTCTATGCCGGCGGGGATGATCATCAGACATCCGGGAATGCATTGCGGTTCACCCCTCGGGTAGCGCTTCAATGGGAATCGATGTATGGCTTGATTTTGGCGGGCCGGCTGCGGCAAAACGGCGCCCGTGATCGGCTTCCGGTCAAAATTTCGTCGCCCGAGGGCAGAGGGGCGCGCGGATTCAAAATCCAGGCGGTGATATCCGCCATCACGGTGTCGCCATCCAGGTCGCGGGTGAGCATATGGTAGCCGTCGGGATAATAGGCCATGCGCCACCGCCGCTGTTTTCCGGAGGGCAGTCTTTCCAGCATGTCGCAGACCGGCTGTTTGGGGATGATCTGGTCGTGTTGCCCGTAGAGGATCAGGGCCGGCATCAGCAGTTTGGGCGCGGCGGCATAGGCCTGATCCATTACTTGTGCCGTGCCGTAGAGTACGTCGATCCGGGTCGCCTTGATCATTAAGGGGTCGTCGTGCAGCTTGCGCAACATGGCCCGGTTGTCGGACGGCCAAATGTGCAGGAAGCCGCCGGTGACGGTGTCGGCGGGCATGGTATGAGCGCCGAGCCACAGGCTGATGCGTTGCAGCAGCGGCATGGTGCTGCGCGCCCATACCGCCGGTGCGACCAGGATCATGCCGTCGATGTCGGGCGCTGTGCCCTGCAGGGTGCTCAGCAACACGGCGCCTCCCAGGCTTTCTCCCATGGCATAGAGGGGCAGGCCCGGGTAGGCGGCGCGCACCAGTTTCGCCATGGCGCGCATGTCCTCGGCGAGGCGGCCGGCGCCATGCCACATGCCGGCCGCCTGCGTCGCGCCGAAGCCGCGCTGGTCATAGGCGTAGGTGACGATGCCGCGCGCCGCCAGAGGGGGTCCGACCGCGTCGAAGGCGCGGCGGTAGTCGTTCAAACCGTGCAGCCCCAGCACCACCGCGCGGACCGTGGTGCCGGGGAGAGGCCGCCATACGCTCACCGGCAGGACATAACCGTCGGCCATCACCGCGTGGTCCTGGTAGAGTGCCGGGGCCATGGTGTCGGGTCCTGCCGGGCGGATATAGGGCGTGGCGCAGGCTGTCAACAACAACGCCATGATCAAACCGCAGAGTGGCAGGCATGGCGAAAGGCGTAAGATTTTTGGCCTGGTCATTGCGTACGACATGGATGAACGGGAATGGCGATAGTCATGATGATCACGGCGGGTACGGCGTTTTTCCGGGGCCGTGGAGAATTATAGAGTAAGTAACACATCTAGCGTGAAATGGAACGTCCGGTGGCGGGGCGTTCCCGGTGCTCGCAACGCCGTCGTGTTCAGGGTATCGTTGGGGGCGGTGCCACGGGGGGCTTGGATCGGTCCGTTATTCCTTGCGCGAGGCCAGGGAACGGCGGCTAAACGTTTGCAGGGTGATCAGCTATGTTGTTTCGAGTGGTTATCAGTGTGGGATTGCTGGCCTTAGGTTATTACGTCGGCCGCGAGATCGGTCGCGGTGAATCGATTCGTAAGGACCTGAAGGTCCTGCGTGATGAGGAGGCGCGCCCGCCCGCTTCCGCGGAAACCCTGACCCAACCGCCGCCCGCCGAGCCGCCGAAGAGTTGATGCCACCGAGCGCGGTGCGTTTGTCGTGCGCCGAGATTGTCGTCCTGGACGGGATCGCGGGGGAAGGTCCTTGCCCCTCACCGGCGGCGCGAGTAGGCTGAAGCGGCTTTAGCGTCACTGCTTCATGAGAAAAGGAAAGACCCATGAACCTCACCGAAGACTATGTCGATCTTGAAACGCCCAGCGGCGCGATGCGGACCCATCGCGTGCGTCCCGCCGTAGCCGGGACCTATCCGGGCGTGGTGTTGTTTTCCGAAATCTTCCAGGTGACGGGACCGATCCTGCGCACGGCGCGGCTGCTGGCGAGCCGGGGGTACATCGTGGCGATCCCGGAGATCTATCATGAATTTGAGCCGCCGGGCGTGGCCTTTCCCTATACGCCGGAGGGGACCGACAAGGGTAACCGCTATAAGACCGAGAAGGCGTTGTCCGCTTATGATCACGATGCCCGCGTGGTGCTGGATCATCTCATGAGCCTGCCCGAGTGCAGCGGCCAGTTGGGTTGCGTCGGCTTTTGCATCGGCGGCCATCTGGCCTTTCGCTGCGCGATGAATCAGGATGTGCTGGCGACGGCGTGCTTTTACCCCACCGATATTCACAAGCGTTCCCTGGGCAAGGGGAAGCGCGACGACAGTCTGGAGCGCGCCGCGGAGATCAAGGGCGAGTTACTGATGATCTTCGGCAGGCAGGATCCCCATATCCCCCAGCAGGGCCGCGATCTCATCTACCGCGGCCTGAACGATGCCGGGGCGAACTTCACCTGGCATGAGTTCAATGCCGAGCATGCCTTCATCCGCGACGAGGGGTACCGCTACAATGCCTCGCTGGCGCAGCTTTGTCATGCCATGACCTTTGAGCTGTTTCAGCGCAAGCTGTATGCGGGGGAGCAGACGGCAGTGAAGACGGAAGGCGAGGGCCGACATTGACGAATAGGGCGAATGAGGGCGGATTCCGAGCCCCCGCGTCCCGCGGTTAAGGATGACATAAGGCCTGCGCTGGGGAATAATCGTTGATGATTAATAACATATCCGAATATTAGAGAAATATTACATATTGTGCTGGCGTGTGTCATTGCTTGAGCGGATCGGTATGCTAGTTGTTAAGGGCGTCACATTTTCGGATACCCGGGATGTTCGGGTATGAACCAGGCGATTCACTGCTAGACAAGCCGATTACTATTATATCTTCATCTGTGCGCCCTTAGGAGAGAGAGGGTGCAATATGACTAAATTCTGTTACATCTGCCAGGGCAAAATATCGCTCACGGAAGACTATCGTAACGTGAAGGGGCTCTTCATTCATCGCATGACCGTGTTGCCGGACGGGGAGAGGCGTTATTGCTTCGATGAATATAAGAAACATCGCAGCAAGGAAGATACCCTTGATTCCATAAGAATGGCGGGATGGTAACCTGCCGCGAGTGTACCGGGTTTGCGAGGGCGCCATGCCCTCTTTTTTGTGCCCGCAGTTGTTGACGGGCAGATTTTCTTTCCTCACACGTCGAATTGCAGGCTCGCCAGCCGCGCGTAGAGCCCGCGTTGACCGCGCAGGTCGGCAGGGGTGCCGATCTCGGCGATGCGCCCGTGTTCCAGCACCACGATGCGCTGGGTCTTTTGCACGGTGGCGAGGCGGTGGGCGATGATGAGGGTGGTACGGCCCTCCATGGCGGCGTTGAGTCCCTGTTGCACTCGAATCTCCGATTCGGCGTCCAGGGCGCTGGTGGCCTCGTCCAGCAACAGCAGCGGCGCGTCTTTCAGGATCGCCCGGGCGATGGCGATGCGCTGGCGCTGGCCGCCGGACAGGCGGGTGCCGCGTTCGCCGAGGAAGGTTTGATAGCCCTGCGGCAGTTGGTCGACGAAGCCTTCCACCTGCGCCGCGCGGGCGGCGGCCATCACCTCGGCGTCGCTGGCCGCCGGTCGGCCGTAGCGGATATTGTCCAGGGCGTTGGCGGAAAAGATCACCGGGTCTTGCGGGACGATCGCGATCTTGTCGCGCAGATCGTGCAGGGACAGCTCGCGGATGTCCCGGCCGTTGAGACGGATGCACCCGCTCGAGACGTCGTAGAAACGCAGCAATAGTTGAAAGAGGGTGGACTTGCCCGCGCCGGACGGCCCGACCAAAGCCACGTTTTCACCGGGCAGAATCTCCAGATCGATATCATCCAGGGCGGCGATTTCCGGCCGCGCCGGGTAGCGGAAGGACACGTGCTCGAAGCGCAGCGCCGCCTGGCGCGGTTGCGGCAGCGGCCGGGTGACGGCGGGTGCGGCGATGGCGGGTTCGGCACGCAGCAATTCCAGGAGGCGTTCGGTGGCGCCGGCGGCGCGCATGATGTCGCCCCATACCTCGGCGATGGTGGCCACGCCGCCCGCAACCAGCACCGCGTAGAGGACGAACGAAGCCAGTTGGCCGCCGGTCATGGTGCCGTCGTGGACCTGATTGGCGCCGACCCACAGCACAAAGATGATGGTGCCCATGACCGCGGTGATCATCAAGGCGGTCAAGGCGGCGCGCACACGGGTGCGGCGCACGGCGGCGATGAAGCTGGTTTCGGCGCGATCGGCGAAGCGTCTACTCTCGTGCTGTTCCTGGGTATAGGCCTGAACCGTGGGCATGGCATTGAGGATCTCGCCGGCCAGCGCCGAGGCGTCGGCGATCTTGTCCTGGGATTCGCGCGACAGTCTTTTCAGCTTGCGGCCGATGGCGAACAGCGGCAGGGCCAGCAGCGCCATGAGCCCGAAGATGAGGGAGAACAGGTGGAAGCTGGTCACCGCCAGCATGATCATGCCGCCGATGAATTGAAACAGGCTGCGCAGGCCCATGGAGACGGAACTGCCCACCACGGTCTGGACCAGGGTGGTGTCGCCGGTGAGCCGCGACAGGACCTCGCCGGTCTGCAGGGTCTCGAAGAATTGCGGCGATTGTTTGAGCACGCGCGCGTAAACCGCGGCGCGCAGGTCCGCGGTGACCCGCTCTCCCACCCAGGTCACGGTGTAATAGCGCAGGGATACCGCCAGGGCCCACAGGCTTGCCAGGCCGAACAGCACGATGAAGTGGGCGTTGAGGCTCAGCTTGCCCAGCAGCCCGCCGCCGGCGGAGGCGGCCTGGCCGAAGCCGAAATCAATAAGGTCGCGAAACGCCAGCGGCACCACCAGGATGGTGGCCGAGCCGAGACACAACAGCAGGAAGGCCAGGGTGACCTGCAAGTGATAGGGCCGCAGAAACGGCCATAGTTCCCCCAGGGGAGAGAGGCGACGGGCGGTGTGAGGCTGGGCTGGCGTGAAGATGATGTGTCCTCTGATGCTCGCGGCATCATAGCACGGCCGCTATGCCCTGTATCCCGCGCCCGTCCCGGGCGAAATAAGGAAGACTCGATGGGGTGACGCCGTCTCCTGACTCAGACGGGGCGACATCACAATGCCTGGCTTCTGAGTAGCGGGTCCTGCCGGTAAAATTGCCGGAATACCTCATAGACCGCCGGATAGGTTTCCTGCAGACGTTGCGGCAATTCAAAGAAGGTCTCGGTCAATACCGCAAAGAACTCCGCCGGGCTCTCGGCGGCATAGGGGTCGATGGCGGTGTGATGGTATCGCAGCAGTTGGTGATACAGGTCGTCGTAGGCGGAAGAGAGCGCCGCGGTCCAGGCCGAACGCGACATATCGCCATGCAGCGGCGGCATGCCGTTAGCCGCGCCGTTCAACATATCCAGTTTGTGGGCGAACTCGTGGAGGATGACATTGGAGCCGTGGCCGTGAGGATGGGCATCCGGTTGGGCGTCCCGCCATGACAGAATGACCGGGCCCTGTCCCCAGGATTCGCCGCCCAGGGCGCGGCGGGTTCGATGCACGACACCGCTTTCGTCGCGTACCTGGTGGGCCACGACAAAGCTATCGGGGTAGACGATCACTTCACGCCAGCCGTCGAAGTAGTCGAAGTCGAGCTTGAGTATCAGCAGACACGCCTGAGCCGCGATCAAAACCCGCATTTCATCGGTCACCAGCAGCCCCTGGGCACCGACGATGGTCTTGTCATGGAGAAAGCGGCTGGTCAGTTCCCGGAGACGCAGGCGCTCGGCGGGATCGAGCCGCATCAAGACCGCTGCTTGTGAGACGGCGGTTTCCCACAGCGTCAGCGGAATGCGGTGCCTGCGTAAAAAGCGTTGTAGCCACCAGCGTTGCACGCGGTTCATACGGCCAATGTCCCGGCAAAATTCCTGCGCTTGATCATTTTGGGCCTATGCGGGGCAATTTCACAATATTTCCGGAGGCCGCAATCCCGTGCCGGCCGCGCCATGATTGGTTACCTGCGGTTAGTATCACGTCTGCGATGTTCATGGAATCGATGCGTGGCGGGGGAGCCCGCTGGCACAGCCCGGGTGACGGCGGCTCTCGCCGAGTGCTTTCCAGATCGCCTGTCGGACGTGATATGGTTGCGGGCTGGACGAGTCCGGCGCCCATTGGCGGCGCCTGATTGGGATTGGAATAAACGACGGTGGTACATATGGCTGAGTTATCGCCTTACGAGCGCTTGGGCGGCGAAGCGGCGGTTCGCAAGTTGGTGGATCGATTTTATGATCTGATGGATACCCTGCCGGAAGCCGGTGGGATACGGGCTTTGCATCCTGCGGATCTCACGGGTTCTCGTGACAAGTTGTTCAAATTTTTGTCGGGCTGGCTGGGCGGGCCGCCGTTGTATCAGACGGAATACGGTCATCCGCGGCTGCGCGCGCGCCATCTGCCTTTTCCCATCGGCGCGGCGGAACGGGACGCCTGGCTGCTATGCATGGAGCAGGCGCTCGCGGAAACGGAGATGGAGGAACTGCTGCGCATGCATTTACTGCAGTCGTTGCGCAATACCGCGGATCATATGCGCAATCGTTAAGCCTTATTCTCCGGCCGGTTGCATCACGCGCGCGCCGTCCGCGCCGACGCCGCTCTCATTTGCTCTTGGGACACTCACTGCCCAGCCAGCGGCCGGACATGGTGCCTTTGGTGGTCATGGTGTGTTTGCCGTTGGTGATGGTCATGGATACCTCGCCGGTGACGTGCTCGCGGTCTTTGGCTTCATAGCTGAACTTGCCGATGGAGTGCGTGTTGCCTTTGGTGCAATCGATGGTGCCGGACATGCCACTGCCGGAATGCTTGGAAAGCTTGTTATTGCAGGTCATCCCGGGCTGGTCCGAATTGAAGAGATTTTCACTCTTGTTCAGATCTTGCTGGGTGATGCATTCCTGCAGTTTCCGGGTGTGCGGCTTGCTGCTTTCGGCCATCATTTTGTTGAGGGCGTCCCGTTGCTGCGGACTGAGGTTCTTCAGCTGTTCTTCGGGGATCGGCGGCATGCCGTGCATCTCCGCGCGCACGGTCATTTCCCATAAGCCCGGTTTGATATTCAGGGGCTCGGCCACGGCGTTGCCCAAGCCGGCCACCAGGAGGACGCTTGCGAGTATGGCGCCGTATGTGTGATTTCGTTCCATGGTGCAGTCTCCCGTTGTCCAGGCGGCGCTCGTGGCGTTGCGCTTACCGAGACACTTTTTAGTAGTACCCCTGACTGTTGCTTTTCCGCCTTGCCCGGTTTCTCGAGTATATTCGTGCACGGGCACGGCTGATCAACAGTATATTGCCGTCATTCTGCTGTAGCGGACCAGGCAAGGTTAAGCTGTCCGTAATGACGCTGTTATCGTCGATCACCGGGACTTATTATGTGCCAAGGCGACCGAATCGTCGATCCAAATCAGGACGTGACGATTCTGGAGGCGGGTCGCGCCCCTAAGGCGGCCGGACATGTTGATTTTATTCAGGAGAGTTCCCAGGTCGACACCGGGGTGAGGAGCCCGCCGTCGCCGCGGCCCGGCCCTCGTCGAACGGCTGGAGGGCGCCGCCAGGGCGGTCCACGGCGCGTAGTTACCTACAGGGACCAGCCGGTGAATGCGGATAGAGCACGGTCGCAACGGGCTCTGCCGTCCCTGCAACGAAGAGTCTCTTCAGTCTCCCGCCCACGGCGTACCCCCTTGCCACGTTCCGGCAAGGCTTTGCGCGGTTCGTGATAATTTTGTGACTGTTCCGTTATCGGCACGGGAACTTTTTGTTGTGGAATGCACGGGTAGCCATGTATTCACAAGAGGAGGTTTGAACATGTCGACTAAAGGGCTGGCGCTAGTGTTTTCTTCGGTGTTGATCGCCGCGGCATTGTCTCTGTCCGGCTGTGCGTCAAGTGGAATGAAATCCATGGACGATTCGACGCAAAAACCCATGATGAAAGATTCGGGAAAACAGATGGACAACGACATGGAAAAGCATGATGATATGGGCGGTTCCATGTGACGCGAATTGCCGAAGATGATTCCTTGACCAGGGCCCATCCCAGGTGGCGGGCCCTGGTCGTGATGTCCGTCCTGCCGCCGTCCGGTTCACCCGATAGTGATTGTTGATGTTGTCAATGTGGTATTCGCGCCTCTTACGCCGGGCTATTGAGTCCGAAGGTGAAGGTCTTCTCTTCAAATAACTCGTGCGGCCCCATTCCTCAGGAATTTGTTAACCTCGCCCGTTCCCACGACAGCATCGAATCCATCGAAGGCCCGGTGCGCCGGGGTTTCGATATGACGAGGATTATCTGGCGAACAAAAACGCGCCGGATTTGGCACGTCCCTGGATGGGCGGCGGGGTATGCCCGGTGATCGCGGATTCGGAAAAAAGAACCCGGGACCGGTGACGGTCCCGGTGCGGCAATGCCGTCACGAAGAAACCTGTTGGCGCGCCTGTCCGCCGCCCGGATCAGGCGGGCCTGCACTTGGTCCGGCGGAACGCTGCCATGTCCATTTGCGCTTGCCGGGGACCGCTACCGCGTCTTCATCGAACGTGGCGTCCTTGGCTGTGGCGTGGCAGGCGCCGCACACGCCCAAGGACCTGACCTTGTCGTCCGTGATCAGGATCCGTGGCCCACGGCGGCGGCGCCCAACGCCGTTGCGCCGATATGGGCGCTGGTATTGTTTTCATTCCCGGGGTTGGGTGCCATGAATGCCAGCTCCGGCGAACCCCATCCCAGATACGTGTAGATCCTATTGGGCATGGGCCAATCGTTTTCCAGGCCTTGGGGCGAGGGCGGCGAGACCATCGCTGCATTGGGCTTGGCGCGATCCACGTCGGTTGGGTTCGTGGCCAGTTTCCGCCAGTCGTGGGTGACCGCCGGTTGCGACGCGTTCACGGCGGCAGAAATGGCATCGAGCGCGTTGTCCGCCTGTGCGGTCAGCGCCGCGGTCATCAGGCCCAATCCCACAAATAACGATTTCATCAAAGTCCTTTCCGTCATATGTGGTTGCCTATCGGTCCAGAGAGATTGTTTCGTTTCTCACCATCAGGGCAGGAACACACCGGTGATTGGACTTCCAGGTCGGCAGCGGTTGCGAGAAAACGTCGCGGATGGCCGGCGGCGATCGCTTTGTGATGACGTAAAACGCCGGTGCGGGACTGGATAAAGTTGTTGAAACGCGCAGAGGGTGATCCGATCACGCCCGGCAACAGGCGGACCAGCACCAGGCTCATCAGGAGATAACCAAGCGAGGCATGGCGTGCATGTTTCTCGGCCTTGGCGCGCAAAGAAGCCCACGGACCGATCCCACACCAGCGTTGTGGTCTGGACGGGCTTGTTTTCCGCTGGCGCCGCGGCGGCCTGAGTTCGCTGACTATCGGGCACGGGGTACTCCTCGAAATAGTCGACTGAGATAATCTACAGCAATTTTGCTGCCATAATTTGAAGGTATTGATTTATTTATACAAGTTAAATAAGGGGCGGCTTGAGCCAGTGGTGCGAACGTTGCAGTCCGCAAATTTTGTCTGCAATTTTTGTGAAAATCCGGTGGTCGTCTGCGGCCGAACCGATGGCGCGTGTGATATGGGTGAAAAAATAATTAGAGCTGCATTTCGCCAGGGGCCGGGTTGGGGAGGGGCAAGCATCTTGATGCGAACCTGTCATGTCGCGATGTCGCCCCGGTGCCGATCCGGATATCTAGCGATGAGTTGCATAAGTGCAAAGGTGAAGGGATCCTTGGGGCGCGTCTGCCGCAGGCGGGCCGCCGGCTAATTGATTTAACGAGCGCGGCTCACCCCGAGTTAGAACCTTATTAATGAGAGTGGCGTTTGTTGCCAAACGCGCCTGCGGCTTTGATTCGCGCGCTTTGGCATCGGGCGGGAGTCCCGTTACGGGTAGCGGGTCGCGAGCCATGAGCGGTGACGGCACCGCGATCGGGTACAAGACGTTTGAGCGCGTACCCGCTACAATAGCGCCCCATGTCTGGTAATACCTTCGGTACTCTGTTTACGGTTAGCTCCTTCGGAGAGAGCCACGGCCCCGCCTTGGGCGCCATCGTGGATGGCTGTCCGCCGGGCATGGCGCTCAGCGAGGCGGATATTCAGCATGATCTGGATCGCCGCAAGCCGGGACAGTCCCGCCACACCACCCAGAGGCGGGAATCGGACGCGGTGGAGATCCTCTCCGGGGTGTTCGAGGGCAAGACCACCGGGACGCCCATCGGGCTGGTGATTCACAATGAGGATCAGCGTTCCAAGGATTATTCCAAGATCATGGACCGTTTTCGTCCCGGACACGCCGATTATACCTACCAGCAAAAATACGGTCGCCGGGATTATCGCGGCGGCGGCCGCTCCTCGGCGCGGGAGACCGCGATGCGGGTGGCGGCGGGGGCCATCGCCAAGAAATATCTGCGCGAGCACTTCGGCGTGACCATCCGCGGCTATCTGTCACAGCTGGGCCCCATCCGGCCCGCCGCCTTCGACTGGGACGAGGTGGACAATAATCCTTTCTTCTGTCCCGATGGCGCCAAGGTGGAGCAACTGGAGGCCTACATGGATGACTTGCGCAAGGAGGGCAATTCCATCGGTGCGCGGATCACGGTGGTGGCCGGCGGCGTGCCCCCCGGCTGGGGTGAGCCGATTTTCGATCGCTTGGATGCGGATATCGCCAAGGCGATGATGAGCATCAATGCGGTGAAGGGCGTGGAGATCGGTGCCGGTTTCGCCAGCGTTGAACAGAAGGGCACCGAGCACCGCGACGAGATCATTCCCGAAGGGTTTTTGAGCAACAACGCCGGCGGCATCCTGGGCGGTATTTCCACCGGCCAGGCCGTTGTGTGCAGCATCGCCTTGAAACCCACGTCCAGCATTCGGCTGCCGGGCCGATCGGTGAATCTTCATGGCGAGGCGGTGGAGGTGGTGACCACCGGGCGCCATGACCCGTGTGTGGGGATCCGCGCCACGCCCATCGCCGAGGCCATGATGGCCTTGACCTTGATGGATCATATGCTGCGTCACCGTGCCCAGAATCTGGATGTCCATTCGCAAACGCCTGTGATTCCCGCCCGTGCTCCGGGTACGCCCGAGTAGCGGCGTCATGTCGATATCCTGTTGAGCGGGTGCCTGCTGTGCACACCATGACGGTCCCTTACTGGCGCCTTTCCGCTTTCTACCTCTTTTACTACGCAACACTGGGCGCCTTCATTCCCTACTGGACCTTATATCTTGCCGGCAAGGGATACCTGCCCGCCGCCATCGGCCAGCTGATGGCCTTGATGATGATGACCCGGATCGTGGCCCCAAATGTGTGGGCATGGCTCGCCGATCACACCGGGCGGCGCATGCGTATCGTGCAACTGGGGTCGCTGGCCGCCGCCCTGGCCTTCAGCGGGGTGTTCTTCGCCCAGCACTTCTGGTGGTTGGCGCTGGTGGTGGTGAGTTTCAGTTTCTTCTGGAATGCTTCTTTGCCGCAAATGGAGGTGACCACTTTCAATCATCTCGGCACGCAAGCTCATCGTTACGGTGGTATCCGCTTGTGGGGGTCCATCGGATTTATCGTCGCTGTGGCGGGATTGGGGCCGTTATTGGACCGTTTCGGCACCGGGTTGCTGCCGACGGTATTGATGGCGTTGTTTGCCGCCATTTGGGCGAGCAGCATGTGGGTGCCGGAGCGCAGCCTGAGTCATGCGCCGCAGGCGCATGCGCCGTTGCGCGAGGTGCTTACGCAGCGCCATGTGGCGGCCCTGTTGACGATATGTTTCTTGATGCAGGCCAGCCATGGTCCGTATTACACCTTTTATTCCCTTTATCTGCAGGATCACGGCTACAGCCGCAGCGTCATCGGCCAGTTGTGGGCCCTGGGCGTGATTGCCGAGATCGGGGTATTCGTGGTGTTGCCGAGGCTGGTGCCGTGGTTCGGCCTGCGCACGCTGCTGCTCAGCAGTCTGAGCCTGGCCCTGGTGCGCTGGCTGCTCATCGCTTATTTCGTCGACAGCCTGGCGGTGCTGATCCTTGCCCAGGTGCTGCACGCCGCCACCTTTGGGGTGTACCACGGCGCCGCCATTCAGCTGATTCACCGCTATTTCCACGGACGTCTGCAGGGTCGGGGCCAGGCCCTGTACAGCAGCCTCAGTTTCGGTGCGGGCGGCGCGGTGGGCGCCCTGTACAGTGGTTATACCTGGGCCGTGGGTGGCGGTGCGCTCAGCTTCGCGACTGCGGCGCTGGTCAGTGGTGCGGCACTGGTGTTCGCGTGGCGGGGTCTAAAGGTGGCGGAGTGAACAGCGCTGCGGCCTTGGAAGAAATTGACGTATCCTTTAGTCGTGCGTATTATCGCCGCTTTCGTGCGGGTGGGTCTTCCTTCGCGGAATGGTGCATGGGGGCGACGAATGACGATGTGCGGGGTATAGCGCAGCCTGGTAGCGCACCTGCTTTGGGAGCAGGGTGTCGGGGGTTCAAATCCCTCTACCCCGACCAATTCTCGTGTGATAAAGCAAGCGTGTGCGGCACCCGGAACGGCGTCTTGCGCCCGTAGCTCATCCGGATAGAGCATCGGCCTTCTAAGCCGAGGGTAGCAGGTTCGAGTCCTGCCGGGCGCGCCACTCTCATGCTATGATGCAGGGCCGAATCCGAATGAGTCTGAGCAGGCGTGGATTTTTGGTTAAATGGTGGGCGTAGCTCAGTTGGTAGAGCCCCGGATTGTGATTCCGGTTGTCGTGGGTTCGAGCCCCATCGTCCACCCCAATTTAATTTGCCGGGCTACTCATCATATTATTAGAGGATATAATTTCGTACGCGGGCCGTTAGCTCAGTTGGTAGAGCAGTGGACTCTTAATCCATAGGTCGTAGGTTCGATCCCTACACGGCCCACCATAATATATATGCAACGGGACCACCCCGGGCTAGCCAGGAGGAGGCGGGCAAGGACAGGGGAATTGCGTCATGCGGACCAGGGTACGTGCATGCCCAACCATAGATCTTCATTTCCCAGTGCCACGGCGACTCAAGCGCGCGAACGATTGGTGGCCACCTCGCCGTGGTTCTCGCGGCGGCCGTGTTCAGGCCCTACCGCGGCAATCTTCCGCTAGCCGAGGATGCCGCCAGCGACCTGGAATACCTGTGCGAACAATGGGCGCGTCACCTGTGGATCGATACGCCGGCACCGGGAATGGTTGTAACAACCGAGAGGCGTTCCGTTAAGCGGGTAGGTCAGGAGGCGCGGCGGCCTGCCGTCAAGATTTCCGCGATATGGTTTGGCATTTCGGCAAGCTTTGTAAATGACCTGGCCGCGGACAGGGAGAACGCCTGCTGATGTCGGTCTCTCTGCTACCAAACGGGCGGGACCTAACCGAGTGGCGTTTCAGGCTGGGGCAAGTTGCCGGCGCCGTGGTAGAGTTTGTCGTCTTGGCGGTTCCCGGCTTGTGCAGCGAAAGTGGCGGAATTGGTAGACGCGCTGGATTTAGGTTCCAGTGGGGTAACCCGTGAGAGTTCGAGTCTCTCCTTTCGCACCAGCTCGGGGAACGGATGATAAGGTTTTGGTTAGATTGATATATTAAGTTATAATTCATTGAATATTGAGGCTAATGAGGTTAGCGCCATGCAGGTAGAGGTCATTGCTAATGGTTTGGAGCGCCGTATGACGGTGGCGGTTCCGGCCCAACAGTACGATCAAGAGGTCACGAATCGTCTGAGGTCCTTGAGCCAGAGGGTGAAAGTAGACGGTTTCCGTGCCGGCAAGGTGCCGCTCAAGGTGGTTGAAACACGTTGGGGAGGGAGCGTCCGGCAGGAGGTGCGGGACGAACTGGTAAAGTCGAGCTTTGGCGAAGCGATCAATCAGGAAAAGCTGCGGCCGGCGGGTACGCCCCAGTTTGAATTCCAGGACCAGGACTCGGGCAGCGACCTCAAATATACCGCCGTCTTCGAAGTCTACCCCGAGTTTGAACTCCAGATTCCGGCCAACTTTAAGATAGAAAAACCCGTTGCCACTATCCAGGATGCGGACATCGATAAGATGGTGGAGACCTTGCGTAAGCAGCGCCAGGATTGGGAGCCGGTAGCGCGGGGTGCCCAGCTGGGTGACCGCGTCGTGATGGATTTTCACGGTACCCTCGACGGCAAGGATTTTCCGGGCAACAGCGCCAAGGAGTATGGGGTGGTGTTGGGTTCGGGAAGTCTGCTGAAAGCCTTTGACGACAACGTGGTCGGATTGAAGGCGGGTGACGAAAAGGGCTTCGATGTCGATTTTCCAGGTGACTACCACGCCTCGGATCTGGCGGGTAAGCAGGTGCATTTCGATGTGAAGGTGCATTCCGTGGCGGCGCCCAAGTTGCCCGAGTTAAATGAGGAGTTTTTCAGGAGTTTCGGCGTCCAACAGGGTGGTGAGCCGGCATTTCGCGATGAAGTCAAAGCAACCATGCAGCGTGAGCTGGATCAGGCCATAAAAGAAAAGGTCAAGGTGCAGATAATGGAGGCGCTCATGGCCGCCAATCCCATTTCCCTGCCGAAGGCCCTTGTTGATGAAGAGATCCAGCGCATCAAGGAGCAAAGCGAGGGCTACAGCGCGGCGGCTCAGGAGGACGAGGCCCTGGCCAGGCAGGCGGAACGCCGCGTGGCCTTGGGATTGCTCCTGGCCGAAATTATCAAGAAGAATCAATTCAAGGCCGATCCCGACAAGGTCCGGGCCGCAGTGGGGGCGCTCGCCGCCACCTACGAGCACCCGGAAGAAGTGGTGAAGTGGTATTACGCGCGGCGGGAACGACTGATGAATGTGGAGGCGCTGATCTTGGAGGACCAGGCGACGGAGTGGTTGACACAGCAGGCAGAGATAAGCGATAAGCCAATGGCGTTTGAGGAACTGGTCAACCACGCCCGGTGACGGAGCCGTTCACCGGGTAGCGGCGGGGAAACCGCAGCGGTCGTTTTTGGGTCTAACCGATTGATTGGGACATGCCGATAAATGCACATGGGTGCCGGTATTATGGCCAGTGCTGCGATATTCGCGATGCCAGCGAGAGTGTGACGACCAAGGCCCTTAACCTGGTACCGATGGTAGTGGAACAGTCGGCGAGGGGGGAACGTGCCTATGACATATACTCTCGCCTGCTCAAGGAAAGGGTCATTTTCATGGTCGGGCCGGTGGAGGACTATACCGCTAACCTGGTGGTGGCGCAGCTGTTGTTCCTGGAATCGGAAAACCCGGACAAGGACATCCATTTTTATATCAACTCTCCCGGCGGGGCGGTGACCGCGGGTCTGGCCATATATGACACCATGCAGTTCATTAAGCCTGATGTCAGTACCCTGTGCATTGGCCAGGCCGCCAGTATGGGGGCGTTGCTGTTGGCCGGCGGGGCCGCGGGTAAACGCTTTTGCCTGCCCCATTCGCGGGTTATGATCCACCAGCCCCTGGGCGGCTTCCAGGGGCAGGCATCGGATATCGATATCCATGCCCGCGAAATCTTATTGATCCGCGAGCGGTTAAACACCATTCTGGCCAAACATACCGGCCAGGCCCTGGAAAGGATCCAGACCGATACGGACCGGGATAATTTTATGGGGGCCAATGATGCCCAAGAGTATGGGATAATTGACCAAGTGCTCAGCTCGCGCAAGCAGATAGCTGACTAGGACCTTAAGCCTTATTGTGTTGCCGGACGGGTCCGCCGGGGCGATGTACAGTCACAAGTGGGTTGCGGAAGAAGCCTGCATCCTGATATAGATATACCAGGGGACCGGTGCAAGCACGAGGTAGCGTATGAGCGACAACAAACACGGTTCAGGCGACGAAGGCAAGAAATTACTTTACTGCTCATTTTGCGGTAAGAGTCAGCACGAGGTGAGAAAGCTGATTGCCGGTCCTTCGGTATTTGTGTGCGATGAATGCGTTGAATTGTGCAACGACATCATCCAGGAGGAGATGCAGGACAAGACCGCGTCCGGCAAGGGGAGCAAGCTTCCCACCCCCCGCGAAATCAACACCATCCTTGACGAATACGTCATCGGCCAAAATGACGCCAAGAAGGTCCTGTCGGTGGCCGTCTATAACCACTACAAGCGCTTGGATTGCGATCCGGCCAAAGACGAGGTGGAAGTCACCAAGAGCAATATTCTCTTGATCGGCCCTACCGGCAGTGGTAAGACCCTGTTGGCCGAAACCCTGGCGCGTTTGTTGAACGTACCGTTCACCATCGCCGACGCCACGACCCTGACCGAGGCGGGCTATGTGGGTGAAGACGTCGAAAATATTATCCAGAAGCTGTTGCAGAAATGTGACTACGATGTCGAAAAGGCCCAGACCGGCATAGTCTACATCGATGAGATCGACAAGATTTCCCGCAAGTCCGAGAACCCTTCCATCACCCGCGATGTGTCGGGAGAAGGGGTGCAGCAGGCCTTGTTGAAATTGATCGAGGGTACGGTGGCTTCCGTGCCCCCCCAGGGCGGGCGGAAACATCCCCAGCAGGAGTTCCTGCAGGTCAATACCGCAAACATTTTGTTCATATGTGGCGGGGCGTTCGCCGGGCTGGATAAGATCATTCGCTCCCGGTCCGAGAAGAGCGGGATCGGTTTTTCCGCGGAGATCAAGAGCACTCAGGACCGCAAGAGTGCCAGCGAGGTATTACATAACGTCGAACCGGAAGACTTGATCAAGTTTGGCCTTATTCCGGAATTCGTGGGCCGCCTGCCCATCGTCGCCACCCTCGACGAGCTCGATGAGGATGCTCTGGTGAAAATCCTGACCGAGCCCAAGCACGCGCTCGCCAAGCAATACGACAAGCTCTTTGACATGGAAGGCGTTGAGCTCGAATTTCGCGACGATGCCCTGCTGACCATCGCCAAGAAGGCCATGGATCGCAAAACCGGCGCCCGCGGACTGCGTTCCATCATGGAGCACGTGTTGTTGGACACCATGTACGAGTTGCCGTCCATGGAGGGGGTCCGCAAGGTGATCGTTGACGAAAGCGTCATCAAGGGAGAATCCGATCCCATCTTGATCTATGAAGGGACCGACACGCCGCGTCTGGCCAGGCAGACGGAGTGATTATCGCCGTTCCGGTCCCAACGATGCTCCATTAAGTTGCCGGGGGAAAGTGCCCACTTTCCCCCGTTTTCCTTTCTGCTGTCCTGCATATCTCTTTAACTTGATCGGCTAAGCTAGTTGATATGATGAAGAATTGAGCACAATGCGCTGCTCGGGAACGCGACGGCTTGCCTGGAAATTAACGGGCAAATGTTACTTGAACTTGTCCCTCGCCGACCACATCTATAATCGTAGAGGAGCTTGGCATTTGGACATAAAGAGTTCGTGAATTCCGGTCGATAGGAATGGTATAGAGGGATGGTGTTGAATTACCGCTAAGGAAAGTTTAAAAGAATCAGGGGCTATTCATGGATGGGGGATTCGATCATCGCTTTTTCTTGTCCTGAATACGTTCTTCACATCGGCGCGAAACAATCTTACAAGTGAGGTACTCCAGCATGGAGAATCAGAGTAATAAATCGAAAGTGGCAAGCCGGCAGACGGTTCTGATCCCAGTATTGCCGTTGCGCGATGTGGTGGTATATCCGCATATGGTGATTCCGCTGTTCGTCGGCCGCGAGAAATCCATCCAGGCTCTGGAAGCCGCGATGGAGGGCGACAAGCGGATACTGCTCGTTGCTCAGCGCAGCGCCGCGGTGGACGACCCGGGCGCCGACGATATCTACAGCGTGGGTACCATATCCAGTATTTTGCAGTTATTGAAACTGCCGGACGGCACCATCAAGGTGCTGGTGGAAGGGACGGAGCGCGCACGCGTCTCCAACTTGCGCGAGAAAGACAGTTATTTCGCCGCTCAGATCGAGCCGTTGGAGGCCTTGCCCGCGGAAGATCGTGAAGCGGAGGTCCTGACGCGCGCCGTGCTGGGCCAGTTCGACCAATACGTGAAGCTCAATAACAAAGTCCCGCCGGAGATTCTGTCTTCGCTGGCCGGCATCGACGAGCCGGGCCGCTTGGCCGACACCATCGCCGCCCACCTGTCGCTCAAGATTGAAGAGAAGCAGGGCATTCTCGAAATCCACAATGTGCGCACCAGGATGGAACGTTTGATGGCCATCCTCGAGTCTGAAATCGATTTATTGCAGGTGGAAAAACGCATCCGCGGCCGCGTCAAGCGGCAAATGGAAAAGAGCCAGCGCGAGTACTATCTGAACGAGCAGATGAAAGCGATCCAGAAAGAACTGGGCGAGCTGGAGGATATGCCCAATGAAGTGGAAGAGTTGGCGCGCAAGATCGACAAGGCAGGGATGCCCAAGGAGGCCAAGGCGAAGTCCAAGGCCGAGTTGAACAAACTCAAGATGATGTCGCCGATGTCCGCGGAGGCCACGGTGGTGCGCAATTACATTGACTGGATGGTCAGCGTGCCGTGGAAGAAGCGGGCCAAGATTTGCCACGACCTGGCCGATGCGGAAAAGGTGCTCGAGGAAGACCACCACGGCCTGGAAAAGGTCAAGGAGCGTATCCTGGAATATCTCGCGGTGCAGAGTCGGGTCGAGAAGCTCAAGGGCCCGATCCTGTGCCTGGTAGGGCCGCCCGGGGTGGGTAAGACGTCGCTGGGCCGTTCCATCGCCCGGGCCACCAATCGCCAATTCGCGCGTATGGCCCTGGGCGGGGTGCGCGATGAGGCCGAGATCCGCGGTCACCGGCGCACGTATATCGGCGCCCTGCCCGGGAAGATCATTCAGAACCTGGCCAAGGTCGGGACGCGCAATCCGTTATTTCTGCTGGACGAAGTGGACAAGATGTCCATGGATTTCCGTGGCGATCCGGCGTCGGCCATGTTGGAGGTACTCGATCCCGAGCAGAACAACACCTTCAACGACCACTACCTGGAAGTGGACTACGACCTATCCGAGGTGATGTTCGTATGTACGGCGAACAGCCTGAATATCCCGGCGCCCTTGCTGGATCGCATGGAAGTGATTCGTCTGTCCGGTTACACGGAGGACGAAAAGGTCAATATCGCCTTGCGTTATCTGGTGCCGAAGCAGATCAAGGCCAACGGCTTGAAAGAGAGTGAACTGGTGATCGCGGAAGACGTGATCCGCGATATCATTCGCTATTACACGCGCGAAGCCGGTGTGCGTAATCTGGAGCGCGAGTGCGCCAAGATTTGCCGCAAGGTGGTCAAAGAGATCCTGCTAAAGCCGTCCAAGAAAAAGATCGTGGTCAAGCCGCGTGATCTGGAAAAGTATCTCGGGGTGAAACGCTTCCGTTACGGGCGCGCCGAGGAGCACGATGCCATCGGTCAGGTCACCGGGCTTGCCTGGACGGAGGTCGGCGGCGATCTGCTTACCATTGAGGCCGCGGTGGTGGCGGGGAAAGGCAAGCTTACGATTACCGGTCAATTGGGTGCGGTGATGCAGGAGTCCGTTCAGGCCGCCATGACCGTGGTGCGCAGCCGTGCGCAAATGCTGGGGGTCGATCCCGACTTCTATCAGAAGAATGACGTGCACATCCACGTCCCGGAAGGGGCCATTCCCAAGGACGGCCCCAGCGCGGGGATCGGGATGTGTACCGCGCTGGTTTCCGCGCTATGCGGCATCCCGGTCCGGGCCGACGTGGCGATGACCGGAGAGATTACCTTGCGCGGCGAGGTGCTGCCCATCGGCGGTCTTAAAGAGAAGTTGCTTGCCGCGCATCGCGGCGGGATTCGCACCGTTTTGATCCCGGTCGAAAACAAACGGGAACTTTCGGAGATTCCGAAGAACATCAAGCAGGACCTGGAAATCAAGCCGGTCAAGTGGATTGACGAGGTTCTTCAATTGGCGCTGCAACATATGCCCGAACCGCGGCTGACCGAGCGGGAGTCAAGCGAGGTGGTGCGCGGCGGCAAGAAGGGCGGCAAGAATAGGAAAGGCAGCCAAATTCGCGCTCATTAATTGTAGGATGTTGATATTGCGAGTGCCGCTTGACGCGGCACTCGTTTTTTTGAGCAAGGCATAGTTGACAACCCTAACTTAATTACAAACTATGCTAGTCGCAGCGTGAAAACGGCGATTCCATTTATATGGAAGTCAAACGGACTGTCTAACTTGACAGCCTTTTATGCAAGAGGTATAAAAGCGCGTTCCACAGGCGCTGAAACTTTTTTCTTTCCGATGTAGCTTCGTTGGGCTTGGTGGTGAGACATCTACCATTGATGACTGACCATGATGTGCTCGTTTCTGTTTTGAGAATTCGGAGAAGTTTTACAGCATTGGGTTCATGGTTCGACTAGTGATCCGCTAATGGCGTCACTGAAACATTATGGGGAGATTAGAGGTGAACAAATCCGAATTAATCGACGTGGTTGCGGCTTCGGCGGACATTTCGAAAGTGGCGGCGACCCGCGCAGTTGATGCCATGGTGGAGTCGATAACCGGCGCGCTGCAGCAAAGCGACCAGGTGACCTTGGTGGGCTTCGGCACTTTCAGCGTCAAGGAACGGGCCGCCAGGACCGGCCGTAACCCCCAAACCGGCGAGGCCATTGCCATTAAGGCCGCTAAAATCCCCACGTTCAAGGCTGGAAAAGCCCTAAAGGACGCCGTACAATAGCGGCCTTGCTGGGGTGCTTAGCTCAGCTGGGAGAGCGTCGCCCTTACAAGGCGAATGTCGGGGGTTCGATCCCCTCAGCACCCACCATGTGTTCGGGAGTGGTAGTTCAGCCGGTTAGAATACCTGCCTGTCACGCAGGGGGTCGCGGGTTCGAGTCCCGTCCACTCCGCCATATAATCAAGGGCGCGCTTCTTTTACGGGGGGCGCCTTTTTAAATCTTCGCCTATGCCCTGTTACAATCCTGTAAGCTAATGCCGTCCATATCCAACTACTATTGGCATCGATTTACGATGGGGGAGAGCTTCACCGGTTATGCTTGAATTCATCCGCGAACGCGCCCAGGGATGGTTCGCCTGGGCAATTATCATCTTAATAATCATTCCATTTGCATTGTGGGGGGTCCATCAGTATCAGACCACCGAGGCCGACGTCAACGTCGCTGTGGTCGGCGACAAGAAGATCTCCGATATTGAATTCAAGCGCGCTTATCAACAGCAAAGAAACCGCATCCAGGCGATGATGGGTAAGAAGTTTGACCCCTCCCTCATCAATGACGCGCAGCTTAAAAAGGGGGTGCTGGAAAATTTGATCGAGCGTGAAGTGCTTGTGCAGGGCGCCCACGACGCCGGTATGCGCGTGAGTGCAGTGCGCGTCGGCAGCGAGATCCGCGCGATTCCCAATCTGCAGAGCAAGGGCAAGTTTGATGAGACGCTCTACCGCCGCCTGCTGCGTGCTCAGGGGCTGTCGGTGGGGACCTTCGAGAAGATGGTCGGCAACGACTTGGTGATCCAGCAGTTGACTCAGGGGATAGTCAACACCGCCTTCGTGACCAAGCCCGGACTCGACGCCCTGTTGCGTATCAAGCTGCAGCAAAGGGATATCGGCTACACCGTTGTGCCGACGGCGGCCTATGTTGGCGACGCCAAGGTGGATGATAAGGCCATCGAAAAATATTACACGGATAATCCCGATCGCTTCCGGACGCCGGAGCAAGTCAGTGTCGACTACCTGGATCTGTCCGTAGACGGTCTGGCCAAGAACATTCAGGTGAGCGAGGATGCGGTGCGACAGCGCTATAAAGAGCGGGCGTCGGACTTTACCACGCCGGAAGAAAGGCGCGCCCAGCACATACTCATTCAGGTAGCCAGCGATGCACCTCCGGACAAGGTGGCCGCCGCAAAGAAGAAGGCGGAGGAACTATTGGCACGCATTCGCAAAGGGGAGTCCTTTTCCGCGTTGGCCAAAAAGTACTCGCAGGACCCCGGCTCCGCGAAGGAGGGGGGCGACCTGGGCTTTTTCGGCCGGGGCGTGATGGACAAGGCCTTCGAGAAGGCCGCCTTCGCCCTCAAGGTGGGGCAGGTCAGCGAGCCGGTGCGCAGTACTTTCGGTTTTCATCTTATCAAGCTCGAGGCCATTCGCGGCGGCAAGCGCAAGCCTTTCAAGGAGGTCCGCAGTCAGGTCGAACGCAATCTGAAACGTCAAAAGGCGGAAGACAAGTTCTATTCCGAGGCCGAAAACTTATCCAATATCGTTTTTGAACATGAGGATAACTTAACCGCCGCTTCACAGCAGCTACATATCCCCATTCAGAGCACCGGATTTTTCACCCGAGACAACGGGGCTGGAGTCGCCGCCAACCGCAAGGTAAGAGAAGCGGCATTCTCCGACGATGTGTTGTTGGGCGGCAAGAACAGCGAGGCTATCGAGATAACCGACGATCATGTGGTGGTGATTCATTTAAAGGCACACAAGCCGGCCGCGCTCAAGCCCCTGGATGAAGTCCGCGACGGCATTCGTCAAGAGCTGCGCCTGGACGCGGCAAAGGCCCGCGCCAAGCAGGTTGGCGAAGACATAATCCAGCAGATTAAATCAGGGGCGGATGTCGCCACCGTAACTGCGAAATCGAAATTGAAGTGGCAAAGATTGGGGTTTGTCGGCAGGGAAGGGAGCAAAGCCGATCCTCAAATCGTCACCGGCGCATTTCAACTCCCGCCTCCGGCCGCTGACAAGCCCGAGTTCGGTGGTAAGGCACTGAGCTCGGGTGATTTCGCCGTCTATGGGGTCTACGCCTTAAAAGAAGGTGATCCGGCCAGCGCCGACAAAAAAACCGTTACGGCATTGAAGAATTCATTGATTCAGGAATACGGTCAGGTGGCCTTCAAGGATTACGGTGATGCCTTGAAGCGCAAGATGAAGATTACCCGACATCCGGACAAGCTATAAATTGCAGAGCGGTCGCCTGAAGCACGCTTGCTCCATATCATGACGATGACTTCGGTATTCGTACCGGCCGTCGGCATCGCCGGATGCCGCAACTAGAAGTGGATCTGAGCACCTATTGTATACAGGTTAACCGTGTCTTCTCCGGTGGACAGATTGCCACCGACTTTGCTGATCTGCATCCATTCGATGACCCCGGTGACGGCGTGAACAAAATTGTATTGTGCGCCTATTCCGAAAATCGGGCTTAGCCCGCTGTCCTTCTCGCTGGAATAGACGTTGTCCTTGGGCAGGCCGGTCGTAGTAAATGATGTCGTATGAGTCAGCTTGCCGCTCCAGTGAAATATGCCGAACTTCCCGAATATGGACAAATGGTCGTTAAACGGGTAGTCGGCCAACCCGGTTAGACCGAAGCCGTCGAGTGTAAGCCTATCCAGAGTCGTGTAGGGATAGGGCAATCTAGGAATACGTGCTACACCGCTTGCCGATCTCGAATATTCGCCGAGCGAGGCATAGAGCGCCTCAATGGCGAGAAATCGAGTGAAACGATAGCCTCCGTACAGCATCCAGGTGGTGCTTCCCGCCGAACCGGTAGATGAACTGAATCGCGTCACTGGACCGGAGATTATGTCGGATATCGGCTGGTTATCCACCGTGATGCCGTCGACATGCGTGGAAGTCCGGTTCAAGCCTAAGCCGACATATAATCCCGGGTATTGGGCGAAGGCGGTGGAGACGGGGGTAAGGATTGCCGCGAGGATCATTATTTTTGCAAAGGACATTTTTCTCATTTTGCGGGCTCTGGTTGATGCCGGAGTTTTGTCTTCTCTGAGGTCAGTGACTCGAGGGATGGAGGCGTTACGTTGAGCGTGCGGAGGCACATTAAATTGACTCTAGGTGTTCAATCGCAGTGGTGGCTGCGGCCTTGCTCTGTTTGACTATCAGGCGCAAGGGAAACAGATATTCAACGCCCAACGTATCTTGTAATTCAATGGTAAGAAAGCCGATATTGCATTTCATTCAATATTATATCATTGGCCAAAGCAAGGGTATCCCTTGTCAGTTATTAGACATCTTGTGAAATAACGCATAGGCTGAGCTTAACTAGCCGCGGTTTCACCAAAGTCCGGGGAACGGGTGAATTGACGGGGGGCAAAGGCTTTTCAGTCTTTTCTGGGCTTTGGGGGTCTATTTTCAGGCGATGAGTTCGGTCTTAAGCTGCAACGTGAGGATTTAGGGAGGATGAATCACAGGGGGTAAGGACGCGGTGAATTGATCGTTATAAATATACCTCTAGTTATTCCAATGGAATAGCGCCAAAGAGGAAGGGGGGTTTAAGATGGTTAAGAATAATAACCATATTATTTATAATAACAGCTCAAGAATGGTCATATCGCTGTTGCTGGGGTCATCGCTGTTGGGGTGCGGCGGCGGGGGTGGAGGAGTTCAATCGGTAGCCAGCGATTCACCGGCCCTGACGACCGTTAGCGGCGGTTGGACCTACCCAAATGAATTGTCGGTAGCAGAAGTCTACAATACGATTTTTTTGACTGAAGTTGTCGGCGTCCCCTATGACACGACTTCCAAGTCGGGACTGGAGGCACTGGTTGCCGATCACGGCGGTACCATGAAGACGACGTGGCATGCCGTGGCGGATCACATGCACAACGTTACAGTCGTGGCCGACGACTCTTCATCCCGGTCCACGTTTGGGATCAAGGTCGGCGACCAACGCATCCCCATCTACACCCCTGGACCATGGACTTCCCCCACTCGAGGTTGGATCAACAATCCCATGGGGCTGATCGGGTCGGATTGGGCCGCGGGGGTTGTTAGTGTTCCCGATCTTCTTGCCGCAAACAATTTGCCGGCGGATTCAAATTTCAGCTTCTACGTGGGTAACGCTGATCTGGATATGTCGAATACCTACCTAATCAAGAGCAATAGAACCAATGGAGGATTTCTACTTGCCTATAACGAAGGCGGGTTGAGCGGCGGTGATCAGGATGCTAACGAACCCATCATCTACGTCAATGCGCCGGAGAATGCGCCTGGGGGATGTAACGGCCTGCGGCCGACGCTGCTAGGTACCCGGGGTAGGGATGTGATTGTAGGGAGCAATGGCCCCGATGTCATCATGTCACTGGGCGGGAACGATGTGATTAAGGCGGGCGGCGGTGATGACGTCATCTGCAGCGGAGACGGAAGTGATGAGGTGTTCGGCGGAGAGGGGAACGACACGATCATTGATGCGGTGGGTCTTAATAAATTGTTCGGTGAGAACGGAGACGACCTCATCAGTGGCGGAAAGACGAAGGACATCGTAAAGGGCGGAAGCGGTGATGATACTATTTACGGTGACGGCGGTCCTGATGTCATTCTCGGCAAAGATGGCAACGACACTATCTACGGTGGTGATGGCGGCGATCTCATCATCGGTGGCGCGGGAGATGACAAACTGGACGGTGGGCCCGGCAATGATAAGCTCATCGGACTTGACGGCATTGATCTACTCAACGGCGATATGGGCGGCGACTTTCTGATCGGCAATGCTAGCAATGATGTCATAAACGGCGGAGACGGTAGTGACAAGCTTATCGGACAGAGTGGTAATGATGTTTTGAACGGCGGTGACGGTAACGATACGCTTATTGGCCAGTCGGGCAATGATACCCTTGATGGCGGCCCAGGGAGTAATGTGTGTTATGCAGGATCAGGGGCGCTTGACACTGCCGTAAATTGCGCTACCACCCTGGGGATCCCGTAACAACGGATTTGCAGGCTTCAAGACCTCAATGGGATGGGTAAGCCAGACCAACTGGTAAATTAAGTGCAAGTACCCGGCAACAGTGTTGCTGCAACAGGAATGCGGCGGGGAGGTGGTTAAGGTCGGTATCGCCCGCTCAAGCCGTGGTGTCAATGATGGTACTATAATTTGACCACTGGTATTGACGGTTGGTTGCTGTGATAGCGTCGATTGGACACTTTGGTTGTCGCTGTCCTTGTCAGGTGCGACTCCTTTGCCACTTGATGAACCTCCTGTTGCTCGGATTGTGGTTTGGGCCGATAGCTCGCGGACAGGTCGATATTGGTGGTCGGATTGATTGCCATGCACAACTCCTTTGCTGGAACCGCCAAAGGTCGAAAAGGTGGTATAAGCTGTTGATCGTCCAGGCATCATATCCCTGCGATTTTAGGGTATAATAATCGATTGCGGGATTTGTGACCCGGTTCTCATTTTTTGTCGCCGTTTAACAGGCCAGGCCGGCTCATTCGGCGGCTGGCAGATGACGCTCCACCACGGCCGCCCCCACGGAATCGCCGAAGACATTGATTGCGGTACGGAAGCGGTCCAGGAACCAGTCCACCGCGAGCAGCAGGCTCACCCCCTCCAGCGGCAGGCCCACGGCGCTCAGGACGATGACCATGGTGACCAGTCCCGCCTCGGGGATCCCGGCGGCGCCGATGGCGGCCAGGGTGGCGGTGACGAAGACGATGACCTGTTGGCCGAAGCCGAGGTGGATGCCGTAGGCCTGGGCGATGAAAAGGGCGGCCTCGGCTTCGTACAGGGCGGTACCGTTCATGTTGACGGTCGCGCCCAGCGGGACCACGAACCGTATCGCCCGCTCGTCGACTTTATTTTCCCGAAGGCATTCCATGGTCATTGGCAGGGTCGCGGAAGAACTGGCGGTGCCGAAGGCCGTCAACAGGGCTCGCAGCAGCGTGCCGACAAACGGCATGCCACGGCGGGCAGCCAGCATCAGAATGATGCTCAGGACGATGAAATGGAGGGTGAGGCCGCTCAATACCGTCACCACATGCCACCCCACCGCGGAGAGCTGAGCGAAGAACGCTTCCCCCCCGCCCGCCTTGCCCAGGCGCGCGGCCACCAGGGCGAAGATGCCGACGGGGGCGAAGTACATCACCCAGATCACCACCTTCATCAAGGCCTCGTTGAGGCCGTCGAAAAAGGCGATAACGTGTTCGCCTTTCTTGCCCACCGTAGTCAGCGCGGCGGAGAGGAGAATGGCGAAGAGGATGATGGGGAGAAGCTGCATGTGCGCGGCGGAGCTCACGAGATTGGGAGAGATCATGGCCAGCAGGATATCGGCGATGCCCGTCCCGGCCTTGGTGCGGATGTGTTCGGGAATTTCCCCGCCGTGCGGCGCCAGACCGACGCCCGGTTGAATGAGGTTGACCATTGCCAGGCCGATAACCACCGCGATGCCGGTGGTTATGACGAAGTAAAGGACGGTGGCGCCGCCCACCCTCCCCAGCTTGCGGATATCGCCCAGGGCCGCCACGCCGCTGACCACCGCGGCGATAATCAAGGGCAGGATCAGCATCTTCAGGGCATTGAGAAACAGAGTGCCCAGCCAGGCGATTTCCTCCATCGCCGTGCCGAAATACCAGCCGCAAAAGGAGCCGCCGACGACGCCCAGAACGATGAAGCTCAGCAGGATGACGGCGTGCCTATGGGGCATTACTCTATCGCCGCACCGCCGGCAAAGCCCTTCCGAGCGGCAACAGCCTACTCACCATTGCCCGGTGCGTTTTCGGGCGCGTTCATCCCCATGATGTGGTAACCGCCATCCACATAGACGATCTCGCCGGTGATGCCGGAGGCGAGATCGGAACACAGGAATGCAGCGGCATTTCCCACTTCCTCAATGGTGACGTTGCGGCGCAGCGGCGCGCTGTTGCCCACCACGTTGAGCATGCGCCGCAAATCGCCGATCCCGGCCGCGGCCAGGGTCTTGATCGGTCCCGCGGAGATGGCGTTGACGCGGATACCATCCGGTCCCAGGCTTTGCGCCATGTAGCGGACATTGGCCTCCAGGCTGGCCTTGGCCAGGCCCATGACGTTGTAATTGGGAAGCACCCGTTCCGCGCCGAGATAACTCAGGGTGAGCAGGGCGCCGTTGCGTCCTTCCATCATGGTAAGGCCCGCCTTGGCGAGGGCCGCGAAACTGTAGGAGCTAATCTCGTGGGCGATATTGAAGCCTTCACGGGAAAGATTGTCCAGGTAGTCGCCCTCCAGGGTTTCGCGCGGGGCGTAGGCCACCGAATGGATGATGATGTCGACATGGTCCCAATAATCATCCAGGCGATTGAAGACGTCCTCGATCTCCCTGTCGTCGGCCACGTCGCACGGGAGGGTGATGTCCGAGTTGCATTCGGCGGCGAATTTTTCCACGCGGGACTGCAACTTTTCGTTTTGATAGGTGAAGGCGAGTTCCGCTCCCTCGCGATGCATGGCCTGCGCGATTCCCCAGGCGATGGAACGGTTACTGGCCACCCCGACAATCAACGCTCGTTTATCGTTTAAAAATCCCATAGCATATGTCCTTCGATCTTAATCCTGCCGTATCGTGTTTCGAGTCGGTGCACATCTGCGCCGCCCCCGCCCCTGTGGCCGGTACACTACCGAAAATCGGCTGTGACGGGAAGAGGCCGTCCCTGACCGCTATAGTACAGCATGAACGCCGGTGGCCGAAACGTATATACTGATGCGAGGTCTCAGAAGGCGAGGACGAGAATTTGGTGAATTGGCAAGCAAGAGGTGCCGTAACAGGGGACCTATGAATCGGGGTTATTTCATCGCGCTGATAACGCGGTTTGGCGCTTTGGCGGTGGGTTTATGGGTCGTATTGCTGACGGCGGGGTGCGGCGGTGCGCCGTGGAACAGCCCCTATCCCGCCAGCGAATTGCGGGGCAATGTGATGTTCGCCTCTTTCAAGGTGCGGCCCAAGCACCTCGATCCGGCCCGTTCCTATTCGGCCAACGAGTACCGCTTCATCAGCCAGATTTACGAACCGCCCCTGCAATATCAGTATCTAAAACGGCCCTATACCCTGATCCCCGCGACGGTCACAGCCATGCCCCGTGCGAAATTCTTCGACACCAAAGGGCAGCGCTTGCCGCATGACGCGCCGCCGCAATCCGTGGCCTACACGGTCTACACTGTCCACATCCGTCCCGGGATCCGCTATCAACCCCATCCCGCCTTCGCTGTAGGCGCCGACGGCAAGCCGCTCTATCAGCATTTGAGCGCGGCTGATTTAGACGGTATCAATACGCTTGCCGATTTCCCCGAACGCGGTACGCGTGAGTTGACCGCGGCGGACTATGTGTACGAGATCAAGCGCCTGGCCCATCCGCAACTGCATTCGCCCATCCTGGGCTTGATGAGCAATTACATCGTCGGCATGAAGGAATACCGGAAAACCCTGCAGAAGGCCCTGGCCGCGCATAAGAGCCAGGGCGGGGGCGAGGCGTTTCTCGACCTCGACCGCTATCCCCTCGAAGGGGCGCAAGTGGTGGACAGGTTTACCTACCGCATCAAGATCCACGGCGTCTACCCTCAGTTTCTCTACTGGTTATCCATGCCGTTTTTCGCGCCGCTGCCCAAGGAAGTGGACCATTTCTATGCTCAGCCCGGCATGGCGGAAAAGAACATCACCCTGGACTGGTATCCGGTGGGTACCGGGCCCTACATGCTCACCGTCAACAATCCCAACCGCCGCATGGTGTTGGAGCGCAACCCCAACTTCCACCGGGAACGCTATCCGAGCAAGGGCGATCCCGGCGACCGGGAGGCGGGGCTGCTCGCCGATGCGGGCAAGCCCTTACCGTTCATAGACAAGGTGGTTTACAGCCTGGAGAAGGAGGATATTCCCTACTGGAACAAATTTCTGCAGGGGTACTACGACTCCTCCGGCATCAGTTCCGACAGTTTCGATCAAGCGGTGCGCATCGGCAGCCAGGGCGAGGCCACCTTGACCGAGGCCATGCGGAAGAAGGGTATTCGTCTGGAGACGGCGGTCGGGGCTTCGACCTATTACATGGGGTTCAATATGCTCGATCCGGTAGTGGGCGGTCTGGATGAGCGGGGGCGCAAATTGCGCCAGGCGGTATCCATCGCCATAGACCAGGAAGAATATATCTCCATTTTCCAAAACGGTCGCGGTATTCCGGCGCAAGGACCCATTCCACCCGGTATCTTCGGTTATCGCGACGGCAAGGCGGGCATGAACCCTTATATGTACGACTGGGTCAACGGCGCGCCACGGCGCAAACCCCTGGCCGTGGCGCGGCGCCTGTTGGCGGAGGCGGGCTATCCCAACGGGGTGGACGCCAAGACCGGCACACCGCTGCTGCTCCACCTCGATATCACCGCCACCGGCCCGGGTGACAAGGCGCGCCTGGATTGGTATACCAAACAATTCCAGAAGATCAACATCCAGCTGGATATCCGCAACACCGATTACAATCGTTTTCAGGACAAGATGCTGAAAGGAGATGACCAGATTTTTCTCTGGGGATGGAATGCGGATTACCCCGACCCCGAGAATTTCCTGTTCCTGCTTTACGGGCCCAACGCCAAGGCCAAATCCCAGGGTGAGAACGCGGCCAATTATAATAATCCCAAATTCAATCAGCTCTTCGACCAGATGAAGGATATGCCTAACGGCTCCGCGCGGCAGGCGGTCATTGACCGCATGGTGGAGATCGCGCGCCGTGACACGCCGTGGGTGTGGGGCTTCCATCCCAAGGGCTTCAGTCTTTACCATTCATGGTTACAAAACGCCAAACCCAATCTCATGGCCAACAACACCCTTAAATATCTGCGAATCGATCCCAAGTTGCGGGCGCGCGAAGTGGCGCAATGGAATCAGCCGGTGCTATGGCCGTTCGGCGTGCTGCTGGCATTGCTGGTGTTGGCTTCCCTGCCTGCCGTGGCGATATACCGCCGGCGCCAGCATACACCGATCAAGAGGTCATAGCCGATGCTCGCGTATATCGTCAGACGCATCCTCTATGCCATACCTATCCTGATCGGGATAAATCTCATCACCTTTACCTTGTTTTTCGTGGTGAACAGCCCCGACGACATGGCGCGCATGCAGCTCGGCATGAAGCGCGTCACGCCCGAGGCCATCCATGCCTGGGAGCACGAACACGGGTACGACAAGCCCTTGCTGTACAATGCCAAGGCCTCCGGTTTCGACAAGCTCAGTGACACTATTTTTTACCAAAAATCCCTGAGCCTGTTCGTTTTCCATTTCGGGGCGGCGGATGACGGCAGGGACATCGGCTACGATATCCGGCAACGCATGTGGCCCAGCCTCGCCATCGCCGTGCCGGTGTTTATCATCGGCATCCTGGTCAATATCACCTTTGCCCTGCTTATTGCATTTTTTCGGGCCACCTATATCGATTTGGGAGGGGTGATACTGTGCGTGAGCCTGATGTCGATTTCCGGTTTGTTCTACATCATCGGCGGCCAGTATCTGATCGGCAAATTCTTGCAACTGGTGCCCATCTCGGGGTATCAAGGCGGCCTCGATGCCTTCAAGTTCGTGGTGTTGCCGGTGATGATCGGCATTATCGGCGGCGTGGGCAGCGGGACGCGCTGGTATCGCACCATCTTCCTGGAAGAGATGGGCAAGGACTATGTGCGCACCGCCCGCGCCAAGGGCCTCGCCGAACCGCTGGTGTTGCTCAAGCATGTCTTGAAGAACGCCATGATCCCTATTCTCACTGGCGCGGTGGTGGTACTGCCGTTGTTGTTCATGGGCAGTTTGCTCACCGAATCGTTCTTTGGCATCCCGGGTCTGGGCAGTTACACCATCGATGCCATCAATGCTCAGGATTTCGGCATTGTGCGCGCCATGGTGTTTCTGGGCTCGGTGATGTACATCGTCGGTCTGTTGTTGACCGACATCTCCTACACCCTGGTCGATCCGCGGGTACGTTTGGGGTAGGGTGCATATGTCGTTCAAACCCGTCATCCTGTGGACCGATGCCCTGATTTATCTGTTAGTGGTGGTGATCGTCGCTTTCATCTTCTACGCCCGGGGCAAGGAACCGCTGCGAGCGCCGTGGCGTCTGGTAGGTCAGAGCCGCATGGCCATGGCCTCCCTGGTGGTCCTGCTGGCTTATGTCGGCGTCGGCCTGTTGGACTCGCTTCATTTTCAGCGGGCATTGACCAACGATACCAGAGGGGGGCAGATCCACTACTCCCCGGAGGTTGCCAGTGTCCTGGATACGATATTGCAGCCCCTGCGTGGTCACGTGGAGAAGACCTATTCGGCGCCGTTCGCTACTCACCTGTATAGCAAAGAGACCATGGAGGGGGCCGACGGCAAGACCATCCGCGCCTACCCGCGCCTGAAATACGGGGGCGCCTATCTGAAAAACCCGGAGCGCGACCGGTGGCCGGATATCATATCAATCATCGGTATCGCGCTGCTGCAGGGCATAGGTCTGTGGCTGATCCTGACTGCGGTGGTGGTGGGAATCCTGGCTTTGCGCCGACGCGCCGAGGTGGGGCAGACCATACGCGACGTTTTTGCCGGCAGGACGTCCATGCCTTGGAACGTCATTCTGTTCACCGCCGGGATCCTGATCCTGCTGGCGATGCTGGCGGCGGATCTGGGTGTCAACTATCACGTATTCGGCACCGACAAGGTGGGACAGGACGTGTTGTATCAATCGCTGAAGAGCATTCGCACCGGCCTGGTGATCGGAACGCTGACCACCCTGGTGATGCTGCCATTCGCCATCCTGCTGGGCATCATGGCCGGTTATTTCCGCGGTTGGGTGGACGATGTTATTCAATATGTCTACACCACCCTCAATTCGATCCCGGGGGTATTGTTGATCGCCGCGGCGATCCTCACCTTGCAGGTTTTCATGCAGACCCATCCGGACTGGAAAATATTTGATACCATCGCCTACCGTGCGGATATTCGGCTACTGGGTTTGTGTGTCATTCTCGGCATTACCAGCTGGACGGGATTGTGCCGCCTGTTGCGCGGCGAAACCTTGAAGCTCAGCGGGGTAGAATATATTCAAGCCGCCTCCGCCTTCGGCGTGGGACATTTGCGCATTATCACGCGGCATATCCTGCCCAATGTGATGCATATCGTGCTGATCTCGGTGGTGCTGGACTTCAGCGGCCTGGTATTGGCGGAGGCGGTGTTGTCGTATGTGGGTGTCGGCGTGGACCCGACCATGAACAGCTGGGGCAATATGATCAATGCGGCCCGTCTGGAGATGGCGCGGGAACCCATCGTCTGGTGGTCGCTGCTGGCGGCCTTCGTCTTGATGTTCGTCCTGGTATTGGCCGCCAATTTATTTTCAGACGCGGTGCGTGACGCCTTCGACCCCAGATTGAGGAAACAGTAAGTGTCTCAGAACGACGTGTTGCTATCGATTCGCGATCTCAGGACCTATTTCACGAGCAGCAGGGGGCCGATTCGTGCCGTGGACGGCATCAGCTTCGAGGTGCGACGCGGCGAGACCTTCGCTTTGTTGGGTGAATCCGGGTGCGGCAAGTCCATGACCGCGCTCAGCATCATGCAACTGTTGCCGCAACAGGCGGTCGGTAACCTCTCCGGCGAGGTGGTGCTGGACGGTCAGGATTTGCTGGGTTTGTCGGAAGTGGCGATGCAGAACGTGCGCGGGCGCCGCATCGCCATGATCTTCCAGGAGCCAATGACCTCCTTGAATCCGGTGCTCACGGTGGGCGAGCAGATCGGGGAGGTCTTGCAGCGTCACCGTGGTTTGCGCGGCGGCGTGCAGCGCAAGCGGGTGCTGGAGCTGCTGGATGCGGTCGGGATTCCCGATCGGGCGCGCCGTTACGGCGAATATCCCCATCAGCTTTCCGGCGGTATGAAGCAGCGGGTGATGATCGCCATCGCTCTAGCCGGTGAACCGGAGCTGCTCATCGCCGATGAACCCACCACCGCCCTGGACGTGACCATCCAGGCCCAGATCCTGGAACTCCTGCAACAACTGCAGAAGACTACGGGAATGGCCATCCTGCTCATCACCCACGATCTCGGCGTGGTAGCGGGGATGGCCGACCACGTCGCGGTGATGTATGCGGGACATATCGTTGAACAGGCACCGCGTGCGGCCTTTTTCGCGCGTCCTCTCCACCCCTATTCCCAGAAACTGTTCGCTTCAGTGCCGGCCAAGGCCAAACGCGGCAAACCCCTGGCAGTGATTCACGGCTCGGTCCCGTCTCTGGCGCGCGAGTTTCCCGCCTGCCGTTTCGTCGATCGTTGCGATTTCGCCTGGCAGACCTGTCGAGAGAAGGCGCCGCGCTGGCTTGAGGCGGAACCGGATCATGGCGTCCGTTGCCATCTCATGGATCCCACTATCTTGCGGCCGGTCCCGCAAGCCGTCTCGACGGTGCCGGTCGGCCATGCCGCAAACGAGATGCTGGATGCAGGGAAGGCTATTTTGGAAGTGAACCGCCTCAAGGTGCATTTCCCCATCCATAAAGGACTGTTCAAGCGGATTGTGGGCCATGTCAAGGCGGTGGATGGCGTGAGTTTGGGCCTGCACCGCAGCCGCACCGTCGCCTTGGTGGGCGAGTCGGGTTGCGGCAAGACCACGGTGGGCAAGGCGTTGTTACAATTGGTCCGGCCCACGGCCGGCAGCGTCGAATACAACGGAATGGAACTTACCCATATGTCGACGCGGGAGTTGCGTCCCCATCGCCGCGACCTGCAAATCATCTTCCAGGATCCCTATTCTTCCATGAATCCGCGCATGATGGTGGGCGATATCATCGAAGAGGGAATGCTTGCGCAAAAGATCGCCGGTTCGCCGGCGGAGCGTCAACAGCGTGTCGAGGCCTTGTTGACGCAGGTCGGCTTGTCGGCGGAGGCGAAGCATCGTTATCCCCATGAATTTTCGGGAGGGCAGCGGCAGCGTATTTGCATCGCGCGGGCCCTGGCGGTCAATCCCAAGGTGATCGTGTGCGATGAGCCGACCAGCGCCCTGGACGTGTCGGTGCAGGCCCAGATCCTGAATCTGCTGAAAGGGCTGCAAGACGAACTGGGCCTGACCTATTTGTTTATCACCCATAATATGTCGGTGGTGGAATACCTCGCCCACACCGTCGCGGTGATGTACCTCGGCCGTATCGTGGAGCAAGGCAGGGTGGAGGAGGTGCTAAGGCACCCCAAGCATCCCTATACCGAAGCTTTGCTTTCGGCGGTCCCTACGCTCGACGAAACTTCCCAGCGGGACGTGATCCGGTTGCAAGGTGACTTGCCTTCACCGGTCAACCCGCCGCGCGGCTGTTTTTTCCATCCCCGCTGTCCTCACGCGACCGAAGTCTGCCGGGAGCGTTATCCGCGTTACTCGCAAATAAGCGATACCCATCATGTGAATTGCTTCTTATATGGTGAGGGCAACGACCGCTGATATCGTCCGGTATCGTAGCGAGGGTTGCCGGCTTTAGGTGGGAAAAAAATGGGTCAACCCGCGGTTGACCCATTCTTTATTGTCGATTGCCGCCTGGCGAAGTGCGTCGCACTTCGCAGTCGGAAGAGAGTGTGTTATTTGCCCGCCTGAGCCTTAGCCTGACGCTCCTTCTGGAGTTTCATGAACGCCGCCTTCATCTCGTCCTCCGTCATTTTCAGCGGGGCCCCCGTCATCACGTCGGTGATGGCCTGCTTCACGACATCCAAATTCAACTTCAGATCACCTTGGCCGGCCTTGAGGCTCTTGCCGACTTTGTAACCGACAGAATAGCTGATTTGCTGGTCGAACGTCTTAAGTTCCGTGGCGGAAGACGGCGCTGCGATAACAGCGGCCATCAAACCAGCGGCATACACCATCGCTTTCATCTCAACCTCCATATAATCATTGCAGTTAAATATCAGCCGAAGTTCCCCGGCGCTACCTTAAGATCAATAAGTTACGTAGCCCCACGACGCCGCTCCGGCCGGACCAAATCAATAGCGAAACAGTACGAGACACCAGGTGCTGTATTCAGCGGGTTAGGGGCCATAACTTCGCGATTTTTCAATGTGCATGTGCCTGAAAAAGCGTCTAATTAGTTATGTAAGGGCGGACTTCCGGCTAAAATGTCAATATAATTTAACGGAGAATCGCCGCTAACTCAAGTGAAAAGACCCCTGCCGGCCGATTCTTACGAGGGCTTGTGTGAGTTTTTCCTTATGTGCAAGCCGGGGTGATCTAATCCTTTGCGGCCACTCGCCCATCGCTTGATGGTCTGCGTCGACTATACAAGATACACAGCGTTTTGGCGCTGGGAGTGCGGCCGATTCCCGCCCTGCCGCGCGCCGGCATACGTACCCAGGCCCGCCAGCTAGCCCCGTTCCGAATCGGCCGTCAGCGCCACATACAATGTCAGTTTTTGACCGGGCTGCAGATATTCATGGACCTTGATCCCGTTCCATCTGCGCAATTGCCGGATCGTGACCTTGAAGCGATGCGAGATGCGCGATAAGGAATCGCCCCGGCGGACCCGATAAGTGATCTTGCGGGGTTTGGCCACTTCCGCGGGGGCGGTCAACATGTGGAAGACTGTAGGGGTTATCCCTCCGGCGCCTAATTTTACGACAATCCGCTGCCCCGGGCGCAGGAGGGTGTGCCGGGATAAATGATTCCAGTAACAAAGTTGTTTCACCGTCACACCGTAGCGGCGGGCCAACGTCCACAAGTTGTCCCCCGATGCCACGGTATGAACGGCTTTATGGTGATGGCGGGAAACCTTCGTGAGGTTAGCCATCCCGCCGTTCCGGGAATGGTCCTCGATGGGGATCACCAGATAGTGTCCCGCCCGGATCAAATGGCCCCTGATCTTATTCAGCTGGCGCAGCACCCTTATGGTGGTCCGGTAATGATGGGCGATTCCGCCCAGGGTTTCGCCCCGGCGCACGCGGTGACGCACCCAATGTACCCGGTCCTTCGGAGACAATTCCGCCACCTGCGTGGCAAAGATCGCCGCCTTGTCCAAGGGCAGCAGCAGGCGATGCGGCCCGTTAGGCGCGGTGGCCCAGCGGTTGAAGCCGGGGTTGAGCTGACGCAGTTCCTCCACATTCATGTCGGCCAGCTTGGCCGCCGTGGCGAGGTCCAATTGCGAGTCGATCTTTACTCTGGTCAGATAAGGTTCGTCGGCGATGGGTTTGAGGGTGATTCCGACCTTTTCCGGGGCGGCCACGATATTGCGCACGGCCAGCAGGCGGGGCACGTATTGTTCGGTCTCACGAGGCAGGTGCAGGGACCAGAAATCGGTGGGCCGGTGACGGCGCCGGTTGTGACGCATCGCCTTCAGCACGGTGCCTTCCCCGGAATTGTAGGCGGCCAGGGCCAACAGCCAATCCCCGTCGAAGGTATTGTGCAGATACTGCAGATAGTCCAGCGCCGCTCGGGTGGAGGCTACGATATCGCGCCGGCCGTCGTACCACCAGTTCAGCTTCAAGCCGAAGCGTCTTCCCGTAGCGGGAACGAATTGCCAGATACCGGCGGCGCGGCCGGAGGAATAGGCATACGGCTGGAAGGCGCTCTCCACCACGGGTAACAGCGCCAGCTCGCTGGGCATGCCCCGCTGTTCCACCTGGGTGACGATATAGTGAAGATAGGGCTGCGCCCGTTCCGCGACGCGATCCAGGTACTGCTGGTGATGGCTGAACCAGCGGGTCTCTCTGGCAATGCGGCCGTTGTTCTGCTCAGGGAGGGAGAAACCCTGGCGGATCCGCTCCCACAGATTGGAATCTTCGCCGTTGGTATCGTCATCGCTCGCGTCGTCCGTCGATGCGTCGGCGTCATCGTCGGCCTGTGACGTGTCATCTTCCGCGGAGGATGAAGCCGTCTCGGAAGCGGCAAGATCCTGCAGCCAGGTTTTATCCGACAGTTTGGGAAACGGCGGATTCAGCAGGGTGTCGGAATCATCCAGGACGGGGGCGTCTTCGCTCGTAAAGGCCATCGGATTCTGATCTTGCAGCGGACCCTTGGCGTCTGTCGCGACGGGGCTGGACCGTACCGCCGTCTGACGCTGGGCATGCAACGCACAACCGCCGAGCATGATTCCCGTCACCAGCAGGGGGAGGAGCAGGAGTTTCTTTTTGTTCGTATATTCCATAATACTTATCTTGCCATAATGGCTAACTGGACACTACATATATCGTGTCCTGTGCCAAAAATATCAAATCCGGCGGCGCAAACACGGAAATGCCGCACAGATTAATCAGCGGCGGCGCTTGACATGCTGGGGACGGTATATGACATAACCGCCAGCGGTAAAGCATTAAATGCGCAACTTACCGTCGTGGGGACCTCTTTTTGTCGACACCCATAATCATCGGCGCAACCCTAAAATCGTTTAGCCTTGCCAGACATCCTTCCACTGGCGCAGCGCGGCAAATGTTTCCAGTCCGGGAGGCACGGGCCGACCGGCATGGCGCCCCGCCGCGTCCACAACCGCGGGGATGCGACAACGCAAAAAGGGATTGGTGTGCTTTTCCATCCCCAACTGGGAAGGAACGGTTGCCTGTAACTCCCGTCGCATTTTTCGAGTTCGTTCGATGCGGTCCTGCAACATGGGATTATCCGGTTCCACCGCCAAGGCGAAGTTGAGGTTGTTGAGAGTATACTCATGCGCGCAATAAATCCAAGTGTCGTCTGGCAGTGACGTGAGTTTTTGCAAAGACGAATACAACTGGGGCGCTGTGCCTTCAAACAGGCGTCCGCATCCACCCGCGAATAGCGTGTCTCCGCAGAACAGGAACCGCTCCCCGATATAGGCGATGTGACCGGCGGTGTGTCCCGGGACGTCGAGCACCTCGAGGGTCGGCAAACCGGGCAGCTCAACCCGATCTCCCTCGCGCAATGGATGCGAGATATGGGGAATGCTCTCCTGGGCGGGACCATACACAGGTACGGGATAGCGGGCGTGTATTTCCCGGATGCCGCCGATATGGTCGTTATGGTGATGGGTGATGAGCATCGCGACGGGCGTGAGGCCCAGCGCGCCCACCGCCTGCAGGACCGGAGAGGCGTCGCCCGGATCGACGATAGCCACCGGGCGCTCTCCGCCAGCACCGTGAGCCCCGTCCAGCAACCAGATGTAATTGTCCCTGTATGCCGGGACGGCATGCACCTTGTCCATGGATCAATGCTGACAGCGGTTCGCAGTGAGGTCAACCACGGGTGGTCTCGGCAAGATTAGGCGGGTATTCTGTTACATCTGGCCGGGAACGTATGAACATGGGTATGGGCAACGATATAACGGAATTGTACGGTCGGCGGTACCAGTTGCGGGCCTGGTTCGCCGACGTGCTTGGCACGGCGTTGCTGGATCAAGAACAAACCGCATTGGATAAGGTTCTGCAAAATTTGTTCGGTTATTACCTGCTGCAACTGGGATGGGTGGCGCCGCGGGACATTCTTGCCGAGAGCCGCATCCGCATGCGCATGATTATGGATGTGGACCCTCCCCGGGGTGTGGCGTATCCCTATGTTGTGGCGATGCCCGAGATGGTACCGGTGCAGGCAGACAGCCTCGACGTGGTGGTATTGCAGCATACCTTGGAATTCGCCAGAGAGCCGCATGAAGTGTTGCGAGAAGTCGACCGTATACTGATTCCTGAAGGACATGTGGTCATTGTCGCCTTTAATCCATGGAGCCTGTGGGGAGTGTGGCGCCTGCTGCGGCGCCGCAGCAGGAAGTTTCCCTGGAGCGGGCGTTTTCTCAGCGTTACGCGCATGAAAGACTGGATGGGGCTGTTGGGTTTCGACATGGTGCAGGTAGTGCCGCTGTTTTTTCGTCCACCGATCGGCCGACAGGGGGTCATGCGTCGCCTGCGTTTTCTGGATAAGGTCGGGATGCGTGGGTGGCCGATTCTGGCCGGGGTCAACATCATCGTCGCGCAAAAGCGCATGGCGACACTGACGCCGATCAAGCTGCGTCGCTGGCGCCCGCAGCGGCGCTTGGTCGTGGATGTGGCAAAACCGACCAGGGGCAGTGTCGGTCGTGGCTGAAGTGGTGGAAATCTACACGGACGGGGCCTGCCGCGGCAATCCCGGCCCCGGCGGCTGGGGAGTAATCCTGCGATATAAGGGACGGGAAAAGACCCTCTACGGCGGCGAACCGCACACGACCAATAACCGCATGGAATTGATGGCTGCCATCGCCGGACTGGGGGCGCTCACGCGCCACAGTCAGGTGGCCTTGACCACCGATTCCCAATACGTGAAACGCGGCATCACGGAATGGATGGCCGATTGGAAGCGGCGTGGCTGGAAAACCGCCGAGCGCAAGCCGGTGAAAAACATGGATCTCTGGCAGCGCCTGGACGAATTGGTGGGGAGGCATCGGGTGACGTGGCACTGGGTGCGGGGCCATACCGGCCACGCGGATAATGAGCGTGCCGACGCCCTGGCCAATCGCGCCATAGATGAGTTACAACAAAAGGCCTGAGCATAACGCAGGCTCGAAAAAGCGCAGCGGAATAGTCGGGTTCGAAGCAATTCTCCCGGCGACGGTTGCGAGGCATTGATATCGGGATTTCGCGCGCTCTCGTCCTCGCGGCGAGAGGCGCTATACGAGAGGAATTACACCGTGCGGCAAGTCGTGCTCGATACCGAAACTACGGGGCTTGAGCCCTCCCAGGGACATCGCATCATCGAGATCGGCTGCGTCGAGATGATCAACCGTCGCCTCACCGGCAATCGCTATCACCAATATTTGCAGCCGGATCGTGACATCGACGAGGCGGCGGTGGAAATTCACGGCATCACCAATGATTTCCTCATGGATAAGCCGCGGTTTGCGGAAATCGCAGATGACTTTCTCGACTTTATTCGGGGATCTGAACTGATCATTCATAATGCGCCCTTCGACGTGGGTTTTCTCAACCACGAACTGGCATCGCTGGGGGCGGAATTCGCTCAAGTGACGGACTATTGCAGCGTCTTGGACACCCTGACCCAGGCTCGCCAGCTGCACCCCGGCCAGCGCAACAACCTGGATGCCTTATGCAAGCGCTACGGGATAGACAATTCGCAGCGTGAACTGCACGGCGCCCTGCTGGACGCGGAGATCCTGGCGGATGTCTATCTGGCCATGACCGGCGGCCAAGTCAGCCTGTCTCTGGAGGGGCAGCGAGAGGCGGAGGTGGCCGAGGCGGCGGTGACGAGCCGGGTGCGCGCCGATCGTCGACCCCTGCCCGTGATCCGGGCCAGCAGCCGGGAATTGGACGCCCATCAGCGCTATCTCCGGGCCATGGCGGAAAATAACGGGGGGGCCTGTGTCTGGCAGCGCTATGAAACCGAGGGAGACGGCGGGGCGCATTGAGACGGTGAAGAGGCCGGGGAGAATGGTATAGTAGAGCGCTTCGCTGTGCTTAACCGCATGGCAGAATGGTCCAGGATGTAACAAAAAGAACTAATTGAAGAAAGTTGAGTCCCAGAGGGGGAAACCGCCATGTCGATTGCTACCAAAAAGTGCACCCGTGCGGGGTGGGGGCTATTGATGATCTTGAGCATGCTATTGCCCGCAGGGGCAGGAGCGGAGGAAGCGGCCAAATCGGCCGCCCCAGCGGCTCCGCCCCAGGCCGCCGCCGCGGGCAAGGCGGCCCCGGCCAAGCCCGCGCCGCCGCCGACGGTGGACCCCGAAACGGCGGCCAACTTCATCAAGGCGGCCCGGTTCGGACAGCAGGACGTGGTCAAATCGTATTTGGATCACCATCTGCCGTTGACGGTGAGGGATTACTTGGGCAACACCGCCCTGATCACCGCCGCGGGCGGCGGACACGCGGATATCGTCAAGGAACTGCTCGCGGCGGGCGCGGCGGTCAATGCGGAGAACCATGAGCACAGCACGGCCCTGATGGCGGCGGCGCTGCACGATGACACCAAGCTCGTCAAAATGCTGCTGGATGCCGGGGCGAAGGTGGACGCCAAAGATCAGGATGGGGAGACTGCTCTATTTAATGCGGTGCGCTACGGGCATCTGGGTGTGGTGACCCTGCTGCTGGATGCCGGGGCCGATCCCAATATCAACAATACCCTCCCGGCGAAATCGCCGGAAAGCGGTTATACGCCATTGATGTATGCCGCCAAGCGCGGTCTGGTCCCCAGTACCACCTCGGTGGAGAATTGGCTGACGATCATCAAGATGCTGCTGGCCAAAGGGGCCAAGCCCGATGCCCGCAGCAGCCAGGGGGCGACCGCCCTGTCTGTGGCCCAGGAGTACGGAAATCAGGATATTGCCAACTTGTTGATGAAGGGCGGTGCTAAGGAGGCGTTGAGTTATAAGGGGTTAAGCCTGAATGAGTCCCTGATCATGGCCGCCAGCCATGGTGATGCCAAGGAAGTGGTGGAATCCCTGGTGGCCGGTGCCGATCCGGAGGCCAAGAACCGTGCCGGGGTCACACCCCTGTTGGCGGCGGCCTATGGCGGCAGCGTGGATGCGGTGAAGGCGATAATGAGCCGCGGCGCGAATGTCAATCGGGTGACCGTCGGTTTCCGTGCCTGGACCTGGACCGGGGCGAAGATCCCGTTGAGTGAGCAGGCGCTCGCCCGAGCGGCCTCCCTGGGTGACACCGCGTTGATTTTGGCGGCGCAGATGGGGCACGAAGCCGTGGTGGCCTACCTGCTCGATCACGGCGCCGATCCGAAGTTGGCCAATCCCCACGACGATACGCCCTTGTCCGTCGCGGCGGAGCAGGGCCATGACAAAATCGTTGCCATGCTGCTGGCCACGGGAATCGATCCGAACGAGGGACAGCGCAGCGTTCCCGCCTATACCGCGGATGCGACCATCGGCATCCTGCCGCAGGAGCGCAATCCTCCGCTGTGCAAGGCCGCGCAGGGGGGCTATGAAAAAACGGTCAAGGTGCTGCTGGAGAAAGGGGCCGACCCCGATGTCCGCGGTTTTGCCGGGAAGACCGCCTTGTTCTCGGCCGTAGAGCGGGGCTATGCGGATGTGGTGAATCTGTTGCTGGATCACCACGCCGATCCAAATATCAGGAGCACGGCCGGGGAGAGTCCGCTCATGGAGGCGGCCAAGGCGGGCAACGTGCAAATCGTGCGTGCCCTGGTGGCCCACCACGCCGACCTGGATGCGCGGGAAGGTGACGAGGGTTTGCCGGGTACCGTGGACGTGTCCGCGGGGACGGGCATGACGCCCTTGATGATGGCGGTGGTCGGCGGGCATCGTGATGTGGTCAGCGTGCTGCTGGACGCCGGTGCCGATACGTCGATACGCAACCGCAACGGAGAGACTGCATTGGATGAGGCGATGAAAGGTCAGATCGACGACATAATCGGTCTGCTGCGCGATACGAGTGTCTCCGCGGTGCGCTGAGTTCCCGGCCCCACGGGGACGGATTTGTCAAATATTGTTGAGCATTATGCGGGAGAAGTGATGATACGCCGCATTCAGAGATTTTTTTCCGCTCGGATCCAATCCGGGGTACAGGGTGGCCAGCAAAACCATGAGCGGGCCTTGCAACTTGCCACCGCCGCCTTGCTGATCGAAGTGACCCGCGCCGATTTTCACGTGGAGCAATCCGAACGGCGGGCGGTGATATCCGCCGTGCAAGCACTGTTCGAACTCAGCCGTCAGGAGACCGATGAATTGGTGGCCTTGGCGGAAGAGGAGGTCGACGGTTCGGTTTCATTGTTTCAGTTCACCCAGTTGGTGGACCAGGAATTTTCCCAGGAGCAGAAGGCCAAGGTTATCGAGATGATGTGGCGCGTGGCCTTTGCCGATCTGGATAAGGACAAGTATGAGGAATACCTGGTGCGCAAGGTCGCCGATTTGCTGCACGTACCGCACAGTATCTTTACTCGAACCCGGCATAAGGTGCAGACCGAGCTGGCAAATAAATTGTCCGGGCCGGCGCGTTGACGGCAATCCCGGGGTAATGGCATCCTGCCGGCTACAGGCGAGGTAAAGCCGGAATTCGTGTTTCACCGGTGGCGATGGGCGACACCCTGCGTGAGTAGTGGATTGGGTCGAAAGTAGCAGCGGCGTTTTGCGGGTGTTCCGACGTTGATGCGCCGAGAATTCGTCTTACAACTGTGGAGTGATCCATGGAACGAGATCTTGCCCGGCAGTTTCTCTATGACATGCTCCTGGCCCGCCAGTTTGAGCAGGCGGCCGCCGAACAGTACGCACAGGGCAATATCGCCGGATTCCTGCACCTTTATCCCGGCGAGGAGGCGGTGGCGGTCGGCTCGCTGCGCACCGCCGATCCCGGTGATTATGTGGTATCCACCTACCGCGAACACGTCCATGCCCTGATGCGCGGTGTTCCTCCCGCGACGGTGATGGCGGAACTGTTCGGACGCAGTGGTGGTTGCGCTGGCGGCTATGGCGGTTCCATGCATCTGTTCGACGCGCAACGGCGTTTGTTCGGCGGCTACGCCATCGTCGGCGAAACCTTTCCCGTCGCCATCGGCGTTGCCTATCGCCAGGTGCTGTTGAACAGCCGCGATGTGGTGCTGTGCTACTTCGGCGACGGCGCCGTCAACCAGGGAACGTTTCATGAATCCCTGAATATGGCCGCGCTATGGAAGCTGCCGGTCTTGTTCGTGTGCGAGAACAATCATTATCAAATCGGCACGGAGATCCACCGTCACTCCGCGGTCCCCGAGGTCTACAAACGCGCCCACGCCTACGGCATCGAGGCGCGCCGCGTGGACGGCATGGAGGTACTGGCGGTATACGAGGCGAGCCGCATGGCCCTGGAACATGTACGCAGCGGTTTGGGTCCTTATCTGCTGGAGTGCGAGACCTATCGTTTTCGCGGTCATTCCATGGCCGACAGCGACGCCTATCGTTCCGGTCTGGAAATGGCTGAACTGCGCGCCCGCGATCCTCTGACAATGTTTCGCCGTCGCGTCGAAGACGCGGGATGGTTAACCGGGACCGCCATCGAGGAGCTGGAAGAACGCGCACGGCAGACGGTGGACGAGGCCGTCGCCTACGCCCTTGCCAGTCCGCCGCCCGGTGAGCTGTACAAGGACGTGTATGCCCGGCCCGTCGATCTCTACCGGGGGGCGCCATGAGCAAGCATGACCGTCCCCAGAACGCTGGCACCGTCGGTGTCGCCCGGCCCGCGGCGGAGCTGATGTGCTGGGAGGCGATGAATATCGCCCTGGATCAGGTCATGGCGGCGGATGAGGCCGTGTTTATCCTGGGCGAAGATGTGGGCCTGTATGGGGGAAGCTATCGCGTTACCCAGGGCCTCTACGCCAAGTACGGTGAATGGCGGGTGCGCGATACGCCGATCTCCGAAAACAGCTTCAGCGGATTGGCGGTGGGCGCGGCGCTGGCCGGGGGACGGCCGGTGGTGGAGATCATGACCGTAAATTTCGCCCTGCTGGCCCTGGATGCCTTGATCAATATGGCGGCCAAGCTGCGCTACATGTCGGGTGGACAATTGCATGTACCGCTGGTGGTGCGCATGCCCGGCGGCGTGGCCAGGCAGCTGGGAGCTCAGCACTCGCAGCGCCTGGAGCACACCTTGATGAACGTCCCCGGCTTGCGCATCGCGGTGCCGGCCACGCCCCAGGACGCCTACTGGCAGCTGATACAGGCCGTGCAGGACCCGGATCCCATCATCGTTCTGGAGCACGAACTGCTGTATTTCGCCAAGGGCCGGTTCGATCAAGCCGCGCCGCCACCAGCGCTGCACAGCGCCGCGGTGAGGCGGATGGGAAAGCATATCACCTTGATCGCCTGGTCGCGCATGGTACAGGTGTGTCTCGCGGCGGCGGCGGCGTTGGCCAAGGAGTCCGTTGAGGCGGAAGTGATCGATCTGCGCAGCCTGCGGCCCATCGACCTGCCGCTGCTACAGACCTCGCTGGCCAAGACCCATCGCGCATTGGTCGTGGAGGAAGATTGCCGTTTCGCCGGCGCCGGCGCGGAGATTGTGGCGGCCTTGAGCGAGGCGAGTTTCTTCGATCTGGAAGCGCCCATAGGCCGCGTGGCCGGCGCCGATGTGCCCACACCTTACAACGGCGCCCTGGAAGCGGCGTCAATTCCGGATGAGGCGCAAGTGGCGACGGCGGTGCGCGCCGCCCTCAAGGGCTGAACGCATTCGCCGCTCGACGTTACTGCGATTTTTCCCTGGCTTCGAGTTTCGCCTGTTGCTTGAGTTCCTTGAGACGCGCCTTGAGGCGCGACGCATGATAAAAATCGTCTTTCTTGGTCATCCCCAGCGCCCGGTTGAGGTGTTCGATGGCGCTTTGCGTCTGGCCGTTGAGGTAATCATATTCCGCCAGGGCCTGCAGGGATTCTATGGGTGAGCCTTCGTCGTTTTCCGCTTGGGCGAGCAGTTTGTAGACCAGCGGTTTGGGATCGCGATGACGTAAATATTCCTGCAGTATTTGCCGCGCCGTCGCCGCCTGGCCCTCGTGTAACAATTCGGTGCTGTAGAGGATGGTTAATGGATAGTTGCGCGGATAAAGCTGTAAGGCATTGCCGTAGATCTTCAGCGCATTTTTGCCCTTGCCGGCCGCCGACTCCAGCTGTGCTTGGGCGATGAGATAGGAGATGCGGTTGGGGGATTTTTTCAGTAGCCATTTGATCTGTTCCCGGGCCTGATCGATTTGGTCGTCACGTAGCAGGGCCAGGGCATAGCCGTAGCGTGCCGCTTCTTCATGGGTGTAGGTCTTCTGCTTTAGCTCGGAGGCGAAGTATTTCACCGCTTGCGACGGGTCGTCGGTGGTGATCACCCGCAGCTTGGCGCGGTCCGTATCGGCGATACGCGCCGTGGTGACGGGGTGGTCAAGCAACAGTTTCGGTATACCACTTTGATAATAACGGGTGGCCTTCTGCATCCTTTCGAAGAAGGCGGGCATATTGCGGGGATCGTAGCCGGCCGCAACGAGTATCTGCATGCCGACCCGGTCCGCTTCCAGCTCGTTTTCGCGGGTGAAATTGATTTGCATCTGCTGGCTGCCGGCGACGGTGGAGGCGATGGCCGCTTCCGCCAGTTGCGGATTATGGGCGCCCAGGATCAAGGCGGCGATCAATGCCGCCGTGGCGGGGAGATTGGTGCGGTTTGCCTTGTCGAAAGAGCGCAGCAGGTGGTGTTGTGTGACGTGCGCGGTTTCGTGTGCCAATACGCTGGCAAGCTCGCTCTCCGATTTCGCGATCAGTATCAAGCCGCTGTTCACGCCGATGTAGCCGCCCGGTCCGGCGAAGGCGTTGATCTCCGGATCCTGCACCACAAAGTAAGTGAAGCGGTAGGGCTGCGGATCGGTGCCGGCGACCAGGCGGTAGCCGAGATTCTGAATGTATTCTTCGACCTGCGGATCATCGATTATCTTGACCGAACGGCGCACATTGCGCATGAACTCTTCTCCCAGGCGGTGTTCTTCCTGGGGCGACATCAAGGTTCCCGAGGCGTCACCGAAATCGGGCAGCGCCAGATTGGGCGAAGTCTCCGTGGCGAGCGCGGACAAGGGGGCGTTCGAGCAGAGCAGGGCAAGCAACAAGAGTGCCTGGCGTCTCCATGGCCTCCCCCACGCGTTCTTATATCGGGCAACGTTCTTCAAGACGGGCTTTGCAAAAATAATTTTCACAACCATAATGCATCGGCGGAGGGATTTCCATCTATATATCATGGAGATCGAGGCGGTTCGGGTGGGCATGGCGGCTCGTCGCGCCGCAAGCCTGGCGGCGAAAACGGCATCGCAAGACGGACCCAATACAATTGCTCAGTGGCAGCATGGGGCTACATCCGATTTGGCTGGGACCTTATCTATAATCATAATCATCATGGTTGGCGATCAAGGGAAGGAAGAGTATTTGCGAGTTGCGACGTGTAGGAAACCCGCTTGACGGGCGGATCATGATCGGGCCGTTACCCGGAGTTTTCGGAGTCATCTGCTTTGACCTGCATGACACTGGAAAAGATTCATTCCCCGTCGACAGAGGCGACGCTCGGAGAGTGCGGCACCAGTGGACTGCGGTCATGACATCACGGTGGGTGACGCCCTGTTGAAATATTTTTCTGTCTCCCTTGGCGGGTCGCAGGGGATGAGGTGATCATCGTGACAGTGCCGCGAGGCGCCGCGTTTCCGCATTAGGTACTCAAATGGGTGTAGCCATGGGCGGCTTATAGGGCCATCATATAAGATGCGGTTTTTAAAGTATTAATTGGCTAGTGGGGCAGTCGGCGGCTAAGGATAAGGGGGTTGATTTGTCAATATATAATGATATTATGATATTATAATTTTAATCTTGGAGGTTTGGCACATGGCAACTCCTCGTGCCGGAAATGCCTTGGTCGCGGCCTGGGTCGGCGGCGTCCTCTTGTTATTGTCCACGCCACAGTGGTCGCTGGCGGCGGAGCCCTTGGCAACGATGGTGGCCCGTTACCAGACGACGGCTAACGAGCAAATTCTCGACGGTGTCGTGGAGCCAGTGCGCCAGTCTACCGTGTCCGCCGAGTTTGTCGGACGCATCGTGGCCATTAACTTCGATGTGGATGATTTCGTGCCCAAGGGCAGCGTCCTGATTCGTTTCCGCGACAACGAACAACGCGCCCGTCTCGCCCAGAGCAAGGCCGCCGTGGCTGAGGCCAAGGCGCGGCTTGTGGAGGCCCGCCAGCAATATCAACGCACCAAGAATCTTGTGGCGAGAAAGCTGGTGGCCCAGTCGGAGATGGACCGCGTCACCGCCGTGCTCAACAGCGCCAAGGCACGTTTGGCCGCCGCTGAGGGCCAGGTCAAGGTGGCGCAGGAGCAACTCGAGCGCACCGTGATCAAGGCGCCGTACAGCGGCTTCGTGGTGGCCCGCCACGTGGAGGTGGGGGAGACCGTCCGGGTCGGACAGCCGCTGATGACGGGGTTGTCCATCAAAGATTTGCGAGTGGCGGTACAGGTGCCGCAGAGCTTCGTCGCCGCGGTCAGTAGTCAGGACCGCGCCACGATCATGTTTCCGGACGAGCGGCAAGCCCCGGTTACGGTGGAACATCTCACGGTGTTTCCCTATGCCGATCCACAGAGCCACACCGTCAAGGTGAGGATGAACCTGCCCAAGGACCTCAAGGGCATTCGTGCGGGGACTTTCGTCAAGGTGGCTTTCTCTACGGGCGAGTCCCGGCACCTTTCGGTCCCCCGCCGGGCGGTGATCCATCGCAGTGAATTGACCGCGGTGTACGTGGCCGGCAAGGACGGGACCATCAGCTTGCGGCAGATACGCACCGGGCGGGTCCGCAACGGCGATATGATCGATGTGCTGGCGGGCCTGGAAGAAGGGGAAAAGGTCGTGTTGGATCCGGTGGAGGCCGGCCTAGCCCTCAAGGAACGGCAGGCGGCACATGGCGAGTGAGCGCTTAGGCCTTTCCGGTACGATCGCCAAGAAGTTCCTGCATTCGCAGATCACGCCGCTGCTGGCGTTGCTGGGCTTGCTGCTCGGCCTGTTCGCCGTCTTGATCACACCGCGGGAAGAAGAACCGCAGATCGATGTAACCTTCGCCAATGTATTTGTGCCGTTTCCCGGCGCGTCGGCGCGGGAAGTGGAACAGTTGATCAGCATACCCGCCGAACAGGTATTCTCCGAGATCAAAGGCATCAAGCACGTCTACTCAGTGTCGCGGCCGGGCATGGCGGTGCTCACCGTGCAATTCAAGGTGGGCGAGCCACGCAACGATGCCATCGTGCGCTTGTATAACGCGGTCTTTTCCAATCAGGACTGGCTGCCGGCCAATCTCGGTGTCGGCCAGCCTATCGTCAAGCCCAAGGGCATCGATGACGTGCCCATCGTTGCCTTGACGCTGTGGACAAAGGACCCCGCACGCGCCGGTTTTGATCTGCAGCAGGTGGCGCACACCATCGAGGTGGAGTTGAAGCGGGTGGCAGGGACGCGGAACATCTATACCATCGGCGGCACCGACCAGGTAGTGCGCGTGATGCTCGATCCCCAGCGCCTGGCCGGCTATCACATCTCCCTGGCCGATCTGCGTGCCGCCTTGTCCGCCGCCAATGTCTCCCACGAGGCCGGTGCCCTCGTGGCGAATAATCAAGAGGTTCTGGTGCGCGCCGGTACATTGCTGAGCAGTGTTGACGACGTGGCGTCGCTGGTGGTGGGGATGCGCGACGGTGCGCCGGTGTATCTGCGCGACGTGGCGACCGTGAGCCGCGGTCCCGATCAGCCCGAGAAATATGTGCGCTTCGGCACCGGCGCAGCGGCGCAGAAAAAGGGGATCGAGGCCAAAGGCGAATTTCCCGCGGTCACCATCGCCGTTGCCAAAAAGCCCGGCACCAATGCAGTGGAGATCGCCGATCGCATCATTCAGCGCGTCGACCAATTGAAGGGTACCTTCATTCCCAAGGGGGTGGAGGTTACGGTGACCCGCAACTACGGCGCCACCGCCAATGACAAGGCCATGAAGCTGATAATGAAGCTGGTGTTCGCCACGGCATCGGTGGTGCTGCTGGTGTGGCTGACCCTGGGCAGGCGCGAGGCCTTTATCGTGGGCACGGCAGTGGTGGTGACTTTGGCCACCACCTTGTTCGCGTCCTGGGCGTGGGGATTCACCATCAATCGCGTGTCCCTGTTCGCGCTGATCTTCTCTATCGGCATCCTGGTGGATGACGCCATCGTCGTGGTGGAGAACATTCACCGTCACCGTCAATTGGGCGGCAAGACCCTGGCCGAGGCCATTCCCCTGGCGGTGGACGAAGTGGGCGGACCAACCATTCTCGCCACTTTCACGGTGATCGCCGCCCTGCTGCCCATGGCCTTTGTAACCGGCTTGATGGGTCCCTATATGAGTCCCATCCCCATCAATGCCAGCATGGGCATGATCATTTCCTTGCTGGTCGCCTTCATCGTGACGCCATGGCTGACTTACAAGGTCTTGCATCACGCCAAGCACCATACGCCTCACGGCGATGCCCATTCGGGGCCGCTATATCGTTTCTTTCAGCGCTTGATTGGGCCGTTTCTCCATGAGGCCAAAGGACGTTCGCGGCGCTGGGGACTGTTCGCGGCGATCCTGGCCTTGATCGCGCTTTCCGTAAGTCTGGTAGGGTTCAAGGCGGTGGTATTGAAGATGCTTCCTTTCGACAACAAGTCCGAATTTCAAGTCGTGGTGGACATGCCGGAAGGAACCAGCGTCGAACAGACCGAACGGGTGTTGCACGATCTGGGCGCCTATCTCGCTACCGTGCCGGAGGTCACCGACTACGAGACCTATGCGGGCACGGCCTCGCCTATCAATTTCAACGGCCTGGTGCGCCAGTATTATTTGCGCAGCGGTGCCGACGTGGGCGACATCCAGGTGAACCTGGTGGACAAGCATCACCGTCATCGCAAGAGCCATGACATCGCTTTGGCGGTGAGAGCTCCCCTGCAGGCAATCGCCAAACCTTTCGACGCCAATGTGAAGATCGTGGAAGTGCCGCCGGGACCGCCGGTGCAGGCGCCGCTGGTCGCCGAGATCTACGGCATCGATTACGACGGCCAGATCCGGGTCGCGCAGAAGGTGCGCAGCGTCTTTGAGTCCACACCGGATGTGGTGGACGTGGACGACAGCGTGGAAGCGCCCCAGGCGCAATTGATCCTGCACGTCGACCGTGACAAGGCGGCGCTGCTGGGTGTCGGTCAGAAGGCAATATCCGACGCGGTGGCGGCGGCGGTGGGCGGCGAGGACGTCAGTTATCTGCACGACGCGCGTGTCAAATACCCAGTGCCGATCCGCATCGAGTTGCCGACGGCGGACAAAGCCAATCTGGACTTTTTAATGAACATCAAGGTACACGCTGCCAAGGGGAACATGGTGCCCTTATCGGAGTTGCTTACCGTGGTGCACGGCCGTCGGGAACACGCCATCTATCACAAGGACCTGCTGCCAGTGGTATTCGTCACCGGCGACATGGCCGGCAAACTGGACAGTCCTTTATACGGCATGTTCAGTATCTACGCCCACTTGAACAAGATGCCGATCGCGGCCGAGAGCGGCGAGACGATAAAACAGTATCTACTGAAACAGCCGGACGACCCTTATCGCTACAGTCTGAAGTGGGACGGGGAGTGGCAGATCACCTATGAGACCTTCCGGGATATGGGCATCGCCTACTCCGTGGGGCTGGTGTTGATCTATCTGCTGGTGGTGGCGCAGTTCCGTTCCTATCTGGTGCCGCTGATCATCATGGCGCCCATCCCCTTGACCATCATCGGCGTCATGCCCGGCCACGCCCTGCTGAGCCTGTTCATGGACGCCAAATTCACCGCCACCTCCATGATCGGCATGATCGCCCTGGCGGGCATCATCGTGCGCAACTCGATCCTGCTGGTGGATTTCATCAACCACGAACTGCAGCAGGGCACGCCCTTTGCCGAGGCGGTGATCCGCTCCAGCGCGGTACGCGCCAAGCCCATCGTTCTCACCGCGCTAGCCGCCATGCTCGGCGCCTTCTTCATCCTCGACGACCCCATCTTCAGCGGTCTGGCCATTTCGTTGATATTCGGCGTGCTGGTATCCACGGCCTTGACCCTGATGGTTATACCCATCATGTATTACGCGTGGATGCGGAAGAGGTGGCATCATCCCGGGGAGGGATGAGTTAGGGTGCACCCGCAGGGGACAGGGCGGATTAGAGCGGTATTTCGCGCCGCTTGCGGGTGGACTTTCTTTTGCGCGGCCAAAAGGAAGTCGCGAAAAAGCCACCCTGACAGCTTGGCCCTGCGTTCTAGCCGTTTTGGGTACGCGTGGAAACTTGCTGTGCTCAGACAGCCACGCGCTTCCCCCAAAATTGCGGCGGCGCTCGGCGGACCGTTTTGACACTTGATGCCGTGCCAATGCACTAGGTCATTGACTTGCTGCATTAGCCGGCTACGTGATTGGTCCAGCGATAATCTTCTCCGCCTCGGCGCGGCTGAGATATCGGCCGGGGAGGGGGAACAAGGCGGGTACCCGCTGCCGATAGCGGCGGTAGGCATCCCCGAATTCCGCTACCAGTTTTCGTTCCTCCAGACGCGAGCCGACGATGAAATACAGTGTGATGAGTACGCAACTCGTCAGCCAGGCCGCGTTCATGTCCCGGGTCCAGATAATGACCAGCCCGAAGCAGTACCAGGGGTGACGGACGAAACGATGGAGGGGAGAGAGAGAAAAGCGCCGACCGTGATCGGAATTACGCGCCTGGCTTATCCCCAGGAACTCACCCATGTCGTAATAGCGCAGCGACCACCAGAAGCCGGCGAGGGCGCCTAACGCCAAGCCATTCATTAACCACCCCCACGCGCCATGCCAGGCCCATAGTGGCGCGGCTCGACTGCTGTGCACCAACCATAACGGCGGGACGAGCAGTATGACGGCGACCAGGTTATACGCAAGACGGTAATAGGGCCCGAAGCGAGGCCAATGTTCAACTGCCCAATTTTTGACGCTCCGGGAGGCTAAGGCCGAATGGACGGCAAAATATAGCAGCCAGGCCAATAAGATATTGAAAATGTTAAATAAACTATTGGTCATGGGTGATCGGGGAGACCGGTGAGATCCTGGCAAACACATCATTCCATATCGGGTCAAGGAAGAAATTCACACTGTTAAGCTCGAATTTATCTTCTCAAAAAGATAGTGCTGGGAACAAGTTACGAAAACTATAATTAATTTGTATATAGAAACAACCTGTTATAACTATACTTTCTGTGACGGGCTTTGCTAAACTCCGGCCCAAGGGTCAAAATTGTGACGGAACGCACATTTTGTCACCCCGAGGCAACACCCCCGCGAGGGTTGCCAGACCGGATTCAGCGGGTACGCAGGCAGCGAGCGTCGTTACGGAGATTGGACTCACGACACCCGGCAGCAGTTTAGCTGAGGATTGACACAAGGCAACTGCCGCCCAAAAGGCCGAAAAGTTTGAATCAAAAAAAGTGGAGGCTAGGCCGTGATGCCGTTCAGAGCAAACTTCTATCAATTACCGAAGGCAGGATACCTGTCGCGGTTGCTGTTGTTTACCACTCCCATTGCCCTGGCGTGCATGGTGTCCCAGATGTCCGTATCCTATTCCCAAGAGGCGGTCGGGGACGAGATCAACTTGAGCTGCGCCGTTGATGGCGACGGTATAGCCGCTGTGCAGGCCCGGCCGGCGGCGGACAATGCACCGGATTATTATGATACCTCCTGGCTGCCCAGCCGCAGCGAATTCCAGATGGTGGCCGATAAGCAGCCCAGCGAGAGAGTGTGGAATCCCTTGGCGAAGAGCTGGCTGACTCCGGAACAGATCGACCTGCTGGGGATGGCGTACAGTATCGGTTATCAGGACGGCGGTGCATCTCAAGCCAGATTGGTGCAGGGGGTGTTGTTACAGGAAACCATCGCCGGTCTGCTGGGCCGCATCGGCCATTTGTCGGCGCCGATCGGCAAGCGTTCCTATGGCGTGATGCAGGTCAAGGTGGTGGCCGCCCGTGACGTATTGCGCCGCCACCCGGAGCTAGGCACGTTCCACACTGACGATCAGTTGATTGCCCGATTGATGACCGACGATGAATTCAACATTCGCATCGCGTCCGCCTATCTGAAATTTTTGCGCAGGTACAAACATAACGACCAGCAGGCCTTGGTGGCCTACAACATCGGGATGGGCGCGGCACGGCGGGTGCTGGATGCCGCGGACTTCAAGTATGTGAAAAAGGTCGAGCGTTATCTCGCCGTGCTGGTGCCGCGTTACAACAACAAATTCCCCGACGGCGAAGCGATGCATCTCGCCAGCATGTAAACGCGGGGACGGCTTCCGTCCCGCATTTCATGCGTATGTCGGCTCGTTTCCCGGCTTCCATTTGATATTGCAACCGATGCTCGGTTGCTGATCCGCCGTTACATCCTTGCCCGCCAATACGGCGTCGGCCGCCGCACGGAGGTCTCTCCCCGTAAGGGCGATATTGTTACCCGGGCGGCTGTCATCAAATTGTCCGCGATAGACTAGTTTGCGGTCCTTGTCGAAGAGAAAGAAGTCCGGCGTGCAGGCTGCGTGATAGGCCTTGGCGGTTTCCTGCGTCTCGTCGTAGAGATAGGGGAACGTATAGCCGGCGCTGGCGACTTCGTCCACCATCTTCTCCGGACTGTCATCGGCGTATTTTTGCGCATCGTTTGCGTTGATGCCCACGACCGCCAGGCCCTTGGGTTGATAGTCCCGGGCGAATTCCGCCAGGGCGGGGCGAATGTGTTTTACATAGGGACAATGATTGCACATGAATACTACCAGCAGGGCCGATGCCGCTTCGAAATCCTGCAGCGACAGCAAGCGGCCCGTTGTATCGGGGAGCCGGAAAGCGGGGGCCGGAGTACCCAGTTTCAACATGGTGGAAGGTGTCAAGGTCATGACTGCATTCTCCTTGAAAATTCGGTTTCCAGACAGGCGGGAAACCCACAGTGTATGCCCATCTCTCTCACGTCACAAGCGCGTGGCGGCCCTTGGGTATCCGGGCTTTTTCGCCTTTTCAATGAAAAAAAGGGGGGGTATAAGGAGGGTCTACGCACGCGGGAGGAGAAGTGGGTGGCCAATGTGAATGGTAGAGCGAGGAGGCTCATATTCGCGCTGAATATCTCTCAGGAGGCGCTCTTGCCCTATTACGAAAGGGCCGCGCAGGTTGTGGCGGTCAAGTCGCCGGACGATCGCCACATTCAATTTCCGGACGGCGTCTTGCGCCGCTCCGTGACAGGCGACGGTGTGCGGGGGATAGTTGAGTTTGAGATGGAATTTGACCAGAACAACAAATTCGTAGACATGCAACACGTTGGCGGCGAATGACGCCACTACCGTAATGAGTATGCGATGAAAGCTCGCCGGATTCATGTGGGTACCTCGGGATGGTCATACGATCATTGGCAGGGGCGTTTCTACCCACCGGGGCTCGCGGTGAAGCAGCGGCTGGCTTATTACCAGGAACATTTCCGCACGGTCGAGATTAACAGTTCCTTTTACAGTCTGCCGAGCGCCGCATCGCTGCGCCACTGGTACGAGAGTGTGACGGACGACTTCATCTTCAGCGTGAAGGCGAGCCGTTATATCACGCACATGAAGAAGCTGCGGGATCCGCGAAAAACGCTGAAGACGCTCATGAGCCGCGTACAAATCCTGCATGACAAGCTCGGGCCCATTTTATTTCAGTTGCCGCCGCGATGGCATATCAATGTGGAACGTTTGGCGGCCTTCCTCAAGATGTTGCCGCGTGAGCATCGCTATGCCGTCGAGTTTCGGGACCCCAGTTGGTTTTCGCCGCAAATTTATGAACTGCTGGTGGAGAACTCGGTGGCCTTTTGCATCTTTGATCTGGACAGGAAGCTATCGCCTCTGCAGGTGACCACGGATTTTGTTTATATACGCCTCCATGGGCCACTGGGTCCTTACCAGGGACGGTACGACGACCGCACCCTGAAACACTGGGCGGCAGCGATCGAACAATGGCGCGAGCAAGGACGTGAAGTCTATTGCTACTTCGATAATGACGAGGCGGCGTACGCGGTTCGAGACGCAAACCGCCTGCAGGACATACTGAAAATCGCCGGGTACGACTGAGCCGCTAAGGCGAACTCACCGCGCCGACCACAAGTCCATATGGTCCGAGCTCCGACTTGAACGGAGAGCCGGGGATTTTGCTCAAAGCGCCGCTTTTGCGGTTGAGATGATAGGCCGTAATGGTGCCGGCGCCGTTGTCGGCGATATAGACATAGTCGTCATCAGGGTCGACGACGACCGCATACGGGAACCAGCCGGTCGGATAGGGCGATCCTGTTACCTCCGTAAGCGCGCCGGTTTTAAGGTTGCGCTTGAAGGCGGAAACATTGCGGCTGCCCCAGTTGGCCACGTAGAGGAAGCGATTGGTCGGGTCGATGGCCACCGAGTACGGCTGGGATCCTGCTACAAAGGGGGAACCGGATATCTCATGCAATTTGCCGCTGGCGGCATCGATCCGGTAAACCGAGACGGTGGCTGTTCCATAGTTCGCCGCGTATAAGAATCGGTTGTCTTTGGAGACCATCATGTAGATGGGATGCATGTCGGCCTTGACCGCCTTGCCCAGCGATTGGAGGCTGCCATCATGCTGATCGATACGATAGGCGCTGATGGAATCATCGTTGTAATTGGAAACGAAGCCGAATTTACCGTTTGGGGATACGGTGACGGAAATGGGATGGGCGCCGGTCTTAGCGGAATGCCCAGCTTTTCCCAACGATCCCGATTTGGTGTCAAGCCTGTAGGGGGTGACGATATCGTCGTCTTCGTTTGTGACGTAGGCAAAGTGGCCATCCGGCGAAATGGTTACCGCATCGGGGTAGATCCCGACCTTAAAAGGCGATCCGCTTACCGGGCGGAGATTGCCGTTATGAAGGTTAATGGCATAGGCGGAGATGGTCGCCGAACCTTGGTTGGCCGCGTAAACGAAGCGATGGTTGGGAGCCATGGCGATGGATACGGGATAGCGGCCGGAGTGGAATGGTGAACTGGAAAGCTTGACGAGTTTTCCATTTTTCATGTCGATTCGGTAGCCGGAAACATTATCGGCGGCTTGATTGGCGGAATAGATGAATTCCAAATGGGCGGCGGAGGCTGTTGCCGGAGAGGTTGAGGCCGTGTTGGCGGATAGCGCCTGGCTATTCAATATCAAAAAAGTTACAGCACCACTCACCCAAAATTTTCTTGAATTCATTTTAGTCGTTAGCATCCCGATGTTCCTTATTTGGCTTGGGGGTTATGTAGACTGGTTTCATCGCTTGGATTGAACAACGCAAGATTACTCGGCAACTATAATCGCTGACGTGAAATTGCTCAAGAAGCCTCATCATCATCAATGCGGCTCTACAAAAGCCTAGTTATAGAATGGACTTTGCCGGATTCTTCACCCGCTATTTCATTGGCTGCGCATGTAGAAGCGTGCTTCGAGTGATTGCAGTTTATGGATGATGCCGGTGTACTCCAATTCGGCCATGGGCAGCATGGCGGCGCCGAAAAAGCCCTGGCGGCGCATGCTGATGGCCTTTTCCGCCACGCCATCTCGCACCTGGTCCCAGAAGGGGTGCGCAAAGGTATCCACGGCTTCGGTGAGCCGGCCTTCATGCATGGCGAAAGCGGCGCATGTGATGACCGGGGGGCCGTCGAAGTAACTAATGCCAGAATAGAGGGGAACCGGCATCAAAGGCATCTGATGAGAACCGCGCATGCCCCCCGCGACATAGGGGCCGACAGCATAGGGAGCCAGGATCTCGCCAGTGGCGGGAAAGTCCTTTTGCACCCGCACCAACATCACCGGGTCATCCTTCCCCGTGTACTTGCCGGCGATATTGTGCAAACGCGACGTGGAGGCCGACACGGTCTGCTCGCCGCTGCCGCGGGACCAAACCGATTCCACGACGAAGCGCTCCGTATCGCGGAGCAAGGCGGCAATGGCATACAGTTCCTCAGGGGCGTTTAATTCGATGACCCGGTCTCCATCGGTACAATTGACGTCCATAATCACGAAACGGAAGCCCTTGTCCATGGAGGGGGCCAGCATCAGCCCGGGCGTGTTCATCGGATCGGCAAAGGCAAGATAAAGCGGTAGATTGAAGGCGCCGGGATCGGTCTTGTCGGCGGCGAAAAACAAGAACGGTTCATTGGGTCGTTCCTCGAATTCCATTTCAGCGACCGCCGGTCCCATGCCCCGCACGTTGCCGGAAAAGGCATCCTTCAACAGGTCTTGTCCGGCACCGTATAAACCCTGGCTTTTCGCCACCTCGGTTCCGGCAAGGAAGGCATCCCATGCCAGCTTGTGAACGCCTTCATGCCCAGGGCCGTGGTTGTGAGTCATGAGAATGGCGATGTCGTCGCCGGTGTTACTGATATAGTTATCAATTAGTAATTTGGAACCGTGTTGCGAAATGTAGGTGCGTACGGTATGAAGCAATTGTCGTGAAGGGCAAATATGTCCACCTATGGAACCAATATCCGCTTTAATGACGCTGAGTGTAATCTTCATTACAAGTCTCCCTGACAGTGCCATCTCTGGTCATGCACTTTGAAATGACGCTCTCGCTGCCTCGAAGAGTGAAGAAGCCGGACAAAACGCTTCTAAGCTTGCCGTCATGAGGAGGAAACGGGCAATAATCAATGTCGGGACACTTCACTGGGATAGTGTTCCGAAAGCCTGCCGCCCAGCTTCTCATCTCTAGGATATGAGTCTAGGGTATGAGCCTTCCCATCTCCAGATAAAAAACTAGGATATTTCCTCAGGATATATAACAATTGTAGGATATGATTGTACGATTACATAGGACCATCACGCAGCCATACGTATAGATACATAGATAAGATTTGACCATCAATCGCGTCCTGGCAAGGGAGGGGATCCTGAGCACTATAAGGGAAGAACGCAGGTTAAACTTGGTCGGTGTGCTGATCATGACGTTCCTGACGCTCTGCGCCGGGATAATGGTCTATTATGTAACGCAAAGACAGTCGGAGGACTTCCTGGATAAGGGGTTGGAAGTCGCGCTTCAGGTTCGCGTCGAGCAACTCGTTCTGACAATCAAGAACGGAATCGATAAAACCGCGGCCATCGCCACTCGGCCGTTTCTTATCGACGAGATGAAATTGATCGACAAGGACAAGTCCACCGAACAGCTACGCCGTGAATTCGTCCGCGCCGCCAAGGCGGGATTGCCGAATGGATTTTCCGTCATTGGCTTCTACGACCACGACGGTGATGAGGTCGCCAAGATCGGTGAGTTCACTTCGGATCCCGAAATCAGCGTTTCCTTAAATGGTCGGACCGTGCTTTCCAGGAAGACGGCTACGCATTCCCGTCTGCTGTATGACAAAGGTATAGTGCTGCACGTCGAAGCCGACATCATGGACGGAGGGCTGTTCGTCGGAAACGTAAAAACGGAGGAGAGACTGCGTACTGTCGACCATATGTTTGTCCAGGCTCACGATTTGGGCGAATCGGCCGAGTTGGCGTTGTGCGCGCCCTTGGAACAAGACATGCAATGTTTCCCGACGACACTCACACACACGGTTTTTCCACGCATTTCCCGCATGCACGCGGGGGAACCATTGCCCATGAGCTATGCGCTGGCGGGGCAGACCGGCGTGATTACCGCACTCGATTACCGTAATAAAGAAGTGGTAGCCGCCTACAGTCCACTCGCCGATATCGGCATGGGTTTGGTAATGAAGATCGATACCGAGGAGCTTTACCAGCCTATTCATCGACGGATCGAATTCATATTGGCTTTACTACTGGTGTTGCTCGGTGGCGGAATACTGTTACTGCGCTGGCAGGTGACGCCGCTGGTGAAGAGGCTGGTGCGTTCCGAGCGCGTGGCTCGGGAAAACTATGAGCACTTATTGGCGAGTGACGCGCATATTCGTGTCCTGACCGAGGTTTCACCGGTGGGTATCTTTCGCACGGATGAGCATGGCAATTGTGTCTATGTGAACGAGCGCTACTGTGAAATCACGGGCCTTACTTTGCAGCAGGCCTTAGGCCAGGGTTGGTCACGCGCCTTGTATCCCGATGACAACAGACGTGTGATCGAGGCCTGGAACGAGGCGGTGCGCGACAAACGTCCCTTCAGCATCGAGTGTCGTTACCGCCAACCGGACGGGCAGGTGGTATGGATCCTGGCACAGGCGACGCGCGAGCTGAATAAGTCCGGGAGGCTCAAGGGCTACATCGGGAGCATTACCGATATCACGGAGCGTCGGCGCACAGAAGAGGCCCTTAAGGTGAGCGAAGAGCGATATCGCTCGATGGTAACAGCCATGAGCGAGGGCATCCTGATTCAACAGGCCGATCAGACAATCGTGGCCTGTAACCCCAGCGCGGAACGAATCCTGGGCCTGAGTCAGGATCAAATCCTGGGGCGTACCACGGCGGACCCACGCTGGCGCGCCATCCGTAAGGATGGAACCCCTGTTTCCGGCGATACGCATCCGGCGGTAGTGACCCTGACCACCGGTCAGGCGCAGTCGAATGTGGTTATGGGCGTGTACCGTCCGGACAATTCCCTGGTTTGGATCTCGATCAACACCCAACCCCTTATTCATCCCGGCGAGGCGCTCCCCTATGCGGTAGTGGCGTCATTTGTTGATATCACCGACAGGCAACGGGCCGAAGACTCATTGCGCGAAAATGAGGAGTTTTTGCGCTTATCGCAAAGCGCCGGTCATGTAGGGAGTTTTTCTTGGGAAATCGGATCCGGACTCATCCGCTGGTCGGACGAGATGTTTCGGATCTATGGGGTGGAGCCGGAGCATTTCCAAATTTCCTTGGACTCGATCTTCGGCTTGATACATCCCAAGGATCGGGAAAGGATACGACGGCAAATCGAGGAAGTGGCGGCCAGCGGCTATGCGGCGGATTTGGAATACAGCATCGTTCGTCCCAACGGCGAGGAGCGCCAGTTGTGGGCCTATGGAGAAGTTCACCACAATCCTGCGGGACGGCCGGTCCGTGTATTCGGCATGGTCCAGGACGTGACGGAACGTCGGCGCGCAGAACACGCGCTCGTGATGAGTGAAAAGAAATTTCGGTCGCTGCTCGAAGACGCCAATATCGGAATTCTGGTGCATTATCAGGGAAAGCACGAATTCGCCAATACAAGGCTGCTCACTATGCTGGGCTACACGCTCGATGAATTTCGGAATACCAGCATGGTGGATATCGTGGATCCCATCGAATTTCCCAAGGTGGAGGCCCGCTATCGTGCGCGGATGGAGGGGAAAACTGTCCCTAACGTTTACGATACGGTCCTCAGGACCAAGCACGGCGCTACGCTGGACGTGGAATTGACTTCGACCAAAACCATTTGGGAGGGGAGGCCGGCGGGCTTGGTCCTGCTGCAAGATATCACCGACCGGCAACAGGCGGTGGATCGAATGCGCAAATTATCCAGTGCGCTGGAGCAAACCGCCGACTCGGTGATCATTACGGATCCCGCCGGGGTTATCGAATATGTAAACCAGGCATTCGAGCAGGTGACAGGGTACCGGCGTGAGGAAGTCCTGGGACAGACGCCCCGCCTGATCAAATCCGATCGACAGGAACCGGAATTTTACGCAACCTTGTGGAAGACGATTCTGAATGGTCAGGCATACAACGACGTTTTCATAAATCGTCGCAAAGACGGCTCGCTTTATTATGAAGAGAAGACAATTACGCCGCTCAAGGATGACAGTGGTCGAGTTACTCATTTTGTTTCGACCGGTAAAGACGTGACTGAGCGTATTAAGATTCAGGAGCGCTTGCAGTACATGGCGCAGCATGATGCTCTTACCGATCTGCCGAATCGGGTATTGTTGTTTGACCGATTGAAGCAGGCGCTGGTGCGGGCCCGGCGCCATGAGCGTTATCTGGCGGTGTTGTTTATTGATCTGGACCGGTTCAAAAATATCAATGACAGCCTGGGCCATGAGGCTGGAGACCAACTGCTGCAGCAGCTCTCGGATCGATTGAGGAATTGCGTGCGTGATGATGATACCGTCGCACGTTTCGGTGGCGATGAATTTGTGATTTTACTGGATGATGTGGCGCGAGAGGGGGATATCCGCGAAGTGGCGCAGAAGATCCTCGAAGAACTGCGACCACCATTTAAGATCGGTATGCAGCGACTGTTCATTACGGCCAGTGTCGGCGTCAGCTTGTTTCCCAACGATGGAGAAGATTCGAGCACCTTGCTTAAATACGCCGATATTGCCATGTACCGCGCCAAGGAAATGGGCAAGAACACTTATCAGTTTTATTCCGCGGAGATGAGCGCACGCGCTTTCGAGCGCTTGACCCTGGAATCGAATCTCAGGGCCGCGCTTGATCGCAACGAATTTCGACTTTATTACCAGCCCCAGATCGATACCATGAGCGGAATAGTGGTCGGCGTCGAGGCCTTGCTGCGCTGGGAACACCCGAAATTTGGTATGGTGATGCCTGGGGAATTCATGCCGATGCTTGAGGAAACCGGGCTGATCGTGCCAGTCGGGGAGTGGGTGTTGCGCACCGCATGCGCACAATTGCGTGAATGGCATGAGGCCGGCTGGTCATCTTTGCGTATGGCGATAAATTTGTCCGCGCGTCAGTTCAGTTCGAAATCCTTGATCGATTCCATAGATAAGCAACTGGCACTGTTGGGTGGTAATGCCGCGAACCTTGAACTGGAGATCACCGAAAGTAACTTTATGCAGCATGCGATGACAACCGCCGCAACCTTATCGGAGCTGTTCGCCATGGGATGCCGGCTTGCGATTGATGATTTCGGCACCGGTTATTCTTCGTTGGCGTACTTGAAGCGTTTCCCCATCAGCGTGTTGAAGATCGACTATTCGTTCGTGCGCGACATACCTGAGGATAAGGATGATGCCGAAATCGTGACTACGATTATTGCCATGGCGCATAATCTCAAAATCGAGGTGGTCGCGGAGGGGGTGGAGACCGAGGAGCAAGTCGCTTTCTTAAGGGGCTGCGGTTGCGATTGCATGCAGGGTTATCTGTTCAGCCGCCCAATGCCGGCCGAGGAAGTCGTCCACCATTTCGACGGTACGGATGTCCGATCCGTCTTCGAAGAGCTCGAGTAAGCAGCCCGCATACTTCAAGTTATATGTCTGAACAAATACTCTTGTATGCCGTTGCGCAGGAGCACCGATTTGACGACCGTAAATTCCGGAAGAAATTTTTTCAGTTCCGTTTGATTGAAACGCGGTGAAGGTCGTGTCGCCTTGCTGCGCGATTGGTACTGCAGCCTGTCATCGGAAATGATCTTGTACGGGATGGGCTGCGCGGACATATCCTTTTGCGAATAGACTAAAAGATAGATGTAAGCTCCGGGCTTCAACAGCGGGGCGAGTAGCCCGATGAAGGCCTTGCACAGGTCGGGATTCAGGTAGTTGAAAATATCCCAGGCGATAACTACGTCAATGGAGCCGGGACTCACTCCTGGCGTCCATTGTTCGAACCAGTTTGCCAATGCGGCTTTGTCTTCGGCATTATCCCCTCTCAAGGCGGAAACCAGTTCATGGATGTCTTCGAGCAGCAGCCTGCAGCGCAATCGGGACATCACTTCCAAATTGGCGGCTCGAGCGGGTCCCAGGTCGAGTATTACCCATTTGCGCTCATTGCCCATGATGTCCATGAGCGATGCGAAAACCGGGCAGTTAGTTTCCTGAATACCGGATGGAGTTATCCCCGTTTCAAACTTAGCATGGTTCACCAACATTGCATCAACACCCGCCGAACCCCCCGCTCATACCGAACGACAAAGCCGCTTCACAGTCCTGTCCAGATTTATTTAATCGCACCCTTCGCATCCGGCGCCGCCTTGTCGGCGTTCTGGGATTTATCGAGCTTGAAGACGGAGGCGGTGTCGTTGCGCCCGGCACCGGACTCGCTCTTCTTGTAGTCCATGTCCATGCTGCCTTTGAATCGCGCTCCGTCTTCTAGGCTGACGCGGGGTGCCGTAACGTTGCCTTTGACGTTGCCGCTCTTCTTTATCACGACTTTTTCTTCGCCGTAAATATCGCCTTTGAGGGTGCCTTCAACGGTGATGGTGCGGGCGTAGACATTGGCATTGATGTCGCCGTTCTGACCGACGGTCAAATTGTTTTGCTTGAGGTTGATGGTGCCTTCGACGCGACCCTGTATGATCAGGTCCTCTTCTCCGTTGAGATCGCCCTTAATAGAGATGGACGGTCCAATGGTGGCTAAACCGGTGGAGCGTACGTAGGACTCGCTGGGTTTGCTTGGGGCGGCAACGGGGGGGCGTGTGCTTTCAACGTCCTGAGTATCGGAGGGTTTTCCGGTGTTGCGCTTTAATGGATTCATGTCGAACATTGCCAATCTCCTTTGGTTCTAGAGCTAATTCCCTCTAAGGGTGTGGTTCAGCGTAAAGATTTTGACTGTGATAGAAATACATTCAGATATCGGCACGTTGCCGCAGCATTTGAGTCTTAGTTTTTACCAGCAAATCCGGGTTATCGCAACAATTGGTGAAACGGTCGATGAATGCACGAAATACTGTCGTCGGAAGGCGACGGAGGCGCGAATCGCGATTAGAGTTCCTGCCCGATCTAATATGGTTTAAATTTCACGGGCGTACAGTGAAATCTCCGAGCAGGAATTGCGGCGGCCGGCTCTGGATCAGGGGATGCATGCTTCGCCATGTCTCCCGGGGGAGACATGGCGGCAGATTTTGACCAGTGGGCAAATAGGCGGCTTGCGCCTTGATTTTCTACGGCGATCATTTCTGGCGTATCTTCTTCCGGGGAGCGGTCGCCGCTTGCATCAATGCCGAGCGCAGATAATAACCGGTGTGAGAGTTGTCTTGCTCGGCGACATGTTCAGGTGTTCCCGCGGTGAGGATCTCGCCGCCTTTCTCGCCGCCCTCCGGCCCGAGGTCGATGATCCAATCGGCGGTCTTGATGACATCGAGGTTGTGCTCGATGATGACGATGGTATTGCCCTGGTCGCGGAGCCGGTGCAAGACGTCCAGCAATTGCTGAATGTCGTGGAAGTGCAAACCGGTGGTCGGCTCGTCGAGGATATAGAGCGTGCGACCGGTACCGCGTTTGGAGAGTTCCCGTGACAGCTTGACCCGCTGCGCCTCGCCGCCGGACAGGGTCGTGGCGTTCTGTCCCAGCTTAATGTAGGAGAGTCCCACGTCCATCAGGGTTTGCAGTTTGTTCCTGACCATGGGCACCGCGTTAAAAAAGGCCAAGGCCTCTTCCACGGTCATTTCCAGTATTTCAAATATGCCCTTGGCTTTGTAACGGATTTCCAGGGTTTCCCGGTTGTAGCGCTTGCCCTTGCAGATATCGCAGGGTACGTAGATATCCGGAAGAAAATGCATTTCCACCTTGATGACCCCGTCACCCTGGCAAGCCTCGCAGCGCCCGCCTTTGACGTTGAAACTGAAGCGCCCGGGACCGTAGCCCCGGGAACGCGCCTCCTGGGTCCCGGCGAACAGTTCGCGGATGGGCGTGAACACGCCGGTATAGGTGGCGGGATTGGAGCGTGGCGTACGGCCGATGGGACTCTGGTCGATATTGATGACCTTGTCGAAGTGGTCGAGACCGACGACTTCACGGCACGGGCCTGGTTCGTCACTACCGCCGTAAAGGGTGCGCGCGGCATAGCGGTATAGGGTATCGTTGACCAGAGTGGATTTGCCCGAACCGGAAACGCCGGTGACGCACGTCATGAGCCCCACCGGGATATCGACATCGACGTCCTTGAGGTTGTTGCCGCCGGCGCCGCGCAGATGAAGTTGTCGTGCCGGATCGTTGGGTACACGGCGGTCCGGTGTGGCGATACTCAATTCCCCCGCCAGATATTTGCCGGTGAGCGAGGCGGGATTGGCAATAATCGCCTGGGGGGCGCCTTGGGCGACGATGCGTCCACCGTGGGCACCGGCACCGGGCCCGATATCCACTACGTGGTCGGCGGCGCGGATGGCGTCCTCGTCATGTTCCACCACGATCACGGTATTACCCAGGTCGCGCAGGTGTTTCAGGGTGTCGAGCAGACGTTGATTGTCCCGCTGGTGCAGGCCGATGGACGGTTCGTCCAGTACGTACATCACGCCGACCAGTCCGGCGCCGATCTGGCTTGCCAGGCGGATGCGTTGTGCTTCGCCGCCCGAGAGGGTGTCGGCGCTGCGATTCAGGGTCAGATAATCGAGGCCCACATTGATCAGAAAATTGAGCCGTTCGCAGATCTCCTTGAGGATCTTGGCCGCGATTTCGCCGCGGCGCCCGGGCAGCGTCATGGTAGTGAACAGCTGGTGGGCGCGGCTGATGGACATGCGGGCCACCTCCGGCAGATTATGGCCGGCTATGAAAACGTAACGCGCCTCGCGGCGCAGCCGGGTGCCTTGGCACTCGGGGCAGGGTCGGGAGTTGAGGTATTTCGACAGTTCCTCACGAATGACGTTGGACTCCGTTTCCCGATAGCGGCGCTCCATGTTGGGGATGATGCCTTCGAAAGGGTGGGAGCGCGTGATCTTGCCGCCGCGCTCGTTCAGATAGGTGAACTTGATGTTTTCATCGCCGCTGCCGTGGAGAATGACTTCTTGAATCTTTTTCGGCAATTTGGCGAAAGGGGTTTCTGCATCGAAGCGGTAGTGTTTCGCCAGGGACTTTAGTAGTTGGAAGTAGTAGACGTTGCGCCGATCCCAACCGCGCACCGCGCCGCCGGCCAGGCTCAATTCGGTATTGGGGATGATCCGTTCCGGATCGAAGAATTGCCGTACGCCCAGCCCGTCACAGCCGGGACAGGCGCCGGCGGGATTGTTAAAGGAAAACAGGCGCGGCTCCAATTCCGCGACGCTGTAGCCGCACAGCGGACAGGCGAAACGCGCCGACAGCAGCAATTCCGACCCATCGTCCAGCAGTACGACCTTGACCAGGCCCTCACCCATCCCCAGCGCGGTCTCGAAAGAGTCAGCCAAGCGTTGCTTGATATCTGCGCGCACCCTGAGCCGATCGACCACCACTTCGATGGTGTGCTTCTTGCGCAGATCCAGTTTGGGCGCGGCGTCGAGTTCCACTACTTCGCCATCGATGCGGGCGCGCACATAGCCTTGAGTGCGCAGTTCTTCGATGAGCTTAAGGTATTCGCCCTTGCGTTCCTGCACCACGGGCGCAAGCAACATCAATTTGCTGCCCTCCGGCAAGGCCATCACCTGATCGACCATCTGGCTGACGGTCTGCGCGGCGAGCACCGTGCCATGCTCCGGGCATTGCGGATCGCCGGTGCGGGCGAACAGCAGGCGCAGATAATCGTATATTTCCGTGACCGTGCCCACAGTGGAACGCGGGTTGTGGGACGTGGATTTCTGTTCGATGGAGATAGCGGGGGACAGGCCTTCGATATGATCGACGTCGGGTTTTTCCATGATGGACAGGAATTGCCGCGCATAGCTGGACAGCGATTCCACGTAGCGGCGCTGGCCCTCGGCATATATAGTGTCGAAGGCCAGGGATGATTTGCCGGAGCCCGAAAGCCCGGTAATTACGATCAATTTGTCGCGGGGCAGGTCCAAGGAAATGTTTTGCAAATTGTGTGTGCGTGCGCCGCGAATATGAATATAATCCATCTTGAGTGTTCCGCTTGCAGATTAACCTGTTAATATACCCGCCCATAGAGTTTGTTAGCAAAGCGAGTCCTTAGTACAGTGAATGATGCCAATATGACCCACGGGGAAAGGCGCGCCGCCCTTTCCCTCGCCGCTATTTTCTCCACCAGAATGTTAGGGTTATTTATGATCCTGCCGGTGTTCGCCCTGTATACCGAGCACCTCAAGGGTTCGACCCACGCCCTGTTCGGTCTGGCCATCGGTATCTACGGCCTGACCCAGGCGATCTTAGGGATCCCCTTCGGCATGCTGTCCGACAAATTCGGCCGCAAGCCGATCATCACCCTGGGCTTACTGATTTTTGCCGTCGGCAGTATCGTGGCGGCGATGTCGGATACGATTTATGGCGTCATCCTCGGCCGTGCCCTGCAGGGTGCCGGCGCCATCGCCGCGGCGGTCATGGCCCTGGCCGCCGATTTGACCCGCGAGGAGCACCGCCTCAAGGCCATGGCCACCATCGGCGCCAGCATCGGTCTGTCCTTTACCGTGGCCCTGGTGCTGGGTCCCGTCCTCAACCACTGGATGGGCGGTGTGCCCGGCATTTTCTGGCTGACGGCGGTGCTGGCCTTCCTGGCCATTGCCGTGTTGCATCTGTGGGTACCGACGCCCGCGACCAGCCACGTGCATCACGATGCCGAGCCGGTACTCGCCGATTTCGGCCCGGTGTTGAAAAATCCCAATCCCGATATTATTCCTAAAACAAAGTTCAAGGAATTGAAATAAGTAAAAACCAATACGCAATATGTCAGACCAGAACTGCTTACAAATAAAAATTGACTTCGTGAAACCGTCCCTTTTGTTAATGGCCGGTATGGTGAAGAAATAGAATCGGTATCAATCTGGAAACAATCTGTTAGTGCCTGTCCGAATCCGTAAGAAAGAAAAGCCGCTGAAAATAATAACAGATAAAGAGGTGACAAAGATAATGCTCCAAAAGACATTCCAGCGATCCCTGTTATTCCGGAAACAAACATTAAATAAGGACGCATCGTTATTATATATGCTTTTATAAATTCCAAACTAAAAAAGGGAATTCCACTATTTACTAATTCAGTTCTCATTTAAGTTCTCCTCAAAATTTTTAAGAAGATTGGTAAGATTATATAGGTTTCTTTTTCCGATATAATTCAGAACAGGGTAAATGAGATTAAATAGATCCGGGAACAAGTTTAATAGTTGTGCTGCAGCTTTTTTTCCTGAAGAGGATATAAGTTCCGGTTTGGGATATAATATCAGATGAATAATTTTTTCTGCAACCAGATCAGCTTTTACTGGATAATTAACAAATGCAATTGTTGAACCGGGATCAGATGATTCGACTTCCAGCATCTTCGTAAATACAGGCCCGGGTGAAATCATACTAATATTTATACCGGTTCCCGCCAGTTCTTTTTGCAAGGATAAAGAAAAACCGCGTATGGCGAATTTTGTTGCGCAATAGAGCGACTCTTGAGGCATTGGTACTATGCCTCCGAGTGATCCCACATTTATTATATGTCCGAATCCTTGTCTCTTCATAATAGGCAAGATTGACTTAAATGCGATTACAACACTGGTGAAGGTTGTGGAAATAACCTGCTCTATTTGTCCGTATGTTAAATTTTCTACCTTTCCTGGGAATAAAACTCCTACACAATTTACAAGCACATCAATTTTTCCAAATTTTTCTTTAATTAAAGCTAATGAATCTTCCCATCCTGATATTAATGACAAATCAGAGATAATCCAGTTATATTTTTTGCTATTATTTTCAGAATATTTTTTGAGACGAATATTTTCTGTCCTGCTTATTCCAATGGCTTCTGCATCATGTAATAAAAGTTTTTTGTAAACTTCGCTTCCTATTCCACCGGAACCTCCGGCAATTAAAACAACTTTACCAGCTAACGTTTTCACTTAATTTATCCTTTTAGTTTTCAAATATTTATAATTTGATACTGGTTAAGAACCAATTCATAAATTTTCTATGAGTTCAACTATATCATTTTACATTCAAATTCTGGATTCAAATTCCAGAGTGCTGCAGAACCAATTATAATAAAGAATATTGTAATTGCACTAAATATTTCAACATCTGCCCAAATTAAACCTGATCCATTATTTGATCTGTCTAGAAAAGAAATTACAGCATAATAAGCTGACATCAGGGAAACCAATAATGAAACGGCTCCCAGCAATGTCAGTATTGAAACAAGTGTTTTTCTCATTGTTCAGGAAAAAATTAATAATTACTTGTTTAAATCGCTTAAAGATTTTTTTATTAAATCTTCCAGTGTAATTGTTGGTTCTGAATTTAATATATCTCGTACTATTTTTTCAGCCAGTTTGGAGTTGTAACCCAGGGTAGTTAATGCAGCGACTGCTTCATTTTTTATACTGAAAGATACCTCTTTTTCATCCCCTTTTATTTGATCAACTTTAGTTTTTAACTCAAGAACGAGTCTTTCAGCAGTTTTTCTTCCAATTCCGGGAACTGCAACAATCCTGGATACATTTGCAGACTGGATAGCATTTTTAAGTTCATCGACTCTTATTCCGGAAAGAATGCTGACTGCTAATTTTGGTCCGATGCCAGTAATAG
>JARRQJ010000021.1:0-85256 GCA_037381915.1 Gammaproteobacteria bacterium | reverse complement strand
TGTTGCTGTGCAACGAGCTGAGCGCGATCCCGGCGGTGGTGGACCGCATGGCCGGCTACCGCAATCCCGCCGCGCAATTGCGCCTGGCGCGGCTGCACGGCCGCGGCAAGCTGGACCGCGTACACGTGCGCCTGGAGTCGAGTTGGCAGGAAGCGCTCCAGGCGGTGGCCGAATGCGATCGGCCGGATACTCCCGATTTGGTGTAAAATCGCGGATTCGTTGTGATTGATTCCGTAGCGTTAACAGACCCTAATAGCCCGCTGAACGATACTTCATGGTGTTTGCCCCGCCGAACCCGGGTACCCAGATCGCCTGGGAAAGGCGGTGTCGCGCGGGCCCTAGGTCAGATGAAAGGAGAACGCCCACGATGTTAAAGCGGATGTGGCCGATGGTAGTGTTGACGGCGATGGGCTTGGGATATGCGACGGGGGCGGCGGCCTACGATTTTTTGCAACCGCTGCCCGACAAGGTTCCGATCCCCAAAGACAATCCGCAGAGCGAGGCGAAGATCACACTCGGCAAGCAACTCTATTTCGACCGCCGCTTGTCGGTGAGCGGCACGGTATCCTGCAACAGCTGTCACAACGTGATGGCGGGCGGCCAGGATAACCGGGCGGTCTCCGTGGGGGCTTTGGGCAAGCCCACCCGTCGCAACGCGCCCACGGTGTGGAATGTGGCCTACCAGTCCGTATATTACTGGGACGGGCGGGCGCGCAGCCTGGAACAACAGCTCCACAGCCACTTGCTCGACGATACGGTGATGGCCATGCCCGACGCCCGTGCCGTGCAGTTCCGCCTGGAACGAATCCCCGGCTATCGCAAGGAATTCGCCAAGGTGTTCGCCGGTCGGGACAGCGCCACGCTCGACAACGCCGCCAAGGCCCTCGCCTCGTACATCCGCACGCTGGTCACGCCGGGCAGCGCCTTCGACCATTACATCCGCGGCAACAAGTCCGCCTTGTCGGCATCCGCCAAGCGCGGCCTCAACGACTTCCGCGAGGTCGGTTGCATGGCCTGCCATTTCGGTCCGAATTTCGCCGGTCCGGCGCCGGGCCCCTATCTCAAGATGGGTGACGGTTTTTACGAATTGTTCCCTAACTTCGTAGGCAGTAAATACGATAAGCAATACAACCTCACCGCCGATATCGGCCGCTATGAATTCAGCCACGATCCCGGCGAGAAGCGGCTGTTTCGCCTGCCGGTGCTGCGCAACATCGCGGTCACCGGTCCCTATTTTCACAACGGCAGTGTCCCGACCTTGAGCGAGGCGGTGCGGGTCATGGCACGTACCCAAGACAAGGCCACCTTGACCATCGAACAGACTCGCGACATCGTGGCCTTTCTCGAGAGCCTCACCGGCCATTTCCCGGCGCAAACCATGCCCAAGTTGCCTCCGGCACCCGTTGACGTAGTGTGGCCCTGGCAGCGGACCGCCTCCCAGGCCAAGGGAATGCAAGCCACGGGCGCTGCCGCGGCCCATCCATGAGCGCATGGGAATGAAGGCATTTCCCGTGCTGGCCTTGGCGGCCTGCTGTTCCGTCGTGACCGGCTCGGCGGCCGCGGCGGGCTGGTACGGCGGCGTGGCGGCGGGCCGCAGCAACGTGGGGCTGCGTAGCGGGGACTGGGACGACGGCACCCTCACCAACATGGCGATAGAAAATGAAAGCTTCGCCTACAAGGTGACCGCCGGTTATCGCTTTACGCCTTACGTCGGCGGTGAACTGAGCTACCTGCACTTCGGTGACACGAAGTTTTCGGCCTATGAGCCGGGCGCTATGCCTTCCATCTGGCAGACGGGCAACGTGTTCGGCAGGGCGCGGGCTAAGGGAATGAGTTTGACGGGCGTGCTTTTTTTGCCCTACCGGGACCGCTTCGCGCTATTCGCGCGGGGCGGTGTCTTCGTGTGGGACACTACCATGTTTTCCAGGCCCACCCTTGCCGGCGGCACACTGGCGCTTTCCGATGAACAGACGCTGCATGACGACGGCATAAGCCTAATCTACGGCGCGGGCGTCGATCTGCGCGTGTACCGGCGCTGGCACGTGCGTGCCGAATGGGAACATACCACGGTGCGGTTTGCCAGCACCATGAACCGGGGCGTGGACTTCCCGTCCTTAGGGGTGACGTTGGATTTCTAAGCGCCTATAATCCCGTGGCAAATACGCACTAAGCATCAAATTTATTATGTCCGGCACGGTTTCGCCCCAGGAAATTCGCGACGTTTACGCGCGTGCAGATCTAATTTACTCCAAAGAGGATATCGAGGCCGCCTATGACCGTATGGCCGCCGCTATCAGCGAGCGCCTGCGGGAGAGCAATCCGGTGGTGATGGCGGTCATGGTCGGCGGCATGATACCCGCAGGACAATTGCTGCCCCGGCTCGATTTCCCATTGCAGATGGATTATCTCCATGCCACCCGTTATCGCGGCGGCACCCGCGGCGGGGAATTGCACTGGCTGGTGCGTCCGTCTGCCTCGCTGCAGGACAAGGTGGTGCTGCTGATCGACGACATTCTCGACGAGGGCGTCACCATGGCGGAGATTTGCCGCGGATGCCGCGAAGCGGGCGCCCGCGAGGTGTATATCGCCGTATTGCTGGACAAGCGCAGCAAGCGCCAGAACGGCTTGCAGGCTGACTTCGTGGGTTACGAGGTCGATGATCGCTATGTGTTCGGCTGCGGTATGGATTACAAGGGCTATCTGCGCAACGTGCCGGGCATCTACGCCATCCCGGATGAGGCGTGAGGAATCGGCTATGACGGAATTGGCGATAATCGGCGGCACCGGCCTCACCACTCTCAAGAATTTGGAGATCACCAAACGCGAAGTGGTACATACGCCCTTCGGTGAACCTTCCGGTCCGCTTACCCACGGCGTGTTGTCGGGGAAGGCGGTGGTGTTTCTGGCGCGCCACGGCTACGGCCATACCATCCCGCCCCACCGGATCAATTACCGCGCCAATATATGGGCCCTCCACAATACCGGCGTCAAGAACGTCATCGCCGTGGCGGCGGTAGGGGGCATCGCCGATGATCTGCCGCCCGGCGTGCTGGCGATCCCCGATCAGATCATCGATTACACCGCGGCGCGGGAAAGCACCTTTTTCGCCGAAGGTTTGAGCCATGTCACGCACATCGATTTCACCGAGCCTTATTGCGAGTCGCTGCGCCAGGTATTGATCCGCGCCTGCGACGCGACGGGGCTGGCGTGTGTCCCCCATGGCACCTACGCCACCACCGAAGGGCCGCGTCTGGAGACGGCGGCGGAAGTCGAACGCATGGCCCGTGACGGCTGCACCCTGGTAGGCATGACCGGCATGCCCGAGGCGGCCCTGGCGCGGGAGATGGAGCTTTGTTACGCCACCTGCGCCGTAGTGGTAAACAAGGCGGCGGGGCGCGGCGCGGGCCCCATTACCATGCAGGAGATCGAGCAGACCGTCAGTCAAGGCATGGAGAAGGTGCGGCGGCTGCTTGAGAATGTGGTGAATTCGTCCCTTCCCCCTCAGGGGGGTGAGGTGGAAAAGGAAAAGGTCCGGTGGACCTTTTTCCTACCGAACGGGTGCACACTGTTTTCGTGCACCCCGGGCAGGATACAGGATGGGGGCGGGGTTATTAACTGATTGAGCGTATTGTAGCCGTTCAAAACCCCATCCCCTCCCCAACCCTCCCCTTGAAGGGGAGGGTGAATAGATCAGAGGTTCCCTAATAATTCTGGGCGCTGGATTGACAACTTTTCCCTGGCTAAGCAGTGCGCTAATGTCAGGTTGGACAAGATCATCGGGCTGGTCACGGGGCAGGCCAAGAAAGAGGCTTTTCTGGCATTAGTATCCGGAAGAGACTTCAAAACGTAACGAATCGCAAGGCCAGCCTGCGCCAGTGAATTTTTGCACTTCGAGACCAACAATGTGAACCTACGGCGTGCATTGGCCGGATGCCTGCTGCTGGCAGCCACGATCACCGCGACCAACATCCATGCGATGGAACTGGAACTGGCCGGCGGTTACACGTTCCAACGCTCTGGTGGTTTCACTAATGGCGATTCTTGCGGCCGTAATACAATCTGCTCCGACCTCCACAACGCTGGCGTGATAAATGCCAACCTCATCACCAATACAAACAGTTTGCTACACACTGAGTGGAGCGTAGGCTATATCTTCGGTCAGCACAAGAATCCCGATAACCACTGGAACAACGATGATCCCACTACCTATCTCGGGGTGGGTAAGCGTTTGGGATGGCACGGGCTCATGCTGGGCTTAGGCATCGTCCTAATAGACCGGGTCAGCCAGCGGCTAAGCTCCAGCTTAAACTTCAAGACTCAGCTCGGATTTCAATACAGCTACTTTGAGGCGATGGTGCAGCACATCTCCAATGGCGGTCTAAAGCAGCCCAATGACGGCGAGTCCTTTTTTACCCTCGGCCTGTGCCTCGGGTTATAACAACAAATAGGTGCCGTTCTTCCTAAAGCGCACTAATCGTTCCCGGGCCACCGGACAACCAACGGCCTTGCGGCGCCGAACACTATGATCAGCCAGGTTGGGAATGATTAGGTTTGGCGGACATGAGACCTTTGATGGTTTCTGATAGCCGCGAAGATGCTCTAAAACCAATCAGGGGTCTAAATCCAACTCCTCAATCGGTCATTCGCATTTAGGAAAGACAAAGACTCATGGTGATGGTGCGCCCGGCGTGATACGAACGACCCTAAGAGTGGGAAGCATGGTTTGATAGCGGCGACTGTCTTCTTCTATCCTCGCGCCAGCCTTCCTTGTGCTCAGGCGCGATAAGGTCACTGACTTTGCTTAGCCGCCGCGTCGTTCCCGTCGTCCCCGCCATTGTCATAGGGCGCCACCTCGAACAATACGCCGAACAGGGGATGATCCAGGTAATGGAGTTCGCCGCTATGGATGCGCCGGGATTGGGTCATGCGCACATATAGCTGTTTGGTTTGGGGTGGTGGCGCGGCTGCCGTGGTATCGGTGCCCGCCGCGGCATCGCTGGCCGGCGGGGAGGCGTCGACGGTGACCGTCTTGGTGTAACCGAGGTCGACGTCCACGTGCAGGAAACGTCCCTCCCGCAGGGTGAAGGTGCCGTCGAGGATGCGGGGCGCGGCCGTCGTGGTTTGGGCCTCCGGGGGGACGTTCGCCCGGGCTTGCGCGTCTGCAGCGCCGTGATTGGCCGCCATGCCGTCGAAGATGTGCACGGCCTGCCCTTTGTCGGAACTGTCCACGGGTTGTATCCAGCCCACATGCAGAATTGTTTTATAATGTTGTGAATGCTCGAGTCTCCGCACCTGGGCATTGAGGCCGAGTTGCGAGTGATCCAACCATTGCCACGTCCGACCCGGCGCGGTGGTGATGGTCGCCAGGTCCACGGCATTATCCAGAGGCGGCGTGCCGGGATTCTCCGGCCAGGCCTCGGCATTGATTGCGCTCGGGTCGAGATTCTCGAATACGATAAGTTCGACCTTGTACAAAGCGATATCATCGGCCCATGCCACCCAGGGCAGGGCGAGCAAGGCGAATCCAAGCAAAAGGCGTTTCATATAGGGCAGTTACGAATGTTTGATGGGAACTGGGGTCTAACAATACCGGACCTCAGCAAAATTGGCAAAGCAAGAGGTAATTTGATGGCGGTACGTAAGGTGTTAAGGATGGGCGATCCCAGGCTGCTCCAGGTGGCGGAACCGGTAACGGAATTCAATGCGGCGGAACTGGATGCCTTGATACAGGATATGTTGGATACCATGGAGGCCCTGGATGGCGCCGGCCTGGCCGCGCCCCAGATCGGGGTGAGTAAACGCCTGGTGATCTTCGGCGTGGAAGCCAATCCCCGTTATCCCGACGCCGAGGACGTTCCGACCACTATACTCATCAATCCGCGGCTGGAGGCCCTTAGCAAAGAGATGGACGAGGCCTGGGAGGGCTGTCTCAGCGTCCCCGGTATGCGCGGTTTGGTCCCGCGCGTCACCCAATTGCGTTACAGCGGTTATGATCGCTACGGCGAGCCGTTCACTCGCGACGTGAGCGGTTTTCACGCCCGGGTGGTGCAACACGAATACGATCACCTCGACGGCATCCTCTATCCCCGCCGTATCCGTAACATGATCAATTTCGGTTTTGAGGACGAGCTGTTCGAGCAACGAGAAGAATAGACCGGCGTGCCCTGCATGTGCCGGTGACATAATCAGAAGGCCATGGCCACCTCCGACTATCACGGACGACGCAAACGAGGTTTGACCGGTACGATGGTCGCATGAGGAAAGTAGAGTTGAGGGTGGCAGCTCGACGCTAGCGACACCCTCCCCTTGAACGGGGTGAGGCGGAAGGAGGAAAAGGCCCGGTGAACCTTTTCCCCGCCGAACGAGTGCTGAAATCATACTGCACCCCGGTCGGCATAGGGATGGGGTTGGTTTCATTAACCCTCGGCAAGCACCCCATCCCCCTCCCGGCCTCCCCCTTGAAGGGGGAGGAGATGATCTCCCCGGCGGAGGGTGATCTATGGGCGGGGAGAAATGAATGCTGTCAAGTGCACCCGCCCTGGGCGGTTCTTGGTTTTAAGACGCCTTTGAGGCACTCAATGAATAAGCCCCCGCCCTTGCCGAGTGGCATTTAACTCCCGCCGGGGCGCACTTGAACACGGTGCCCCCTTTGGCGGGGAAAAGTTCCACCGACCTTATCCCTATTCCGCCTTACCTCCCGAAGCGAGAGGGGCTTGGGGACAGCAGTGATTCGATGGCCATGGATCTTTTCGCGGCCGGGTGATTAGTCATGTCTTCACGCCGCCTGCTTGATCGCGAGCATGTCCAATAGCTTTTCCGCCGCCTGAAAGCGTTGTTCCCGCTCCGGCATGTCCTGCATGAAGCGCAACTTGTCCTGACCGTCGAGCTTGTAGGTCTTGGGCTGGGTCTGGATCAGGCGGATCACCGTGGTGGGGTCGATCTTGGGTTCCTTGTCGAAGATGATACGGCCGCCGTTGGGACCGGCCTCCAGCTTGCGGATGCCCAGGCCCTGGGCCTTGAGCTTGATCTGAGTCAGGCGAAACAGGTTCTTGGCGGGCTCCGGCAGAAGGCCGAAGCGGTCGATCATCTCCACCTGCAGTTCTTTCAACGCCTCGTCGTTGTCGGCGCTGGCGATGCGCTTGTACATCACCAGGCGGGCGTGGACATCGGGGAGGTAGTCCTCCGGGATCAAGGCCGGGATGCGCAGGTCGATCTCGCCGCCGCGGCTCAAAGGCGCCTGCAGGTCGGGTTCGCGGCCGGACTTCAGTGCCTGGACCGCACGCTCCAGCAATTGCGTATACAAGGTGAAGCCGATCTCATGCATCTGGCCGCTTTGCTCGTCGCCCAGCAATTCCCCCGCGCCGCGGATCTCCAGGTCATGGGTGGCGAGGGTGAAGCCCGCACCCAGGTCTTCCAGCGATTCGATGGCCTCCAGGCGTTTTACCGCATCGGCGGTCATCAATTTGCGCGGCGGCACCACCAGATAGGCGTAGGCCTGGTGATGGGAGCGCCCGACCCGGCCGCGCAATTGATGGAGCTGCGCCAGGCCGAAGTGATCGGCGTCGTGGATGATGATGGTATTGGCGTTGGGGATGTCGATGCCGGTCTCGATGATGGTGGTGCACACCAGGATATTGAAGCGATGGTGATAGAAGTCCAGCATCACCTGTTCCAGTTCCCGTTCACGCATCTGGCCGTGAGCGACGCGGATGCGCGCCTCCGGGAGCAGCGCCGCCAGTTGGCGGGCGGTCTTGTCGATGGTCTTGACCTCGTTGTGCAGAAAAAACACCTGGCCGCCGCGCTTGAGTTCGCGCAGACAGGCCTCGCGGATCAGACCGTTGTCCCATTGGCGCACGAAGGTCTTGATCGCCAGGCGCCGAGACGGCGGGGTGGCGATGATGGACAAATCGCGCATACCCGACAGGGCCATGTTCAGGGTGCGGGGGATGGGGGTAGCGGTGAGGGTGAGCACGTGGACTTCGCTGCGCAGGCTTTTCAGCCATTCCTTCTGGCGGACGCCGAAACGATGCTCCTCGTCGACGATCACCAGGCCGAGGCGCTTGAACTGGATGCCGGCTTGCAGAAGTCTATGGGTGCCGATGACAATGTCCACGCTGCCGTCGCGCAGGCCCTGCAGGACTGTCTCCTGTTCCTTGGCAGAACGGAAGCGCGACAGGCTCGCCACCTTGACCGGCCAGTCCGCGAAGCGGTCCTGGAAGTTCTGATAATGCTGCTGGGCCAGCAAAGTGGTGGGGACCAGGACTACCACCTGCTTGTTGTTCTGCACCGCGATGAAGGCGGCGCGCATGGCCACTTCGGTCTTGCCGAAACCCACATCGCCGCATATCAGGCGATCCATGGGCTGGGTTTGTGTTACGCCCTCGATGACGGCGTCGATGGCAGTCTGCTGATCCGGCGTCTCCTCGAAGGGAAAGGTGGCGGTGAAGGCGCGGTACTGTGCATCCGGCGGCGAAAAGGCAAAGCCCTTGCGGGCAGCGCGGCGTGCGTAGATGTCCAGCAATTCCGCCGCCACGTCGCGGACCTTCTCCGCGGCGCGGCGTTTGGCCTTGACCCATTGATCCGAGCCGAGCTTGTGCAAGGGTGCCTGTTCCGGTGCCGCGCCGCTGTAGCGGCTGATAAGATGCAGCGAGGCGACCGGCACATAAAGCTTGTCGCCGCCCGCGTATTCGATGGTGATGAACTCGGTGGTGATGCCGCCGACGTTGAGGGTCTGCATGCCCCGGTAGCGCCCCACGCCGTGGTCCTCGTGTACCACCGGTGCGCCGAGGTTGAGTTCAGTGAGATCGCGGATGACGGCATCGGCGTCGCGGCCGCGCGCCGTCTTGCGGCGGCGCTGCTGCAGGACCTGTTCGCCGAACAGTTGCACCTCGCTGATGATGGCGATGCGCGGGTCGTCCAGCAGCAGCCCCTGTTCCAGGGCCGCCACCGTCAGCCCCAGCCGTGCGTCGCCGGCAAGAAAGCCTTGCCAGTCCTCAAACAGCACGGGATGCAGTCCATGGCCCTTCAACAGATCCAACAGGGTTTCACGGCGTCCCGCCGTCTCCGCGGCGAACAGCACCCGGCCGCTGAAACCTTGCAGGAAATTCATCAGGATCTCGGCAGGCTGTTCGGCACGGGCGACGATGGGCAGCGGCGGCGGGGCATGGGTTGCGAAGCGCCGGGTGTGCGGCGGCGGGGTGGCGTCCATGAAGGGATCAACGTCCACCCGGGCAAAGCGCGCCAGCGCCGCATGGAGCGGTTCAGGCGCCACGAAGGCCTCGTCCGGCGCCAGCAGTGGCCGTTCCGGATTGTGGCGCAGCGATTCGTAGCGCTCGTTGATCTCCCGCCAGAAACCTTCGGCGGCGGCGGTCGCGCCGGCGGTGGCGATGATCAGCGTGTCGGGATTGAGATAATCGAGCAGGCCTTCGGTTTGCTCGAAGAACAGCGGCAGATAGTATTCGATGCCCGGCGGCGCCAGCCCGTCGCTGACGTCGCGGTAGATGGTGCTGTGCTGCGGATTGCCTTCGAAGCGCAGGCGATGGGCCTGGCGGAAGTGGGTGACGGCGTTCGCGGTCAGTGGAAACTCGTGCGCCGGCAGGAGCCGAATGTGTTCCACATTGTCCAGCGAGCGTTGATTCTCGGGATCGAAGGTGCGGATGCTGTCCACTTGATCGTCGAAGAGATCGATGCGATAGGGCAGGCGGCTGCCCATGGGATAGAGATCGAGCAGGCTGCCGCGCACGGCAAATTCCCCATGCTCCATCACCTGGGACACGCAGCGGTAGCCGCTCGCTTCGAGGCGTGAACGCATGTCGTTCAGGTCGAGTCGATCGCCGTTGCTCAGGATCAGACTGTGGGATTGCAGGTAGTGGCGCGGCGGCAGTCGGTTCATCAGGTTGGAAATCGGTACTACCAGCACGCCACGCTGCAAGGCGGGCAGTTGATACAGGGTTTCCAGACGCTGGGAGACGATGTCCTGGTGAGGAGAAAAACTGTCGTAGGGCAGGGTTTCCCAGTCCGGGAAGTTGAGTACCGGCAAACCTTCCTTACCACTGCCGAAAAAGCGTGCTTCATATTCCAGCCGATTGGCTTCCTGCGCATCGGCGGTAAGGAGCAGCAACGGTGCGCGATGGCGCTGCGCCGCCTGATTGGCCGCCAGGCCGAGGGCGCTGCCGTACAGGCCCAGCCAGTGAACGACGTGTCCCGGCTTATCCGGGAGCAAGGGTTGCAAAAGGGCTTGGGACTCGTGCGCCTGGGTGGGTGAACTCATGAATTTTCCACGATAAGAACCAATGTGCATGACATCCCACGGCGTGTGCCGGGGACGCGCGCCTATTTTCCCATATCACCGCCGGCGGAGACAGTCTGCAGTCACTGAAAAAAACGATCAACGGGTGCTGAGTAGGACGTAGGCGGCACCGGTGCCGCCGTCGTGAAGCGGCGCCGAACAGAATGCCAGGACTTCATCGCATTGGCGCAGCCAGATATTGAGCTTGGTTTTGAGGACCGGCCGGCGATCGGGGGAGTTATAACCCTTGCCGTGAATGATGCGGACGCAACGCTCGCCTCGCGCCTGGCTTTCGCGGAGAAAGGCGATCAGCTCCTCACGTGCCTGCGCCGCGGTCAATCCGTGCAGATCCAGCTCGCTGCGAATGGCGCGGCGGCCTTTGCGCAGCTTGCGGAATTGCGCGTGCTGCACGCCGGGTCGGACGAAGGACAATTCCTCGTCCGCCGCCCCGTCCAGGGGGGCAAATGTATCGAACGCCGGACCCCGGCCTGCGTCGCGATCCTGGTCCAGGGACGGCTGACGCCGCGGCGGCCTGGGTTTCTTGATCAGGGTCGCCCGGTTGGTCGCGCGCATAGGGTTGACCGGCCCTACTTCCCGGCGAAAAAGCTCGATATCTTCAGGGGAAAGTTTATTTTTGCGCGGCATATCGACTATTTTCACTCATGGGCTTGCGATAACTGTTTACCATAAAGCCTTACAAAAGCGGACTTTACTATTGACCCGCCCCGGCGGGCTCAGTAGACTACGCAGCCACTGCGTTTCGTCCGATCCCCAGTAGCTCAGTTGGTAGAGCAGGTGACTGTTAATCACCGGGTCCGTGGTTCGAGTCCGCGCTGGGGAGCCAAATTCAATAAGTTAGAGGCCGTTTTGTATGGAGAAAATCCAAATAAAACGGCCCTTCTTCAAAAGCCTACCATTTTTTATCTCCAGCTGCATCAGCGGCGTCGTGGCGTGTGAATCAGTTCAGGCACATGCGCATGGCTTGGGCGGCTTCGGTGAGCGCCCGCCGTATCTGCGCCACGCTTAGGCAGCTGTAGATTAAATCCGAGGAAGCGGCGATCCCTACCGCTCCCCGCACCGACCATTATTCAGCCGCCGGCTGTGCAGTCAGTGGCGACATGAGAGCGAACCCGGCCTTCGGCGGAGACGATCACGTCGCGCGGCCGGGCGATGTTGCCGGTATCGCAAAAGACGTAGGTTCCGTTGGTGGCGGCCCTGGCGAGCTTGCCGGTGGGGTCGTAGGCGAAGGCGGATTGGTTGGCGTTGACCGTGAAGCGGCCCGGCAGCGCCGGGGTCTGCTGGAGGGTGACCGGGTTGCCGGTGGCGGGGTCGGTGTAATAGACCTTCCAGCCATGGGCCCAATCCGTTTGGGAGGCATCACAATTTCCCGAGGCGTCCACTGTGCAGAGACTGACGTTATGCAGCCGTTTCACCGCTTCGCTGCGCGCAAGGTACAGGGAGCCGACGAAGCTATTGACCTCGGTGGACATGCGATTGCGGATGATGAAATTCTGCAGGGCGGGAACGGCGGCGGTGACCAGGATGGAGGCGACCGTCAGGCTGGTCAGTGCTTCTATTAAGGTGAAGCCCCTCTCTCGGCGTTTCTGCGCGAATCGTGAGTTCTCGCTGAAACCCATGGTATTCCCCCCTCGACCGTATGACTAATTTTATACCTTCCTCAACTCTATTTCACATTCTTGAGGCGCCTCGTGGCCTCGCGCAACGTGTCCAGATCGGTGGCGAAGGACAGGCGCAAATGCCCCGGCGCGCCGAAGGCCGAACCGGGAACCAGGGCTACGCCGACCTCATTGATGAGGAATTCCGCCAGCTCCGCGTCCGTTTGCACGTCGTCGAGGAGGTCGATCATCCCCTCCACATTGGGAAAGGAGTAAAAGGTCCCCTGACCGGGGATGCAGCGGATCCCGGGAATGGTATTGAGTTCCTTGACCACGAAATCATGGCGCTCCTTGAAGGCCTTGCACATGCGGGTGATGCAGGACTGGTCGCCATTTAGGGCCGCTTCGGCCGCCACCTGGGATATCGAACAGGGATTGGAGGTGCTCTGGGACTGGATGTTTTTCATGGCCGCGATCAGCGGCGCCGGTCCGCCGGCATAGCCGATACGCCAGCCGGTCATGGAATAGGCCTTGGATACACCGTTGAGCGCGATGGTGCGCTCGAACAGATCCGGGCAGACGTTGAGAATGTTGACGAAGGGTTCCGCCGTCCACAGGATGTGTTCGTACATGTCATCGGTAGCGACGAGTATCCGGGGGTGGCGCCGCAGCACCTCGCCCAGCGCCGCCAATTCATCGCGGGTGTAGGCGCTGCCGGTGGGATTGGAGGGGCTGTTGATCACCACCAGCCGGGTGAGGGGGGTGATGGCAGACTCCAGTTGGGCCGGAGAGATCTTGAACTGCTGGTCGATGCCGGCGGAGATCACCACCGGCACGCCGTCGGCGAGCATCACCATGTCCGGGTACGATACCCAGTAGGGTGCGGGAATGATGACTTCATCACCGGGGTTGAGCAGGGCCTGGGCCAGGTTGAAAAAGCTTTGCTTGCCGCCTACCGATACCAGGATCTGTGCCGGCGTATACTGCAGGCCGTTCTCGCGGGCGAATTTGTCGATTACCGCCTGCTTCAGCTGCGGTGTCCCGCCCACGTCGGTATATTTGGTGAAGCCGTCCTGGATGGCCTTAATGGCGGCCTGTTTGATATGGCCCGGCGTGTCGAAGTCCGGTTCGCCCGCCCCCAGACCGATGATGTCCTTGCCCGCGGCACGCAGGGCGGCGGCGCGGGCGGTTACGGCAAGGGTAGGAGAGGGTTTGATGCGTTGTACGCGGGTAGATAGTTGAACGTCCAATTGCGCTTTCCGTTTTAAGTTCTCGCCGGTTGCGTACTATACTTGAATGCCGTTTTGCGCAGAATCCCCAATGAGTAAATTTTTCGAAATTTCCGCCCAGTTCGCCCCCACCGGCGACCAGCCCGCGGCCATCCAGGCGCTGGTGTCCGGTCTGAACGACGGCCTGGCGGGAGAGACCCTGTTGGGCGTCACCGGCTCCGGCAAGACCTTCACCATCGCCAACGTGATTCAGGCAGTGCAACGCCCCACTTTGATCCTGGCGCCCAACAAAACTCTGGCGGCGCAGCTTTACGGCGAGATGCGGGAGTTCTTCCCCCACAATGCCGTGGAGTACTTCGTTTCCTATTACGATTACTACCAGCCCGAGGCCTATGTGCCGTCCTCGGATACCTATATCGAGAAAGACGCCTCCATCAACGATCATATCGAACAGATGCGCCTGTCCGCCACCAAGGCGCTGATGGAACGGCACGACGTGGTCATCGTTGCCACGGTGTCCTGCATCTACGGTCTGGGGGATCCCGAGGCCTATCTCAGCATGGTGCTGCATCTCAGCCGCGGCGACCTGGTGGACCAGCGCGGCATTCTGCGCCGCCTCGCTGAGCTGCAATACACGCGCAACGATATGGAACTGCGCCGTGCCACCTACCGGGTGCGCGGTGAGGTCATTGACATCTATCCGGCGGATTCCGATGCCGAGGCGGTGCGGGTGGAACTGTTCGACGACGAGATCGAATCCATCGCCCTATTCGATCCCCTCACCGGCGAGGTGACGCGCAAGTTGCCGCGCATCACCATCTATCCCAAAAGCCACTACGTGACGCCCCGCGACCGGGTGCTCAAGGCCGTGGAGCTGATCAAGGCTGAACTCAAGGAACGGCTGGAACAACTGCGCAGCCTCAATAAACTGGTGGAGGCGCAGCGCCTGGAGGAGCGCACCCGTCTGGATATCGAGATGCTGGTGGAGCTGGGCCATTGTCCCGGCATCGAAAACTATTCGCGGCATTTGGCGGGGCGCGCCGCGGGCGAACCGCCGGCGACCCTGTTCGACTACCTTCCCGACAACGCCTTGCTGGTCATCGACGAGAGCCACGTGGCGGTGCCGCAACTGGGGGCCATGTACAAGGGCGATCGTTCCCGCAAGGAAAACCTGGTGGAGTACGGTTTCCGCCTGCCCTCGGCCATGGACAACCGGCCGCTGCGTTTCGAGGAATTCGAGCGCCGCCAACCGCAGACCATCTATGTCTCGGCGACGCCCGCCGACTATGAACGCGCCCATTCCGGCCAGGTGGTGGAACAGGTGGTGCGTCCTACCGGGCTGGTGGATCCCGAGATCATCGTGCGTCCCGCCCTGACCCAGGTGGACGACTTGCTGTCGGAGGTGCGCAAGCGCGTTGCGCTCCAGGAACGGGTCCTGGTCACCACCCTCACCAAGCGCATGGCCGAGGATCTCACCGAATACCTGGCCGAGCACGGGGTGCGGGTGCGGTACCTGCATTCGGATATCGATACCGTGGAGCGTATGGAGATCATCCGCGACCTGCGCCTGGGTTCATTCGACGTGCTGGTGGGGATCAATCTGCTGCGTGAAGGGCTGGATATCCCCGAGGTGTCTCTGGTGGCCATCCTCGACGCGGACAAAGAGGGCTTTCTGCGTTCCGATCGCTCGCTGATCCAGACCATCGGCCGTGCCGCGCGCAATATCAACGGCACCGCCATCATGTACGCGGATCGGGTGACCGGTTCCATGCAACGCGCCATGGACGAGACCACGCGGCGTCGCGACAAACAACTCGCCTATAACCAAACGCACGGCATCACGCCCCGCGGCATCCAGAAGGCGATCACCGATATCATGGAGGGCGCCCACGCCGGCGCGCCCGACACCGCGGCCCATTACGCCAGGGTGGCGGAAGAGAGCCTGCGCTACGCGGCGCTGCCGCCGGACAAACTGGCGCAGAAGATCAAACGGCTGGAACAGCAGATGTACGAGCACGCCCGCAACCTGGAGTTCGAGGCCGCGGCGCGCCTGCGCGACGAGATTCATCGTCTCCAGGAGAGCAGTTTCAAGTTGCCCGCCGTCGGCTAGAGGAGGCCGGCCGCCGTCGAAATTGGATATGACGGGAAGGGGGCGCGGCAATTTTTTCATAGAAATCAGATTGCCTTTCATGAGGTCCGGCCGGATTGACGATAAACTTGTTCCCCGGCGGGGCTTTATGGTATCTTTCGCGGCTTCTTCGACAGGCGCGTAGCTCAGTTGGTTAGAGCACCACCTTGACATGGTGGGGGTCGTTGGTTCGAGTCCAATCGCGCCTACCAAATCTATTCGATTCGCGCAGCGAAACTTGCTCCCCCTCTCCCTCCGGGAGAGGGATGGGGTGAGGGCGGATCGAGAGCGTGATAATTTGATAAGGCGCTGTGATGTGAGCACAGTGCTCTTTTTGTATCATGGGTTGCCGATAAAGAGAGTCAAGCAGGAACCCGCGGAACACAAGCATGCCAACAATAACCCTTCCGGACGGAAGCCAACGCCAGTTCGACCAAGCCGTCAGCGTCCGTGACGTTGCCGCCGCCATCGGTCCGGGGCTGGCCAAGGCCGCCCTGGCCGGCAGGGTGGACGACAAGCTGGTGGACACCTCTTATGTCATCGCGGGGGATGCCAAGCTGGCCATCATCACCGAGCGTGACGCCGAGGGTCTGGAGATTCTCCGTCATTCCTGCGCCCATCTCTTGGCTCAGGCGGTCAAGCAACTGTTTCCCGAGGCCCAGGTCACCATCGGTCCAGTGATCGAGGACGGCTTCTATTACGACTTTGCCTTCAAGCGCCCCTTCACCCCCGAGGACCTGGCCGCCATCGAGAAGCGTATGCAGAAATTGGCCGCCCAGGACTTGCCGGTGACGCGCTCGGAAATGTCGCGCGAGGAGGCCATCCCATTCTTTCGTGACATGGGCGAGGAGTACAAGGCGCGGATTATTGAGGATATTCCCGCCCACGAGACCCTGTCCTTATATCAGCAGGGTGAGTTTATCGACCTGTGCCGCGGCCCCCATATCCCGTCCACCGGCAAGCTCAAGGCCTTCAAGCTGATGAAGGTGGCCGGCGCCTATTGGCGCGGCGACTCCAATAATGAGATGTTGCAGCGCATCTATGGCACCGCCTGGACCGACAAGAAGGCCCTGGCGGCCTATCTGCACCGCCTGGAAGAGGCCGAGAAACGGGATCACCGCAAAATCGGCAAGCACCTGGACCTGTTCCATACCCAGGAAGAGGCGCCGGGGATGGTGTTCTGGCACGACAATGGCTGGACCATCTATCAGGAAGTCGAACAATATATCCGTGGCGCTCTCAAGGCCCATGACTATCAGGAGGTGCGCACCCCCCAGGTGGTGGGCCGGGTGCTGTGGGAGAAATCCGGTCACTGGGAGAAGTTCGGCGAGGAGATGTTCACCACTCACTCGGAAAACCGGGATTACGCCATCAAGCCCATGAATTGTCCCTGCCATGTGCAGATATTTAATCAAGGACTTAAGAGCTACCGTGACCTGCCCCTGCGCATGGCGGAATTCGGCTCCTGCACCCGCAACGAGCCCAGCGGGGCCCTGCACGGCCTGATGCGGGTGCGGGGGTTTACCCAGGACGACGCCCATATCTTCTGTACCGAGGACCAGATCCAGGCAGAGGTGGCGGCCTTCATCGACCTGCTGTACCGGGTCTACGCCGATTTCGGCTTCGACGAGGTGATCATCAAGCTTTCCACCCGGCCGCCCAAGCGGGTGGGTTCGGACGAGATCTGGGACAAGTCGGAGCATGCCTTGGAAAAGGCATTGAACAATAAAGGCTTACCCTGGGATCTGCAGCCCGGGGAAGGGGCGTTCTACGGCCCCAAGATCGAATTTTCCCTCAAGGACTGTCTGGGCCGGGTGTGGCAGTGCGGCACCATCCAGGTGGATTTCAACATGCCGGAACGCCTGGGAGCGGAATACGTCGCCGAGGACAGCAGCAAAAAGATCCCGGTCATGCTCCACCGCGCGATCCTCGGCTCCCTGGAGCGCTTCATCGGCATCCTCATCGAGCAGTATGCGGGGCTGTTCCCCCCCTGGCTGGCCCCCACCCAGGCGGTGCTCCTCACCATCACCGACAAACAGGCCGACTATGCCCAATCTCTAGAGAAGGTTATGAAAGAAAAGGGATTCCGGATCAAGGCGGACTTGAGAAACGAGAAGATAAGCTTTAAAATTCGCGAGCACACGTTGCAACGTGTTCCCTATCTCCTGGTTTTAGGGGATCGGGAGATGAATGAACAGACCATGGCCGTACGCACGCGAAGCGGCAAGGACTTGGGAAGCATGACCGTCAATGCCTTCCAGGAACGCCTAGCCGCGGATATCGCGCGTCGCGGCCGCGCTATTTTGGAGGATTGAATTATCAGCGCGGATAAGAAAGATACTCGTATCAACGAGGAAATTACCGTGCCGGAGGTGCGGTTGATCGGTTCCAACGGTGAGATGATCGGCATCGTGCCTACCAAGCAAGCCCTCGAAACAGCGGAAGAGAGCGATCTCGATTTGGTGGAAGTCGCCCCACAGGCAGCGCCGCCGGTATGCCGGATCATGGATTATGGCAAGTTTCTCTTCGAAGAGAGTAAGAAGCGCCACGCCGCCAAGAAAAAGCAGAAGCAGATTCAGGTTAAAGAATTGAAGTTCCGCCCCACCACCGAAGAGGCGGATTATCAGGTGAAGCTGCGCAAGCTGATGAAGTTTTTGCAGGAAGGCGACAAGACCAAGGTTACCTTGCGTTTCCGCGGTCGCGAGATGATGCATCAGGAACTGGGAATGAAGCTGTTGAAACGGGTCGAGGCGGATCTGGCTGAATGCAGTGTGGTAGAGCAGTTTCCGAGGATGGAAGGAAGATTAATGGTCATGGTTCTGGCGCCGAAGAAGGCCACCGTGCCTGCAACTGGCAAGCAAACCGGGACTTGACGGAACACAGTCGGCGCGAGCGTCGGCAATGATAATGCAGCGGAGTAAGTATCAATGGCTAAATTGAAGACCAACAGGGGTGCAGCGAAGCGTTTTGCCCGTACCGGTTCCGGCAGGTTCAAGCGCGCCCAGAGCTTCAGGCGGCACATCCTGACCAAAAAGAGTGCCAAGCGGAAGCGCCAATTGCGGTCCGCGATCCTGGTTCATGACTCGGACACCGCGGCTGTGCGGCGGATGTTGCCGCACGCTTGATGTGCAGGGAAGTCCTTATTACTTTCGGGACTCGTGATCGGAATTTGTGGAGCAAATAGCTTAGCGGAACATCCCCTCTCCCTTTGGGAGAGGGACAGGGTGAGGGAGTAAGATTGATTATCAACTAACCCTCACCCCTAACCCTCTCCGAGAGGGAGTAGGAATAAAGATTTATTTATTTGAGGATGCAGTCATGCCAAGAGTAAAAAGAGGTGTCATGGCCCGTGCCCGCCATAAGAAGGTGCTGGAGCAGGCCAAGGGCTACTACGGGCGACGCAAGAACGTGTTCCGGGTGGCCACCCAGGCGGTGACCAAGGCCGGTCAATATGCCTATCGCGACCGTCGTCAACGCAAGCGCCAGTTCCGCGGCTTGTGGATCGTGCGCATCAACGCCGCCGCCCGGGAATGCGGTTTGTCCTACAGCCGCATGATGAACGGACTGCACAAGGCGGCAATTGAGGTCGACCGCAAGGTGCTGGCCGATTTGGCCGTGTTCGACAAGTTGGCGTTCGCCGCACTGGCGGAGAAGGCTAAAGCCGGTCTTTCGTCCTGAGGACGCAGTTCGCCCCGCGTATATTGAGCGGGACGAATCAATCGACTCAATAGAAGGGAAAGGCCTGGTGACCTTTCCCTTTTTTATTTTATCGGGAGAAGTTCGAACCATCTCCATGGTGTCATTCCGGCGCAAGCCGGAATCCGGTAACGCTAATAGCGTTAAAAACACTGGACACCGGAATGACGAATTTTTCGGCTGCCCGGGGCTGATCCCTCTCTGCCGTCGCTCTGTCGCAGCGAGGGCGGGAAGGGGCAGACAGATTTATATAATGGGAAACCATGCAAGAACGTCTCGCTGAACTGGTCAAGCTCGCCGAACAGGAATGTGCCGCCGCCGATTCTCTGCAGATGCTCGACGGGGTGCGGGTGAAGTACCTGGGGAAAAAGGGTGAACTCACCGAGCAGTTGAAGCAATTGGGCAAACTCCCGGCCGAACAGCGGCCTGCCGCGGGACAATTGATCAACACCGCCAAAGAAGATGTACAGGGCATGCTGGAGCGGCGTCGCGAGGAATTGGAGAACGCGGCGCTCTCCGCCAAACTGGCGGCGCAGCATATTGATGTCACCCTCCCGGGCCGGGGACAGGGGCCCGGCGGCATGCATCCGGTGACCCGCACTCTGGAGCGTATCGAACGCTTGTTCGAGGGCGTCGGTTTCGAAGTGGTGGAAGGCCCGGAGATCGAGACCGAGCATTACAATTTCGAGGCGCTGAACATCCCCGCGGAACATCCGGCGCGGGCCATGCACGACACCTTCTACTTTCCCGACGGTCGCGTGCTGCGCACCCACACCTCGCCGGTGCAGATCCGGGTGATGGCGGAACGCGAGCCGCCGTTGCGCATCATCGCGCCCGGGCGCGTCTACCGCTGCGATTCCGATGTGACCCACACGCCCATGTTCCATCAGGTGGAAGGCTTCATGGTCGACACCGACGTCAGTTTCGCCGACCTCAAGGGCGTGCTGCACGAGTTCCTGCAGGCCTTTTTCGAGCGTGACCTGGCGGTGCGCTTCCGCCCTTCGTATTTCCCGTTTACCGAGCCCTCGGCGGAAGTCGATATCGCCTGTGTGATCTGCGGCGGCGGCGGTTGCCGCGTGTGCAAACATACCGGTTGGATAGAGATATTGGGCTGCGGCATGATTCATCCCAATGTCTTCGCCAAGGTCAATGTCGACAACGAGGTGTTCACGGGATTCGCCTTCGGCCTCGGGGTGGAGCGCCTCAGCATGCTGCGCTATGGGAACGCCGTGGGCATGGACATGATGGGCCGGGAGCGGAGCGCCCTGGCCGGGCGATAATTTGTGGAGCTTCGATGAAATTCAGCGAACAATGGTTGCGGGAATGGGTGAACCCCGACATCTCCACGACCGACCTGGCGGAGCAACTCACCATGGCCGGCCTGGAAGTGGATGCCGTGGAGCCGGTGGCGCCGTACTTCAGCAACGTGGTCGTGGGTGAGGTGCTGCGTGTCGAACCCCATCCCGGCGCTGATCGATTGCGCGTCTGCCAGGTCAACGTCGGTGCGGCGGAAGCTTTGAGCATCGTCTGCGGCGCCGCCAACGTGGCGAAGGGCGTACGGGTGCCGGTCGCCGTGGTCGGCGCGAAACTCCCGGGCGGGATCAATATAGAAAAATCCCAGCTGCGCGGCGAGACATCGGAAGGAATGTTGTGTTCGGCTAAGGAACTGGGCCTGGCGGACAGCTCGGAAGGCCTGATGATCCTTTCCAACGACGCAGAGCCGGGACAGGATGTGCGCGATTATCTGCTGCTCAATGATGTCAGCCTCGAATTGGGCTTGACCCCCAACCGCGGTGATTGCCTGAGTGTGGCCGGGATTGCCCGCGAAGTGAGCGTTATCAACGGCGTTCCGCTGCGCGACGCGGAGGTCGCGCCCGTCGCGGCTGAGATAGACGAACAAGTCCCGCTGGAGGTCAGCGCCCCCGAAGCCTGTCCCCGCTATACAGCGCGTATCGTCCGGGACGTAGCGGTCGATGCGCCGACACCCATGTGGATGCAGGAGCGATTGCGCCGCAGCGGTTTGCGCAGCATCAACGCCGTGGTAGACGTCACCAATTACGTCCTGCTGGAATTGGGTCAGCCCATGCACGCGTTCGACCTGGAACGCCTCAAGGGCGGGATTCATGTGCGGCTGGCGCGGGCGAATGAACGCCTGCGCTTGTTGGATGATCAGGAAGTCGATTTGGACAAGGATACCCTGGTGATCGCCGATCACGCTGCCGCGGTGGCCATGGCCGGCATCATGGGCGGCGCCGCGAGCGCCGTCGGCAACGCGACCCGACATATTCTGCTGGAAAGCGCCTATTTCGCACCGGCGGCCATGGCCAACGCGACCCGACATATTCTGCTGGAAAGCGCCTATTTCGCACCGGCGGCCATGGCCGGCCGTGCGCGGCGTTATGGTCTGCATACCGACTCGTCCCATCGTTTCGAACGAGGCGTGGATCCTGAGTCGGCGCGCCGCGCCATGGAACGCGCCACGCGCTTGCTGCTGGACATTGCCGGCGGAAGGCCCGGTCCCATCATGGAGCAGAGCAGCCGGTCCCATCTCCCGCAACCCGCCCAGGTTCCGTTGCGTATTGCCCGAATGGGACGTTTATTGGGTGCCGACATTCCGCGCGCGCAGGTAATGAGTATCCTGAAGCGTTTAGGGATGGACGTGATGGAAGAAAATGACTGCTGGCAAGTGACACCGCCTTCGTTTCGTTTTGATATCAGCATCGAGGCCGATCTGATCGAGGAACTCGCCCGCATCTACGGTTACAGCCGTCTGCCGAGCCACAGCCCACCCGTTCCCGCTACGATGCAACGCCGGTCCGAAAGCAAGGTCGGGACAGCGGTTCTGCGGCGACGTCTGATCGAGCGCGGCTATCAAGAGGCGATCACTTATAGTTTCGTCGATCCTCGCCTGCAGGAACTGCTTGATCCCGAACATGCGCCCGTGAGCTTGGCCAACCCGATCAGCGCCGACATGGCGGTAATGAGGACCAGTCTTTGGCCTGGCTTGGTGCAGGCCTTGCTCTATAATCTAAATCGAAGACAAGATCGGATACGCCTGTTCGAGATCGGGACGCGCTTCCGGCGGAGGGAGGGGCAGGTGCGGGAGGAGACCGTGATTGCCGGCATCGTGGCGGGCAGTCTGATGCCGGAGCAATGGGCGGAAACCGAGCGGGAAACGGATTTCTTCGATGTCAAAAAGGATGTGGAGACGTTACTGGCCATGACCGGGTTTGCCCAGGACTATCTGTTTAACGCGGCATCGCACCCGGCGCTGCATCCGGGACAAACCGCACAATTCACTTCTCCCCACGGGCGGGAGGCGGGTATTCTGGGCACGCTACATCCGCGTATTGCTAATTCTTTAAATATCAGCAAATTAACTGTATTATTTGAGGTGGCGCTAGAGGAAATAGCTCAGGCGCAACTGCCCAGCTTCCGGGAGGCATCAAAGTATCCGGCCATTCGTCGTGACCTGGCCGTGATCGTCGACGATACGGTCAGCAGTGCCGCGCTGCAAGGCAGTATTCGGGAAGCGGCGGGGGAGTGGCTAGAGGAACTACAGTTGTTTGATGTCTACAAGGGCAAAGGCATTGATTCGGGGAAAAAAAGTCTGGCGTTGGGCTTGACGTTACAGGATTCTTCGCGCACTCTTACGGACGGAGACGTCGATATCGTTATGGAAAGGGTATTGGCGAGATTGAGGGACACCTTCGGGGCTACTTTGAGAGACTGAGCTATGGCGCTAACCAAGGCCGAAATGGCAGAAAAACTTTTTGAAGAACTGGGGTTAAACAAACGCGAGGCCAAGGATTTTGTCGAAGCCTTTTTCGAGGAAATCCGTGTGGCACTGGCGGAGGGGAGGCAGGTGAAATTGTCCGGTTTCGGCAATTTTAACTTGCGAGACAAGAAACAACGGCCTGGCCGCAACCCTAAAACCGGTGAAGAAATCCCCATCACGGCGCGACGCGTGGTGACATTTCATCCTGGACAAAAACTCAAAGCGCGGGTAGAGGCCTATGCTGGAAGCAGCGAATAACAATGAATTACCCCCGATTCCGGGGAAGCGTTATTTTACCATCGGTGAAGTCAGTGATCTGTGCTTGGTGAAACCGCACGTCCTGCGTTACTGGGAGCAGGAATTCCCTCAGTTGAAACCGGTCAAGCGACGCGGGAATCGTCGTTACTATCAACAGCATGACGTGTTGATGGTGCGCGAGATCCGCAGCCTCTTATATGAACAAGGATTTACCATCGGCGGGGCACGCCAACAATTGGGGACGAGCACCAAGACCAAAATTCCCGTCACCGCTACCAACAGCAAGGATATCATTCGCCAGTTGCGTGTGGACCTGGAAAAGCTGGCGACCTTGCTCAAAGGCTGAGCCAAGCTGAAATAGCTTTGGTGTTCGACGCTTATCTCGAGTATCATAGCGCGCCTGTATAGACGCGGAGCGGTCGCGGCATCCATCTTTCAGTTTCAATCTAATCGGGGCGTAGCGCAGCCTGGTAGCGCACCACCTTGGGGTGGTGGTGGTCGGAGGTTCAAATCCTCTCGCCCCGACCAAATATTTATCAGACTCAGGCGTTAACCATAAGCACGGTCCAGTGGCGTAACGAATCGCGTGGGATGGTCATCCTGCTTCATACATGGGCAAACGGAAGCGCACTCCTTTTTTCGTGTTGCAACGGGCATGACCCCCGGCATTAAAACCGTGTGATTGTCGTATTTCTTGTTGAGGGCAATCGGCACACTACTTATCCGACATTTGTCCGTAAAGACTGCAATCGCGGAAAGATATAGGGCATGGGGGAGGCGCTTCTTCGCCTCCTATACCGGCATACCGACGTAGATGCCCATCGTCTTGGCGTCATAGGTCTTGGCCACGATGCAGTGGACATCGCGCATAGCGACCGGCGGCCCAATTTGGGGCCCGAGCGAGTTCGCAGGCGGCGAAAAAGCAGTCGGCACCCACATAGGCTACCACATTGGGCCAGTCGGTCAGTGTCATGAGGCGCTGCCGGGTCAGCGCTAATACTTGCGGAACAAACCGACTACAACGCCGAAGATTTCCAGGCTGCCCTTGGGGCGGATTACGGGATAGGCGAGATTGGCCGGGCGCAGTATGAATCCGTCTTTTTCCTTGTCGAGATACTTCAGCGTGAATTCGTTCTCGACAATGGCGATGACGATGTCGCCCACTCTGGCATCGCCGCGTTTTTCCACCACCACGATGTCCCCGCCGTGAATGCCGGCACCGGTCATGGAGTCCCCCTTCACAGTTACCAGCACGGTTTTCGACGGGTGCACCACCAGATATTCATCGATGGTCAGGGCATCGTGCTGAGTGTCGCTGGCGGGACTGGGAAAGCCCGCCTGAACGCTTTCGTAGATAGGTCGCTCGAAGAAGCGCTTACCCGGTCGCAGGCGGCGGTCCGGCGTGGATTCCAGATAACCCGCCAGTTTCAAACGGTTGACCAAGGCCGCCACGGGGCTCTTGGAGCGAAATCCCACCACTTGCATGAGGGTGGAGTAGGGGGGTACCACGCCGTGGGCGGCGTAATAATCCTGGAGTTTCCTGAGATAGTCGCGATCGTTACCCATCAAACAAATATATGGAACGATCGTTCTATTGTCAAGTATATGGTGATCATATACTTGAGAAAGCGCCGTCTGCGTCTGGGGGATCCTCACGGCACCTTGAAACACCGGATGCCGGATGGGGGATCGAGCGACTCGGCGTCCGTGATGCGAAGAAGCGAGGCCCTTTTTACCCAGTGCGCCGCCTTGCAGCTTGCGCGCAGGGTGCCTCGCCATGCCCTTCCGGATCAAGTCACAAGGCTGTCACATTTAGCGTCTATAAAATACACGGTCATTCCGTCGGGCTCGAGGAGGGAATGAAGTGCGGCACTTTCATTTTCCCCGCCGCCAACGCGACAACGGCGGGCGCGATGCCGAGCGTCACTGCCCAAGCGGCGCCTCCCCCTTGGCCCAGCTACATTGATTGAGTGCATGCCTGATCCGGTAAGGAGGTGCCCATTATGCTCAGCTATCTACTCGGTTTGATACAGGAGTTTGAACGGATTCATGGCCGGGTTCCGGTCCTGGTGAGCTTGAACGACCGGCATATAAAATATCTGATGAAGGAATGTCCTGATCTGGTACGGAGTGATGAACCTTTCCCTTTTGGATTTCGCATCAGCGTCGTTCCGGAAGATGAACTGCCCCATCCGGTGGTGAGCGTGCTGCCGGTAATGCGCTCGATAGGCGAGGCGCCACGTTTCCAGGAAAACGATGATCCGCCTCGATCCCCCTGCGAGGGCGCCGTGGTATCCGTGTTGACAGGGCATGCATAGCGTCAATAGTTCACACCTTTCATAGGCGACGCGCTTGACCTCAATGGCCGATCGGGCCAGAACCGCTCGGGCGGTGCCTCCCGCAAATCGTGCGTTTTCCATCTCAATTAATAGTCTTGCCTCTGCAGAGCCGATGGGCTGATAATCTTGAGTGATAGGCTGTTTACCCGATGAGTGTGGCACCGGGCTTTTCCGGGACTGCAAAGGATGGAATCATATGATCAAGAATATGGGTAGCGTGGATCGTCTGGTGAGAACGGTGTTGGCCCTGGTTGTGGTCGCCTTGTATTTTACCGGGCAGATATCCGGGGTGGCCGCGATCATTTTGGGAGTGATTGCCGCCATTTTCCTGTTGACCAGTGCCGTTGCGTTCTGTCCGCTGTATGTCCCTTTGAAGTTGTCGACCCGGAAGAAGTAGCAGCCGCCGCGCCGCGGCAGGATTGACGTCCTTCCTCGGCCGGTCCCGACCGGGGGAGATCGAAGCTCACCATAGTCCCGGATTGTGGTTTGCCGACGCGGGCGATGAACGAAGGAGGGTGCCCCCGACGTTGGGAAGCGGAATCGCGGCTTTGCATAATGATTTCTCAGACTTATGTTCTACCGTGATTTTCGGCGACGCATCTTACGTTTTTTTCCGGTATCTTGTATCTTTAGTTCCTCTTTTCTCCGTTTTGAGGGAGTAGGACGGTCATGACGACATCTCGCAATCTGTTAGCTTTTATCACCGTGGTCAGCACAATCCTGATCCTCACGGCATGCGCCGGCAGGACCAAGGTAGAGAGCGATCTCCATATCAAAGGCGCGCCGGACTGGGTGAACGAGGGCACCAATATTCTCAAGCACGACAACGACCGCCTGTTTCATGGTGTGGGCATGGCGCCCGCCATGGGGGACATGTCCCTGCAGACCTCAACGGCCGACGATCGGGCTCGGGCGGAGGTGGCGAAAATCCTGACCTCTTATATGCAGGTCGTATCCCGTGATTACACGGCGGCGGTGAAGGGCGGCAACGACCAGAACCTGGAATCCAGCATCTCACGCCAGATCAAGAATGTCAGCCGCATTAATCTGACCGGGAGCCGCATCATCGGCCATTGGCGCGACCAAAAGTCCAATGTAATTTATGCTCTGGCGGAAATCGACATGAATCAGCTGAAAACCACTATGCAAAAGGTTCAGGATATGAACGAAGGATTCAAGAATCATCTTACTACCGACGGCGATCGCATCTTCGATCGCATGCTTGAGGAGCGCAAATGATAAAAAACAATATTCGTCGATCTTTTAAGGGCCTGCTCTTGCTCACGATGGTAGCGGCGCTCGGCGCCTGCGCTACCAAGGTGGAACGCATTTCCCCCGATCAGGTTCGCGATCTCAGCGGCGAGTGGAATGATACCGATTCACAGCTGGTCTCCAAGGAGATGATCTCGGACGCGCTTTCCCAGGCCTGGCTGGGCAATTTCCAGCGGGCCCACTCGAAGCAGCCCGCAGTGATCGTCGGTGAGGTCCGCAATCTCAGCCATGAGCATATCAATGTGAATACCTTCGTCAGCGACATCGAGCGCGCCTTGATCAATTCGGGGAAAGTGGAGTTCGTTGCCTCCAAGGAACAGCGTCAGGAGATCCGCGAGGAGCGCAAAGACCAGGACATCAATGCCCGCGAGGATACGCGCAAGGCCATGGGCAGGGAGCTCGGCGCCGATTTCATGCTCAAAGGCCAGATCAACACCATCCTCGATACCGAGGGCAAGCGACAGGTCCGGTACTACCAGGTGGACCTCAGCTTGATCAGTCTGGCGGACAACCGCATCGTGTGGGTAGGGCAGAAGAAGATCAAGAAATTCGTTACCAAGGCGAGTTTACGTTTCTGACAACGGACCTTCAACGGTTGAAGGATAACCGTGGCAGGTAACAAGATAGCGGCGCTGTGCGGCGCGCTGTTGCTGGTGGCGGGCCTGGGAGGCTGTGCTACCTACAGCGACTGGGTGGGCCACATGGAGTCCGACATCAGTCGCGGTCAGCCGGACAAGGCCCTGCAGGTCCTGGAGAAGCACGCCTCGAGCAAGGACCAGGTGCTTTACCTGCTCAATCGGGCCATGCTGTTGCGGATGGCGGGCGATTACGAGGCGAGCAACGCCTCGTTCGAGTCGGCCAAGGCCATGATCAGCCGCCTTTCCGCCATCAGCGTCACCGAGCAGGGCGGGGCGTTGACCGTCAATGACATGATGCGCAGCTATACGGGGGATTATTACGAGCAGGTCCTGATCCATGTCTTTGAGGCGTTGAATTACCTGGCGATGCATCAGCCCGGCCAGGCGCGGGTGGAGGCCCTGCAGCTGGACGTGAAGCTGAAACAGCACGGTGACAATTCAAATTTTGAGGATGGCTTTGCGCGTTACTTGACGGGGATAATTTATGAAGACCTGGGTGAATGGGATGACGCCATGATCGCATACCGACAGGCCTACGACGCCTACCGGCGCTATCCGCCGCAACTCAAAATGCCGGTGCCGCAACAACTGAAATCCGATTTGATCCGCCTTGCCGACAAAGTCGGTCTCAACGAGGAGGCAAGGCGCTACCGGGAGAAATTCGATATCTCCAAGGTGGCGCAGATTCCTAAGAGTGATGGAGAGGTTATATTCTTGCTCAACACCGGTCTGGCGCCGCTCAAGCGCTCCATCGAGGTCAGGGCGATCACCCAGTCGGGACAATTGGTGACAGTGTCCATGCCCGCTTACGAAGATCGCCAACCGACGGTTACCTCGGCGCGTCTCGATGCCGATGGCAAGAGAGTTACCACCGATCTATTCGAGAATGTCGACACCCTGGCGACGGACGCCTTGGCAAAGCAAAAGCCGGCGATATTGGCCCGCGCCGTCGCCCGAGCCGTGATAAAAACCAAGGAGAGCAAGGAAGCCCAGCGGCGTAACGATGCCCTCGGGCTGGTGGTCAATCTGGCCAATGCCATTACCGATCGCGCCGATACCCGCAGCTGGTCGACGTTGCCCAATCGGATCTGCCTGGCGCGCCTGCCCTTGCCGGCAGGCAAATATAAGCTTCAGGTCGATCTTTTTGACCGCCTGGAAAATCCGGTGGCCAGGCGGGACTACGATATCGATATCGCCGCGGGCGACAAACACTTCATCACGCTGAACTGGGTCATGGCGAACGATCTGGTTCCCGTTAACCCCTTGAGGACACGATGACGGCAAAATTCAAGACAGCGATCCGCTTAATTCCCGTGATGATGGTCCTGTTGCTCGCGGGCTGTGCCACAACCACGGACAAGGGCAAACAGCCGCCGGACTGGGTCAACGGCGTGTCGTCCCGCTATCCCGCCAGCCAGTATCTGATCGGACGCGGGGCGGCGGCGGATCTGGACGATGCCAAGGACCGTGCCCGCGCCGACCTGGCGAAGGTCTTCGAGGTAGGGATCAAGGCGGAAAGCAGCGATATCCAGACCTTCGAGCGGGTGTCCACGGGGAACAACGGTGAAGGGTCCTCGAAGGGGCAGCTGCAAATCTCGCGCAACATCCAGACCCGTACCGACCGCGTCATCCGCGGTATCGAGATCGCCGATCTGTGGCAGGACCCGCAGACGGGGACTCATTACGCGTTGGCGGTGTTGCGCCGCCTGCAGGCCGCTGCGACCTTGCGTGACGACATCGACCGTCTTGATGAGGCTACGCGTCTCTACATCGACAAGGTCAATACCGACAAAGATCTATTGAGGCGCATCGCCGCCGCCAGCCGTGCCGTGGAGGCGCAGATTGAACGGGCCAGCGCCCAGCAGTCCTTGCAGGTCGTCGATATCACCGGCCGCGGCGTACCGCCGCCCTGGCCCTTGGCGCAGCTGCGCAGCGAACGCGAGGCCCTGATCCAGGATCTCAGCCTGGCGACCCATACCTCGGGTCAGGACGGCGGCGCCATCCGCGATATCCTCGATGGCGCCGTATCGGCGGCGGGATTCACGCTCAAGAACGCGGGACAGGCCAAGTTCACGCTCAACGCCGCCTTCGATCTCGGCGATCTGGAGCAACGGGAAGGCTGGTATTGGAAGAAAGGCACCCTGGAAATCTCTCTCAGCGATACCAACAACAAGGTTCGCGGCACGCACCGTTGGAATATCAAAAGCTCCGCCTTGTCGCCGAACGACGCCCAGCACCGTGCCCTGGATCAGGTAAATAAGATCTTGAAGGGGGATCTGCGTGCAGTTCTGATCAGTTTTGCCGATAACAAATAAGTGCAGCCTATTCTTAGCAACAAGGTTATCCATCTAACCAGACCCGCCGGTCCATTACCCTTTTGCGCCCCATGAAATACGAAGTCGTCGATGCATGTATCTCGCCGGCCGGCCGCCTGGATGTTCTTTCCAAGGTGGAAGTGGGCAAGCTGCTCGACACCAGCCAGGGCGGCTTGTACAACATCTTTCGCAACTGTTCACTCGCGGTTCTCAACTGCGGCAATTCTCTCGATGACGGGAAGGAACTGCTGGAGCGCTACAAATCCTTCGACATCCGCGTCATTCAGGAGGAGCGGGGCATCAAATTGGCGGTCAGCGGCGCGCCGGCCAGCGCATTCGTCGACGGCCAGATGATCAAAGGCATCAACGAACACCTGTTTGCGGTGTTGCGTGACGTGGTCTATGTCAGCGACGAGATCAACGACAATCCCAAGTTCGACCTTGCCACCTCGGATGGCATCACTAATGCGGTCTTTCATATCCTGCGCAATGCCAATATCCTGCGGCCGCTGAGCGATCCGAAGCTGGTAGTGTGCTGGGGCGGGCATTCGATTCACCGTAGGGAATACGATTACACCAAGGAGGTGGGCTATGAACTGGGCCTGCGCGGTCTGGACATCAGCACCGGCTGCGGGCCGGGGGCGATGAAGGGTCCCATGAAGGGGGCCGCGATCGGGCACGCCAAACAGCGCATCGTCGGGGGCCAGTATCTCGGTATCTCGGAACCGGGGATCATTGCCGCGGAGTCACCGAATCCCATCGTCAACGATCTGGTGATCATGCCCGATATCGAGAAACGCCTGGAGGCCTTCGTGCGTACCGGTCATGCCATTGTCGTCTTTGCCGGCGGCGTGGGAACCTTGGAGGAAATTCTCTATTTTCTGGGCATTCTCTTGCACCCGGATAATGCCGACATACCTTTCCCCCTGATCCTCACCGGACCCGAAAGCGCCCGGGATTATTTCAAGGAGATCGATCTGTTCATCGCCGCCACCTTGGGCGAGGAGGTACGGCGTCACTATCAGATCATTATCGATGATCCGGTGGGCGTGGCGCGCGAGGTGCTAACGGGCATCGAACAGGTGCGGCGTTTCCGCACCGAGCGGGGAGATGCCTATTATTTCAATTGGCTGTTGCGGATCGATGGCGAATTTCAAAAACCCTTTGTTCCCAGTCACGATAATATGCGCAAACTGGAATTGCACGGGGATCAGGAACGCCACCTGCTTGCCGCCCAGCTGCGGCGCGCCTTCTCCGGCGTGGTGGCGGGGAATGTCAAGGAGGCGGGGATCCGCGCCATCGAGGAATTCGGTCCCTTCGAGCTTCGCGGCGCCGCCGGCATCATGAGTCCCGTGGATTCGTTATTGAATTCTTTAGTCGCGCAGCATCGCATGAAGTTGTCCGGCAAAAAATACACCCCCTGTTATCACATCATCAAGTAATCGCCGAATCCTGGCGCCGATGCTCTGCAAGGCTGTGCTATAACGCCTACCGCTAAGTAGAGTGCCTCTCCACGCGGAGGAAAAAACGCGTCGTCGGCCCATACCCGGATATCCCGAATGGTTGCGCGGAAGTCGGGGAAGCTAAGGAGGATCGTGAGCGATTTTCAGCCCTGGAATGTCGAGCGGCGTCCGGGTAATGGGCATATACTGCGGTGCAGCGGTTTTACGACTGAGCGACGGCGATGAGCGACTATTTGATTCTGGCGCTGGGCGTGCTGTGCGCGGGAGCGGGCGGCGAGCTGTTTGTCCGGGGCGTGGTGGGCGTGGCGTTATGGGCGCGGATATCCGCGGGGATTGTGGGTGCCACGGTGGCGGCCTTCGCCACCTCCAGCCCCGAGCTTTCGGTAGCGATCAGTTCCGGCCTGGCCAAGCAACCGGAGATCTCCTTGGGCGACGCCCTGGGAAGCAATGTCCTCAATGTCGCCTTGATCCTCGCCATTCCGGTGATCATGGCCGGGATCAAGAGTTCTCCGGACAGCGTCCAGCGCGATTACCCTTTTGCATTATTTGCGCCCCTCCTGACCGCCGTTCTGGCGTTGGACGGCGAACTGTCCAGAGTGGACGGCATACTGCTCATGGCGGCATTCATATTCTGGCTGGTGATCGTGATGCTGGAGGTGCGCAGGCAAAGAAGCGCGTCCGAGAAGGTATTGGGAGAAAGACACGGCCGGGTCGCGGTGCTTTTGTCCGTGGCCGGATTCCTGTGTCTGGTCGCGGCCGGGCGCTTCATCGTCATCGGCGCGAAGGGTATCGCCCTGTCCTTCGGTATCGATGAATTCATTATCGGGGCGACTATCGTGGCCATCGGCACTTCGATTCCCGAACTCGCGACCGCCATTATCTCCAAGTTGCGTGGTCACGACGAGGTGGGGCTGGGTACCATAGTAGGCAGCAATATCTTCAATGGCCTGTTCATCATTGCGGTCGCCGCGATCATCTATCCTATTAAGATCAGACTTGGCGAAGTGCTCCCGGTCCTGGCCTTCGGTCTGGTTACCTTACTCGTGGTTTGGCCGCCGGCTCATGGTCAAATCGGCCGTGGTCGCGGGCTGTTGTTGCTTGCGCTCTATGCCGGCTATGTCATCATGACCGCATATTGGTGATAAGCAGTGCGGCCTTTCATCGGCGGCACTCCGGCCGGAACAATCGTCAAGCTTCAAGGAATGCCTCTCTCATGAAGATAGCGGTTTTGTCACAAAGGAAGAGCCTCTATTCGACGTGCCGCCTGGTGGAGGCAGCGAAGCAGCGCGGGCATGAGGTGAGGGTGGTCGATCCCTTGCGCTGCTACATGAGTATTAATTCGCAGCAACCGGTCATCTATTACCGGGGAAAATTGTTGACCGATCTCGACGCGGTGATCCCGCGCATCGGCGCCTCCATTCTTTTTTACGGGTCGGCGCTGGTGCGGCAATTCGAAAGCATGGGAATCTTTACCCTCAACACGTCCGCTGCCATCAGCTGCGCACGGGACAAGCTCCGTTCCATGCAATTGCTGGCCAGCAAGGGCATCGCCATGCCGCGTACCGGCTTCGCCCATGCGCCGGACGACATCAAGGGTGCCGTCAAGATGGTAGGCGGCGCGCCGTTGGTCATCAAGTTACTGCAGGGCACCCAGGGGATAGGGGTGGTGCTGGCGGAGACCGGTCAGGCGGCGGAGAGTGTCATCGACGCCTTTTGGGGATTGCAGGCGAACATCCTAATCCAGGAATATATCAAGGAAGCGGGAGGATCGGATCTGCGTTGTTTCGTGATTGGCGGCAAGGTGGTGGCCGCCATGCTCCGCCGGGCGCGGGAAGGCGAATTTCGCTCTAACCTGCACCGTGGCGGTAGAGCCGTGAAGATAAAACTGAGTCCCGCGGAGCGGGCGATAGCCGTTCGGGCCACCAAGGCCGTCGGGCTCGATGTGGCGGGAGTGGACATCCTGCGTTCCGCGCGCGGTCCCCTGGTGATAGAGGTGAACTCCTCTCCCGGATTGGAAGGCATCGAAGCGACCAGCGGCAAGGATATCGCCGCCGTCATGATTCAATACGTCGAGCAACGCGTCCGTCCGCGCATGCAGCGCAGGATAAGCCGTGCGGTACCGGCATGATATGCCTTTGTCCATATGGGCTAAGCCCACAGACTTTCTGAACTTGAAATATTCCACAGACAGGCGTGATGAGGCTGTGCTCAAACCCGTACGGGCCATTGCCCCGGCTTTATACCGCCTGGTCCTTGGTACTCAGCACGCCTATGCGGCATCCATGCCGCCAACCCTCATTCGGCGCGCAATGCCTCGATAGGATCGAGCCGCGCCGCGTGGCGCGCCGGAAGCACGCCGGCGAGCAAGCCGATGGCGACCGCCAGGACCTCCGCCGCCGCCGCGTAGAACCAGGAGATGTGCACCGGCATGGCGGGCACCAGGAGGTGCAGCGCCTGGCCGCCGCCGATGCCGATGACCAGACCGGCGCCGCCGCCCAGTGCGGCCAGGATGATAGCCTCGCCGAGAAACAACGCGAGGATATGAGAACGGCGCGCACCGAGGGCGCGCAACAGTCCGACCTCTGCGGTGCGTTCGCTGACGGTGATGGTCATGATGGTAAGGATGCCGACCCCGCCCACCAGCAGTGAGATACCGCCCAGGGCGCCGACGGCGAAGGTCAGGACATTGAGCACCGAACCCAGGGTTTCCAACATCTGTTCCTGCGTGGTGACGGTGTAGTCCTCGCTGCCGTGGCGGGCGGTGAGCACCCGGCGGATCGTCGCGCTGACTTCAGCGGATTCGGCGGTATCCTTGTAGAGGACATCGATCGCCACCAGGCTGTTACGATTGAACATCTCCAGGCCCTTGGCGGTGGGGATATACACGGCGTCGTCCATGTCGAAGCCCAGGATCTGGCCTTTGGATTCCATGGTGCCGATGACGGTGAAACGGCTGTTGGCGATGCGGATATGTTCGCCCAGGGGATTGGTGTTGCCGAACAGTTCGCTGCGCACCTTGCTGCCCAGAACGGCAAAGGCGCGCGGCGCACGGGGGTTGTCCGCGGGCAGGAAACGGCCGCTGGCAACCTTGAGGCTGAACACCTCGGGCATCTGCGGACCCACGCCGTAGATCATGGTCCGCCGGCGCTTGCCACGATATTCCGCATCCGCATTGCCCTGCACCACGGGCACCACGGCGCGCACCTGGGAGAGCCCCTTCAGGGCCTCGGCATCGTCCAGGGTCAGGGGGCGCACGGTGGCGATGGTGCCCACGGGCGTGCCATGCGTGGTGGTCTTGCCGGGATTGACCTCGATGAGATGGGTGCCGAACTGACTGAACTCACTCAAGACATAATGGCGGATGCCCTCGCCGATGGAGGTCAGCAGGACCACGGCGGTGATTCCGATGGCGATGCCGAGACCGGTGAGGCCGCTGCGCAGGCGATGCGCCGTGATGGAAGTGAAGGTGAAGCGGATGGTGTCCCCGAGCAACATGAGGTTATCGCCTCTGCAGGGCGCGCACGGGATCGAGCCGCGCCGCGCGTCTGGCAGGCAGGACGCCGAACAGCAATCCGGTGGCCAGGGCGACGCCTATGGCGGCGGTGAAGGCCCACCACGGGGCACCTACCGGTAGTGTGGGATAGAGATGACCGATGAGCAGACTGCCGGCCTGGCCCACCGCCAGACCCAGGAGTGCGCCGATGAGCGAGAGCAAAGCCGCCTCCACCAGGAACAGGCGCAGGATCTGCTGCGCGGTCGCGCCCAAGGCCTTCAGTAAACCGATTTCAGCGGTGCGTTGGGTGACCGCCACCAGCATCACGTTCATGATGAGTATGCCGGCCACCACCAGACTGATGGAGGCGATGCCGGCCACGGCGAAGGTGAGGGCGCGGAGAATCTTGTCGAAGGTGGCGAGCACCGCGTCCTGAGTGATGACCGTGACATCCTCTTCGCCTTGATGACGCGCCTTGATAGTGTTGATGACGTGGCGTTTTGCGGCGGGGATCAGGTCGCGGCTGCGCGCCTCCACCAGGATGCGGAACAAGGAAGACGTGTTGAGCAGGCTCTGCGCCGAGGCGACGGGTATGATCACCAGGTCCGCGGTATCGACCCCGATGGATTGGCCCTCCGAGGCGAGGATGCCGATGACGCGAAAGCGGCGATCGCCGATGCGAATCCATTCCCCCAAGGCCGGTGTCGCGCCGAACAATTCGTCCCGCACCTTGGTGCCCAGGACGCAAACCGCATTGGCGTGTTCCGGGTCGCCGGGCGGCAGGAAGCGGCCCTGCTTCATTTTGAAATGGCGGATGTCGAGAAACTCGGCGGTGGTGCCGAGGATCACCACGTCCCGTTCCCGCCCGCCCCAGGAGACCGGCGCCGCCCCGACGTTGATGGGCGCCACCCTCGCCACTGTGTTGCTGCGGCTCAAGGCCGCGGCGTCCGCGATGGTCAGGTCGCGCGGCGTCTCGGCGGTGAACATGGAGGGGCCGAGGCCGGCGGTCTCGGACCGGCCGGGCAGGACGATGATCATATGGGTGCCCAGGGCCGAGAACTCACCGGTGACGTAGCGCCGTGCCGCCTCGCCCAGGGAGGTCAATACCACTACCGAGGCGACGCCGATGGCCATGGCCAACAGCATCAACCCCGCCCGGAGGCGGTAGGCCCGCAAGGTGCCCAGGGCGAAGCCGAGGTTGTCCAGGACCTTCATGATGCGGATGCCTGTTGCGTGTCTTCGGTGATGCGCCCGTCGAGCATGCGCACGCAGCGCCGGGCGCGTCTGCCTATCTCGCCGTCATGGGTGACGATGATCAGGGTCAGGCCCTCGGCGTGCAATTTTTCCAGGAGGGCAATGACGTCCTGGCCCGAGGCGTGGTCCAGATTGCCGGTGGGTTCGTCGGCGAGGATCAGAGAGGGTCGCATGATGGTGGCGCGGGCGATGGCGACGCGCTGGCGCTGGCCGCCGCTGAGCTGTTCGGGGCGGTGCTCGGCGCGATCGGCGAGGTTGACCGCGGCGAGGGCGCGCCCCACGCGTTGTTGCCGTTCATGGGCCGGTACGCCCGCCAGCAGCAGGGGCAGGCCGATATTGTCGGCGGCGCTGAGACGCGGCACCAGGTGAAAAAACTGGAAGACGAAGCCGATGGTCTCGCTGCGGATCCGCGCCTGTTCCTGATCGCTCAAGGCGGTAACGTCGCGGTTTTCCAGCAGGTAGGTGCCGCTGTCGGGGCGGTCGAGCAGGCCGAGCGCGTGCAGCAGCGTGGATTTACCCGACCCGGACGGACCCATGATGGAGACGTATTCGCCGCGTTCGATGGTGAGGGTTACGTCGTTGAGGGCGTGCACCTGTTGATCACCGACTTGAAAGCGGCGGTGAATGTGGCGGAGCTCGATCATGGCGCCGTTTGTGATTTTTCAAGCGTGGCCCGGACGCCGGCCTTCACCCCTTCGCGATCGATGGACAAGACGACGAGATTGCCGGCGGACAGGCCGGAAAGGACCTCGGTATATTTCCAATTGGAGAGCCCGGCCTTGAAGTGCCGCTCTTCCAGAATATGGGTGGCGGGGTTGTAGACCAGGACCCGATGGCCTTCCAGGACCGCCTCGGTGGGGATGCGCAGCACGTCGTGTTTCACGGCGATGATGATCTCCAGGTCGGCACTGTAACCGGGGCGCAGGCTACGATAGTCGGCGGGGTCGGTGAACTTGGCCTCGACGTCTACGGTGCGTGCCTGCTTTTCGACTTCCAGGACATAGGGGGCGATGCGGCTGACCCGCCCGGCGAAATGTTTATCGGGGAAGGCGTCGAGGCTGATGCGCGCCGTCATGCCGGTCTTGATCTGCGGCGCATCCACCTCGTCGATGGGCGCGGCGATGTACAGGCAACTGGTATCGAGCAGATCGACGGCGGGCAGGGTCGCCACGCCGGTGGGCGAGGGGGTGACGAACTCGCCGAGTTCGCCGTTGACCTCCCCCACGACACCGGGGAAGGGGGCACGCAGCAGCGTGCGCTCCACCGCGGCGCGCGCGACGCTGACCCGTGCCGCGCTGACCTCCACATTGGCGCGGGCGGCGCGGCAACTGGCCTGACCAGCCTGGGCCTGGGCCTGGGCGTTATCCGCCTGCTGCTCCGATACCTGGCCCTTCTTGCGCAGGGCATCGAGACGTTTCGCTTCGCGGACCGCATTGTTTGCCAGGAGACAGGTTTGATCGGCCGTGGCGCGCGCGGCGGTGGTTTCCCGTTGCGCGAGTTGCAGTTGCGCGGTGACGTCGTCGTTCCACAGGGACAACAGCACCTGTCCGGTCTTGACCCGATCCCCTTCCTTGACCGCCAGTTTGGCGATCTGGCCACCGATGGCCGGGGCGAGCCGGGCGCGGCGGCAGGCCTTGACCGTGCCGGCGCGGGTGTTGGAGACGGTGGCCTCGACGGTCCCGCGTTCCACCGCTGTGACGGCGACGGCTATGGGTTTGGGACGGGAGAGATACCAGCCGCCCGCAATGACTGCGATGATGACCAGAGCAACCAGGGTAAGGCGATAAACGGTTTTTTTCATTGCGCTATTACATGCGGTTTGTCTTGCCGGGTCATTTGAAGATCTCCATCCACCAGACTCTGCGTCAGGACGCATTGTACCGTTTTAGCCGGGAATCGGCTGACATTCATGGAGTTCTAGCTAGGCGGCGGCGGAGCGAAGCTCTTCACCACCAGGGGCGATAGCCAATTTGCGGGAGTCTATGTAAGGGACCGGGCAATAGCATTTAGGAAGGTCGGCTCCGTGAGGGGGAAGGCAGGAAGGGAATAGGGAAGCGGTGATGTGGCGATCGGGATGCCCTGGGCAGCAGCTTTAGGGGTGTGAAGCGGGACAGGCGGCAAAAGGAGCGCTCTGCCGCGCGGCATCGCTGACGGTCGTATGCCGCCTAGCGCCTATCTCTTGGTGAGTAGCGTTTCGATCTCCGCTTCGGCCGCCAGCCAATCGTCGGTGGGATTCCCACCGCTGAAACCGCGTCGTTCGGCCCGCAGATAGGCCGCTTCCGCCACCATTCTCCAACGTTCTTCGGGAGTCACGGTTTGGCTGGGAGCCGCTTCCTTGGGGGTATTGGTCTTCTTGGCTTTGGCCTTGGCGATGGTCTTGCGCGCACCCGTTGCGGCTGCCTTTTTCCCTCTTGATTTTACAGTTACTTTTTTCGCGGGAGCCTTGGAGGCGCCCGTGGTAGTACTTGCTCTAACGTCTGCCATATCAGCGTTTCCTTTTGCGTTGACCTATTTATAGCCGCTACAAGAGTTAAACTCGCCAGTCCTTAAAAAAGGATAGCACAAGGCTCTGCGTCCACGACCGGCGGCTGTCCTTGTCGCTTGGCTGATCGAATGAGAAATTACCGACGGCGTCCACATATAGTCCGTCATTCTCTTGCCTCTCATAATGTCCGACGCTCCGGATATCATGGGGGTGGGGCGACGTTACCTCTCAGCACGCCCAACGCCCAACTCACTCTATACGAAAGTTTGACCGTAGCGGAAGAAATATTTTCCCCTTGCCGGCTGCAGCTTTCCTTTAAGATTGAGTCTAGTTTTCAAAAAGGGGGCGCCCGGACCTGTGTTTTATGCTTGATCCTTGGCGGAGCCGGTGGCGGCGCCCACCGCAACGTACTATCGGCGCGGAAGAAAAAAGTTATAGCCTAGGAACTTATTCATTAATTGGTTGCGGATGGATCTTGATCAATGCGAGGGCTGGGCAGGGGCGGGAGATTCGGCAATCCCGGGGGGTGAATACCGGTCCCGGGCGGTTAGAACCGGCGCTCGCCGTAGCTGCGCCGGACGTAGTCGTCGACGATGCGCTGAAATTCCTCAGCAATGCGGTCGCCCTTTAGCGTCACGGTCTTTTCGCCGTCCACATAGACCGGTGCCACGGGTATTTCACCGGTACCGGGCAGGCTGATGCCGATATTGGCGTGCTTGCTTTCGCCCGGGCCGTTGACCACGCAGCCCATCACTGCCACGGTCATTTCTTCCACCCCGGGGTATTGCCGACGCCAAACGGGCATCTGATGGCGAAGATAGCCTTGGATGTCCTGCGCCAATTGCTGGAAATAGGTGCTGCTGGTGCGCCCGCAACCGGGACAGGCGATAACCATGGGGGTGAAAGAACGCAGGCCCATGGTCTGCAGGATTTCCTGAGCCACGATGACCTCTTGGCTGCGGTCACCGCCGGGCTCCGGTGTCAGGGAGATGCGGATGGTATCGCCGATTCCTTCCTGCAGAAGCACCGCCAAGGCGGTGCTGGAAGCCACGATGCCCTTGCTGCCCATGCCGGCCTCGGTCAGGCCCAAGTGAAGCGGGTAATCGCAGCGTGCGGCCAGGTCGCGGTAGACGGCGATCAGGTCCTGGACGCCGCTCATTTTACATGACAATACAATCTTATCGTGGGCCAAACCCCATTCTTCCGCCTTGTGGGCACTTTGCAGCGCGGAGCTTACCATGGCTTCATGAATGATGTAGGCCGAATCGCGCGGCTGCGGCCGCCGGGCATTTTCATCCATAAGTGTCACCACCAGGGCCTGGTCAAGGCTGCCCCAATTGACGCCTATCCGTACCGGTTTGTCATGGCGGCAGGCGATCTCGATCATGGTGGCGTATTGCTCATCCTTCTTCTTGCCGCGTCCCACATTACCGGGATTGATGCGATACTTGGCCAGCGCTTCGGCGCACGCCGGATGACTAGTTAGCAGCTTATGGCCGTTGAAGTGGAAATCGCCGATAAGCGGGGTGTTGCATCCACGCTTGTCCAGTTCTTCCCGGATGTGGGGCACGGCGCGCGCCGCTTCGTCGCTGTTCACGGTGATGCGTACCAGTTCGGAGCCCGCCCGGGCGAGTTGCAGGATCTGCCGGGTGGTGGCGCTTACGTCTGCAGTATCGGTATTGGTCATGGACTGCACCACGATGGGTGCCCGGCCGCCTATGGTGACGTGCTGTACCTTAACTGCTACCGTGGATTGTCTATGCACGGGGGTGCGAAGATTGGGCATAACAATGTTTCTGGATAATGCATACTAACCAAAAGGCCGGCGGCTAATGATACCGTACTTCGACGCCGAGTAGCATGACTAATACAGGAACGGGGCTTATGAGTGACGATATAGCGCGTATGCTGCGGGATATCCGCCGGGAAGTGGAGCTGACCAGATCCTGGATCGGCAAAGAAGAACTGGATCCGCGGGTGCTGGCGGCCATGGCGAAGGTGCAGCGCCATGAATTCGTGCCGCAAGAGTTTGACTATCTTGCCTATAGCGATGGTCCGCTGGGCATCGGCCATGGCCAGACCATCTCACAGCCCTATATCGTGGCGCTGATGACCGATCTGCTGCGGCCGCAGGCCGGGGATGTAGTGTTGGAAGTGGGGACCGGTTCCGGGTATCAGGCGGCGGTACTGTCCTTGTTGGTCAAGCAGGTTTATAGCGTCGAGATCGTGGCGCCGCTGGCGCAAGAGTCCACGGCACGGTTACGGCGACTGGGCTACGACAACGTCTCCGTGCGCTGCGGTGACGGTTACCTCGGATGGGAGGAACATGCCCCGTTCGATGCCGTTATCGTCACGGCGGCGGCGCTTGCGCTGCCGCCACCCTTGCTGGAACAACTCAAATGCGGCGGGCGCATGGTGATCCCGGTCGGGATGCCATATGGACGGCAGGTACTGAGTGTGATAGACAAGGACGAGCAAGGAAGCATTGCCACGACGGAAGTATTGCCCGTGGCCTTCGTGCCGCTTACCGGTAGTCACGGCAAGGTTTAAAAGTCAGCGGTCGTTCCCGACGATCCTAGATATGCCGGTAAACCTGATCGGACCAGGCTACCGCCTGCATATAGGCTTCGGTGAACTTGCCCGCTTCCGGCAAACAAATATCGATTACCTCCCAATGACCCTGCTCATAGGCCAGGACGGCCCGCAGGATGCCGCCCATGGCGCCTTCCCGATTCAGGATGGCCGCTTTGAGTTCGGCCGCCAGCGGCAGCTCGAGCAAGACGGTCTCCAAGCTGTTGTCCATGAGCGCATCCAACAGCGACAACATTCCCACCGTAAATAGACTTGCCGTATTCTCGACACCCATTGCCTCTCCGACAAGTTCGCACATTTTCCCGCGCGTGAGCGCCATTACCATCAGCTGCGAAGGTTTGTCGGTGATATTCGCCAGGACGATGAGGGACGCCCATTGCTTGATTTGTTGCAGTCCCAAATAGGCGATGGCGTGGTGAACGGAATCGATACGTTCGGGCAATCCACAAAAGGGCGAGTTTAAACTGCGCAGTAGCTTGAAACTGAGCGCGACATCGTGACTGACCAACTCGGCCAACTCCGTGATGTTCTTATTGGGATCGAGCAACTCACACAGCAGGCGCAGGATGGCCATGCGGTTGGACGCGAGGCTGCGCCCGGTAACGATGTGGGGTCTGCATAAAAAATAGCCTTGGAAATAATGAAATCCCAGTTCCTTGGCGAATTCGAACTCTTGATGGGTTTCAATCTTTTCCGCGAGTAAATCGATTTTATAGTCCTTCAGCACCTCCACATGTTCGCGGATTTGCTCGGGAGACAAGGCCCGGAAATCGATTTTTACGATTTTGCTGAGCGTGATCAGAGGCCGCAGCTCGGCATGATAGGTAAAATCGTCCAGCGCAATTTGATATCCTTGGGTGCGCAGTTGGCGAAGGGAACGCAACAAGGCGTCGTCTATTTCGATGTCTTCCAGGATCTCCAGGATCACCTGATCGTTGGGAAGCAGTATGGGCTTATCACCCACGATGAAGCTGCGCGGCAGATTGATGAAGGCCTTTTTCTCGCCCACCAACTGTTTCAGGCCGAAATCCAGGCATGCGTTGATCACCACCTGGGTGGTGGCGTGATCCTGATCTATCACCCCGGCGGCATTGTGCACATTATTCGCGCGATACAATAGTTCGTAGGCGAACAGATCCTGCTTCCGATCGAAGATCGGCTGGCGGCCGATATAGATTTGTTGCATTTATTAAGGGGCTTATTTCCCAAAGGGATATAAGTTATAGCGGTTGGCGGGGCACCCGCTTGAATCGGGTGCCGGCGGGATCAGGCGTCCAGACGACGGTATTTAATACGGTGGGGCTGATCCGCGTCGGTGCCGAGGCGGCGGTGGCGGTCGGCCTCGTAGTCGGCGTAGTTGCCCTCGAACCATGTCACCTTGCTGTCGCCCTCGAAGGCCAGCATGTGGGTGGCGATGCGGTCCAGGAACCAGCGGTCGTGGGAGATCACCACCACGCATCCGGGAAAGTCCAGGATGGCCTCTTCCAGGGCGCGGAGGGTTTCCACGTCCAGATCGTTGGTCGGTTCGTCGAGCAGCAATACATTTCCACCGCTTTTCAGGAGCTTGGCCAGATGGAGGCGATTGCGTTCTCCCCCGGACAATTCCTTTACCAACTTCTGCTGATCGGTGCCTTTGAAATTGAAACGGCTGAGATAGGCGCGGGACGGCATCTGAAATTTGCCTACGCTGATGATGTCCTGCCCGTCGGAGACCTCCTGCCAGGCGGTCTTGTCATTGTCCAGGGTGTCCCGGGATTGATCCACGTAGGCGAGCTGCACCGTTTCGCCGATGCGCAGTTCGCCGCCGTCCGGCTTTTCCTGTCCGGAGAGCATACGGAATAAGGTGGTTTTCCCGGCGCCGTTCGGGCCGATCACACCGACGATGCCGCCGCGCGGGAGATTGAAATTCAGACCGTTGATGAGCAGCCGGTCGCCGTAAGCCTTGCGCAGGTCTTCGGCCTCGATCACCGTATCACCGAGGCGTGGTCCGGGGGGAATAAAGATCTCCTTGGTCTCGTTACGTTGCTGGCTCTCTTGCGAGGACAGGTCCTCGAAGCGGGTGAGGCGCGCCTTGCTCTTGGCGTGGCGCCCCTTTGGGTTGGAACGTACCCATTCCAGTTCCGCCTTCATAGCGCGTTGGCGGGCGCTTTCCTGCTTTTCCTCGACTTCGAGGCGCTTCTCCTTTTGCTCCAGCCAGGAGGAATAATTGCCTTCCCAGGGAATACCGTGGCCGCGGTCCAATTCCAGGATCCAGCCGCAGACGTTGTCGAGGAAGTAGCGGTCGTGGGTGATGGCGATCACCGTCCCGTTGTATTCATGGAGAAAACGTTCCAGCCAGGCCACCGATTCGGCGTCCAGGTGATTGGTGGGTTCGTCGAGCAGCAGCATGTCCGGACCGGACAACAACAAGCGGCACAGGGCGACTCGGCGTTTCTCACCACCGGACAGTTTGCTGACGTCGGCCTCCCAAGGCGGCAGACGCAAGGCGTCGGCGGCGACCTCCAGCTGCCGTTCGAGATTATGGCCGTCGACGGTCTGAACATAGGACTCCAGTTCGCCTTGCTCTTTGGCCAGGGCGTCGAAATCCGCGTCAGGGTCGGCGTACTCGGCGTAGAGTGCATCCAGGCGTTCCAGGGCGTCCTTTATCGCTTGCACCGCCTCTTCCACGTTGCCTCGCACGTTCTTAGCAGGGTCCAGCTGCGGTTCCTGAGGCAGGTATCCGATGCGGATGCCAGGTTGCGGGCGCGCCTCGCCGAGAAATTCCGTATCCACCCCGGCCATGATGCGCAGCAGGGTGGACTTGCCGGCGCCGTTCAAACCGAGGACGCCGATTTTGGCCCCCGGAAAAAAAGACAGGGAGATATCTCTGAGAATTTCGCGCTTGGGTGGAACGACCTTGCCCACCCGGTTCATCGTGTAGATGTACTGGGCCATACTGAATGCGTCCTGTAACGAGTTGCGACGGTAGCCGCCGGTTTTGGCGTCGGCCAAGTATAGCAAGCAATAGCAGGGTGACAAAAAGACTCCTTATGATTTGACAGGACGCGGGTAAGGCCTGCTATGCTTTTTCCCGTATTGTTTTGGTACGCAACTCGGCAGGACACGTGGTTGCACGCAGCGACGAGCTACTCGGAAACACCCGATCCCCCGTGATGCTGTACACCGTCGGCCACGGCGCCCGTTCCGCAACGGCGTTTTTGGATGCCATGCGCGCCTTCGGGATCGAATGTGTCGCGGACGTTCGCGCCTACCCGGCGTCGCGCCGCCATCCCCACTTTTCCCGACAGGCGTTCGCGCCGTTCTTGGACGAGGCCGGTATGGGCTATCGCTGGTTGGGCGAGGCATTGGGCGGATTTCGCCGGGCTGCGAGCACCTCCGTGCATACTGCGTTGGCGTCGGCGCCCTTACGCGCCTATGCCGACCACATGAACACCGCGCCGTTTCGGGCGGGGATAACGGAGTTGCTCGCCTTGGCGCATGCGAGACCCACCGCCATGCTCTGTGGCGAACGACAACCCCAGCATTGCCACCGCGCCATGATTGCCGATTACTTGACGGCACACGGCGTCCCGGTGATCCATGTCTTGGATCCCTCGCAGGCTTTCCCCCATCACCTCAATACCGGGGTGCGCTGGGCGCGGGACCGACTCATTTACGACGGGGGCGGAGACGGGCAATTGGAATGGGAATTCTGAATTGTCGCCTTCTGGCCATTCGTGACGCACTTCCGGCGAAAATGCATTAAGAGGGGGCACGGACCATGTCAAATTTCCAGCGACCCCAGTTAACTAATTGTTCTTCATAGACACAAGTAACTGGCATGACCCATGCATTGCATAGGGTGTGGTTCAATCTAGACTTCTCGTCTGCTTGAGTCACATAATCCCTCTCCCTGTTTGGCGGAGTGCCCGCAAGGCGCTCCGCTTTTTTATTGCCAGCGGCGGACGGAGCGGGTGTCAGATCACCCGGTCATTACCGCCGTCCACGGGGACCTGTGCGCCGGTCGTCTTGGCGAACAGGGGACCGCACATTTCCGCCGCCAGCTCGGCGACATCGCGGCTGCTGACCTCCACCTTGAGTACGTTATTGGTCTTGTATTGTTCCACGCTCAACCCATAGTGGGTGGCGCGGGCCTGCAAGACCTCCTCGCTCCACAAGGCGGTGTCGAACACCGCGTTGGGGTGGAGCGAATTAACGCGAACATGGTCGCGCCCCCATTCCAGGGCGGCCACGCGCGCCAGCTGATTGAGCGCGGCCTTGGAGGCGGAATAGGCGGCGGCCCCGGGGCCGGGGGCCGGGACGTTTTTTGAACCGATGACCACCACCCGGCCGCCCCGCGGTGCCAGCTTCAACAGGGGGTGGGCCTCGCGCATCAGGGCCAGGTTGGCGTCAAGGTTGACGGCCATCACGCGCCGCCATTCGCCGCTGTCCAGGTCGGCGATGCGGCGCCCGGGGGGGAAGACGCCGGCATTGAGGATCAGCATGTCCAGGCCGCCGAAACGACGCACGACAGCTTCCAGCGCGCCGCCAAGTTGCGCTTCCTCGCTTACGTCGCAGTGAATCCCATGGAACGCGGGCTTGTCGTACATCGTCAGGACGGCGGGATCGATATCCAGACCGGCTACGGCGGCGCCGCGGGCAAGCAGGGCGTGGACACAGGCCTTGCCGATGCCGGAGGCGGCGCCGGTGACCAGGGCGATTTCACCCCTAAACAGCGGCGGTTTCCCGCCTTTCCGCAATTTGGCCTGTTCCAGGTCCCAATATTCCATGTCGAACAGTTCCCGGGCGGACAGGGCGCGGTAGCCGCCCAGGGCCTGCGCGCGCAAAATCACGTCCATGGTATGGTCGTAGATATCCGCCACAATGGCCGCGTCACGTGCAGTCGGGCCCACGGTACTCATTCCCCAGGCGTCGTCCAGGATGACCCGTGGTGTGGGATCGAGCATGGTCTTGGGTTCGCGGACGTGAGGGGCATATTGGTCGAAATAAGCCTTGTAGGACTCGACGTAGGCGTCCACATCGCGGCCCAGCATGGGCAGGCGCTTGGTGCGAATCACATGGTCCGGCGTCGCGGGGCCCTGTTGGGCGATGCGGACGACCTCGGGATGGCGGGCGAAGGCCAGGGTCTTGTCGTTGGTACAGGTGGCCAAGAGCAGGGGTGCGCCCGCCTGCTGCGACAGCTTACGACGCAATACGGCCAGATCAGAGCGCAGTGCCTGGTCGGGCAGATGCGGGGCGCTGCTGGAAAGCTGCCAGGCGTTGTTTGCGGCCAGGTATTCCTCGGCACGGTTTACCAGCGCGATCATCCGCTCATAGGATTCCAGCGCCGTGGCGCCGAAGGAAAAGATGCCGTGATTCAGCAGCACCATGCCGATAGTCTGCGGGCCCGCCTCTGCGGCGAAGCACCGCGCGCACTCGCGTGCCAGGTCGAAGCCCGGCATCACATAAGGCAGCACCACCACGCTATCGCCGTAGATTGCCCGGATTCGCGCCGGACCGTCGGCGGTATTGGTAATGGTGACGATGGCGTCGGCGTGGGTGTGGTCCACGTATTTGTAGGGCAACACCGCATGCAGGATTGCTTCCACCGACGGCGTGGGGGCGCCGGCATCGAGGGTATGCGTCTTTAATTCATTGACCATCTGGGGATCGCTGAGGCGCTCCAGTTTGGACAGGGCGACCAGGTGGTGCAATTGCACCGGCGCGAACCCCGGTGTATCGATGGTCTCCAGGTCCCAGCCGCTGCCCTTGACGTAGAGCACTTCCACAGGCTCGCCGAAGATATTCCTCTCGGTGATCTTCACGGAGGTATTGCCACCGCCGTGCAGCACCAGTGACGGGTCGCGGCCCAACAGCCGCGAACTATAGACGCGCAATCCCAAGTCATCTTTGTATTGCGCGGCTTCTTGATCGTTCCACAGGCTTTTCATGGAGTTTGTCCGATTGCCGGCCTAATAATGAACAATGCTCTCCGCACCGGCCGGCTGCGGAGGAATCGCAAGCCTGGTGCGGGGGAGAGCTGGTGTTCGTCAGTGGCGGGATTATAACGGTTTCTGAAACGAGTTTTCCGGGTTGCTAGGGAAAAGGAGGCGATCGACGGCGGCACCGGGCCCGCGGTGTTCCTACCGGCAGTTCTCGTCTAGCATCTTGCGGGTCTCCTCCAGCTTGGCCTGTTTTTCTTGTTCGCTCATGACCCGGAGGGAGCCGTCCGCAGCCTTGACACGTAAGCGGGCATGATTTTCCAGCAGGTCGAGGTTCTGTCGGGCGATCTGGCAATTTTGTTCTAGCGCGTGTTGGCGCTTGGCTTGCATCTGCGGATCCGGAGATGGCGTCTTTGCCGGCGCGCTCGTGGAATCCTGCTGAGGGGAAGCCGTCGCCGCCGGTTGCTGTTCCGAAGTCGAGGCCGGCGGAGGGGGCGAGGACATCTCCTGGTAGCCGCCGGACGGCGGTGGGCTTTGCGTGTATTGAGTCACGCCGTTTTCGTCGACCCATTTGTAGAAGACGGCCTGGGCCGACAAGGGTGCGAGGATCAGAATCATCCCCAGTAACGGTAGCTTGCGAATCGTGGACATGAAAATTTACCTGTTCCCGGTTGAACTGAGGTTGTCTCTTTATCGGCGGATGGGCGCGAGGCTTCAATCCGCAGTCGGCCGGGATTCAGGCAGAGGGAGCCGGTTTTAGAGGCAGGGTATCAGTGGTGGCAACGGCCTTGCGTGACGGGAGACTGGGACGCAGCCGCGCCATGACCGCGGCGGCGGTAGCGCGGTAAGCGGTCAGTTTGCCACCGTAGACGGTGAGCACCCGGGGCTTGGCGGGATGATCAGGATGGAGGATGGTTTCCCGGGAGCGACCGAACGGACTGCCCCCCTTGGCGGGGAGTACCCGCAAGCCGGCGAATACCGCGAAAATATTTGGCGGGGTCTGGCGATAGTGGGGGAAATAATGGCTGAAGGTTTCCCACAGGTAATCGATCTCACTGTTTAGGGGTCGGACCAGCGAAGGGTCGCCTTGATAAATGGTTTCCGTGGTGCCGACCAGAGTCTTACGGCGCCAGGGCATCACGAACACCGCGCGATGATCCCGCGGGGCCTCCAGGTAGTAGATGCCTTGGGTCAAGGGTTCCGGGACCACGATGTGGGTGCCCGCCACCAGCTCGATTTTGATTTGCCGTGGACTGGGACTGACCTTGCTCAGGACCTCGTTGACCCAAGGCCCGGCGGCGTTTACCACCGCGAAACATTCACATTGATGGCCTTGCTCTCCCATTTGATAGTGGACGGTCGCACCGTGGGCATGACAGTCCACGCGCTGTAACAACGCGGGCATACACAACTCCGCTCCCAGTTCCTGGGCCGACTGCATCACCGCGCGGGTGAGGGCGACATCGTCGGTCTGGGCATCGGGATAACAAAATACCGCCTCCAGATCATCGGTGATGAGGCCGTCCAAGCGCTCCCAATGGTGACGGGACAGCGTGGAAGACGGCGATACCTTGCTGCCGCCGGCCAGCAGATCGTAGAGCGTCAAACCCACGCGGACCTTCCAGGGACGACGCCGGGTGTGGCGGTACACAGGCAGGTAAAAGGGCCGCAGGTGCACCAGTTCCGGCGCCAGCTTGAGCAGCAGGGCACGCTCGTGCAAACACTCGCGCACCAGGGAGAATTGCGCGCTTTCCAAGTAACGCAGCCCGCCGTGAATCAGTTTGCTGGAGCGGCTGGAAGTCCCGGCTGCGAGCGCCGTCTGTTCCAGAACCAGTACGGAGTAACCTTGCGCCGCCGCGGCCTGTGCTACCCCCACCCCGTGTATGCCGCCACCGATGACTACGACGTCATAACGCTCAATCAAAGCATCCCCCGCGCTTCAGCTGCGGGTTCTTCAGCATTTCACCGATGGCCATGGTTTCGATCAACGAGGCGCCGCGCGCGGCCAACTGCAAGGCCAGCTTGGCCTGGGTTACGTCATAAAACACCCATTTCCATGGGCCGTGCCACAACGGCGCCGGGGCCTTGGGTAGTTTGGTGTGATTACAGATGAGGAAGTCCGGCACCAGTTCGGTGGCGCGGGTCAGGGCGTCCTGGGTCCAATTCTTCATCACCCAGCCGATGCGCTTGGCGCCCATGGCGCGGGCACAACGCAGGGCCAGGATGTCATAGGAAATGACGACACAGCGCGATTGGATCGGGTTCAACACGGCAAGGGCGGTTTTCACCGCGATTTCCCGTCCGAGTTTCTCCAGGCTTTCTTCCTTGAGTTCTATGAAGGGTACAACGCGGGGATACTCGCGCAGCAGCTCCACCGCCGCGGCGAGTGTCGGGATGGTAAAGGTGCGAAAGCGTTTACCGAAGCGGCTCGGTTCATTGGCCGGCAGGTTGGCGAGTTTTTCCAGGTCGGTATTGACGATGCGTCCCCGGGTCCCGGTGGTCCGCATCAGGCTGGCGTCGTGCAACAGCACGGGGACGCTGTCAGCGGTGAATTGCACGTCGAACTCCACAAAACATGCCCCCGCCTTGATGGCAGCGACCATCCCTTCCAGGGTGTTTTCCGGGTATCGCCGGGGATATCCCCGGTGGGCGATGAGTTGCGGTGCCTCCATGCCTCTATCCTTTCTGCTGTCGAGCCCGAAAAAATGTACACGTTAGTCGCCGGGCTTGGCAATGTATTTGTGATGTTTTAACAGCATTTTATTCAATTCGAGCGATTTATTTAAGCAGTGCGGCGTCCAGTACGCCGTGCCACGCGCGATAACGGCTGTGCAGGTCGTGGTGATTCCGGGGCAGGAAGCCCGTTCCCATATCTGCATCCGTCATGGGCCTTGCACCATGTGCCAGCAAATGGATCAAGCCTTGGACGGTGGCCTCGTGATTCTGCGGACGGTACACGGGCAGACCGCTCAGATCGGCGAGGCGTTGACAAAGGCCGTCCAGTTCGGAAAGTCCGCCGCTGATGATGATTTCCCGCGCGGGACAGCCGCCAGCGGCCATCTCCTCCAGATTGATCTGCAACAGGAAGACGATGCTCTCGCACACCGCCACGCACTTTTCCACAGACGATCCCTCTCCGATGAAACGCGATGCGAAGATCGGGCGCATGTACGGCGTTCCCAGCCCGGCGATGCCGTTGAGGAATAGCGGCGGTCGTTTGCAGCTGTTCAGCCAGCCCGGCAGGCGCCGAAAGAGTTCCCCCTGTTCCAGGTCCAACTCCCCGGCCACCCAGGACAAGGCACTGCCCGCGCCGTTGACGGTGCCCTCGAGGGCGTAGACCCGCCGTGTCGCAGCCTGGAACGCCAAACCGGCGAGCAGGCGGGAGGGCGGGGGACGGTGCGGCAGACCTTGTTGCAGGAAGGCTCCGGTGCCGAGATTGATCATTACCCTGGATTCGCGCTGACCGGCGGCGAATAAGGCGGCGGATTGGTCGCCGGTCACCACTGCGAGCGGGATGCGCCGTTGCTCGACAGCGATATGCCCCCAGGCCTGGCGCGTGTCGGCGCACGGGGGTAATGCTCCGGTCGGCACGCCGAACAGCTCCGCAAGACGCGGGTCCCAGTCACCGTCGTCAAGACTCCATAACAAGGTGCGTGAGGCGTTGGCCGGATCAGCGGCCAGGGTCTTTTCCTCCGTAAGACGGTATGTCAAGAAGCTGGCCAAGGGTCCCCAGGCGAGTCGCCCGTCTTTCCAGGCCTCCTTCACAGCGGGAAGGTGATCCAGGCACCAGCGTAGCTTGCTTGCGCCATAATGCGGTGATAGGGGCAGGCCGGTGCGTTGCCGGATTTCCGCGGCATGTTCCGCAAGCTGCTCGAGCCAGCCGGCCGTGCGGCGGTCCTGCCAGCTGAGGACCGGGGACAGCGCCGCGCCGCTGTCGAGCTCCCAGCACACCACCGAAGAACGCTGCGTTGCCAGTCCGGCGGCCATAATGGGTGCGGGGCCCGTGCAGGCCACGGCTTCGTTGATCGCCGCCCGGACCGATGCCACCATGTCCTCCGGGTCATGTTCGACTTGTTCCGCTGCTTTGTGCCGGGTCTGAACAGGGACACGGGCGCTGCCGATGACGGCGCCGTCCGCCGTGACCAGCGAGGCACGGCTGGCGTGTCCGCCTTGATCGATGGCCAGGTATAGGGGAGTATTCGGGTTCAACTGCGCTCCTGCTTGGACGACGGGCCAGGGGGAATTGTACATCGGCGCGGATCGTCGCCGCCTCGATGGGTCACGACAGCGGCATGGCGGCGCCGTTTTAAGAATAGGACACTATGTTCACGATCAATGATGTCTTGCATGCCGGTTTGCTGGTGGAGAACACGGCGCGTTCCCTGGAATTCTATCAAGGGGTCTTGGGCCTGGAGAGGGATGCCAGGCGTCCCGACCTGGGCTATCCCGGCGCCTGGCTGCGGATGGGTCGCCAGCAGATCCACCTCATGGAATTGCCCAATCCCGATCCGGTGACGGGACGTCCCGCCCACGGTGGGCGCGACCGGCATGTCGCCCTGGGCGTTTCCGACGTGGAGGAACTGCGAATGGCTCTGGACGCGGCGGGCATCGCGTATACGCGCAGCCGGTCGGGAAGGAAGGCCTTGTTTTGCCGCGATCCCGACGGCAACGCCCTGGAGTTCGTCGAACAGGCCTAAGCCGTTTTTTCCAGGTGCACCTTACCGTCGATCACCCGCAGGCCATACTCGCCCCGCAGTACCGCCAGCAAGGATTCCCCCGCGAGTTTGCGCCGCCAGCCCTGCAGGAGATTGAGCTGGAGATCACCCTGGATCAAGCGTGCCAGTTCCTTGCGGTTGGTGATGAGCGTTGGATTGATGCGATGCTGTTCCCCCAGCAGGCTCGCCGCCGTTAATAACAATTCCACGACGGTTTCCTGTCCGGCGCCGGGGCGGGTATGCACGGCCGCAGCCGGCAAAGGTTCGGGTTCGAGGTCTTTGCTCTTTTCTATGAGCTTCAACAAAACCTCGCCGTGTCTATGCGCCACCTGGGCGTTGACGCCGCGGATGCGCAATAAGGCGGATTTATCCCCGGGTTGTATTTTCGCCAAGTCGATGAGAGTGTCGTCGCGCAGCAGCCAGTTACGTGGCCGATCTTCGCTGCGGGCGGTTCGCTCGCGCCAGGCGGCAAGCGACTGAAGGGCGGCGAGGCGGTGGCCGCGCAGGTGTTGAATGCCTTTTATCCTCAGCCAGGCCTGTTCGGGCGGCCGTTCGTATTGGCCGGGATCGATCAAGGCGGCGAAGTCGCCGGAGAGCCAATCAAGGCGGTGTAACTGTTCCAGTTTGTCGCGCAACAGGGGATAGAGTTGCGCGAGATAACGTACATCATCGGCGGCATAATGGAGTTGAGCGTCGCTGAGCGGACGATGGGACCAATCGGTGCGGGTATGGGCCTTGCTCAGATGTACGCCGAGCAAGGCGTCTACCAGGGGAGCATAACCCATTTGTTCGGGATAGCCCACTAACGGCGCCGCTAATTGCGAGTCGAAGAGCGGTCGAGGTAGGTTTCCGCGCAGACGATGAAAAATTTCCAGGTCCTGCCGGGCGGCGTGCATGACCTTGGTGATCTTTGTATCGTAGACGAGATCGAGGAATGGCGTTATATCCCCGATGGAGATGGTATCGATACAGGCGACCAACTCCGGGGTAGCGATCTGCACTAAGCAGAGTTTGGGATAATAAGTGCTTTCACGCAGGAATTCCGTGTCGACTGCCAGCCAGGTGGCATCCTGAAGCCGGGAACAAAGCTCTGCCAGGGCGGGGGTCGTATCGATCAGCAAATAGTCGTTGAAATCCTTCATGGCGCGCAGCATAGCAAGCAACGGGCTGGGCGGCCACCTCGCTTAGCTATGGGATAGCTCCGCCGCTATAGCCGGCGGCTGGGCCGTGCCTGGAGAATTCACCGTTGCGTAACAGACAAAAAAAGCCCCGGCACTTGGCATGCCGGGGCTCAGGGTGGCCGAGACGGCCCAATGCGTGATTGGGGCTCAGTGGGTGGCTCAGGTAGCGACAGGGGGGTTGGGGGATGAGAGTTGCCGCTACCTGTGTCAAGGGACGTATCGGATTTCGCAGGCCGAACTTTAATGGAGGCGCCGGCGTCGGCGCCCAGCGCTGATACAACTCAGAATAAATCAGCGGCCCGTCTCGAAGAGCGTCGCCGCCCGTCCGTTCCGGAGATGCTCGCGCGCGCTACGCTAGATGCGGCGCGCCTGATCCGAGGCGTTGCCGATGTAGGTGGCGGGGGTCAGTGTTAACAACTGTTCCTTGGCGCTTGGAGGAATCTCCAGGGTGTTGATAAAGGCATGAAGCCTTTCGCGGGTGATTGCCTGGCCGCGAGTCAGTTCCTTGAGCTTTTCATAGGGCGATTCGATGCCATAGCGGCGCATCACCGTCTGGACGGCCTCCGCCAGGATTTCCCAGCAGGCGTCGAGATCGGCTTGGAGGCGCGCCGCGTCCGCTTCGAGTTTGGCTAATCCCTTGAGCATTGAACGATATGCCAGGATGCTGTAAGCAATGCCGGCGCCCACATTTCGCAATACGGTGGAATCCGTCAGGTCGCGTTGCCAGCGCGATACCGGCAGTTTGGCGCTGAGATGCTGGAAAAGGGCGTTGGCCAGTCCCAAGTTGCCTTCGGCGTTTTCGAAATCTATGGGGTTGACCTTGTGGGGCATGGTGGATGAGCCTACTTCATTGGCCACGCTCCGTTGCTTGAAGTAACCGATCGAAATGTAGCTCCACACATCGCGGCAAAAATCCAGCAATACGGTATTGAAACGAGCCAGCGCATCGAAATATTCCGCGACGTAGTCGTGGGGCTCGATCTGGGTGGTGTAAGGATTCCACTCCAGGCCGAGTCCGGTCACGAACTCCCGGGCGAGGGATTCCCAGTCCACCTCGGGATACGCCGCCAAATGGGCGTTATAGTTGCCGACCGCACCGTTGATCTTTCCCAGGATCGGCGTATGGAGCAGCTGCTCGCGTTGGCGTCTGAGACGATGAACCGTGTTGGCCATTTCCTTGCCCAGCGTTGTCGGCGAGGCCGGCTGGCCGTGGGTACGGGACAGCATGGCAATATCGGCGTAACGATGAGCGAGGCGGGCGATGGCGGCGATGATCTCGTCCATGGCGGGGGCGATAATCTGTCCGCGGGCTTCGCGCAGCATCAGGGCATAGGCGAGATTGTTGATGTCCTCCGAAGTGCAGGCGAAGTGGGTGAATTCACTGACGGCTTCCAGCTCGGCGTTGCCCACCATTTTTTCCTTGACGAAGTATTCCACGGCCTTGACGTCATGGTTGGTGGTCCGCTCGATGTTCTTGATGCGCTGCGCGTCTTCGATGTTGAAGTGTTCAACGATGTTGTCGAGGATCCTGCCGGCGTGCTGGCCGAGCGAGGGCACTTCGTCGATCCCGTCGTGCTGCGACAACTGCAGCAGCCAGCGTATTTCCACCAGGACCCGATGGCGCATCAGCCCGTATTCGCTGAATATCGGCCGCAGGTCCGCAGTCTTGTCGCCGTAGCGGCCATCCAGCGGGGAAACCGCCGTCAGAGAGGAAAGGGCAAGGTCCATGCTAACTCCGCGTGATGCAATGGGCCTTAGTATACCCTATTGCCGGAATGGATGGCCTTGAGTAAACCGCGAGCGCCGGTATCAGATGGTGTCCAATAGGCGCTGCGCTTTGGCGATCAGCCGCCGCCGCCCGAACAGCAACTGGATGCGATTACCGCCGCACTGACGCCACAAGACCGCGGAACGAATCGCCGCCAACAACAGGGCGCGCACGGTATTGGCGACTTCCGGATTGGACAAATGGCCTTGTTGTCCGGATACGATAATCCGCGGTGTCAGGGTGCTGACCGTGTCACTGTAACAGCCGGCGAGACTGGCCAGTATGTTTGCATGGGTCAGGGAGAAATGCTCGCTCTGCAGGCGGGCGCGTTCGATGCCAACACGGATCTGGCGCAGCAATTCCGGTCGTTTGGCCAGTTGCCGCTCCAGGTAAAGCACGCCGATGGCATATTTGACGACCTGAGCCTTGTGGGAGTCCTGGTTTCCCGACAGATGTTCCAGCAAGTCTTGTAAGCCCCGACGAAGCCCGGCGGTGCCGCCGAAGATCGCCTCGGTCGTGGGCGGGTCGACCTGGAAGATACTTCCCAGACTTGCCTGCAGGGCCTGGGGATCGGCGCTGCCCCGATCGGCCAATTCCTGTACCAGGCTGGCGGCCTGAAAGATCCCGGCGAGGGCCAGGGTGCGATCGGTAATAGTATGCTCTGCCATCTGCCGCAGCCGGATCGAGGCTCAACTGACGATTTTTTCTATGATGCCGCCGCCCAAACACACCTCTCCCTGATAAAACACCACGGACTGACCCGGGGTCACGGCACGTTGCGCCTCATCGAAGTGAACGAGATAAGCGTCGCTCCCATCGCGCGACACCACGCAGTCCCGCTCGGTTTGGCGATAGCGGGTCTTGGCCCGGCAGCGCAGCGGGATGGCGGGTGGTTCGCCCGCCACCCAATGCACGGCGCCGGCCCGGAGACCGCGGTGGTAAAGCAGGGGATGGTCGTGGCCCTGGGCGACGACAAGAATGTTATTCGCCATATCCTTGTCCACCACATACCAGGGACTTTCGTCCATCCCTTTCCGCCCGCCGATGCCGATCCCCTTGCGTTGTCCCAGGGTGTAGTACATCAGGCCGTCGTGGGAACCCAGATGCCGGCCGTCGGCTGTGCGGATTTCGCCCGGCTGCGCGGGCAGATAATGCGACAAGAATTTGTTGAAGTCCCGCTCGCCGATGAAACAGATGCCGGTGCTGTCCTTCTTCGCGGCATTGGCGAAACCTTGCTCGCGGGCGATGCGCCTGACCTCGGATTTGTGGAGCCCACCCACCGGGAACAGGCTGCGCGCCAGTTGCGCCTGGCCCAAGGTATAAAGGAAATAGCTCTGATCCTTGCCAGGGTCCCGCGCTTTCAGCAGGCGATAGCATCCATCCGTCTCCTGGATGCGCGCATAGTGGCCGGTCGCGATGCAGTCCGCGCCCTGGGCAAGCGCGTGATCGAGAAAGGCGTTGAATTTGATCTCCTTGTTACACAGGACATCGGGATTAGGCGTACGCCCGCGGCGATATTCGTCCAGGAAATAGGCGAACACGCGTTGCCAGTATTCGCTGGAAAAGTCGATGGCGTCGAGTTCGATGCCGAGGCTGTCACACACCTCCAGGGCGTCATGGGCGTCTTCGGTGGCGGTACAGGGAAATTCCGGATTCGTCTCCCGCCAATTGTGCATAAAGATGCCGCAGACGTCGTAACCCTGGTGTTTCAACAGATAAGCGGCCACTGAGGAATCCACGCCGCCCGACATGCCGATTACCACCTTTTGGGTAGCGACGGGAAAATGGTGTTTATGCTCGGTCGTGGGCGAAGGACTGTTCATGGGGGTCGAATCGGTGATAATGACGCTTCAAATCTTTGAAACGTCCGTGTACAACTCCAGAGGATAGCGTTTCCCGGCTTGATAATCATCGATGCAACGTAACACCATGGGGCTGCGCTGTTGTCCGGCGCGCGCCACCAAGTCGTCCCGCGTCAGCCACCAGGTGCCGATTATGCCGGTGTCCAAGGCTTGATGTGGATCATGGTCATGGCACGACCCGGTGAAACAGAATCGCAGATAGGTGTTGCGATTTTCCGGATTGGTCCAGTGGTAGACGCCGGAAAGGGCTTGTGGTTGGAACCGCCATGCGGTTTCTTCCCAAGTCTCGCGGACCACCGCCTCAAGCAAATCCTCTCCCATCTCCACGTGTCCGGCCGGTTGATTGTACACGATCCGTCCACCACTGCGTTCCTCCACCAGCAAATAGCGCCCCTCCCGTTCGATCAGTGCGGCGACGGTGATGTGATGTCTGTCGTTCATCGAAAAACTATAACATGATCAGAACTTGCGACGGGATTGGCGATAGACGGATACGCGATATTCTCCCGGCTTGAGCGTCCCCAGTGTCCAGTCTCCGATACGGTAACGGATCAAGCGCAGGGTGGGATGACCGACCGCCGCGGTCATACGCCGCACCTGCCGATTGCGGCCTTCACGTATAGTGAGTTCCAGCCATGCAGTGGGGATATGGGCGCGGTGGCGGATCGGCGGGCTGCGCGGCCAGATTGCCGGTGGAGGGATCAAGGCCGCAGCGGCGGGCGCCGACATCCCGTCTTTGAGCATTACCCCGGCGCGCAAGCGGCCAAGCGCTTCGTCGTCCGGTTCTCCCTCCACCTGGACCCAGTAATGCTTCGTCAGCTTGTGGCGCGGGTCGGCGATGCGATGTTGCAGCCGTCCACAATCGGTCAGCACCAGCAGGCCTTCGCTGTCGCGGTCCAGACGTCCGGCGGGATAGACTCCCTTGATCGGAATATAATCCGCCAGAGTGGCCCGCCCCGCGGCGTCGGTAAACTGGCAAAGGACATCATAGGGCTTATTGAATAAAACGATCTGCGTCATCATCGTGTGCCGAATTAGCTGCGCATTGGCACATACTGCTAGAATGGTGCGTTTAGCGCATCAAGCATCTTAGGAGACCGGCATGGCCTACGACAAGATTCAGGTTCCCCACGACGGCGAAGCGATCGCGGCTGCCGCCGACGGCACGCTTAGCGTTCCCGATCGTCCCGTCATTCCGTTTATAGAAGGCGACGGGATCGGTGTCGACATCACCCCGGTGATGCGCAAGGTCGTCGACGCGGTGGTGGCCAAGGCCTATGCCGGCCGGCGAAGCATCGCATGGATGGAGGTTTACGCGGGGGAGAAGGCCACGGGGATTTACGGAGAGGATGTATGGCTGCCCGGCGAAACCCTGGAGGCCTTGCGTCAATTTGCGGTGGGCATCAAAGGTCCCTTGACTACGCCGGTAGGCGGCGGCATTCGTTCCCTCAACGTGGCCTTGCGCCAGGATTTGGATCTCTACCTTTGCCTCCGGCCGGTGCGTTACTACCCGGGGACACCCAGCCCGGTCAAGGCGCCGGAAAAGGTCGATATGGTCATCTTCCGCGAGAATTCGGAGGACATTTACGCCGGTATTGAATGGGCGGCGGAGACCCCTGAGGCGCGCAAGCTCATTCAATTCCTGCAAGGGGAAATGGGGGTAAAAAAGATCCGTTTCCCCGCTACCTCCGGTATCGGTATCAAACCGGTGTCCCGCGAAGGCACGGAACGCCTGGTGCGCAAGGCCCTGCAATACGCCATAGACAACGACCGCGCCTCGGTCACCCTGGTGCACAAGGGTAACATCATGAAATTTACCGAAGGGGCCTTCAAGAACTGGGGATACGCCCTGGCCAAGCGGGAATTCGGGGCGGAGGAAATCGATAAGGGACCGTGGTGCCGTTTCGTCAACCCCAAGACCGGGCGGGAGATCGTGGTTAAAGATGTCATCGCCGACGCCTTTCTTCAGGAAATCCTGCTGCGGGCCGAGGGATTTGACGTGATCGCCACGCTTAATCTCAATGGTGACTACATCTCGGACGCGCTGGCGGCGCAGGTGGGGGGGATCGGCATCGCACCGGGCGCGAATCTGTCCGACACGGTGGGATTGTTCGAGGCGACCCACGGCACCGCCCCGAAGTACGCGGGCAAGAACATCGTCAACCCCAGCTCATTGATCCTGTCGGCGGAGATGATGCTGCGCCATCTGGGTTGGGTGGAGGCGGCCGATTTGATTGTCAGAGGGCTAGCGGCCTCCATCTCGGCCGGGACGGTGACCTATGACCTGGCGAGGTTAATGCCATCCGCCACCCAGCTCAGCTGCTCCGATTTTGGGGACGCCATCATCGGCCACTGTTAGTTAGTAGAACACGTAACGCTCCATCCCGGTCCATTTCCATGTCGCCATGAAAATGGACCGGCAATTGATCGGAAAAGGGGCTAGCCTCTGAAGGTGTCAGTTGCTAGCGGGACGGATGCTCGAGGCCATCCAACCCTTAGGCCCTTGCTGTATTTGGAATTCCACCTTCTGGCCCTGTTTTAAAGTTCGATATCCTTCCATTTCTATCGCGGAGAAATGGGCAAATATCTCCTCTTCCCCCTCATCAGGAGTAATGAAGCCGTAACCCTTTACATTGCTGAACCATTTAACGACCCCGGTCGCGGTTTTCATTGCTGACCCTCTCTTGCATTGCGACGGCCCCTCCGCCGTTACCACATCGCTAGAGATCCTCGTACCGCATCGGACCTCCCTCCCAGCTCGATACGTCATGAGCAACAGAACTTTACATTGGACACTGTCGTCGAAGTTAGTATTATTGTCAAGATTCCTGGTATTTTTATGGTGTTAGGAATGCCTTGGGGCGGCAGATGTCTCAATAATGGGGCCTATGGCTCAAGGGATTTGGTTTTTGGTTCGTTATAGTAGGTGGGAACTATGAGCACTCATCGTCCGGGTGGAGGGCAGGACGGGGACGGCTTAGCGGTTGAGGCGGTAAAACCGAAGCTGAAGCAACCCCCCCTCTATAAGGTTATTATCGTGAATGATGACTTTACGCCCATGGATTTCGTAGTGGAGGTATTACAGAGGTTTTTTGGAATGGACATGGGGAAGGCCACTGAGATCATGTTGCACGTGCATACCCGAGGGATGGGTGTATGCGGTGTCTATACCCGGGATGTGGCGGAAACCAAGGTCCATCAGGTAAATAATTATTCCAGGGAAAATCAACACCCGCTCCTGTGCACTATGGAGAAGGCTTAGGAGTTACATTAGGAAGTTGGAGTAACTTCATGTTAAGTCAAGATTTAGAGCAAACACTGAATACCGTTTTTCGCGATGCGCGGGAAAACCTTCATGAATTCGTAACCGTGGAGCACCTGCTATTGGCCCTGCTCAATAACAGCGCCGCGGTGAAAGTGCTGAAGGCCTGCGGGTCCAATCTCGAGCAGCTAAAAAAGGAACTGACCGCGTTTATCGACGAGACTACCCCGCATCTCGCCCCCAATGATGGCAGGGAAATCCAGCCGACCCTGGGGTTTCAGCGGGTACTGCAGCGGGCGGTCTTTCACGTGCAATCCTCCGGCAAGAAAGAGGTGACCGGCGCCAATGTCCTGGTGGCGATTTTCAGCGAGCAGGATTCCCAAGCCGTGTATCTCCTGCATAAGCAGAACGTTACCCGCCTGGATATCGTGAACTATATCTCCCATGGTATTTCCAAGATCCCCGGGGAAGAGGACGAACCGGAAAGTATCTCCTTCACGGGGGACGAAGAAGAAAACATCGAATCGCCATCCCGGTCCCCCTTGGAGAATTTTGCCTCTAATCTCAATGAGTTGGCCCGTCAGGACAAGATCGATCCCCTGATTGGCCGCGATTATGAAATCGAGCGCATCATCCAGATCCTGTGCCGCCGGCGCAAAAACAATCCCCTGCTGGTGGGGGAGGCGGGAGTCGGTAAGACCGCGCTGGCGGAAGGTCTGGCCAGGAGGATCGTGGAGGGCAAGGTCCCCAACGTACTGACCGACGCCACGATATATTCTCTGGATATGGGCGCGTTGCTGGCCGGCACCAAATATCGCGGCGATTTCGAGAAGCGGCTGAAGGCGGTACTGGCGCAATTGGCCCGCGAGTCGGGCAGTATCCTGTTTATCGATGAGATCCATACCATCATCGGCGCCGGCGCCGCTTCGGGCGGCGTCATGGATGCCTCCAATCTCATCAAACCGGTGTTGTCATCCGGCAAGCTGCGCTGCATCGGTTCTACCACTTACCAGGAATTCCGGGGAATTTTCGAGAAGGACCGCGCGTTGGCGCGGCGTTTTCAGAAAATCGACGTGGGTGAACCGTCGGTGGAGGACACGGTGCATATCCTGCGCGGCCTGAAATCCCGCTTTGAGGAACACCACGGGGTGAAGTATTCCCGTGCCGCCCTGCGCGCCGCTGTGGAATTGTCGGACCGCTACATCAACGATCGCCATCTGCCCGACAAGGCCATCGATGTGATCGACGAGGCCGGTGCCACCCAGCATCTGTTGCCGGCCTCCAGGCGCAAGAAGACCATCGGTGTGGTGGATATCGAGAACATCGTGGCGAAAATCGCCCGTATCCCCACCAAGAACGTCTCCGCTTCCGACAAGGATGCCCTGCGGACCCTGGAACGGGATCTCAAATTGGTGGTGTACGGCCAGGATGAGGCAATCGAGGCGCTGTCCTCCGCCATCAAAATGTCCCGCTCCGGTTTAGGCAACACGCAGAAACCCATCGGCTCATTCCTGTTCGCCGGCCCTACCGGCGTGGGCAAGACCGAGGTCTCGCGGCAACTGGCCAAGGTGATGGGGATCGAACTGATCCGTTTCGACATGTCCGAATATATGGAGCGCCATACGGTGTCGCGCCTGATCGGTGCCCCACCCGGTTATGTGGGATTCGATCAGGGCGGCCTCCTCACCGAGGCCGTGAACAAGCAACCCCACGCGGTGCTGCTGCTGGACGAAATCGAGAAAGCCCATCCCGATGTCTATAATCTGTTGCTGCAGGTCATGGACCACGGCACCCTTACCGACAATAACGGGCGCAAGGCGGACTTCCGCAACGTGATCCTGATCATGACCACCAATGCCGGCAGCGAGCAGATTAGCCGCCGTTCCATGGGCTTCACCCAACAGGATCATGTCAGCGACAGCATCGAAGTGATTAAAAAGACCTTCACCCCGGAGTTCCGCAATCGCCTGGACGGTATTATCCAATTCAAGTCCCTGGATGCTGGCACGATCGCTCATGTGGTCGACAAATTCATCGCCGAGTTGGAAGCCCAGTTGGAAGAGAAGAACGTCACGGTGGAAGTCGATCAGGAGGCACGGACCTGGTTGGCGCAACACGGGTTTGATCCGCAGATGGGCGCCAGGCCCATGACGCGCGTGATTCAGGAGCACATCAAGAAGCCGCTTGCGGGAGAGTTACTCTTCGGGAAACTCGCCAGCGGCGGGCATGTGGTTATCACCATTAGAGATGGTCAGCTCGCGTTCGAGTTCCAACCCAACGAAGAGATCGCTCACGCTTAATCCCTGGTCGCTCCCATCATGCGGGTCCAGGGGAGGGGAGTGGGGATCGGCGCCGCGGCGGCAGATGACTGAAGGTCGATAAGTGGGTCAGCGGGCGCGAAAACTGATACGGCCCTTGGTGAGGTCATAGGGGGTCAGCTGCACGGTGACCTTGTCGCCGGTCAAGATACGGATATAGTGCTTGCGCATCTTACCTGAAATATGTGCGGTGACTATGTGACCATTTTCTAGTTCTACGCGGAACATCGTATTGGGCAAGGTTTCGATTACCGTGCCCTCCATCTCGATATGGTCTTCTTTGGCCATGTTTTAGGTTTGCTCCTCGAGTCGCTAAATTCAGAAGGCGCATATTGCCCCAACTTGAGGAATTTTTCAAAGGTATGGGGATGATTTTGCGGCGGCAGGGAAACGGCGCCCGTCAGGCCGGCCTGTCATCGGCTGGCAGGGCCCGCCACAGCCCGTCTTGGTAGATTTCCAGGGGACGGAAGCGGTTCTTGTAGCTCATTTTAGGGCACTCTTCGATCCAATACCCCAGGTACAGCCAAGGCAGGCCGCTCTTGCGGGCTTCGGAAATTTCCCACAATACGGCGTAGGTTCCCAAGCCCCGATCGGCATAGTCGGGATCGAAAAAGGTGTACACCGCCGAAAGCCCCGCCGGGAGGCGATCAATCACCGCCACCGCCACCAATCGAGGGCCCACCAGGAATTCATAGCACCAGGTGTCGGCCCAGCTGCTCAGTAAGAATTCCCGGTACTGTTCCGGATTGGTGACGTCCATATCCCCGCCGGCGTGACGGGTGCTGATATAGCGGCGGTAGAGGCTGAAATGCCGTTCCTGAAAGGTGGCGGGCACCAGCCTTACGTCAAGATCCCGGTTGCGCTTCCAGACGCGGCGTTGGCTCCGGGACGGTTGAAACGCGCCGGTGGGTATCCGTGCCGGCAGACAGGCTTGGCATGTATAACAACGCGGACGGTAGACATACTCTCCGCTCCGGCGAAAACCGAGCTCGACGAGTTGGCCGTATAACTGCGTATGCATGGTCTGGGAAGGATCGATGAATTGGGTGACGGCTTCCCGTTGCTCCAGGTAGGCGCAGGCATGCGGCGGGCTGGCATACAGCCGGATCGTGTGACTATTGCCGTCGAAGGGACGCTGTTCGTTGGCGTTATCCATCGGCATCACTCCATGCCGCCCAGGGTGTCGGCTGGTCGCAATAACGGTTTAGGCATGCAACGAAGTCGCGGCGCGGGATAGTCTCCGCTCCCAGACTGGCCAGATGCGCGGACGGTACCTGGCAATCGATCAAGGCGAACCCCTGCCGCTGCAAGTACTGGATCAGCCGGACAAAGGCCACCTTCGATGCATCGGGGCGCCGGGTGAACATGGACTCACCGAAGAATATTTTTCCAAGACTGACGCCATAGATCCCTCCCGCCAATTCGCCTTCATACCACGCTTCCACCGAGTGGGCGTACCCCATGGTGTGCAGGCGGCTGTAGGCCTCAATCATTTCAGCGGTGAGCCAGGTGCCTCCAGCGGCGTCGCGCGGTTCGGCGCAAGCCTCTATGACGCGACGAAACGCGATGTCGGTCGTCACGGTGAAGATATTCTTCTTCAAGGTCCGGCGCAGGCTGCGCGATATCCGCAACCGCTGTGGGTAGAGCACGCTGCGCGGCTCGGGCGACCACCACAAGATAGGTTGATCATGGCTGTACCAGGGGAAGATTCCATGGCGATAGGCATGCAGCAGCCGGGGCGGCGATAGATCGCCGCCTATGGCCAAGAGACCGTTAGGTTCCTTGAGGGCAAGTTCGACATCGGGGAATGCCGTGGCGCCGCCCTTGGAATCCAACCATAGCAAGGGATGCGGAGATACCATTATTGACGACGCTCAAGAGTGAATAGTTTTATATGGGGCATGGCTGCTGAGTTCCCTGATGCGGTAACGCATCTGTTCCTGTTCCCGTTCCAGGGAGATGCCGATGGCTCGCTGAAAAATGGGATCCGCAAGCCAGTGGTTGGAATAGGTAGGGGTCGGTAGAAAACCTCTGCTGATCTTATGTTCTCCCTGGGCGCCCGGTTCGAAGCGTTGCAGACCGTGTTGGATGCAATACTCGATTCCCGTGTAATAGCACAATTCGAAGTGCAGGCTGTGAAAATCATTGGACGCCCCCCAATAGCGGCCGTACAGACTATCCTCGCCACGTAAGCTGAGGGCCGCCGCCACATAGTCTCCCCGGTGGCGCGCCAACCCCAATACCACGTTCTCCGGCATGGCCCGTCCCAGGCTGAGAAAGAATTCCAAGGACAGCGGCGCGTAACCGCTCTTGCGCAACACCGTTCCATAATAGAAGCGATAGAACACCTCCCACAGATCGGGGCTTATCTCATCGCCCTCGAGCATGAGGGTCTCGATGCCGGCCTCCTGAATGCGGCGTCGTTCCCGTTTCACCTTCTTGCGTTTGTCCGCGGTAAAGTCGCCGAGGAAGTCGTCGAAGTCGCCGTAATTCTGATTTTGCCAATGATACTGGCACCCCAGGCGTAGCAGGAAATCATGGGACGCCAGGAATTCGCTGTCGTCGGTCGTGGTGAAGAGGCAGTGCAGCGAGGAGGCCTTGCGCTCCACCACCAGCTCCCGGGCCGCTTCTAACAGGGCCTGTTTGACCCGGGCGGCGTCGGGGGAAGACCCTACCAAGAAGCGCGGCCCCGTGGCCGGCGTATAGGGGACGGCATTGATGATTTTGGGATAATACGCCTTACTGCTGCGTTCATAGGCCTCTGCCCAGGCGAAATCGAAGACGAACTCTCCCCAGGAGTGGTGCTTGAGATAGAGCGGCAAGGCGCCCAACAAGCGATTTCCCTCCGTCGCGACGAGGTGGCAGGGGGCCCAACCGGTTTCGGGGACCACGCAGCCGGCATGTTCCAGCGAGCACAAAAATTCGTGCCTTATAAACGGGTTGGATAAACTAGTTAAGGCGTTCCAGGATTCCTGGCTGACTTCGTCAATGCAACTCAAAGACGTTATACGCATGCTGGTATTGTATATCTCTGGTGAGAAAGTGGTGTCAGGGGGCGGTGTCCATTCTTAACAAACAGCGCATAATGCCTTCGATATCTTTCACAACAATCATCGAGCCTTACAGCAGCGGAGGGAAGGGAATGTCGCGGTCAATGCTTAGCATAGCAGGTATTTTAATCGCAATATCGCTATGGAGTATCCCTGTGCATGCCGGGGCCGGGCCCACCGCCGCCGAGATCGTCAAAAAGTCATCGGAAATTGAGGGTGGTGACGACAGCATATCGCGCCTGAGCTTTCGCTTCAAAAAATCCGACGGCACGGAAAGAAAGCTTGTATACACAATGGCATGGAAGGAATACGGTGGCCGTGAGGGTGTGAACGACAAGGTGATCTTCTTCAGCGAATACCCGCCGGATGACAGAGGGAAATCCTTTATGATCTGGATGTATGCGCACAAAAGACCCGATGAGTGGATGTACTTGCCGGAGCTGCGCATGGTGCGCAAAGTAACCCCAAGCGAGCGTCACAGTCATCACGATCAGAATGACGATTTTGCCCATTCGGTCCTGACCGAAGTGGATCTGGCTCCACGGAAACCCGACCTGGACGAGCATACCCTGTTAAAAGACGAGGTATTCAACGGTCATGATGATTTTGTCGTGGAGAGCGTACCTAAGAGCGTCAGCCGAGATTACCCCTATCAGAAGACCCGGCGCTGGATCACCCGGGATAATTTTCTTCCCGAACGTATCGATTATTACGATCCGACGGGCCTGCTCATAAAGCGCCAGACCATCACATGGAAACGGATCGGCAAGGACTGGGTATGGAAACAGGTGGTGGGGGAAAATCTCATCACCGACGAGCGCACCGTCCTGGATATCACCGATATCAAGCTGAACTCCGGGTTGAAGGACGAAGTATTTTCGGCGCGCACCATGCGCTTGGGGAAGGACAGTATCGTGCCGTGATCGGCGGTGCGGCATGCCGTTATTCCGGTGATGCCGGGGCGGCAGGGCAAGGGGCTGTTGGTCAGCGGCAAGTGCGCGGCGTCATGCGTCGCCGCCACGGGCCAGTGCATCCAGGTAGCGTTCCGCGTCCAGGGCCGCCATACAACCGGTGCCCGCCGAGGTGACGGCCTGGCGGTAGATATGATCGGCGACATCGCCGGCGGCGAATATCCCGGGTATGCTGGTGGCGGTGGCATTGCCGTCGCTGCCGGTCTTGACCTTGATGTAGCCGTTAACCATGTCCACTTGTCCCTCGAAGATGGCGGTATTAGGGGCGTGTCCGATGGCGATGAACACGCCTTGCACCGCGATTTCGCGGCTGGAGCCGTCATTACCCTTGAGGCGCAGAGCGGTGACGCCGGATTGATCGCCCAGCACCTCATCCAGATTGTGGTTCCAGAGGATCTCGACGTTCCCGTTCTTGGCCTTGTCCAGCAGTTGATTGATGAGAATCTTCTCCGCCTTGAAACTGTCACGGCGATGCACCACGGTCACCTTGGAGGCGATATTGGACAGATAGAGGGCCTCTTCGACGGCGGTATTGCCGCCGCCGATCACCGCCACGTCCTGGTTCTTGTAAAAGAAGCCGTCGCAGGTGGCGCAGGCCGAGACCCCGCGGCCTTTGAAGTGCTCTTCCGATTCCAAACCCAGATATTTGGCCGTGGCGCCGGTGGCGATTATCAGGGCATCGCAGCTGTATTCGCCGGAATCGCCGCTGAGGTGAAAGGGGCGCTGCTGCAACGCGACCTGGTTGACGTGATCGAAAACGATCTCGGTACCGAAACGTTCGGCATGGCGCTGCATGCGCTCCATCAACTCCGGGCCTTGTACGCCCTCGGCGTCGCCGGGCCAGTTGTCCACGTCGGTGGTGGTGGTGAGCTGGCCGCCCTGCTGGATGCCAGTAATGAGCACCGGATTGAGATTGGCGCGTGCGGCGTAGACGGCGGCGGTGTATCCGGCGGGACCGGATCCCAGGATCAACAAACGGCTGTGTTTGATGTCGCTCATGCTAATCGTGTCATTCCATCATATTCGGCCAGGGCACCAGGGGACGATGCGGAAGGCCGCTCATGTTACGCAAAGCCCGGGGCATGGTAAAGCCGCAACCGGGGGCCGCGCCCTGCGGACGTCCCCGCCGCCGTTCACTATTCGCGTGATATTCATTAAAATAGCAGCGGTTTAGCTCAGTTGACAGCGGTCGGAACCGAAAGAGAGTAACCAGGACCAGGGTATTGGCAACTACTTCATCGAAAAAGGAAGGTCGCGACATGGCTCTCAGCAGTCACATGAGCCGTGGATTACGGGAAGGTGGTTTGCTGGTGTTGGGCGCCGTCGCCATCTACCTGTTGATGTCCCTGAGCAGTTACAACCCCGCCGATCCCGGTTGGTCGCGCAGCGGCTCCGGCGACAAGATCGCCAATATCGGCGGCGTGGCCGGCGCCTGGTTCGCCGACGCCTTTTTGTTCCTCTTCGGATATCTGGCTTACCTGTTTCCCGTCATGGTGGGCTATAGCGCCTGGTTGCTGTACCGCGGTCGCGGCGCTGAGAGCCGGGGCAACGGCCGTGAGATGGCGTTGCGCGGCGCGGGATTCGCCCTGACAGTGGCGGCAGGCGCCGGGTTGGCCACCTTGTATGGCATGGATCCCTTGTCCTTGCCGGTGAACAGCGGCGGCGTGCTCGGCGAGGTGGTGACCCACGGCCTGGTCAGGTCTTTCAATGCGGCGGGCACCGCGTTATTTCTTCTGGCCCTGTTCCTGGCTGGCGTTACCCTGTTTACCGGCCTGTCATGGATATGGCTCATGGACACCACCGGCCGCGTCACCTTGAACGTTGTCGCGTGGCTCACGCACGCTTGGCAGAGCCTGCGCGAATATATCGTCGAACGCCGCGCCCGCCGGGATGCCGCCCGGGAGGCGCTGCCCAGGGTCGCGGCAAAAAGGAAAAAGTTGAAGGCGCATGCCCCGCCGCGCATTGAACCGACCATCCGTCAGCTCCCGCCCAGCAGCCGCGTCGAGAAGGAACGGCAGATTCCGTTGTTCAAGGCGGTGGGCGACCCGGGAAGCCTGCCGACCCTGTCCTTGTTGGATGCAGCCGAACCGTCCGCCCACCGCATCTCGCCCGATGCCCTGGAGGCCATGTCGCGCCTGCTGGAATCGAAGCTCAGTGACTTCGGCGTGGAGGCCCAGGTGGTGGCGGTGCACCCCGGCCCGGTGATCACCCGCTTCGAGCTGCAGCCGGCCCCTGGTGTCAAGGTCAGCCAGATTACCAATCTGGCGAAGGACCTGGCGCGGGCCTTGTCCGCCATCAGTGTGCGAGTGGTGGAGGTCATCCCCGGCAAATCGGTGATCGGGCTGGAGGTGCCCAATGAATACCGCGAAACGGTGCGCCTCAGCGAGCTGCTGGCCTCCAAGGACTATGATCATGCTGCCTCACCCCTCACTCTGGCCTTGGGCAAGGACATCAGCGGACAGCCGGTGATGGCGGAGTTGGACCGCATGCCGCACCTGCTGGTGGCGGGGACCACCGGTTCGGGGAAATCGGTGGCGGTCAATGCCATGATCCTCAGCATCCTGTTCAAGGCCTCACCCCAGGACGTGCGCATGATCCTCATCGATCCCAAGATGCTGGAGCTGTCGGTATACCAGGGGATTCCCCACCTGCTGGCCCCGGTGGTCACGGACATGAAAGAGGCGGCCAACGCGCTGCGCTGGTGCGTGGGGGAGATGGATCGCCGCTATCGGTTGATGTCGGCCCTGGGGGTCCGCAACATAGCCGGATACAACCGCAAGGTGAAGGAGGCCGCCGACGCCGGCCGGCCGATCCCGGATCCCCTGTTCAAACCGCTGGAAGGGCAGACCGCGCCCAGCCTGGAGCACCTGCCGTTCATCGTCGTGATCATCGACGAATTGGCGGACATGATGATGCTGGTGGGCAAGAAGGTGGAAGAGCTCATCGCCCGTCTCGCGCAGAAGGCTCGGGCGGCAGGCATCCATTTGGTGCTGGCCACCCAGCGCCCGTCAGTAGACGTCATCACCGGCCTGATCAAGGCCAATATCCCCACCCGTATCGCCTTCCAGGTGTCCTCCAAGATCGACTCCCGTACCATTCTCGATCAAATGGGTGCGGAGCAGCTGCTGGGACACGGTGACATGCTGTATCTGGCGCCCGGCACCGGGGTGCCGGTGCGGGTGCACGGCGCCTTCGTGGCCGATCAGGAGGTCCACAAGGTGGTAGCGGAGCTCAAGCAAAAGGGTGATCCCCAATACCTGGACGAGATCCTGGAAGGCGACGCCAATGACGCTAACGGCAACGCCGGAGGCTATCTGGGCGAAGGCGACAATAACATCGAGAGCGATCCCCTCTACGATCAGGCGGTGGCGCTGGTCACCGAGAGCCGCCGTGCCTCGGTATCGGCGGTGCAGCGGCGCTTCAAGATCGGCTATAACCGCGCGGCGCGCATGGTGGAACAGATGGAGCGCGCCGGGGTGGTGGGGCCATTACAGGCGAACGGCATGCGAGAGGTGCTGGCACCGGCACCAGTGGAAAATTGAGCTGGATCGCATCGGCAAAGGCATATCCAGCACGGTCGCATAGGGTCCCGGGATCGGCTGCTCTTCGCCACCTTTATTTTCGATATTGATTGCCATACATCCATAATGAAATTTTCCAGACAATTGGTATACGCTATCGCCTCCATGTGGTGTGTGGTGGTTCCTGCCGCGCACGCCGGCATCGCCATGGAACGCTTGCATGCCTTTTTCAACGATGTGCATTCGCTGCGGGGCGATTTCTCGCAAACCACCTTCGATCAGCACAACCACGTGAGCCAGCGGGCGCACGGGACCTTCGCCATCCAACGACCCGGAAAATTTCATTGGGACTACACCTCACCCTATCACCAGTTGATCGTCGCCAACAGCAAAAAGGTGTGGCTGTACGATGCTGAATTGGAGCAGGTCACCGTAAAAAAACTCGGTGAGGCGGTAGGCAACACTCCGGCACAATTGTTGAGCAGCGGCGACTCCCTGGAAAGCAGCTTCACCATAAGGGAACTCGGCGCCATCGATAAACTGGAATGGGTGGAACTGACCCCCCGGCAAAAGGACAGCAGTTTCGAGTATATTCGCCTGGGTTTCGACCGCCATGATCTGCGCATCATGGAATTGCAGGATAATTTCGGCCACACCACCCGCCTGGAATTTTCCCATCTGCAGCGCAATTCCCGCCTGGATCCCTCGCTGTTTGAATTTACGCCGCCTCCCGGTGTAGATGTGGTAGGGGACTGAGCCCGTCTTGAAGGACGACCTTTTCAACACGCCGGATATGAGTGGTCAGCCCTTGGCCGACCGTATGCGCCCCCGTGATCTGGATGAATTCGCCGGGCAGACCCATTTGTTGGGGGACGGTAAACCATTACGTATCGCCATCGAAAAGGGCCGGCTCCATTCCATGGTTCTGTGGGGGCCGCCCGGCACAGGTAAGACGACCTTGGCGCGGCTCGTGGCGCGCCGTGTGGCGGCCCAATTCCTCGGCCTGTCGGCAGTACTGTCCGGCGTCAAGGAGGTGCGCACCGCGGTAGAACAGGCCAAGCAGGCCCGGGCCGCCGACGGCACGGCCACGGTGTTGTTCGTCGACGAGGTCCACCGTTTCAACAAGTCGCAGCAGGACGCCTTTCTCCCTTACGTGGAGGATGGCACGGTCACCCTCATCGGCGCCACCACGGAAAATCCCTCTTTCGAACTCAATAACGCCTTGCTGTCCCGCGCCCGGGTATATGTGCTGCGTTCTCTGACCGGAGAGGAACTGGGGCGGGTGATCGACCGTGCCCTGGCGGACGAGGAGCGCGGTCTGGGCGGCCAGGGCCTGGAGATCGCGGCGGAACTGCGGGCGCGTATCGCCGCCGCGGCGGACGGCGATGCCCGCCGCGCCCTCAATTATCTGGAGATCGCCGCAGGCTACGCCGCGGCCCAGGGTCGGCGCAGCATCGACGAAGCCTTGCTGAATGAGGTATTGGCGGGGGGGACGCCACGGCGCTTCGATAAGGGCGGCGAGGCGTTTTACGATCAGATCTCGGCGCTGCACAAGGCGGTGCGCGGCTCCGCACCGGACGCAGCCCTGTATTGGCTGGCGCGCATGCTGGACGGCGGCTGCGATCCCCTCTATATCGCAAGGCGGGTGGTACGCATGGCCAGCGAGGATATCGGCAACGCCGACCCGCGTGCCCTGCAGATCACCCTCAACGCCTGGGACGTCCAGGAGCGTCTCGGCAGCCCGGAAGGGGACTTGGCCATCGCTCAGGCGGTCACCTACCTGGCCTGCGCCGCCAAGAGCAACGCGGTCTATACGGCCTTCGGCGCCGCCATGCAGGATGCCCGCGACAGCGGGTCACTGGCGGTGCCGCTACACCTGCGCAACGCCCCGACCCGCTTGCTGAAGGAATTGGGGTACGGCCGGCAATACCGCTACGCTCATGACGAGCCGGATGCCTACGCCGCTGGAGAACGTTATTTTCCGGAGGAACTGGGCGAGCGGGTGTATTATCATCCGGTACAGCGCGGTCTGGAGATCAAGATCGCCGAGAAGCTGGCCCAATTGCGGGACCTGGATAAGAAAAAGCTTTAAGCACGCAAAGTACGGAGAGGGACTAATGGAGGCGGGTGGTTGGCCGAATAGCAGAGATATTCGGCAGAGTCGTCTTATCCGCCGTAGATCGGAAACTTATCTTCGCACCCTCCGTGCCAAGTTGTGAGGTAACTGCAAGTGAAGCATATTCTGGCCATTGCCCTCGGCGGCTCCATCGGGGCGGTGATGCGTTATCTGGCCTCCACCGGTTTATACAGCCTGGTAGGACGCGCGTTTCCCTACGGCACGCTGTTGGTAAACGTCCTGGGATCGCTGATGATGGGATTTTTGTTCGTGTTGCTGGTGGAGCGCCTGGCCGTGAGCGTGGAATGGCGGGCGGTAGTACTGATCGGCATGCTCGGCGCCTTTACCACTTTTTCCACCTTCTCCATGGAGACCTTCGCGCTCATTGAAGACGGTGAGAATATCAAGGCGCTGCTGAATATGTTGTTGAGCGTCAGCTTGTGTCTGGCCGCGGTGTGGCTGGGCGTTGCCATGGGGAGACGGCTATGAAGACGACGGAAGTCACGGTGGTACGCATCTATCTCAGCGAGAAGGAGGGGCAGCTGGAAAGCCTGTTGCGCCGCCTCCACGATTGGGAGAAGGTCAGGGGCGTGACGGTGTTTCGTGGTATTTCCGGATTTGGCCCGTCCGGCGAGATCCACTCGGCGCGTCTGGTGGACCTGTCGCTGGATCTGCCGGTGGTGGTGGAGTTCTTCGATACGCCGGACAAGATCACCAGCATCATCGAGCATATCCACACCTCCATCAAGCCGGGCCATATCATCCACTGGACGGCTTATGTGAACGAAGATGACGATGAGTGATGAAAGGGTAGTACATGCTTGACCCCAGACTGATCCGCAACCAGCTGGACGAGACCGCCGCGCGACTGGCCGTCCGTGGATATCAATTGGACACGGCGCGCATCGCCGCTTTGGAAGCGGCGCGCAAGGAGGTGCAGGTGCGCACCCAGGCCCTGCAGAACGAGCGCAATACCCGCTCCAAGGCCATCGGCAAGGCCAAGGCCGCGGGCGAGGGTATCGCGCCGCTGATGGCGGAGGTCGCCAAGCTCGGCGATGAGCTCAAACAAGGCGAGACCCGCCTCGAGGAGCTGCAGACGGAACTCAACGACATTCTGTTGGGGGTGCCCAATATTCCCCACGAATCGGTGCCGACGGGCAAGGACGAGAACGACAACGTGGAGGTGCGCCGCTGGGGCGAGCCGCGCACCTTCGCTTTCACACCCAAGGACCATGTGGATATAGGCGATGGTCTGGGGCTGCTGGATTTTGAAACGGCGGCCAAGATCGCCGGCACGCGCTTCGCGCTGATGAGCGGGCCGCTGGCGCGGCTGCACCGCGCCTTGATCCAATTCATGCTGGACCTGCACACCGGCGAGCACGGTTACACGGAAACCTACGTCCCTTATGTGGTGAATGCCGAGAGCCTTCGCGGCACCGGGCAATTGCCCAAGTTCGAAGAGGACCTGTTTAAATTGCACGGTGAGCACCAATACTACCTCATTCCCACCGCCGAGGTGCCGGTGACCAACATCGCCCGCGACGTGATCCTCGAAGCCGATGCCATGCCACGCAAATATGCCGCCCACACGCCGTGTTTTCGCAGTGAAGCCGGTTCCTATGGCAAGGACACCCGCGGCATGATCCGCCAGCATCAATTCGAAAAGGTGGAACTGGTGCAGATCGTGCGCCCCGCGGATTCCTATGACGCATTGGAACAGCTCACCGGCCACGCCGAAACCGTGTTGCAGCGACTGGGACTGCCGTACCGCGTCATGGCCTTGTGCAGCGGTGATATCGGTTTTTCCGCGGCCAAGACCTATGATCTGGAAGTGTGGCTGCCCGGGCAGCAGAAGTATCGCGAGATCTCCTCGTGCAGCAATTTCGAGGACTTCCAAGCGCGGCGCCTGCAGGCGCGCTGGCGCAATCCGGTCACCGGTAAACCGGAGTTGGTGCATACCCTGAACGGTTCCGGTCTCGCCGTAGGTCGCACCCTGGTGGCGATCATGGAAAATTATCAGGATGAGAACGGCCGCATCCGGGTACCGGAGGCCCTGCATCCCTACATGGGCGATGTCACCGTCATCGGCTGATGCGCAGCCGACTCGCCTCTTTTCCGCAATGGGGGAGAGTGGTCCCGCGAGTAGGCTGAATTTTCGTTATCGATCCAAGCAATGAAATACCTGCCGCTCTTTTTCGATATCAAGGGACGCCCCTGCCTGGTGGTGGGCGGGGGTGAAATCGCGGCGCGCAAGGTGGAGGCGCTGCTGCGCGCCGGCGCGCGGATCACGGTGGTGTCGCCGCAGCTGGGTCCGCCGTTGGGCGCGCGCCACGCCGCGGGAGAGATCAGGCATCTCGCAGAAGCATTTGATGCCGGCCATCTGGCGGAGTGCGTCCTGGCCGTGGCCGCCACGGATGACGAAGTCATCAACCGACGGGTCTCGGATTTGGCTCGCAAGCGCCGTATCCCGGTCAACGTGGTGGACCATCCCGAACTGTGCAGTTTCATCTTTCCGTCCGTTATCGACCGCTCTCCCGTCACCGTGGCGGTCTCCACCGCCGGCGCGGCGCCGGTGTTGGCGCGCTTGTTGCGCGCGCGCCTGGAGACCTTGATCCCGGCAACTTACGGACGCCTGGCGGAGTTGGCCGGGCGCTTCCGCCATGTCGTCAAGGCCCGGCTGCCCCAGGGCGCGGTACGGCGCCGCTTCTGGGAGGAGACCCTGCAAGGCCCGGTCGCGGAATTGGTCCATGCCGGGCGGGAAGCAGCGGCGGCCCACGCCCTGCAGGCGGCCCTGGACAAGGCGGATACCGACGGACTGCGGTGCGGTGAGGTTTATCTGGTGGGCGCCGGGCCCGGCGATCCCGACCTGTTGTCCTTCCGCGCCCTGCGTCTCATGCAACAGTGCGACGTGGTGCTCTACGACCGTCTGGTGCAGCCGGCCATTCTCGACCTGGTGCGCCGCGAGGCGGAACGCATCTATGTGGGCAAACGCCGCAGTTTCCACAGCGTTCGTCAGGAAGAGATCAACGCCCTGCTGGTAAAGCTGGCCAGAGATGGGAAACGGGTGTTGCGGCTCAAGGGCGGCGATCCGTTCATCTTCGGCCGCGGCGGCGAAGAAATCGCCACTTTGGCCGACGAGGGCATTCCCTTCCAGATCGTACCGGGGATCTCCGCCGCCAACGGCTGTGCGGCCTATGCGGGCATCCCGCTCACCCACCGCGACTTTGCCCAGTCGGTGCTGTTCGTGACCGGTCATCTCAAGGACGGCAGCATGGATCTCAACTGGGATGCCCTGATCCAGCCTGCGCAGACCTTGGTGGTCTACATGGGACTCTCTGGCCTGGACATCCTGTGCCGGGAATTGATCGCCCACGGCATGGCGGCTGCCATGCCCGCCGCCCTGGTGGAGCGGGGCACCACCGCCGGGCAACGGGTGTTGATCGGCAGTTTGGAAAGCCTGCCGGCCATCGTGGCCAAACAGGATGTCCACGCCCCGACCCTGCTCATCATCGGCGGGGTGGTGAAGTTGCACGATAGCCTGGAGTGGTTCGGAAAATGAAAAACCCCGGTCGCCGGAGGCGGCCGGGGTCGACCCATGCGCGGATAGAAGGTAAGGATCAATCGTCGCCGCTGAAGGCACCGATCAGCTGCAACAGGCTCAGGAACAGGTTATAGATGCTCACGTACAGGCTGATGGTGGCGAGGATATAGTTGGTCTCACCGCCATGCACCAGTTGGCTGGTCTCGAACAGGATCATGCCGCACATCAGCAGGGTGAACATGGCGGCTACGCCCAGGGACAAGGCGGGCATGTGAAAGAATATCGCCGCCAGGCCGGCCAGGAACGCCACCAGAATCCCGGCCATGAGGAACCCGCCCAGGAAGCTGAAATCCTTGCGGCTGGTGAGGGCATAGGCTGACAAGCCCAGGAAGATTGCGCCGGTACCACCCATGGCCGTCATCACGATATGCGTGCCGTTGGGCAGGTGCAGATACTGGGCTACGATCGGCCCCAGGGTCAATCCCATGAAACCGGTGAGGCCGAATATGGAGAGCAGTCCCCAGGCACTGTCCCGTAGTTTGTAGGTGAGGAACAGCAAACCGAAATAACCCACCAGGGTGATGAGTACGCCGGGATAGGGCAGATTATAGGCGATGGATGCCCCGGCGGTGGCCGCGCTGAATAGCAGCGTCATGGCCAATAGGGTATAGGTGTTCCGAATCAGCTTGTTCGCCGTGGTGCTCGAACGGCTGCCAACGGCAATCTGCTGTTGATACGGATTCATATCGAATAGACCTCCTGTGAAAATTTTCACGACATTCAACGGGCACAGTCTACGCATTACCCGATGAAATTCCAATCGTCCGCTTTGCGTAAATATTAACGTTGATTTTGACTGGGGTCGCTAGAATTAGTTGCAGGTCATCGGTTATGCTCTTGCTCCGCTTGGGAGAGGTGGCTGAGTGGTCGAAAGCGGCGGTCTTGAAAACCGTTGACGGGCAACCGTCCGGGGGTTCGAATCCCTCCCTCTCCGCCAAATTCAGTCGTGTGATGTTTGGCTGTTGGCCGTTTTGGTGGGTTCCGGGATGGAGCGGGGATTCGAACCCCCGGACGTCAATCAGCCGGGTTCGACGACCGGAGCAACGCAGGGCGTGCGCAGGGAGAACGCCGCGTAGCGGCGGCCCGCAGGGCGAGGGTCGCAGACCCGAGTAGGACCTCCCTCTCCGAAAAAGCTTTTCAATATATTGAATATCCATATCATTTGATATCAAGGCTTGCCCCTGGGGGAGCATCCTGACTCGGTAGGATATGCTTGCCGATCAAGCTGGATGACATGGCGAGCGTGCATGATCGAGAACTATCCGGAGGCACCGCGGTTTCTCTATCCCCGATTGCGCATCCTGACGGCCTTGTATAAACCGCATCAGGACGCCATATATTCTTATTTGAGTTGTCGGCCTCCGCGGGGCATGTATCGCGAGAGCACGCAGAGCAGTGTGGGAATCAGAATGGAATTTAAAGACTATTACCAGATCCTTGGTGTTGCACGCGACGCGACGCAGGACGAGATCAAGCGCGCCTACCGCAAGCTGGCGCGCAAATACCATCCTGACGTAAGCAAGGAGGCCGATGCCGAGGCGCGCTTCAAGGAGGTAGGCGAGGCCTATGAGGTGCTCAAGGATCCGGAAAAACGCACCGCTTACGACCAACTCGGTGCCGACTGGAAGGCCGGCCAGGAATTCCATCCACCGCCGGGCTGGAATCAAGGTTTCGAATTTCACGGCGGCGGCTTCACCGGGGCCGAAGGCTTCGAGTTCAGCGATTTCTTCGAATCCCTCTTCGGTCGCGGCTTCGCCCAGGGTGGGCGTGGGCGCACCGCATTCCACGCGCGGGGCAACGACAGCTACGCCAAGGTACTCGTGGATCTTGAAGACTGCTACCGTGGCGCGACTCACGCCTTGACCCTCAAACATACCGAGATTGCGGTCGACGGGCGGCCGCATGTCAAGGAACGTACCCTCAAGGTGCGTATTCCAAAGGGTGTTTATCAGGGGCAGCGGATCCGCTTGGCCGGGCAGGGTGATCCGGGCATGGGGCGGGGTGGCGCCGGCGATCTCTATCTGGAGGTGGTGCTGCGGCCCCATGCCTTATACCGCACAGAAGGCCGGGACGTGTATCTCACGCTTCCCGTCGCGCCGTGGGAAGCGGCATTGGGCGCATCGGTGAAGGCACCGACGCCCGGCGGTATCGTGGATCTCAAGATCCCTCCAGAGTCAGCCAACGGTCGCAAACTGCGGTTAAGGGGGCGAGGCATACCCGGCAATCCCGCCGGGGACCTTTACGTTGTGCTCGATATCGCCCTGCCCCGGGCGGATAACGAAGCGGCCAAGCAAGCCTACCGTGACATGGCGCGGACCCTGGATTTCAATCCGCGCGCGCATCTGAGAGTGTAAGCGATCATGAATGAGGAAATGCCGCCGGTGCTGTCGGGTGAACTGCTTGACGAGGAACTGGAGCTGACGGTGGTCGAGCTGCGCCGAATCTGTCGCCTCTCCGCCGCTGAGCTTATGGAATTGGCGGAGGCGGGGGTTATCGAGCCGCTGGGCCGTCCCGCCACCAGTTGGCGCTTCCACGGCAGCAGCGTACGCCGCGCGCACGGCGCGATTCAGCTGCATCGCGATCTGGGGGTCAATTGGCAGGGCGCGGCGCTGGTCCTCGACCTGCTGGAGGAGATCGAATTTCTGCGGAGGCGGCTGGCGCGCTTCGACGGGTGAGAATCTAGATTTTATGACATAGCGAAATCCGGGCGGTATGCCCGGCCATGATCCCGGCCCATTTTATTCTCCAAGTCCACAATCTTATGACCGCTCCTTTGCCAGCCATCTTTCTCATGGGGCCCACTGCCTCGGGCAAGACCGATCTGGCGGTGGAACTGACGCGCCGTTTCCCCTGCGACATCGTCAGCGTCGATTCCGCGATGATCTACCGCGGCATGGACATCGGCACTGCCAAGCCCGGGCCGGCGGTCCTGCACGTCGCACCGCATCGATTGATCGACATCCTCGATCCGAGCGAGACCTATTCAGCGGCGCAATTTTGCGCCGACGCCGCCGCCGAGATGGGGCAAATCATGGCGGAGGGACGCATTCCCTTGCTGGTGGGCGGCACCATGCTCTATTTTCGCGCCCTGCAACGCGGCTTGTCCGATCTGCCCCCGGCCGATCCGGTGGTCCGCTCGCGTCTCGAACAAGAGGCCCGGAAGCTGGGGTGGCGCCACCTTCACGGGCGCCTTGCCGCCGTCGACGCGGTGGCAGCGACCCGTATTCATCCCAATGATCCGCAGCGTATTCAGCGCGCCCTGGAAATCTATGAAGTCAGCGGGGTGCCGATGACGGAGTTCCTGGCACGGCAGACGGCGCTGCCGTGGCCCGGTCCCATCATCAAACTTGTAGTGGCGCCCGCCGATCGCACAGTGCTGCGGCAGCGAATCGCTAGCCGATTTCATGCCATGTTGGAACAAGGGCTGATTGCAGAGGTCAAAGCGCTTCGGGAGAGAAGCGATTTGGATCGTGATCGACCGGCTTTGCGCTCAGTAGGTTACCGACAAGTATGGGATTACCTCGGCGCGGAACTGGATTTCGACACGATGGTCGAGAAGGCGGTCATTGCGACCGGCCAGCTCGCCAAGCGCCAATTGACCTGGCTACGTCGGGAGATGGAGACACAATGGTTTGATGCCATGGATGAAAAGTTGTATTCCAAGGCAATAACTTATATAAACTCCCTGGTGACCACTACCTAGCTAGGGAATGTGCTAATCTTCTAATCAGCGCCTGTGTCCGCATCCCTTGAAGGGCGGCACTGACGTCCCAAAATAAGGACAAAAGGAGAATAAATCATGAGCAAAGGGCAATCACTCCAAGACCCTTTTTTGAACGTATTGAGAAAAGAGAAGATTCCGGTATCGATCTACCTGGTAAATGGAATTAAGTTGCAAGGGCAAGTGGAGTCTTTCGATCAATTTGCCGTGTTATTGAAGAACAGCGTCAGCCAAATGGTCTACAAACACGCCATTTCCACCGTGGTGCCCGCCCGGCCGGTTAAATTGTCCCTGGCGGAAGATCTATCCTCCGGCCCGGGTAACGAAGAGTAACGCGTCGAAGTACAGAGGAGTCAACATAAGTAACGTGCAATTTTTGGAGCGCCCCCGGGGCGGTGAACGAGCCGTACTGGTCCATCTGGAGATCCAAACGGCGGAGACGCGTGAGGAATTCGACGAGTTTTACGATCTCGTTCGTTCCGCGGGGGTGCATCCGGTAGCTGTCATAAAGGGCGCCCGCCGTTCCCCCGACGCAAAATTTTTTGCCGGTGCGGGAAAAGTGGAAGAGATACGCGCCCAGGCTGAACAACACCAGGCCGAAGTCATCTTGTTCAATCATAGCCTGACCCCCGCTCAGGAGCGCAATCTCGAGATGCAAGCGAAATGCCGGGTGCTGGATCGCACCGGCTTGATCCTGGATATCTTCGCCCAGCGCGCCACCACGTTCGAAGGCAAGCTGCAGGTGGAATTGGCCCAACTGCGTCACTTGTCGACGCGCCTGGTACGTGGGTGGACGCACTTGGAGCGGCAAAAGGGCGGCATCGGCTTGAGAGGCCCCGGCGAAACCCAGTTGGAAACGGACCGGCGTCTTATAAAGAATCGCATTTATCAACTCAACAAGCGTCTGGACAAAGTGCGCCGGCAACGCCAGGAACGACGTCGTGCCCGAGACCGGGCCGGATCGAGCACGGTATCGTTGGTGGGCTACACCAACGCCGGCAAATCCACCCTGTTCAACCGCCTGACCGGTTCGGAGGTATTCGCCGCCGATCAGCTGTTTGCCACCTTGGACCCGACTTTGCGCCGCATCGCCCTGCGTGATTGCGGACCGGTCATCCTGGCGGATACCGTCGGATTCATTCGCCACCTGCCCCACAGTCTGGTGGCGGCGTTTCGTTCCACCTTGGAGGAAAGCCGCGTTGCCAGTCTGCTGCTGCATGTCATCGATGCCCGTGAAGACGAGCGTCATGAGCGCGTCAGCCAGGTTAACCGTGTCTTGCAGGAGATCGATGCCGACGGTGTTCCCCAGATCGAGGTCTACAATAAGATCGATTTGCTGGAGAACCATGCGCCGCGCATCGACCGTGACGCGGAGGGGCGCGCGCAACGAGTGTGGGTCTCGGCCGCCAGCGGCGCCGGTCTGGACTTATTGCGTGAAGCCGTCGCCGAACGTTTGCATGAGTTGGCGAGTTATGCCGGTGAGGCCTCCACGGGAGCGATGCGGATTCGGCGGCGCCTGCATCTCGGCGCCGCCGCCGGAAAATTGCGTGCTCAGCTCTACGCACGCGGCGTGGTCGTGGCTGAAGTCCCTACCGAAACCGGCGGATGGATGCTCGACGTGGATGTTTGGCAAGATGAGTGGGCGGAATTCATGCCCGACGACCATCGGCTAGTCGAAGAGGATGTGCCGTTGACTGCGGTGAACAATGGCTGACTGCGGTTGCGAAGTACTGGCCGACACCCCTACAATGGCGCCTTTATTTTATTGATTTGACATATATCGGAGCGATGCATGGCCTGGAATGAACCGGGAGGTCCGCAAGACAACGACCCGTGGGGCGGACGACGCAAGAAGCCGGGACCGCCCGACCTGGATGAAATTATCCGTAAAATCCAGCAGAAACTCGGAGCCTTGTTCGGGGGCAAGGGTGGCGGGGCCGGCGGTGCACCCAAGGGCAATCTGCCGAGCATCCTGGCGCTGATCGCCATCGCTGTGGTGATATGGGTGGCCGTGGATTCCGTATATATCATTAAACCTGCCGAGCGCGGCGTGGTGTTGCGTTTCGGCAAATATGTGGACACCCTGATGCCGGGTCCGAGCATCCGTCTGCCGCGCCCGATCGAGCAGGTCATCCGCGTCAACGTCGATCAGATCCGCACGGTGGAAGTGGGTTACCGTTCGGAAGGCAGACAACAAATGGCGATTGCCAACGAGGCGGCCATGCTTACCCAAGACGAGAATATCGTCGATGTCAAACTGGCGGTGCAGTACAAGGTGAAATCGCCGGCGGACTACCTGTTCCACGACCGCGATCCGAGTATCACCATGCGCGATGCCACGGAAAGCGCCATCCGCGAAGTGGTCGGCAAGAGCAAGATGGATTTCGTCTTGAAGGAAGGGCGCAGCGAAGTGGCCGCGCGCACTAAACACTTGCTGCAAACCATACTGGATCGCTATAACAACGGCCTACTCGTGACCAGCGTCAACTTGCAAGATGCTCAGCCCCCCGAACCGGTGCAAGAGGCCTTCTTCGACGCTATCCGCGCCCGTGAGGACCAGGACCGCTTGATCAACGAGGCCGAGGCCTACGCCAACGAAGTCATCCCCAAGGCGCGCGGTGGCGCGGCGCGTATCACCGAAGACGCCAACGCCTACAAGGCCAAGATCGTCGCCACGGCGAAAGGCGATGTCAGCCGTTTCTCCCAGATATTGACTGCATATGAAAAGGCGCCGAAAGTGACGCGCAAACGTATGTATCTTGAAACCATGCAATCGGTCTTAGGCGAGAGCAGCAAGGTCCTGGTGGACGTGCCGAAGGGCAGCAATCTCTTGTACCTGCCGCTGGATAAGCTCACGCAACAGGCTGCCTCATCAGCCTCGAAGAAGCAATCCAATTCATCATCCGATGGGTCGAAACAAACCTCGTCCACTCAATCATCATCCGACACGTCGCAGACCAGCACGCGACAGCGGACGTCCTCATCCACTAGGACGGTTCGCCCGACCCGGGAGACGCGCTGATGAATCAGACCAAAATCACCGCACTTGTACTGGTGCTGGCACTGCTGATAGTGGGGTCGTTCTCCGTGTTTACCGTGAGCGAGACGCAAAAGGCGATAATGTTCCGCCTGGGTGAAATAGTGAAGACAAATTTCACTCCCGGACTGCATTTCAAGGTTCCCTTCGTCAACAATGTCCGTACCTTCGAGGCGCGGCTCATGACCCTCGACATCGAGACGGAGCGCTATCTGACCAGCGAGAAGAAGAACCTGCTGGTGGATGCCTTCGTCAAATGGCGCATCAACAACGTGGCCCGCTTTTACCGGTCGGTAAGCGGAGATGAATCCCAGGGCGCATTGCGCCTCTCCCAGATCATCAAAGACAGCCTGCGCAGCGAATTCGGCAAGCGCACCATTCAGGAAGTCATCTCCGGAGAGCGGTCCCAGATCATGGATAACGTGACCTCCTTTGCCAACGAGCAGGCCAAGGAGTTCGGCATCGCCGTGGTGGACGTGCGACTCAAGCGCATCGATCTGCCGCCCGACGTCAGTGACTCGGTATACCGCCGTATGGAGGCCGAGCGTTCCCGGGTGGCCCGGGAATTCCGTTCGCAGGGGGCGGAAGCGGCGGAGCGGATCCGCGCGGATGCGGATCGGCGTCGGACCGAGATCCTGGCGGACGCCTACCGCGAGTCACAGCAAGTCCGAGGCGCCGGTGACGCCCAGGCGGCGGACATCTATGCCAAAGCCTATGATAAGAATAAAGAGTTTTACGCCTTCTACCGCAGCCTGGAGTCGTATCGGAAAACCTTTAACAACAAGAGTGATATGGTAGTGGTCGATCCCAGCTCGGAATTTTTCAAATACTTCAAGCATTCGGAGCCGATCCGCAAGTAGCCGGTCGGCGGGGGAGGGGATGCCTGCCATTTAGGTATAATTTACCCGCGTTGCCGACGGCGCGGGTGGATGCTTATCGATGCGACGGTATAAGTCGCGCCCCTTTCAAAAGCAGCGGCGTTTCGTAGAGCCAAATGAGCATGTGGCAGAAGCTATTGTCAGCCGTGGCGCTGATGCTGGTGATCGAAGGCATTCTGCCGTTCATCAGCCCCGCCATGATGCGTCAGGTCTTGGCCGCCATGGCGCAGTTGGATAATCGCAGCCTGCGTCTGACCGGCATGTTGAGTATGGCGATGGGTGTGATACTGCTGTATATGGTTCGTTGATAGTAAAGAACAGCGCCGGGGCGCCAAGAGTGATGGTTGATCCATTGATAGTACGTGATGAACGCTGGTTGCTGCCGGAGGGCATCGAAGAATTATTGCCCGATCAGGCCGAGCGCCTGGAACGCGTGCGCCGCAATCTGCTCGACCTGTACGCGGGCTGGGGCTACCGGCTGGTGATCCCGCCCATCATCGAACACCTCGAGTCCCTGTTGGTGGGTACCGGCCGGGATCTGGAACTCCAGACCTTCAAACTCACCGATCAGTTGACCGGTCGCCTGTTGGGCGTACGCGCCGACATGACGCCGCAGGTCGCGCGTATCGACGCCCACCGCCTCAAGGGCAGCGCCCCGGCGCGCCTGTGTTACGTAGGACCGGTGCTGCATACGCGGCCGCAGGGTTTCGCCCGCACCCGCAGCCCCTTCCAGGTCGGCGCTGAGCTGTACGGGCATGGCGGGATCGAAAGCGATGTGGAAGTGTTGAGTTTGATGGTGGAGACCCTCACGGTTGCGGGCCTGGCCAGTCCACACATCGATCTCGGCCACGTGGGTGTGTTTCGCGGTTTGGCCCGCCAGGCCGGCCTCGACCCCGAACAGGAACAGGTATTGTTTGACGCCTTGCAGCGTAAGGCGCGACCCGAAATCGAGTTGTACCTGGGGACCCTGACGATCCCGGACGATTGCCGGCACATGCTCACCGCCCTGGTGGGTTTGAACGGCGATGACAGCGTGCTGGCCGAGGCGCGCGAAGCCCTGCGGCCGGCGGATAGCGCCGTGCAACAGGCCTTGACCAACCTCGAACAGATCGCGCAGCTGGCGCAGCGCAAGATGCCCGGCGTCGCCTTGCACTTCGATCTGGCGGAGCTGCGCGGTTATCACTATCAGACCGGCGTGGTCTTCGCCGCTTTCGTTCCGGGGCACGGCCAGGAAATCGCCCGCGGCGGCCGTTACGACGATATCGGTCACGCCTTCGGCGGCGCGCGACCCGCCACGGGGTTCAGCACGGATCTGGAAACCCTGATCATGCTCGCTCCTCAGCAGGAGGAAAACAGCGGCTCCATCTTCGCCCCCAATGTGGATGACCCGGACATGTATACCTTCATCGCGAAACTGCGTCGCCAAGGGCGGCGGATTTGCATGGAATTGCCGGGACAGAGCGGAAACCCGCAAGAAATGGGTTGTGACCGCGTCCTGGAACTGTGCGACGGCGTTTGGCAGGTTAGAACCATATAACGGGCTTTATACGATATGGCCAAGAGAAAGAGCGTAGTGGTAATCGGGACCCAATGGGGCGACGAGGGTAAAGGCAAGCTGGTGGACCTCTTGACCGATCGCGTCGGCGCGGTGGTGCGCTTTCAAGGCGGCCATAATGCCGGCCATACCCTGGTGATCGGCGGCGAAAAGACCGTGTTGCATTTGATTCCCTCCGGAATTCTGCGCAAGGGCGTGCGGTGTTTGATCGGCAATGGGGTGGTGCTCTCGCCCGGCGCCTTGCTCACCGAGATCAAGATGCTGGAAGAGAAGGCTATACCCGCCCGCGAACGGCTCAACATCAGCGCGGCCTGCACCCTGATTCTTCCCTACCATATCGCCCGCGGCAAGGCCGCCATCGGCACCACCGGCCGCGGCATCGGTCCCGCTTATGAAGACAAAATCGCGCGCCGCGCCCTGCGTCTCGGCGATCTGTTCCATCGGGAGCGTTTTGCCGCCAAGCTGGGCGAGGTGCTGGATTATCACAACTTCGTCCTGCAACACTACTACAAAGCCGAGCCTGTGGATTTTCAGACCGTTCTGGAAGAAACCCTGGGTTTCGCCGATATTCTGCAACCCATGGTGGCGGATGTGACGGAGATGCTCAGCGACCACCGCCGCCGCGGCGAGAGTATCCTGTTCGAGGGAGCGCAGGGTTCGCTGCTCGACGTGGATCACGGCACTTATCCCTTCGTCACCTCATCCAATACCACGGCCGGCGGTGCAGCCACCGGCACCGGCGTGGGGCCCCTGGACCTGGATTATGTGCTGGGGATCACCAAGGCCTATACCACGCGGGTGGGTTCGGGTCCTTTCCCCACGGAATTATTCGATGATATGGGGGCGCATCTGGCGCAACGCGGCCATGAATTCGGATCCACCACCGGCCGGCCGCGCCGTTGCGGCTGGTTCGATGCGGTGGCCCTGCGCCGCGC
>JARRQJ010000020.1:0-34934 GCA_037381915.1 Gammaproteobacteria bacterium | reverse complement strand
TTGGCTATCGCCATCTCAATAAGCATTTTGTTTTCGGTCAATACGGGCACGGCGTTCTCCAATGAAGCATTTGCGACAAGAACGCGGCATCCTGCTGCGTTTAAGCATTGAAAGCACATTCAATGCCAATTCAGTGCAAGCGATGTTTGGGGGCGACGAGGATATGCCATGGAGTTTATTGCGAAGCCTTCAGTGCTGTCGCCACTGGCCGGGTGTTAATCATTTTTACCTATGGGGCATCTGAGCTGTCATGAGCTCTGAACGTGGCCATTCTCCCCATGCTCTGGTGCAGATCGATCCGGCGATGAGCATCCTGCGCCTGGCGGCCCTGTACGCCGGCCCGCAAGGCGGGCTGGATGACGAGACGCTGGGTCAGATGTTTGAACAAGTAAGGTCTGGTGTATTGGCCGGGATGGCGCCGGGTGATGCTTGGCAGGAACTGGTCCGCGGCCTAATGGCTCCAACACCCTCAAATATGTTCCGGGTCTTGCATGCTTGTGGCGCACTACCAGTGGTGTTGCCGGAGGTGGCGGCGCTATTCGGCGTCCCGCAAATCGCCGATGACCCGCCGCAAGTCGACATCGGCAAACATATGCTGCGTGTAGTGGACGAGGCTGCCCGCTGCAATGCACCGCTGGCGGTGCGCTTCACCGCGATGGTGATGAACGTCGGCAAGGCGGATTCTCCGCCCGAGCATCTGCCGGTTCACTATCGACATATCGAGCGAGGTCGCCCGCGCATTGAGGGGATGTGCGAACGATTCGGCGTGCCCCCGGAGTGTCGCGACCTGGCCCTGCTGGCACTTGCCGAATGCGAACGGGTGCACCGAGTGACGGAGGTGCGTGCCGGTCCTGTCGCCGCATTGTTAGAACGTGTAGGTGCCTTTAGTCTGCCGGAGCGTTTTGAGCAGTTCATGATGCTATGCGCTTGTGATTACCGCGCCTATGGCGGACGCATGCAAGACCACTATCCCAAGGCCGTTTTGTTGGGTAAGGTGCTAAAGGCGTGCGCAGGCATCGATGTCGCCGCGCTCACCGCCGGTCAGGACGCAGTGGTGGCCGCAGAAAGCCTTCACGATGCCCGCGCCGCGGCAATCGCCGCGGCATTTTGCTCGGAGCGCTGGTCCTAAGATGGTGGATGAGGCGGCGGATTAAGCTCGATAACCGGCGATACTAAGTCAACGACTATTGAAGGTGAGGTAGTGAAGAAATTTCAAATTGTCTTTCTGAGCCACAGTCGAGTCCCGACCCGTCAGGCCCTTCAGGAGGCCATCACGGGCCTGAGATTCAGACTGTCGATTGATGAGTCATATGTGCCATTCGAGTGCGCCGGGTATATCCCGTGTACTCTTGACGGAGAAGATGCGGGTTTTGAGATCAAGTTCAGCCACAGCTCCGCGCGCCTCGGCGACATGCAGGTATTGCGATCCCAGATCGGTGATCGCAATACGGCGATAACCTTGCGATGGGGCCGCGACCCGCGTGAACGGGCCAGTGCCATGATAGTTTCTGCGGTCTTGGCGGAGAGTTTTGATGCCCTGGTTCACCGCGAGAACGATCGCACCTTCCACACCCCCGATCAATCGCTAAGCGAGGCGCGAGCAGCATTTGCGCAGTTGCAGGAATAATGAGTGCGAAAAAGCGGGTCAGAGAGGAAGTTTTGCCAATATTCTAGTTTGCTAATGGATTAGTGGTTCGATGAATTCCAACCCTATCAGGGCCTCTTCACAAGCCGGTGAATCATGCCGCGTAAACCGCGCTTCAGCCTGCCGAGAGTGCCGCAATACGTCAGCCAGAGAGGGGAACAACTGCGAGCATGGCAGAGAACTGCCAACGGGTGTATCGAGAACTATTTCCATATCACATAGATCTTGAGGAGCTGCATGCAATATGTGGTGCTCTCAATCACGAGCTGGTTTTGGAGCGCTCGTATTTTAAAGACCGTATTGAAGTACTGACCCAAGTTTCGGTCATTAATGTGCCGCTGGGGGCGATTGACCTGGAGGCGGAGGTGGCGGTACAGCTCTCCTGGGTTGCGGATATCCCGGCACTTGGTTGCCTTTAGCGTACATGCATTGCATGTACGCAACATTATAGCGGCGCTGCAACGTCCAGCCCGTTTCGCTGGCAGCACCTGCTCCGATGGCGGTGCCGGCCAACAAGCCCGCACCTGCCATCGACCCTATCGCACGGCCATGCCCTCCACCCATCAAAGCTCCCGCAGCCGCACCTGCTGCGGTACCAACCACCGCTCCGCTCATCACTTGCTCACTCGTCGCCTGGCGAGGCTTGACGCCGAGTTGCCTTTTGGCGAAATCTCGACAAGTAATGTCATCAGTAGCGAACTTTCCAAAGGGTTCTCCCGGCGCCGGCATTACTGCAACGGTCGGTCCCTCGGGAATCGAGGCGCACGCAGCCAGGTGTAGCGCGATAAAGAGACCAAAAATTAGTTTGCCTGCTGACACAATCGATTTCAGGTTCGGTGTCGCCATATTGCCTCCTAGGACACGTACTTCACTGCGCTGGTGTTCCCGGAGGCGTCACCGGCACCTGTTTCCATCCCTCGGGGCAGGTGGCTACGTAAGGGTAATAACCCTTTGCCGATTCGCAGAAGTACCAATATTGGGGCGGGGGTGCGCCATTCGGTACCGGGGCAGGCGCCTGCTGCACGACGGGCGGAGGAATATAGGGGTTTGGATATGGGTTAATTGGAGCGCTATATAGGTACCAGAGATTAAATGTCGGCAGCACCCACCACCATCCGAACCGCCCCCCGTGAACGCCGTGATACCAGTGTCCGTTGCGCCAATGATGCAGATCATGTCGATGGAAATCCCGAATATCGCCGTGCCAGTGATGATGCGGAGAGGCGCGATGTAATCGGTGATTCAGATGATGTCCGTATTCCGGATCGCCGCTTCCGGCCAATGGCGTCATGGCGGCAAGCAAGGTAAGGAAGGACGCGGAAAGCACTCTATATGTGACGGTCATAGATTATCGCTCCTGCGGATACGGTTGGCGAAATACGGCGTGCAACACCGACTTCGGTCAACTCTAACCGACTGCTAGCCACAATATCCCGCTGCTGCCGACATTCGTTACGGCGTCCTTTATGAGACATAACTCACGCCACAACCGCTGCTGGAGAATCAACTTCCTGCGGAAGGGTCATCGACTCTCTTATCGACCCCAATTCCGCGCTCGAGTCTCCCGATATGCCGTGATCTCGCTACAACACATTAGATAAGGATTCTGGAAAAATAGTTCGCCGGTGAATGGAAGGTTGTTCAACCAAGGAAAGCCCGGGGCAGAGAGGATTTTCCGCTAATATTCCAGCTTGCTAATAGATCAGTGGTTCGATGAATTCGAACCTTGTCATCGCGTGTTCACAAGCAGGTGAATTATGCCGCGTAAACCGCGCTTCAGTCTGCCGGGGGTGCCGCAACACGTCGTTCAGGACGGAACCAATAATAGAGATCGGTGATAGGTGGGAATCGTTGCTATTTTCAGTAGTCACCGCCCGCTTTGTTGCGTATTCGAAGTTACAGCGTTAGTAGGCTGATCTAGTTCATGGCCTTTTGGATTTCAGCGACGGTCACCCTGGCGCTGGCGCGGGTGGCCTCAATGAACATCTTCTTGAAGCGGTCTTTGGCAACGTGCGTAAATTCCAGGTTTCCTTTGACCATGACCGCCGACGTATCGGATTTACCACGGTCGCCACCGCACATGGGAGGGCTGGGCATGTTGATGACTACGTCACCATTGCGGTCAACGGCCTTGATCGAGGAGGCGGCGGTCATCACGGCTTGGCCGGTTCCCAGCATCGATAACATCCCACCGTCATAACAATAATCCAATTGCACGATAATTACGGCGTCGACGCCCAGTTTTTTCGCCATATCCGCTAGGCGCTGTTTGGGATTCGATTTGGCGGCATCGCCGAAATAGCGGGTGTTAGCTTCTTTGTCATCTAGCTGGATTGGCCACATGCCCGCCGGCGTGAAGAATTGTCGCCGGTAAACGTTCTGCATCAAACTGACAAACTTACCCATTTTTGAGTCGGCGACTTTGTCCGAAACGGCGAATGCATCCTGATACTCTTTGGACTGGATCACCGAATCCGGATTTACCAACTTCCATCCCGTGACTTGCAGTTCGTTGGCGAAGGTTACCAAGGCGTCTTCCGCTACTTCCATGCGTACGTGATCATCCCAGTCATTCACTACGCCGAGACCGTCGGCGTTGGGGACTTTTTCATTGGCGTACAGGCTGACGATTGCGGCTTTGTGTACCGCATTGACTTGAGGTTTCTGGACGATGCTGGAACAGCCCGTCACTAAGACGATCGCTATTGTGATACAGCTTGTGGACAAGATTCGCGAGCTCTTGTTCATGGCGCCTTAGGCTCCTATGGTACGGTGAACGATTGTCCGTCGTGCGGGATCGGGTCATTACAGCTTGTCGGTCAAGGGAAGGAGGGCTTTAGGGGAGATTGCATCTGCAGCGGGGGAGGAGGGATAGAGGATAAAGCCGTCTCCACCCCAGGTCGCACCTGGCTGGTGCCGGTGTCCTACGCCCGGCGGGGGAGACCCGAAGGGGAAACAACCTGCCGGCTGCGCGGTCTATCCATCATACGTCGTACGCGCGTCCTCCGCGCCGCCGACGCCCGCACGTCCGACGCCAAGGAGCCGACCATGACCGACCTGACCCATCCCCTGCCCAGCGCCGTGACGGTGCGTTGGGACCGGAACAGCGCGGCGACCCGGCGCGCCGCCTTCCGCATATTGCGCATCGTCTTCGGGCTCATCTGGGGGTTCAACGCGATTTACCAGATGAATCCGGCCTACATCCATGGCCTGTTCCTGAAATCGATCGCCGCTCATGCCGGCCAATCGGCCTGGTACGTCGCCTACACCGACTGGGCGATCCACACGATCAAAGCCATCGGTGCGCCCGGCGTGGCGCTGTTCACCGTCGCCGTCGCGGTCCTGCTCGCGCTTTCTCTGCTGAGCGGCGTGGCGCTGAGGCCCATGGCCTGGATCGGCATCGTCTTCACCTTCGTCATGTGGACGCTCAACGGCCACCTGGGTGGTCCGTACACCGTGGGGGCCACCGACCCCGGCACGCTGATCGTCTACTCGCTGGCTTTCATCGCCGTCCTGCTCGCCGAGCCTGCGCCTGACCAGCCCGACGACGCGGCAGCGCGGGCGCGGCGCTACCGCCTCCTGCGCCTGCTGTTCGGCGCGCTCTGGGCCTTTGATGCGGGCTGGAAGTGGACGCCCTTCTTTATCCATCATTCACTGAGCTATCTGGTACAGGCCCAGGCTGGCCAGCCGGCCTGGATTGTGGCCTATATCCAGTTCTTCATCGACGCCTTCCGCGCGATCGGACAGGAGACCTTCGGCGTGATCGCCGCCCTCGCCGAAACCGTCATCGCCGTAGGTCTACTGGCGGGCCGGGGGATGCGTTTCGTACTGCCCTTCGGCTTGGTGTACTCGCTCGGAGTCTGGACTGTCGCGGAGGGCTGGGGCGGCCCCTACGGCGCTGTAACCGGCGTCGGCGGCGACGTGCTCGGCACGACGATCATCTACGCCCTGATCTTTGTGTACCTGATGGTGATGTATCCGCCATCGCGGCCGCAGGCGCAGGCATTGGCTGGCTGAAGCCTCATCCGCGCGAAAACCCGGGTCGGAGGGAGGGACGCTATCAAGCAGGCCCTATATTGATAGTGAGGCGTAGCTTCTGATATGCATGCGCTATATCGAACTCAGTCCGCTACAGCCTTGCATGGTTGAGCATGCGGGTGAATATGGCTGGTCCGGCTACGGTGCTGATGCGCATGGTAAGCGCGACCTACTCATTAGTCCTCATGCGGTATATACAGCATGAGACGAATCGACGAAGAACCGCCAGCAGGCATATCGAGAACCATGTCGATACCATATGGATCATCCCGGACCCGCCATCCCGTTTGAATCTTCCATGAGGTGACCGTGTCCAACGAAGACATTGTGACGACAAGGGATTGTCGTTGAGAGCCGCAATGAGGGCGACGTCACCACCCGGACTCCATCTGAGTGGCAGTGCGCTGACTCCGTCCGATCGATGGAAGTGTCACGTAACGCAAAGGAGGATCTGTCATGAGAGTGTCTGATGTAATGGAAAGAGACGTAAGGACCTGCAGCCCGGACGACAGTCTGGAGGCGGTGGCGATGACCATGTGGAACAACGACTGCGGGGCGGTGCCCATAATCGGCCAGTCCGGCGAACCGCTCGGCATCATCACTGATCGTGACATCGCCATGTCCTGTGCCTTGAACCACAAACCGCTGTGGGAACTGCACGCCAGAGATGTGGCCAACAACCGGTCGCTGTACACCAGCCGGGAGGGCGACGACATACAGTCCGCATTGAACACCATGCAGACTCATCGGGTCCGGCGTTTGCCGGTGGTGGACGACTCCGGTCATTTGCGGGGCATCGTCTCGATGGACGATGTCATTTACCGCTCCGAGGAGCATATGCCGGGCATGTCCTACTGGGACACGATGAATACGCTGAAGGCCGTATGCATCCATCATTGAGAATCACGGCATAGCGCCCGCCGTTGCGACGGCGGGCGCTATGGGGGCGGCCGTGGGGTGAAGCAGGTCGATCACCGGCACCGGATAGATGCCGAGGATCAGCAGCAACAGCGTCGTCGCCAGCACCACCAGACCGCCGCCACGGGCATGGGCGAAGGTTGCGGCCTGCGCCGCCGGCTCCGGGGGGGCAAACAGCACGATTATGATGCGCAAGTAATAAAAGAGGCCGATGGCGCTGGCGATGACCAGGCCGTAGACCAGCAGCCATTGGGCGTGATCAACGCCGGCCGCCAGGACATAGAACTTGGCCACAAAGCCCATGGTCACCGGAATGCCGGCCAGGGACAGCAACATCAGGCTCAAGGTCCCCGCCAGCCACGGGTGCCGCCAAAACAGGCCCTGGTAGTCGGTAAGGGTATCGGCGTCCTCTTCCCCAGTGGAGAGCAGCGTGATTACCCCGAAGGCGCCCAGCAGGGTGACGAAATAGGCCGCTAGATAATAGCCGGCGGTCTCCACCGCCAGATTCCCGCCCGCCACCGGTGCCACCAGCAGATAGCCGAGATGCGCCACCGAGGAATAGGCCAGCACCCGTTTAAGGTTGTTCTGCAGCAGCGCGAGGAGATTGCCGATCAGCATGGAGGCGACGGCGATCAGGATTACCGCCCAAATCAGCCCGGCGTGGCGGTACAAATCCACCGCATCCAGATAGCGCAGCAACAGGGCGAACACCGCGCCCTTGGACACCGTCGCCAGATAGGCGCCCACCGGCGCCGGCGCACCTTCATAGACGTCCGCGACCCACATGTGAAACGGCACCAGCGACAATTTGAACCCGAGGCCGGTGAGGATCAGCGCTGCGCCGGTCAGCATGCCGGCGTGGCGTGCGGCCAGGCCGTTCATGGCGGCGGCGATGCCGTCGAATTGCATCGTGCCCGCTTGAGCGTAGACCAGCGCCATTCCGAACAGCAGCAAGGCGGAGGCCATGCCCGAGAGGATCAGGTATTTGATCCCCGCCTCCAGAGGCCGCCAGCGTTCACTGGGATAGGCGATGAGCGCGAACAGCGCGACGCTTAGCAGTTCCAGGCCCAGAAAGAAGCTCGCGAAGTGGCGGCTCGCCGCCAGCACCAGTCCGCCCAGGCACGCCGTCAGCAGCAGGATGTAGAATTCCTCCGGCGACGATGAGCGGCGCGCGAGATAGTCGTAGGCCAGCGCCGCCGTTGCCAGGGTCGCCGCCAGGATGAGGCCGGTGAAGAACAAGGTGTAGCGGTCAACGATCAGCAGGCTCGTTACCGCGCGCGGCGCCTGGGCGGCGGCGGGCACCAGGGCGGCGAGGGCGAGCACCAGGCCCAGCTGGGTGACGGCCATTACCGCGGCGTGACGGCGGTAAAAGGCCGCGATCAGCAGCACCACCACTAGGGTAACCGCTACGGCCAGCACAGGCGACAGGGCCAGCAGGTCCGTGCCGTTCATAACGACAGCCTCACGACGGTATGAGGCGGCGCCACGGAGGACACGGCCGGTGCCGCCGACAGCAGCTCGAATACCGGTTGGGGATGGAGTCCCAGAGCCGTGATCAGGATCACCATCACGCCCAGGATTCCCATCTCCCGCGCCGACAGGTCGGGTACCCGATGCTGCGTGGACGATTCACCGTGAAAGGTATATTGCACGAGTTGCAGAGCGTAGATCACCGATACGATCATTCCCAGGGCGGCGACCACGGCAAAGACGGGATACACGGCGAAGCTGCCGGCCAGTACCAGGAATTCGCCGACGAACCCCGCCAGCCCCGGCAGGCCCAGGGCCGCCATGGCGAAGAACATGCCCATGGCGCCGCAGCGCGGGATGATCGCCCACAGGCCGCCCATATCAGACATGTCGCGGCTGTGGAAGCGGGTCTGGAGAATGCCGGCCACCATGAACAAGGCGGGAGTGATCAGGCCGTGGGCGATCATCTGCATCACCGCCCCGTGCAGAGCCAGGGCGGTGCCGGCGAAGATGCCCAGCAGCACGAAGCCCATGTGGCTGATGCTGGTGTAGGCTACCAGGCGTTTCACATCCCGCTGGCCGAAGGCCAGCAGCGCGCCGTAGAGGATGCCCGCCACCGCCAGTACCATGGCCGGTAGTGCCAGCTGGTGGGCGGCTGTGGGAAAAAATTGCACCACGAAGCGGATCAATCCATAGGCGCCGGTCTTGAGCAATACGCCGGCGAGGATCACGCTGCCCGCGGTGGAGGCTTGGGTATGGGTGTCCGGCAGCCAGGCGTGGAAAGGCAGGGCCGGCAGCTTCACCGCGAAGGCGACGAAGAAGCCGGCCATGATCCAGAAGGAGCTGCGTGCGCTGAGGTGGGTCTGCTGCAGCAGGGCATAGTCAAAGCTGAACTGGCCGCTCTGCTGATGGTGGAGGAACACCAGGGTGAGGATAGCGACCAGCATCAGCAGGCCGCTGCCCTGGGTGAAGATGAAGAACTTCAAGGCCGCGCGGTGGCGCGCCTCGTGTCCCCACACCGCTACCAGAAAATACATGGGTACCAGCATCACCTCCCAGAATATGAAGAACAGGAATAGGTCCAGGGAGAGGAACACCCCCAAGGTGCCCGCCAGGACCCACAGTAGATTGAAGTGAAAGAAGCCCACCCGCCGATTGATCTCGCGCCAGGAGATGGCCACCGACACCAATCCCAGGAACAGGCTTAGCAGGATCAGCAGCAGGCTGAGCCCGTCCATGGCCAGATGCACGGTGATGCCGAAGCGGGGGATCCACGACCACTGTTCCTGCATCAGCCAGGGTTGGAGGGACGGCGGCCGAAATACCGGCGCCGCCGTCAGCGCCAGTGCCAGGTCGAGGGTCAGGGCAATGAGGGTGATCCAGCGTGGCCAGCGGGGTCCGAGGTGCTCCGCCCACCAGGCCAGCACCCCGGCGACCAGCAACACACCGATGAGGATCGCCAGCATCATAACAGCGCCACCACGGCGATCAGCAGCACCGTTCCCGCGGCCATGCCCGTGGCATAGCGGCGCACCCGCCCGTCCTGGTGTGCACTGAGCATCCCATGGGCGGCACGGCTGAGCCAGGCCAGGCCGTCGTAGCCGGCGTCGATCACGTCGCGCCGACTGCTGTGAGCCAGGCGGAGATAGGGGCGAAGCAACAGCCGTTCATAGAGCCAATCGAAACCCCAGCCTGCATAGCCCAGGCGCGCCAAGTCGGTCACCGGTCCGCCTGCGGGGCGGCGGCGCAAATACATTGCATAGGCGAGATAGATCCCCCCCAGCGAGGCGAAGATTGCCAGTGATTCCAGTGACCACTCCACACCGCCGCTGGCGTGGAGCTTGAGGGCGGGCAGGGTGCCATGCAGGAAATCGGGCAGCAGCGTGACATTGCCCAATATGGGGGGCAGCCACAGCACACCGCTCGTCAGCGCCAGCACGTCCAGGACCACGAGGGGGATCTTGACCCGCAGTCCGGGCAGGCGCGTGACCTCGGTCTGCACTGGTCCGAAGAACACAGTAAAGATCAAACGAAAGGTATAGAGGCCGGTGAGCAGGGCCCCGATCCAGCCTGCCGCCCATAACAGGTGACCGCCCAAGGGTGAGGCCCATGCCGACCACAGGATCTGATCCTTGCTGTAAAAGCCGGAAGTCACCAGTGGCAGGGCCGCCAGGGAGGCGCCGCCGACCAGAAAGCCCCAGTAGGCGCTGGGCAGGGCGCGGCGCAGGCCGCCCATCTTGAAGATGTCGTGTTCGTCGTCGAGGGCCTGGATCACCACCCCCGCGCTCAGGAACAGCAAGGCCTTGAAGAAGGCGTGGGTCATGAAATGAAAGATCGCCGCGGACCAGGCGCCCACCCCCAGGGCGAGGAACATGTAGCCGATCTGGCTGATGGTGGAATAGGCGAGGATGCGTTTGATATCGCGCTGGGTTACGGCGGCGCCCGCGGCCAGCAGCAGGGTGAGGGCGCCGATTACCGCAACTGCCGCCAATACCGGCGGCGCCAATATAAAGAGTGCATGGGTACGGGCGATGAGATAGACCCCGGCGGTGACCATGGTAGCGGCGTGGATCAGAGCGCTGACCGGGGTGGGGCCCGCCATGGCGTCCGGCAGCCACACCTGGAAGGGCGCCTGCGCCGACTTGCCTAGGGCCCCGATCATCAGCAGGCTCGCGGCAATCAGCGCCAGCGGCGAACCCGGCGCCCAGTGCAGCGGCAGCTGGTCCATCAGCGGCCGGATCGCCAGGGTGCCGAACTGGGTGAACAGCAGCAGCAGTCCCACCGCGAAGGCGGCGTCGGCGACCCGGGTGACGATGAAGGCCTTGCGCGCGGCGCGGCCATTGGCAACCTCGCGATACCAGTAGCCGATCAGCAGATAGCTGCACAGGCCCACTCCTTCCCAGCCGAGGAACAGCAGCAGCAGGTTGTCCGCCAGGACCAGGGTCAGCATGGCGACGACGAACAGATTGAGGTACGCGAAATAACGACGATAGCCCTCGTCACCGGCCATGTGCTCGGCGGAGTAGAGGTGGATGAGAAAGCCCACCACGGTGATCACCATCATCATCGTGACGGCCAGCGGATCGAGGTAGAGGGCGAAATCGGTATGCAGGCCGGCGGCATCGATCCACGGTCCGATCTGCAGCAGGAAATATCCCATGGATGGGGGATGCAGCAGGAAGTCCGCCCCCACCGACAAGGCTGCCAGCGCCGCGAGTCCCGCGGCACCCACCGCCACCGCCGCGATGCGCCGCGGCGACAGCCCCCCGCCGAACAGGGCCAGCACGATGAAACCGGTGAGGGGTAGGGCGGGGATGAGCCAGGACAGGGCTAACATGATCAGCCCCGCATCTCGCTGGCATCGTCGGCGTCCACGGTTTCGCGCCGCCGATGGATCTGCAGCACCAGGGCCAGGCCCACCGCCACCTCGGCCGCCGCCAGGGTCAGGATCAGGATGAACATCACCTGGCCGTCGGCCTGCCCCCAGCGCGCCCCGGCCGCCACGAAGGCCACACCCGCGGCGTTGAGCATGATCTCAATGCCCATGAGCATGAACAGTAGATTGCGCCGTATCAGTAGGCCGATGAGGCCCAGGGCGAATAGCGCCGCCGCGAACCACAGGCTGTATGCAAGGGGTACCGCGGCCATCAGCGTAGATCTTGCGCTGTGGTGCGACGGCCGATGTGATAGGCGGCCACCAGTCCGCCCAGCAGCAGCAATGAGGCCAGCTCCACCGCCAGGATGTATGGCCCGTAGAGCGCCATGCCCACTTGCGCGGCGTCCACTGCGCTGCGCGGGATGTCATGGCCGGAGAGCAGCACCATTAATTCCGCCAGCAGCAGCGCCGCCAGCAATGAAGGTCCAACCCAGATACCCGGCGTCAGCCAGCGCCGCTCCTGCTGTTCCTGTTCAGGACCCAGGTTGAGGATCATCACCACGAATACGAACAGCACCATGATGGCACCGGCGTAGATGATTACCTCCAGCGCCGCGGCGAACGGTGCCCCCAGTACATAGAACACCAGGGCCACTGCCAGCAGCGATACCACCAGATAGAGCAGGGCATGCACCGCGTTGAGACGGGTGATCACCATGCCGGTGGCGGCCAGGGCGATGAAGGCAGCGACGTAGAAGGCGATGGTCATGGTTTTCTCCCAAGTCTGATCAGGGCAGCAGGCTGCGCAGGTCCACCGGCGGCGCCTCGTGGTCCGCCTGACCTTTGTCCTTGCCGCCGATGGCCAGCCCCGCCTCACGATAGAAGTTGTAGCCGGGATATTTGCCCATGCCGCTGATGGTGAGGTGTTCCTTTTCGTACACCAGATTGGGACGGTGGAATTCCCCCATTTCGAAATCCGGGGTGAGTTGGATGGCGTAGGTGGGGCAGGCCTCCTCGCACATGCCGCAGAAGATGCAGCGCGAGAAATTGATGCGGAAGAATTCGGGATAGCGCCTGCCATGGGCATCCTCGGTGGCCTGAAGGGCGATGCAGGCTACCGGACACACCGCGGAACAGAGGTGACAGGCGACGCAGCGTTCCGCGCCGTCGGGGTCGCGGGTGAGCACGATGCGCCCGCGCCAGCGCGGCGGGATCGCCGGGCGCTCATCGGGATATTGCACTGTGACCCGTTTGCGGAAGGCGTGCTTGAAGATGCGCCACAGAGTCTGTAACAAACTGCCCATAGATCTTCTCCTTTTTTGGCCACAGAGGACACAGCGTTACATAGAGATAAAACGCGCTTTCTAATCTCAGGGTTCTCTGTGTCCCCTGTGGCTGATGCCTTTCATCGCCAGGTCACCACCACGCCCGTTACCGCCAGGTTGAGCAGGGACAGTGGCAGCATCACCTTCCAGCCGAAGGCCATGAGCTGGTCGTAGCGCGGCCGCGGCAGGGCGGCGCGCAGCAGGATGAACAGCACCACGAACACGGCCAGCTTGAGTAGGAACCACAGCACCGGTGGCAGCCACGGGCCCCGCCAGCCGCCCAGAAACAGGGTGACGGTTAGCGCCGACACCAGCAGGATGCCTACGTATTCACCAACGAAGAACAGCCCGAACTTCAGGCCGGAATATTCGGTGTGAAAGCCGGCCACCAGTTCCTGTTCCGCCTCGGGCAGGTCGAAGGGCATGCGATGGACGCCGGCGACGCCCGCCACCAGGAACACGATGAAACCGAGGAACTGGGGCACCACGTACCACAGCCCCTGCTGTGCCGCCACGATCCGGTTGAGATCGAAGGAGCCCGCCAGCATCACCACCCCCATCAGGGAGATACCCATGAACACCTCATAGCTCAGCATTTGCGCCGCGGCGCGCAGCGCGCCCAGCAGGGCGTACTTACTGTCGGAGGCCCAGCCACCCAGTACCACGCTGTATACGCTCAGGGCGGTCATGGCGAGGAAGAACAGCAGACCGATGTCGAGATCGCTGATCATCCAGCCCGGAGCGAGGGGGATTACGGCAAAGGCGATCAGGCTCGCCGCTACCGCCACGGCCGGCGCCAGCACGAACACCGGCTTGTCGGCGAAGGGCGGGATCCAGTCCTCCTTGAAAAATATCTTGCCCATGTCCGCCACCACCTGCAGCAGCCCGAAGGGCCCGACCCGGTTGGGCCCGTAGCGGTCCTGCCACAAGCCCAGCAACCGGCGCTCCACCCAGATCAGCAGCGCAGAAGACAGCAGCACCCCGACCAGCACCGTGGCGCCCACCACCCAGAAACGAGTCACGCCGGTCACGGCTTGCCCCTGCTCAGTTCACCGTAGCGCGAATCGACAATGTCCACGCCGGGCAATCGCGGCACGGCCACGACGCCGGCGGCCAGTCCGGGTAACAGTGCCGCCGGCAGGCGCTGCAGTACGCCGTCCATGATCAGGTCCACCGGATCGCCGTCGGCAACGCCGAGGGCGGCCGCGTCATCGGGCGCGATGGCGAGATAGGGTGCGGGTGCCCGTGCTGCGATCGCCGGCGTGTACAGGCTTTGTTCGTCGCTGCCGAACAGGTGATGGCGCGGCACTACCCGCCAGCGGCCGTTGCGTGGTCCGGGCGGCGGGAGGGCTTGAAAATAGGTGAAGCGGTCCAGTGGTGCCGGTTCCAGCAGGCGCACGCCGGGATCGCCGCCGCGCAGCGGTCCACCTACCTCCTGCTGAAACTTGTTATAGGCCTGCACCGAATTCCAGCGCGGCGCCCAGGCATGGGTGATGAGGGCGGGCGGCGGTTCGCCGCTGTAGCCCTCCATGGAGAACGCCAGGGGGCTGTCGTCATCCGTTGGCGGCTTGGGTTCGTGTACGCTGCGGTCGGCGTTCATGGCGGTGCGGCCGCTGTAGCGCGCAGGCTGGCGGGGGATACGCTGGCCCGAAGCGCGAAACGTCGCTCCGGGCGCGGCGCCGGCAACGGGCGCCAAGGCGGGAAATTGCCGTGCCAGCCATGCCAGCACTTGATCCAGGGAGTACGCTGGCGCGGCGTGCTCACCGCTCGTCGCCAGGTCCGCCAGCCAGCGCCAGCTTGGCCGGATCGTATCTTCTTCGGGGACGAAGACCCGAAAGTAACGCTGGGCGCGTCCTTCATGACTAATCAGCGTGCCGTCGCCCTCGGCGAATGTGGCGGCGGGCAGGGTCAGGTCGGCGTGATCGGCAGTGGGCGTATGCAGGTGATCGAGGAGCAGAATCTGCCTGGCGCCGGCGAGTAAGGCGTCGATCTGCGAACGGGACGCGCGCTGGTAAAGATCGTTCTCCAGGATGATCAAGGTATCCACCGGCGCCTGCGCCGCGTCGCTCAGCGCCTCCTCCAGCGCGCGCGGCTCGAGCAGGGCGAGGCCCAGGCTGTTGCATTCCGGCATCGTATAGCTCAGCGCGGCGGGGCGTCCGCGGCGGCACAGCGCCGCGGCGACGTTGGCTGCGGCCTCGATGAGGGCAGGATCGGCGCAGCCGGTGCCGGAGACGATCAAGGGCCGCTGCGCCGCGGCAAGGCGGTGGGCGATCTCCCCGGCCAGTGCCACGTCGTCATCGGCGAGGTCGCTTACCGCCGGCGCGTTTTCATCCACGGTGTGGGCGACGGCGAAACCCAGGCGGGCGATCTCCTCCGGGCCGGCGCGGAAGGTCCTTTGCGCCACGTCGTCGAGCTTGGTGGAGAAGGGGCTGGCGATATACAGCGGCGCGCGAGTCTCGGGTACGGCGCTGCGCACCGCGCCGTCCTTCCAGGTTGGTATCTTGAGGGCGGCGGCCTGGACGAAGCTATCCTGGCGCACCGCCTGGCGCAGGGCCAGGGCGAGGCGTGCCGCGGTCTGGGTGACGTCTTCGCCCAGGATCAGTATGGCGTCGGCCGCTTCCACTTCGCGCAACGACGGCGTGCGTGCCGGACTTTGTGCCAGCGCCCGCCGTATGGCTTGAAGACAGCGCCATTCCTCCATGGCGACACCGGCATAAAACGCGTCCGGCCCCACCAGGCGACGCAGCAGGGCGTTGGCCTCCAGGGAGGCGCGCGGCGAGGCAATGCCCATGAGGCGCCGGCCCTGCAGCAGCGCGGCGGCGTTCTGCAAGGCGTCCGGCACCGCGAGGGCGTGGGCCTCGCCGTCCTGGCGCCGTTGCGGCTGGCGCACGCGCATATCGCTGTTGACGAAACCGTAGCCGTAGCGGCCCCGGTCGCAAAGGAAGTAGCCGTTGACCTCGCCGTGATAGCGGTTGTAGATGCGGCGCAGGCTGCCGTAGCGTTCCCCCGGGAGGGTGTTGCAGCCGACACCGCAGTGCTGGCACACCGATGGTGCGCACTGCAGGTCCCACTTGCGGGTGTAGTGTTCCTTCAAGGTCTTGTCGGTAAACACGCCGGTGGGGCAGATCTCAACCAGATTGCCGCTGAATTCGTTTTCCAACACGCCGTCCTCGTGGCGGCCGAAATAGACATGGTTCTTGGAGGCCATCGCAGCGAAGTCAGTACCGCCCGCGTAGTCATTATAAAAGCGCACGCAGCGGTAGCACGTGATGCAGCGATTCATCTCATGGTTGATGAACGGCCCCAGGTCTTGGTTGCGGAAGGTGCGCTTGGAAAAACGAAACCTGCGATAGGTGTGGCCGCTGAGCACGGTCATGTCCTGCAGGTGGCATTCGCCGCCCTCGTCGCACACCGGGCAGTCGTGGGGGTGGTTGGTCATTAGCCACTCGATGACCCCGGCGTGGAAGGCCTTGACCTCGTCGTTCTCAATGCTGATGCGCATGCCGTCGGTCACCGGCGTCATGCACGCCATGTAGAGGCGGCCCTTGGTATCGTGTTCGTCCTTGAACTGCTTGATGGCGCACTGCCGGCAGGCGCCCACTGCCCCCAGCGCGGGGTGCCAGCAGAAATAGGGGATGTCGAAACCCAGGGACAGGCACACCTGCAACAGGTTCGCGCCTGCGTCGGCCTGGTAGGACAGATTGTCGATGTAGACAGTGGCCATGAGTGTCACAAACCCATCTAGTCCGTCCCCTCTTCTCCAGGGAGAGGGATAAGGTGAGAGGGGTAATAAACACCTTTCATGAATAGATCTCCTTTATCCGTTCCTTCTCCCGGAGGCGCAAGGAACGCTTCGTTAGCGGTGGTGGGCACCGTCGCGCGTTTACGCATACGAACATCCTTTCTCACGAATATGCCGCTCGAAGTCTTCGCGAAAATACTTGAGGGCACTGTGCAGGGGCTCGGCGGCCCCCGGCGCCAGCATGCAATAGGTGTGACCCGGTCCCATCTGGCGGGCATGCATATCCAGGAGTTCCAGGTCTCCCGCTTGTCCTTCGCCCTGTTCCAGCCCCTGCAACAGCGCCGCGGTCCAAGGCAGGCCGTCGCGGCAGGGCGTGCACCAGCCGCAGGATTCCTGGGCGAAGAACCGTTCCAGGTTGTGCACCATTCCCACGGGGCAGTTGCGATCGTCCAGCACGATCATGGTGCCGGTGCCTAGGCGGCTGCCCACCGCCTGCAGCGAATCGAAGTCCATGGCAGTGTCCAGGTGTTCATCCAGCACGAACTCGGTGGAGGCACCGCCCGGGAGCAGACCACGGAAGCCGTAGCCGTCGCGCATGCCGCCGGCGTGCTCCTCCAAAAGTTCGCGCATGGTGGTGCCCATGGGCAGTTCCCACCAGCCGGGACGTTTGACTTGGCCGCTGATGCCGTAGATCTTGGTGCCGCCGTCGTCGCTGCGGCTCAGGCCCCGGTACCAGTTCACGCCGTGGAGGATGATGTGGGGGACGTTGTACAGGGTCTCCACGTTGTTCACTACCGTAGGTTTGCCCCACAGGCCGGCGGTGGCGCTGCGCACCTCCTTGCGCGGGATAGCGCGCTGTCCCTCCAGGGCATTGAGAAGGGCGGAGCTCTCGCCGCAGATGTAACGCCCCGCGCTCATGTGCAGGTGCAGTTCCACGCTAAAGTCGGTGCCGAACAGACGGCGGCCTAAACAGCCCGCGGCATAGGCCTCAGTGATAGCGTGGCGCAGGCGCTCTGCGGCACAGGTATATTCGCCGCGCAGGAAGATATACGCCACGCTCGCCTGGATGGCGTAGGCGCTGATGATCACCGCCTCGATCATCTGGTGGGGATCGCCCTCCAGCAGGACGCGGTCCTTGAAGGTGCCGGGCTCCATCTCGTCGGCATTGACCACCAGGTATCTGGTGTGGGGCGCGTCCTCACCCGTGGGCACGCCGGCCCATTTGCGGCCGGCGGGAAAGCCGGCGCCGCCGCGCCCGCGCAGTTTGGCATCGGTGACCTGCTGGGTAATCTCTTGCGGGGTGAGTTGGCGCAGCGCCTTCTCTACCGCCTGATAACCGCCGGCCGCGCGGTAGCCCTTGAGATCCAGAGGGCCGCGGTGCGGATCAATGTTTTGCGTTAGCGGTCGGTCCATGATAGTTCGTCTCTCGCTGGCCGTTAAGAATCGCGCGCGTCAGCGTCGCGCCGGGTTACGCGTAGCGCGCCAGGATCGCATCCAACTTGTGCGCCGTGAGGTCGTCGTGGGCGTCGTCGTCGATGAGCATCACCGGGGCGTATTCGCAACGGCCCAGACAGACGTTGGGTAGCAGGGTGAAGCGTCCGTCGGCGCTGGTCTGGCCGAAGTCGATGCCCAATGCCTGGCGCAGCCGCGCATGGATCTCCCCGTAGCCGCACAGCCAGCAGCTGACGCTGTCGCACAACCGAATCACGTGCCGGCCCACGGGGCGGCGGTGGATCAGGTTGTAAAAGGTGGCCACGCCCTCCAGGGCGTCGGGACTGATGCCGAGATAGGTGGCCACGTCCCGCAGGGTTTCGTCGGAGATCCAGCCGCGCTCACGCTGCACCGTGAGTAGGGCATCGATCCCCACGGCGCGCCGGTCGGGATAGGCCTGGGCCTCGTGGTCGATCTGCTGCTTTTCACTCTCGCTCAACATGAAAAAATCCTCAGCGGTCCACGTCCGCCATGACGAAGTCGATGCTGCCCAGGATGGCGATCAGGTCCGCCACCAGCAGGCCGCGGCACATCAGCGGGATCATCTGCAGATGTGGAAAGGACGGCGTGCGGATGCGCACCCGATAGGGGATGGTGCTGCCGTCGCTGACCAAGTAATAGCCGTTGTTGCCCTTGGTGGCCTCGATCTCGAACCAGGCTTCCCCCGGTGGGATCACCGGCCCCCACGATACGCTTAGGAAGTGATTGATCAGGGTTTCGATGTCGTGCATGGTGCGCTCCTTGCGGGGCGGCGTGGTGAGGGGATGATCGGACTTGTATGGTCCCTCGGGCATTTCATTAAGACACTGCTCGATGATGCGCGCGCTTTGGCGCATTTCTTCGAGACGGATCGCGGAGCGGTCGTAGCTGTCGCCGCGGCTGCCGGTGGGGATGTCGAACTGCAACTGCTCGTAACCGGAATAGGGGCGCCGCTTGCGAAAATCCCAGTCCATGCCGCAGGCGCGCAGCATGGGGCCGGTGGCGCCCCAGGCGATGGCCTGTTGGGTAGTGAATTCCCCGACACCCACGGTGCGCGCCTTATACAGGCGATTCTTCAGCACCATCTTGTCATACTCTTCCAGGCGCGGTCGGAAGTAGGCGAGAAAGTCGCGTACCATACGGTCCCAGCCCTGCGGCAGGTCCTGGGCCACACCACCGATGCGAAACCAGCTGGGGTGCATGCGCCCGCCGCACACCGCCTCGATGATGTCGAACACCCGCTCACGGTCGCTGAACATGTAGAACACCGGCGACATCTGGCCCACGTCCTGGGCCATGGTGCCGAGAAATACCAGGTGGCTGGCAAGGCGGAACAGTTCCGCGGTCATGATGCGGATCAGCTTGACCCGGTCGGGGACGGTGATCCCGGCCAGGCGCTCCACCGCCAGTACGTAAGGGAAGTTGTTCATCACCCCGCCCAGATAGTCGATGCGGTCGGTATAGGGAATGTAGGTGTGCCAGCTCTGGCGCTCGCCCATTTTCTCCGCGCCGCGGTGGTGAAAGCCGATGTCGGGTACTGCGTCGACGATGGTCTCGCCGTCCAACTGCAGCACGACGCGGAATACGCCGTGGACGCTGGGATGGTTGGGCCCCAGATTGAGGAACATGAAGTCGGTATCCTCGCGGCGGCGCTGCATGCCCCAGTCTTCGGGACGGAAGCGCATGGCCTCCTGTTCCACTTCGGCCTCTTCGCCGGAGAGATGATAAGGTCCCAGTTCCGTGGCCCGCCCCGGGTGGTCCTTACGCAGGGGATGGCCCTGCCAGGTGGGAGGCATGAGGATGCGGCGCAGGTGGGGATGCCCCGTGAATTCAATGCCGAACATATCCCATACCTCCCGCTCGTACCAGTCGGCGGCGGGCCACAGGCCGGTGGCGCTGGGCAGCGCGGGGTTGCCCTCGGGTAGGGCCACCTTGAGCCGGATGTCTTCGTTGCGCTCGAAGGACAACAGTTGATAGACGCCGGTGAAGGCGCTGGGCGGCTGCCCTTCACGATGCTGGCGGGTGCGTTCGTCGATGGCGGTGAAGTCGTGGAGCATGGAATAAGGCCGGTCGATGTCCTGTTTCAGGTAACGCAACACGTCCAGGAGGTCTTTCGCCTGCAGCCACACGGTGGTGATGCCGTCGGCGGTGGACTGGGTCTGGAAGGCCGCCGCGCCGAAGCGCGAGGCGAGTTGGCGCAACACCGGCAGTTCCGCCGCGGTGACAGAAGACACGCCGGTCATACCCGGTCAGGGCTGGGCAAGTCGGTGACCTGGATCCGGCGGGCGTGTTTCTGATCCCGCAGGCTGGGGGCGGGTGGGCGCTGCACACCTTGGGGACCGATCACCCAACTCAAGGGCCGCCGTTCCGCAGTGATGGCCTGCTGCAGCAGGATGAGGCCCTCCAGCAGGGCGTCGGGCCGCGGCGGGCAGCCCGGCACATAGACGTCCACCGGCAAAAACGAATCCACCCCCTGCACCACGCTGTAGATGTCGTACATGCCGCCGGAGTTGGCGCAGGAGCCCATGGAGATCACCCAGCGCGGCTCCATCATCTGTTCATAGAGGCGCAGGATTACCGGGGCCATCTTGCGGAACACCGTGCCGGAGATGACGATGAGGTCCGCCTCCCGCGGCGTGGCCCGTATCACCTCGGCACCGAAGCGGGCGATGTCGTACTTGCTGGTCAAGCTGGTGGCCATCTCCACGTAGCAGCAGGACAGGCCGAAGTTGTATGGCCACAGTGAATTCTTGCGCGACCAGGCCACCAAGTCCCCCAGGCGCGCCAGCAGCATATTGCGTTTGACCGCGTCCTCGAAGGTGCCGTGAGCTTGTCGGGCCGGCGCCGTTCCGCCGGTGCTTTGCAGGTTCCACCACATGCCATTATCCTCCTGTCTGCCGCGCCTTTCCCCACTCCAGGGCGCCTGTCCGCCATAAGTAGGCCAAAGCCGCCAGCAGGACAATGATAAATGTCAATGCCTCCACTAAACCCGCGCGGCCCGTCTGCCGACCCGCGATGGCCCAACCGAATAGATACACCGCCTCCAGGTCGAAGATGACGAAGAACATGGCGACGAGATAGAACTTCACGGGGAAGCGCAGCCTGGCCTCACCGACAGGAACAATCCCCGATTCAAAGGGGGCGTCGGTGGGCGGATTCGGGCGGTGGCGAGGCCCGAGATAGTAAGAGACGGCGAGCAGAACCATGATCAGGATGCAGACCACCGCGCCGTAAATCACCAGTGGATAGAAGGAATAGACATTCATGTCGCTCTCCTTGAGATATTGCATTTGTGTGTTCAGCGCGCGATTGGTTCACACCCCCGCATCAAACGTGAACATGGGGGCTGATTCGCTCAAACAGGAAGGAGTTGGATGTCTGATGCTGCTGATTGGTTTCTTGAACGTCTGGGATACCCGCCCCCCGATCCATGCCACGCAAGTCCATATGCCTATCCGGCTCATCGTCTGCGCACTGGAATTGCACATTTCGGCGCCGCTGCTGCGGTACCCCGTTTTGATTCGAATCGCGCGCCATTGCACCGTGTTCGTCGGCATTATGGATTGGCAGCCCTTGTGTCTGGGCGCCTGAATATTTCCAATCAAGCTCAAGCTGCCTCTGGCGATCGTGTCGGGCTTGGTTAATGTTTTCCTTGCCTACCTACAAGCGGGGACCGCATTCAGGAGTGGTGTTTGTGATCTACGGCTGTTCCTTCGCTATAGCCGTGCTCCTGGGATATTTCGGCGGCAACCTGGTCTATGGCGGCCCGCTAGCCAAGGCCCGGCAGTCCTGCATGCGGTGGGCGAAAGCGCGGAAGCAGGCGTGCACCTCGCGGTGAGCAACGACCTGTTCCGCCTGTATTCTTTCAGGGCCATCCGGAAGATGGCGTCATCAACGTTCTGAAGGAATATGAACGCGAGGTAAGGTGTGCATCCGCGGCGTGTGCTCCGACTAGCTGTCTTGTCCGGAGGATTATTTTTCGCTGTGCAGCGAAACCATTTTCGACGAGTATCGCGTACAGGTAACCGCCACCTGCACTGCGGGCCGCGCCGGTCCCAACCTGCCGGTGCTGCTCATCAACAAACCGGACAGCACCTGGTACGATACGGCAGAGGCGGAGATCAACAACTGGTTCGGCGAGGTCTATCGGTTTCACCAATCAGGTAAGACCGCCGTTTGCCGTTTATGGCGGGTATAGATCCGGATGATCCCCTGGAACTGCGCAATTGGCTGTAGCCCCCCGTCTCTCGTTCCGTCACACAACAAATCGACCTATGGTGCACGCGGCAGCGTTTGACACACCAGTATCATGCAGCCACCATTCCCATTTGCCCCGCGATTTCAAGTATGCGCCGTTCGATGGCATTGCGGGAGATGCCGTGGCGTTCTAGCAACTCCTCTTGCGTTCCGGAACGGGGCTCGTCGTATACCGCCAAGCGGTATACCGGCGCCAGGGTCCCCACCGCGGTTTCCACCACATCGCCGAGGCCGCCTTCTGCCCAATGGTCCTCAACGGTAACGACGGCCTGGGTATCGCGCGCCGCCGCGGCGATGGTGCCTTTATCGAGAGGCTTTATCGAATAGGCATCGATAACGCGTATCGTGATGCCGCGTTGGTGCAGTTTCTCGTAGGCCGCCAATGCCTCATGTACGGTGATCCCCGCGGCAACTACGGTTAGTTTGTCTGTATCCGAGCGGCGCAGTGTCTTGCTGCCGCCCACGCGGAATTGCTCCGAAGAGTAATAAATGACCGGGGTCTTTGGCCGCGTAGTGCGGATATAAACGATGCCATGGGTCAAGGCGGCCTGCTCGGTCAAGCGTTCAGAGCTTACGGCGTCGCAGGGATAGAGTACGGTGCTGCCGTTGACCGCCCGAAACATGGCGATGTCTTCCAGACCCATCTGAGACGGCCCATCCTCGCCGATAGAGACACCGGCGTGGCTGCCGCAGAAGACCAGATGACCGGGACGGCTGTGGCCAGCCATGCGGATGAAATCGTAGGCGCGACTTAGAAAGCTCGCGAACGTTGTGGCATAGGGTATCTTCCCGCATGCGGCCAACCCTAGGGCAACACCGGCCATATTTTGTTCGGAGATGTAATCTTCAATGAAGCGACCGGGATACTGCTGTGCGAACTCGGCGGTGTGTGTGGAATTTTTCACGTCGCCGTCCAGGACGACGATGTGGGGGTGCTCGGTGCCGAGCTTTCTGAGGGCATGTCCGTAGGCGCTGCGGGTTGCCACCTGATCACCCCTGTCGTATGCCACTGCGATGGGGTTGGGTTGCCCGATCGTCTTGGGTTCGTAAGGACCCGCATGGCGGGCCTGTACGGGCAGGGAAATGTCGGCTTCAGGCAATTCCTGCAAGGCCTTCTCCATTTGTTCCTCGTTCAGGGCCTTGCCGTGCCACCCGTCTTTACCCTCCAGAAAGGATACCCCTTTCCCTTTTTCGGTACGGGCGAGGATGGCGGTGGGCCCCCAGTCGCGCGCTTCAGCCAATGCGCCGAGAACCGCCTGCATATCGTGGCCGTCGATTTCAACCGTATGCCAGCCGAAGGCCTTGAACCGCTCGGCGAACACCGAGGTGTGGTGACCGTAAGGCGTAGGACCGCTTTGGCCGAGGGCATTCACATCCACAATGGCTACCAGACCGGACAGTTTGGTCAGTGCCGCGAATTGCGCCGCCTCCCACACCGAACCCTCGGAACATTCACCGTCGCCCAGCAGGCAATAAACCCGCGCATCCAATCCATCGAGGCGGTTGGCCATGGCTATACCGTTGGCGGCGGACAGGCCCTGACCCAGCGATCCGGTGGCCACCTTTATCCAGGGATTGGTGGGGGTGGGGTGGCCTTCGAAGCTGCTGTCGATTTTTCGCAGGCGCAAGGGGTCTTCCTGAGTGGCGTTCGCTTCATGCAGCGCCGCCCATAATATGGGCGCCGCGTGGCCCTTGGACAAAATGAAGGTGTCGACATCACGCGCCTTGGGACTCGTGGGATCCCAGCGCATTTCATGGAAAAACAGCGCCGCTACCAGCTCGGCGCAGGACATGCAGGAGGTGGGATGCCCCGAGCCAGCCGCAGTCGTCATGCGGATGACCTCGCGTCGCAGTTTGGCCGCTAAGGATTTCAGCGGCGCGGCTTGTGAATGATTCTCAAGGACGCGTGATTTTTTCTCCAGAATATGCGACAGTGCATCGTAGGGGTCGATGAATTTCTGCACGCCTTCGTTCAACAATTGTTCGGCAACCATCTCAATATTTATGCCGATTTCCGCGAGGTCCGCCATCACCTTCCGTGCCGCATCCACGCCCTCTGTCAGCGTGTCCTTTACCGAACCGTGGTCCGCAAATGCGTCTATGGTTCGTTCGGGCATGGTGTTGACGGTCTCCGGACCGACCAGCGGTTCGACGTACATCACGTCGCTGTATTTCGGATTCTTGGTGCTGGTACTGGCCCACAGCAGGCGTTGCGGGTTGGCACCCTTCTCCTCCAGGGACCGCCAACGTCCGCTCTCCATCATTTCGGTAAATCGCCGATAGGCCAATTTGGCGTTGGCTATGGCGGCCTTTCCCATTAGATCCTGCGCGATGGCACTTTCGTGCGGAGCCTGCTCTGTGATGCGGTGGCGCAACAGATCATCCACCAGGGTGTCGATGCGGCTCAGGAAGAAACTGGCCACCGAGGCGATATTCCCCAACGGCTTGCCTTCCTGCGCACGCCGTTCCAAGGCGCGCAGGTAGGTCTCGGCGACGACCTGGTAACGGTCGACTGAAAATAACAGGGTGATATTGACGTTGATGCCCTCCGTGAGCAGCTCTTCGATGGCGGGGAGGCTCTCTGCGGTGCCAGGAATCTTGATCAACAGATTGGGCCGGTCGACGCTGTTCCACAGCCGCCGCGCCTCCGCGATGGAGGCTTGCGCGTGATGAGCCAAGTGGGGAGAAACTTCCAGACTCACGTAGCCGTCTTTGCCTTCCGATTCATCGTACACCGTCCGCAGGATGTCGCATGCGTCGCGCACGTCCGTCGTGACGAGCTCCTCGTAAATCGCTGGCACGGACTGATGATTCGCCGCCGTGGTGCTGATCTGCGCGTCGTAATCCGGGCTGTCCGAAATAGCCTTATTGAATATTGCGGGATTGGATGTCACCCCCCGCAGCCCGGCTTCGGCCACCCGGCGTGCTAGCTCACCGTTGACAATCATTTTCCGCGTCAGGTTGTCCAGCCAGTAACTTTGTCCATGTCGGCTCAGTTCTATGAGGGGATTCATGGCATACCTCCTTGAATGGCTATGCTGATTGCGTGACGTCACGCCGTTATCCCGGGCGAATGCCACGGTGCTGAGGCAAGGGCTACGACGCGACGTAAAACCGCCCTTTGCGCGAGGCGAGAACCCACCGGAACGGCACTGATTAACGATACCAACCAAATATTACGAAATGTCCCGTTATCATTTCGAGGAACAAACATAGTCCTGCAACGGGGCTTGCGCATAATGTAGCCGGAGCACGGATTCTAGACCTGGCGAAATGACGGATAAGCCGGCAAATCACCGAACATTGAAATAGACATTGTCAGCGTTTCAGGGTTCATGGGCGCCGGTACAACGCCCTGGCGCGGTTCCAGAGGCGGAATGTCGCCCGAATTCACTTGAATAATATACGGGCGCGAGACGACTATGCCCTAGTCATGAGAACTTCACAGTCAACCGGATGACAAGCTTATGGAAACAAAAACATTTCGGTATGACGTGAAATCCAGGTCCGAATTTCGAGGCAAAATCCATTTCTCTTAGGTGCTGGCTACATCGGCGTCACAGTGCAACGCACTCAAGGGGCTAAGAGGCAATGTTCATTATTGACTAATCGCAATGCACTGGTGCGGTGAATTGTTTATATTGCGCGTCGATGTGAAGGAATAGGAGATGTGCCATGAGACAACGTTGGGAAGATTGGATCAATTTTGCGTTCGGGATTTGGCTGTTCCTCTCTCCATGGTTTTTGAATTACACCCTGTCCGGCGAGGCCTGGAACGCGCATATCACCGGCATTGCCTTTGTCGTGTTCGCGCTGTGGGCACTGTCGGCCCCTCGGCCTTGGGAAGAATGGATAAACACGGTCATCAGCGTTTGGTTGATTATATCGCCCTGGATAATTGGCTTCTCGTCGCCGGCGGTCCCATGGAACTCGGTTATCGTCGGTGTGATCGTACTCGTCATCAGCCTTGAGGCGACCCGCCCCAGCAGGCAGTCCCATGCCATGGCTTAGCAAAGCTGAGGCTCTCGGTCCTATTCGGTCCATCTCAATGGCCGCTTAATCAACGGCGATCTCGATGTTCGCCGGATAAAAGGAGGTCGTGTCATGAAAGCAGTACAGATACATCGGTATGGACATGCCGAACAAATGACGATGGCAAGGGTGACGCGGCCCAAGGCCGGCGCCGGCCAGATTCTGGTCAAGATTCACGATGCCGGAGTGAATCCGGTGGATTGGAAGATCCGGGAAGGCTACATGAAGGATGTCAGGCCGGCCTCATTTCCGTTTACCATGGGGCAGGATTTTTCAGGTGAGGTAGTCGCGGTAGGAGCAGGCGTGTCTGGATTCGGTAAGGGGGACAAGGTGTTCGGTCTTGCCGAGGGTACGTATGCGGAATATGCGCTTGCCACGCCGAACGGTTTGGCGCACCTACCGGCGTCTGTCGACCCAGTCGATGCGGCCTCGATTCCAACGGCGGGTCTTACCGCCTGGCAAATCGTTATGGACGTGGCGAAGTTGACAAACGGCCAAGCCGTATTGATACACGGGGCCGCAGGTGGGGTGGGATCGTTCGCTGTACAGTTCGCCAGACTGGCCGGCGCGCGGGTGATCGCTTCGGCGTCGCGAGACGACTACCCTTACTTGCAGGACCTTGGCGTAGAGCAGCTTGTCGACTACAAGTCCGAGCAATTCGAGGAAAAAGTCGAGAATGTGGATGTGGTCATCGATCTCGTGGGCGGAGATACACTGATGCGCTCCTATGGGGTGGTCAAGCCGAACGGCCTGGTCATCACTACGGTCGGACCCGCGGATGAGGCCGAAGCGAAAAAACACAAGGCGCGCGTCGTCCAATTCGTCATGCGGCGCGATGCTGCCGACGAGCTGGAGCGCATCGGCCGGTTCGTGGAGGAAGGGGTCGTGAAACCGCGCGTGAGCAGGATCATGCCGCTGTCGGAAGCGAGGAACGCGGAGGATCTCAGCCAGCTCGGCCATCCCCATGGCAAGCTCATACTTCGGGTTGCCTGACTGGGACCCGCTGAGTGCGCCGTTTCCCGAGGCCAAAGTGTCCGGAAACGCCGGAAATCCCTCACTGTACCCAGGGGAACGGCCGCTACTCGTGATATCTGGTTGCATTAACGGAGCTTCTTGTCCTTCGCGCTCGGATATCCCTATTCCGCGTCCCCGGCGCGGGATCGCGACGCGGCTGCGTCATTTCGGCGGCAGACAGGGGCAGGCACGGCACCACCCATGTCATCTTCGAACCACTTCGACTTCAGTACCCGGCTGGTGGTCCTGGTGCCAAGGCCGAGGGTGAAGACCACTTGCTTCCGCAGCGGCAGGGTGATTAAGTATGTGGACATGAGTATGTCCGAATATCAGGCTGCAGTAACGCTTCTAATCAAAGAAGCTGAGTCACAATCAAAAGGATCGTAGTGATTTTGCGGACAACTGTAAAACCCGGGTCGTTGAATGATTGTTTCTAATGTAAGCGACCGCTGCTGGTCACGAAGTCTTAATGGCTTCAGGTCAGTCTCATAAAGGGATGAAAAGCCGTGCAACCGCGCTCTGGACCAATCGGTATGCCTCAGAGTGCGACACAGCGCGGCAACAGCAATAGTCCCGGGCTCTGGTTCTTTGGCGAGCGGCGACGACCAATGGGCGGGTCGGGAATTGGCGTCTAGATGTGTCCGACCGGGCTCCTGCAGCATGTTCTCCAGTCTGCACGCGAGAGTGATGGTTGTGTCTGTTCCGTGTGGGTGCGCTGCCGGGAACCCATATCGGTTCTGCTCGTCTAACAGCAGCAATCTGCGGACGCTCACGTAGTACGGCCTTGAATGCTAAGCCTGTGCATTCAGTCAGGTCGCGCGCGAACCGTTCCCATCCATTCAGGAAATTACATGGGGGGTAATATGGGTAAAATGATCAGTTTCGAGCGGCCGGACGGCCAGACTGGGAAGGCGTATCTCGCGGAGCCGACGCAGGCCGACGGTGCGCCGGGCATTGTGGTTATCCAGGAGTGGTGGGGCCTCAACGATCAGATCAAGGGTGTCGCGGAGAAGTTCTCCGCCGCCGGTTATCGCGCCCTCGTACCGGATCTCTATCGCGGCAAAAAAACCGTGGAGGCGGAGGAGGCCGAGCATCTGATGAAGAACCTCGACTTCGGCGATGCCGCGGGCCAGGATATCCGCGGGGCCGTGCAGTACCTCAAGGGCTCGGGAAGCGCGAAAGTGGGTGTGACCGGGTTCTGCATGGGCGGGGCACTCACGCTGCTCGCGGCAGTGAATGTCCCCGAGGATGATGCCACTGTCGTCTGGTACGGCTATCCACCGCTTGAATATGTCGACGCCAGCAAGATCAAAGCCCCGCTGCTCGGCCACTGGGGCACACGTGACGGGTTCTTCCCCATCGAGGGGGTGGACAAGCTGGAGCCGAAGCTGCGCGATGCCGGTGTGAACTTCGAGTTCCACCGCTATAACGCCAAGCACGCCTTCGCCAATGAGACGGCGAACACGAAGAAGCTGCCGGCGCTCGAATACAACCCGGAGGCCGCGGAGCTTGCCTGGCAGCGCACCATGGCGTTTTTCGAGGAGCAGCTGCACTAGCCCAAACGACACGGACCGTCGGAGAAAGCATAGGACGAAACCCGTCTTGATACAGTGGTAGGGTGTGGTGTTGCGAGAGCGCAAGGCTTTGCGTGGCTTTGGTAGGATCGCGCCTTCTGATATCCGGTGACGTTGTCACTTGGCCTAACAATGTTTGCGTAGCAGGTTTGGGATGGGTGTCCAAAGAGGCGCCGACTCACCGTCTCGACCAGGAAAGGTATTCCACGGGCTCGAGGTTGCTGTTCAAGACGGCGCTGCCGTAGTGATTCTTGACCAGTTGTCAGACATTCATGAGTTATCCAACATTGATGCGACCGAATCGACCGACCTTCTCCTTCTCCACGCGTTGGCGAATATTGTCGTTCAATTCAACTTGCTGCGCTGAGTAGCGGCGATCGGATAGCGGAAATTAATTCAAGCATCGGAGCCCTAATACGGCCGCCGATGTCTTCAAGCCAACATGGCGAAAGACTGGTCTTAAGCGCAGCCGCCAGTTAATGCCTCCGGCGATCACCCGAATGTAAAGGCATAGGCTTCCACGCCCGGCGCCTCGGCCTTGATTTCCAGTAGACTGTTGCGCGGTGTCTTTTGATCAATCAGTTCGTAGAGCGTGTTGCTATCGATGGTGACAATCCCCCCCAGGCGCGTCCTTCCCGGCATTGTTGCCGACTGACTCGCCGTTGAGGCGCACCGTGACACGTACGGGTTTGCCCGCGAGCGTGCCGAGTACCAGATAGACCCGGCGTGCCTTGAAATTCAGGCGTAATGCGGCACCTGTTTCTTCCGCGACGATCTTTTGCGGACTAATCTTCCATTTGCCGCTCAAGGCCCAGTGATTCTCCGACAGAAATCCAGGGAAGCTGTACCTGCTCGAGGCATCGCGCACAACGGGCTGGCGGCTTGCGAACCGTTCGCTCCGTGCATATCCGAGATAGGTTTCCGGCGTTTGGCCGAGGGTGAAGCTGGGTGCTTGCGCACTTACAGGGGTGCCCCGGCCCGACAGGCCGAGCAGGAAGCGGATGTTGTTTTCAGTGACGCCGTAGTCGCCCTCGCCGAAATGAGTATAGACCACCATGCCGTCGCGGTTGATGAGATAATGAGCGGGCCAGTAACGGTTGTGAAAATTTGCCCAAGTGCCGAGCTTGTTGTCGAGCGCCACCGGATAGTGAATTGCGTAACGAGAGATTGCCGCCTTGACGTTGTCGATCTTCTTCTCAAACTCAAATTCCGGCGAGTGCACACCAACTATCACCAAGCCGCTTTTGTGGTATTTCCTGTACCAGTCCTTCAGGTAAGGCAGGGTGCGTACGCAGTTGATGCACGAATACGTCCAGAAATCCACCAACACCACTTTGCCTCGCAGTTCACGCATGTTTAGCGCCGGTGAATTGAGCCAGTCGACGATGCCGGAAAACTGCGGCGCTGGATAGGGCGACCGCAAACCGTCTTCCAGGTGCAGCGAGGTCTCGGGCGGCGCCGATTGGCCCGAAGACGTCAGCCACGTTTGGATGTCGAGGCCCGAGGCGATGTAAGCGACTGATAGTAGAATGATGATGCCGAATGCCTTACGAACCCCTTCGGCGTGCTTGGTGAAGAATCCGAGTTTGTTCATGATTTTCCTTCCGCTCAATGCGATCAGCAGCATCGGTATTCCCGCACCGATGCCGAATGAAACGACGACCAGATCCCCGGCAAAGCTTGTTTGCTGACGGATTACCTGCACCAGTACGGCGGCTAATATTGGTCCCGCGCAAGGAGTCCACACCAGTCCGATCAGCGTGCCTATGACAACCCCGCTGAAGAATCCTTGGCCGCCGCTGCCAGCAAGCCGGTTGCCCCGGTCGGCCAGGCCTTGAGTCAGCGAGCTGAACTTGTCCGAAAGCCAGGATGACAGCAGCACCAATCCAAACAGGGCAAGCAACATCAGTGATCCGTCGCGGAGCACATCGAGATTCACTCCCAAAGCCGTGACCAGCCGGCGTGAGAGCAAGGCAAACGCGCTGAATGCTGCAACGAATCCGATGATGATGCCGTAGGGCCGGCGACGCCCGCCTTCGGTCGATGCCGCCAGCACCAGCGGCAGGACCGGCAGGATGCACGGTGACACAATCAGTGCTAGCCCCTCAAGAAACGCCAGGCCCCCGTCGATGGTATGCATCACCGTCACTGCTTGGGTTCGGCGTCGGGGATGAACTTCAGCGCCACGCCGTCGTTGCAGCAGCGCAGGCCGGTCGGCGGCGGGCCGTCGTCACACAGATGTCGCTGGTGTCCGCCGCAACGTGTACAGCGGTATTCAGTCTGCCGCACGATCAATTTGAAATCGGCTTTGGTCTCCACATGTCCGGGCAACACGTCGTAGAAACTCGGCCAGCCGGTCCCGCTGTCGGACTTGTACTTGGACGGAAACAGCGGCAGAGTGCAGGCGACGCACAGGTACAGGCCGGCGCGCTTTTCCGCATTGAGGGTGCTGCTATACCGACGCGCGGTGCCGTCTTCGCGTAATACGTAATACTGCTCCGGCGTCAACAGTATTTTCCACTCAGCATTGCTGCGATGGATCTTCGTGATGTACCCCGCGGCATTAGCCTCTGCAAATCCGGTGAGCCTGTACATGGACGCCGCGCTTCCATCGACCGCCAGCCATCTAATAAAGCTTTGCCTGTCCATATTTTTCCACCTCGCTTACGGAAGCGGCGTTGTGATCACCTGGTTCATGCCTACGTGATCTGGTTTTATACGCAAGGCGATCAATGAGTTTGACCATGCGGTTTTCGTGATTGTTCATGGCTAGGCACGGTTCGTTGCTGCTGAATCAAAGAGGTCGCTCACCAGTCATCTCTTGTCAACGGAGCGAAAGCCGGCTGGGTGGGCCCAACCCCGAAGCTAGATCGGCAATCGTGTCATGGTATCCATTTAAAGAGGACAGAGCCCTTTAAATGGGTTCGTCGCTGTTAATAATCGGGGCCTCTCAGATCACAGTTCTTACCAAAATGGCTTTTCGTCGATAAGCCTAGGAAATGATCATCTGATAAACCTTCAGCCAGCCTCCTGGGTGGTTGACGCTGGTGCGTATATAGTCAACACAACCCAGGAGGCTGTCATGACACTTTGCTGTGGTATTGACCTTCATTCAAACAACCATGTAGTCGTGGTGATCGATGAAGATGATCGGAGGATCATGGATAGGCGGTTATCAAATAATCTCCAGGTGACGCTCTCACTGCTGGAGCCTCCGCGCGATCAGTTCGTTGGGATCGTTGTCGAATCGACCTTCAACTGGTATTGGCTTGCGGACGGATTGATGACGGCGGGATTTACGGTAGAGCTCGCCAACACGCGGCCATCCGTCAATATAAAGGATTGAAACATACCGAAGATCAGTACGATGCCTTCTTCCTCGCCCATTTATCGCGTTTAGGCATACTGCCCGTGGGATACATTTATCCGCTAGGTGAACGCGCGGTGCTTGATCTGATACGCCGCCGGCTGCAGTTGGTGCGGACGGCATCTTAACAATTGATCAGCATTCGAAGTCATATTTGGCGTAGTACCGGCTAGCGTGGGAGTTCGAATCAATTGCGTCGGCCCGATTTCGTACTACCGCTCCCTGAGGAGGAATCCGCCTGGCCGCTACCTGCCATCTGACAATCTATCATGTGGTCCAACACGAGATCGAACGACTTGAACAAGCCGCATTGAGCGCGGTTCGCCTGAAACCCGAATTGGAGATCCTCCATGGCATCAAGGGTATTGGAAAAATATTGGTGCTCACCATTATGCTGGAGACAGGCGACATCCACCGTTTCCCTGCCGTGGGCGATTACAGTTCCTATTGCCGTTGCGTCAAGGCGGAGCGGCTCTCCAACGGTAAACGCAAAGGAGAAGGTAACCGCAAACACGGTAACAGATATCTCTCCTGGGCGATCTCGGAGGCCGCACATCTCGCGGTGCGCTTTGAGCCAGCCGCGAGGCGTTTTTATGGGTGCAAGAGCACCAAGACCAATGGCATTGGCGTGATTCGCGCCACGGCGCACAAGCTGGCCCGTGCCGTCTATTACATGCTGCGGAACCAGACGCCCTTCGATGCGCGACGATTATTTGTATAAGGCTTTGGTAGCCCGGCCAAGCCGGGATTTGGGGTTGGCAGTAAACCAGCGACTCTGATTGGACGTCCGGGTTTGCCATCGTCTACGCCATTCGCCCATGCGGTGGGCCGGCAATGGGGTGGACAGTCAAGGCTGAACCATGGACTCTGTGAAATATACTTTGGACATCGTATGGCACCGAGGTTTCTATGCGGCGGTCTAGGCTGCCAAGAGCGACGGCAGGCATTGCGCTATCGCCTTGATCCCGGTGTCTGGCTGATGCGGATGGTTTCATCCAACATCCTATAAGACAAATAACGGGCGCGAATCGGTCAACCGATGACATTCATAACATGCCGACACCGTTGGCAGGAAGACTGTTTGCCACTTGCAGGGGGCCGGCTAATGGGTGACCCCGATTATGCTGCCGTCAATGCCTTGTCGGACTCCGTCCCTGTTGAAGGCGAGCACCGATTTTCCGAAATAGTCGTTGAGGTCGAAGTAGGCGCTCGCGAATCCCTGTTTGACCTTTTTCCATTCATTTCCGCTACCGTATTCTATAGCCCCGTACCATTTCTCTAATGTGATCCGCTTGATCCGGATTTCGCGCAGCATGTGGTCTCGCCTTTCCTCTTCTGCCACGGTTTTTTTTTCCATTGCATCCTGAATACCGGCCACGCTCCCGCCGTCGGCCGGGTCGGCGCTCACTCCGATGGGCGTAGCACCGTAGCCGACGCTGGGCATAGTCATAGCGAATAGCAATAAATACAGCGGCACAGTCGACGATGCAGTCTGTTTGAAACTAGTAGACATATACGTATCCTCGACGAAGTCGCGCCTCGCGCCACTTAGCGAGCCTATCCCGGTGGGGGCGCATTGACCATATATATGCCCTGGTCGTCGTCGTGCGGATCCGGATCTCAGGAACGATCAATACCCGCTGAGTTGCAGTTACTAAATTGGCTGACGGCTGGGTCGCGGTGATACCGAATGATCAGCCGGGCGGCCGGGCATCCTGTTTAAACGCTCTAGAGTCTCCTGAATATTCCGCGCTATGGCATTGACATACATCAATCGGTTGCGACTGAACCAGAATATCTCATTTAATAACCGGGGGCAGAACCACTGCTGTCCCACTTACAATAATTTAAATTGCAGTAACGCAATGATTGGCAGAAAATCTTTTGCTGTATCAAGCTAAGTCGACAATAAATGAAGAACGGCCGTATAAATCTTGCGTTCCTTCTGTCTCTGGGATTCATGCCCTTTAGGGTAGAAGGCCAGGTTAAGGGGAATTTAAATCAGCTAGTTGGCCTAATTTCATCCCTCACCCCAACCGTCTACCCACAAGGGGCACCGAGGTCCCGGAGGGAGAGGGCGTAACTGGGACAGCAGTGGGGCAGAACACAGTCTCTGCCGATATAGTGCTACACGAATAGGTCTGTCCTACAAGGGGCTGAAAAATGGCGCGCAAGCCGCGCTTTGCCTTACCAGACATACCACCAGATAACTGGTGATCTCACCTCAGGCGCGGCGTGCCTGGCTCCTTTAATTATTTCGGTGTGGCCGTACGGAACACGCCCAGGGTGTGCAAGTCAAACCATGTAGAGTGCGGCATTGAGAATCTCACGCGCATGCCGGCACGGCTGCGTTATCTGTCCGGATATGCCGGCAGCGTTGCAGAGGGCGACCGGGTCAAGCTTGCTGGTGTCCCTGGCTCTGCACCATTCGTCGCGAGACTCGAGATTGCCGCATTCGGCGAATTGAGGTCAGGTCTGAGCTACGTGGCATGGGCTATGGTCGTGCAGATGCACAGGCATGTTAGCCCGGCAAATCTTGCACATACGGCAAGTCCTGGTGTCTACAGGAGATCGACCGTCCAGGAGGGTTTTTCGCAGCTTCCGCGAAGGGTTCCCCCCTTTAGCGATGAGTTGGCGACGGCATGCCTCCATGACCTGTAGCTGGAATCGTCAGGTGCCCGTCATCGATGAGCGTCAATCACGCCC
>JARRQJ010000019.1:0-48280 GCA_037381915.1 Gammaproteobacteria bacterium | reverse complement strand
GACCCGATGCCAACATACCATACGCTATGGGCGAGAGTCTGTTTCACTACTAACGACCATCTAGCAAAAGGAAGCTCTGCTCAGCATAAAGCAGTACTACAGATTTTCGTCGCTACATTAAATCATTGCGGATCGGTCAGGAGTGTCTTTCATTTACGAGGATTCGATGGGCCGCAATAGTCAGAACATCATTGATGGTGGCGGTCAACCTCAGGTGGCAACCAATTATCAGATTCGCAAATACCCATCCTCAACCCCCCCTGAGTTGGAAGAACTCACTGCCGAGAACGAGACCTACTGGCGCCAGAAGAGACTGACTGACCGCATAGAGGCTCATGCTAAGCCGTTTACGCCTGCCGAAATGAAGCCGACCAATGCCTGTGTAAGTGTGGGCGCCATCATGAACCTGATAAGGCCAGATCAGCCACTGCGCCGCATGCCGAGCCGTACGATCTGGCATAGTCTATACGATCAGGAGGCCGGTCGTGTAGACATTAGCTTCTATCTGGGTGAGACAGTGAAGCCTGACGACGCCTAGCTTGAGCGCCGCAGGGATTACGTAACATTTGAGCTCGACCCAGGCTAGATAATTCGCTGACTTGGGGCGAGGATGACGGTAACGCTAGCGATGCCGAGCAGCCGTCTTGAGTAAGCGACACTCATCCGCGAAAGCAGGCTCCAGAGATCAATGCGATCATGCTATGGAAGCAAGGAAATGTGCTCTAGTTCGCTGATAAGGGCATGTAGTTAGTTTGCCGTTGTTATGATGATCTTGTTTATAGTTATAATTTATTACAAATGAGCACGATATTGCCCGTCATTCCACACTTTTCAAGCATCTAGTGCGCCTGCCTAGCCTTGGTGAACGGAAATCCTTATACCTCGATCTGTTGCTTTCTTGGGCTTTGGTATTGAGGTTTGCACTAATATCTTAATCGATATCTGAATTCATAGAAGGATCCCGACTTGCTTGATGGTATCTGGGTGATGTCGGGGTCTGCATATTCAATCCCGCCGGCGGCCTCTAGCAGCCAATTGTTCTTTGCCTGGTAGGAGACGGCCAGTGTGGGGAACAGTTTCCACTTCGGCGTTTCACCATAAAAGTCCGTATGGCGCAATGCGATGGCCAGATGGATCTCCATCAGCTGTGTGGCCGGATACCTCGATGATAGTCTGAGCAAGCTGCTTTCGTTTTTGTCATCCTTCATATATTCAGCAGAAGCAATGGTGAGATCGCCATTTTTTACTAGACTTTTTCCGATAAGCTGAGCGCCCAACACCAAGCCATACCCGGGAACGTTTCCGGTGATATCGTACGGCAATGGCATATCACTCCGATGCAGGACAGAGACATCCAGGCTCGTTTGCAGGTTATCGCTAATGGGCCGCACCGTATTCAGGGTCAAGGTGCGGATAGAGCTGGTTCTTTGTTCTGATAGTGTTTTTAACTCATCCAGGGAAACAAATGCCAACAGCTCATGAACGGTTGTTTCGGCTTGTCCATATAGTGCATTTCTGAGTGAGAGGAACGGATTTCTTTGCCTGTTGTATGCAACATTGTAGCTAATGTTGTCCGTGGTCCGGTACCGGGCACTGACAAACAGATAGTTAAAGGTGTCATAGAACAGGTCATAGTCCAAATTGGATGACAGGGACAATTGTTTACCGGAATAGTTGAATGCCATTCCGATAGCTTCTCGGTCATCGATGCCCTCTATGGTCTGTTTGGCAAAGTAGGTGCGGAGATTGGTGTTGCCAAACAGTTTTCTCGCATCAATATTCAGACTGTACAGGAATCGCTCGTTTTGATATGGATTTGATGAATAATCCACGGGGTTGCCCACAGACAACTTGAGCTCTACGGGCGCTATCGGCGCATAGGAGTACGAAAGCCCGTCAAGCAGGCCATTGATGGCGCAGCCATAACAAGGCTGTCTTCCGAGTTCTGCCGTTTGTGAACTAGCACTATACGCGAGTGACAGGTAGCTGGCCGATAAGCTTTGATGGGACTGCTGGTTAATGAGGCTATAATCGAAGTCACCATTGAATTTCACTCGCAGGCTTGAGTTAGCGTAATTCTTGTATCCAGTATAGTTGAGATAGGTATTGATCGAGTTTCTCTCGGTATAGATGGGTGGTTGCAGCGGATCAATGTTGTCGACGTAGTTCGTGTGTCTGGACAAGCTTTGTGAGAGCTCTCCGCTGGATACCCAGGGGCGGGTGGCATGTAACTGCTGTTCCAGCTCGTTTTTACGATCTGTGATGCGATTGATGTTTAAAGCATGCGGATACAGCGATATATATTGCTTGTAGACATCGACTGCCGATGCGAGATCGCCCGTCTTCTCGTAGATATCCCCTAGAGAAACAAGAGCGGAGGCTTTATGCCGCTTGTCATTGGCGGCGATGATTTTTTTGAATATTGCTTCGGATTCGTCGTAGTTGCGATTATTCAGAGCAGTCTGCGCCTTAATAAACAATTGTTCATCGTTGAAAGACTTATTATTCAGATATTCATCGGCAGATATGGCTGCTATCCAGAGGTCACTCCGGTCGCGAAGATATGTATTGATGTATTTTCTAGCTTCTTTCTGCGACCCAAAAAACCCCAGTCGCAAGCGATGCCAGGTAACGTTTTTTATTGTAGTTACCGTGGTGTATAGAATATAGCCTTGCTGTACCGTGATGTTTCCTTTTTCGAGATTGGATATTTCATTATGTTGTGACATGATGTTAATGGCGTACAGCTTGTCGCTATATATTTCGGATATCGCATCATCCGAATACATTACGAATAATATTAATATTGCCTGAGCGGCAACAAGCTTCAGATAGTATTTGTAATCTGAAGGCCCTGCACTACCGTGCATTGCAAGGATCTCCGGCCTCGTCGTTGTGTGGATTACGCAGGGTGACGATGAGTTCTTGTGGATTGGTCTGATTAGCTACTTCATAGTGGACACTATGCTTGAAATGATAGGTAAGGTAGTAATCGTTACCAGCGCCGTGATCAAGGGATATATCCCGGATGACCGGGCAATCATCTGGCGGGGGTGACAACGATTCATCCTCGATATTGGCGAAGGATTGCCTGAAGATCGGCTGGAATCGTATTTTTAACAGGCGGCCTTCAGATTCAGGAAAATGTCCCAGGTAGTTTACAGGGATCCTCAAATGAAGAACGGTGGTTACCTTGTCGACATATTTGTTGATTTCAAGCGAGTCGATGAATATGCCGCGAGCGGAGATTGCGCCGGCTGCGTTGAGTATGAACAGTACGGTGATGAATAGCAGTACTCTGATGCCTGTATTGTGATAAGACATTACGATTTTCATGATCATTCAGGCAGTTACTCTGGTCGACGTAGTATCGAATACAGGAAATCAGGTTGGCGTCGCATGGTACAGATCACTTGCAATTGAATTCGCGTGAGGCAAGTGCCACCTATGAGTGACTAGATAAGCCAGCACAGGGGCCCGAAGACCCCTGTGCTGGACAGCATGGTTTAGTTAAGCTTAATCATCCATTCCCGTTGAGCGGTGCGTCCGGCTGCCTCTGGCCTCGCTCTTGTAGGCGTCATTACGAGGCGTATCCCGGCGGGTGCTCCAACGCTTGTCGTCCGTGGTCCTCGTTATATCGCGATGTGATCCAGAATATGTCGATTCCCTGCTGGCACTGGTCTCGAGGGTGGACGAAGAACCCGAACTGGCAGTAGTGTCGCTGCTGGTTGTAGAACCCGAACTGGCAGTGGTGTCACTGCTAGTTGTAGAACCCGAACTGGCAGTGGTGTCACTGCCGGTTGTAGAACCCGAACTGGCAGTGGTGCCGCTGCTAGTCGTAGAGCCCGAACTGGCAGTGGTGCCGCTGCTGGTTGTAGTCGTCGAGCTTGAACCATCGCATGCGCCATTATAGGTAGAGGCCGATGGTGTGCCGCTATGGCAGGATGTGCAGCTTGTCAGGTTAGACGGAGTAGGGCAAAGATTAGGATATGCATGTGCGACGTTGATAGCGCCAAGCAAAAGCAGAGCGATCGGTGCATTAATAATAATACGTTTTATAGCTGCAAATGACATTGGACATACCTCTTTGTTAGGTTATGAGTTAAAAAATTGACTGGGTATGTGTTTCGACATATTGCCATTGAAATAGGCTATTCAGCAGGCAAGCAAGTCGATCAACATGAGCACCAGTATTTTCCATGCAACAAGACGTACCAGGTTTTATCACGGTTCCATGAGACTGGGTGATGTTGCCGGTTAATCAAATGGCGTTCTGCATGGCTGATCACAAAACCGATAGCTGTTGCTATGCGGCGACTTCGCTGTTGCTATGCGACGACATACTGGGCAAGGTGGCGGGTTTCAGCTTGAACGCCGGGCGGCGGGCAATGCTTATGAATGCAACTAGCGGGACAGCTTTGCCACTTTCTTGGCCTTATCTTGAGACGGGTATGGCATCTCATATGCCATCATTACCGGTGCCTTACACCAGTTACGGCATCCCTATATTTGTATAGAGACACTAAAAACCTTCTGGCGAGGCCATATTCCGTTTTTCATTTGATTTTCTGCTCCCAGGTGTTGAGTCTCTTTATGGCCTTCACGGAACCTACAATTGCGACCCAATCTATGGACTCCTCCCCCCTAACAACCTAGGTTGAGTGTTGACCAAAACGCTCATAGGAGGAGTCCATACATGAACAAGTTAAACGTAATTGGGGTGGATTTGGCAAAGAACGTGATCCAAGTATCAGTGCTGTCGCGCTCAAATCGGGAGTTGCTGAACCGGGCGTTGAGCCGGCGCAAGTTTGCCGAGTTTTTGGGCAGTCAGCGGGGTAGCCTGGTGGCATTGGAGGCTTGTGCGACTGCACACCATTGGGCGCGGGTGGGTCAACGACATGGCCATGAGGTGAAGATCATTCCAGCGAAAGCAGTTACGCCGTACCGCCTAGGCCACAAAACGGACGAAAACGATGCGCTGGCGGTGGCCGAGGCGGCGAGTCGACCGAGCGTGAAGGAAGCACCGCTGAAGACGATCGAACAGCAGGGATTGCAGGCTATCGAGCGCTCGCGCGAGTTGTTGGTTCGTACACGTACTGGTTTGTCCAATCACATTCGTGGCCTGCTGATGGAGTTTGGCATTGTCATCCCGCAGGGTTTCGCTGCATTGCACCGGCAGGTCCCGGAGATTCTGGAGGATGGGGACAACGAGTTGCCGGACCTGTACCGTCCGACGTTACAGCTGTTGTACCAGCGATTGTGTGAACTGCGAGATGATCTCAAGCGCCTGACCACAGAGATCGAGCGGCTGGTCCGGGATAACCTGACCTGCGCGCGGCTGATGGCACTGGAGGGTGTCGGTCCGATCGGTTCGGTGCTGTTGTTCGCTACCCTGGGGACGGGCGAGGCCTTCGTTAACGGTCGCGAGTTCTCGGCCTATCTGGGCCTGACGCCCAAGCAGTACAGCAGTGGGGGCAAAGTGAACCTGGTGGGGATCAGCCGGAGGGTGGCGAACAAGCGGCTACGGGCGCTACTTATCCAGGGGGCTAGGGCCTATGTGCACAAAATGAAGACGCCCAAAACGACCAAGGATCAGTGGTTATGGGCGTTGGTCAAGCGTGGCGGACACGGTAAGGCGGCGGTGGCCCTGGCGAACAAGAACGTTCGCACTGCCTGGGCGATGTTGACGCAGGGAACCGAGTACAGCCTTTGCCGGACTGCTGCCTGAGCGGCGTGTAGATTAGGGGGATTTTTCCCCATCCAGTTCAGCGAGAGACCAGGATCAGATAGAAGATATCCGCCCCGACAAAACCTGTTCTGCTATGAGGCCATAGAGTCCATCGACCCAAAGAGGAGCCGGGGTGCGCATACATTGAGGGCTGGGGGATAGCGTCCCCACTGAAAAGCCGAATATACGTACGCGTCTGTTGTCTGAAACAGGTCACTCGCTAAACGGGAGGAATCCATATACATAGCAGACATTAGCGAATAGTCCACCGTATATTGCGGAAGTTAGTCATGTATGGCGTTCATATGCACCTCCTCAACATTTCCACTCCCCTTATTGCTCAATCGCGTTTCCTTTATCTCATTGTCAATAACCTGGAGTAGCTTATTCGTACTCTCGATTTCGATCTCTATATTATCTGGCTTTTCTTTTGTACCGAAGATTGCAAAGGGCAGAAAGAACCACAGAACTGCGTGAACAAACAAGAATAGTATGATGATAAAGCCTATGGTGCCGCCGAGAAATGGAAGCATGCCATTATCGAGTCCGTGGCTCATAAGATTCTCCATCTCATTGATATGTCTTATATTTGAATATAAGAGGGTATGAAGGCAAACAAATAGTAGTAGAGGGGTAACATTAGACTCATCTCATCGCAGATAGAACATATCTGTCAAACGCCCGGACTGATCGCCTTATTAGAGCTTCTATCTTTCAGTGCGAGAATCCAGAAGATTGCTGCCACAAAACCACCATGTAAAGGAAATAGTCCAAGGCTGCCTACGAGGGAAGACACAGAATATCTGTCTAGGCCAAATGATATACTCACAATCAGACCAAACATGGCACCTAAACATATCCCAGCGACTATGGTCTGCCACAAGTCAACCCATGCCTGCCTTTTGAGCAGGAGATAGGCGGGTAGACCAAAGACTACAAAAAAAGGGATTGCAAAAACCGATGCGAACGCAACAGCAGATAGATTCCCTAAGATGACACCATGTAGTGATCCCGACGCTAGGGTTGCAACCGAAAAGGTGAGGATAATGCGGTTCATTGCTAGAGTTCTAATCACATGCATTCCAGAATTAGTTAGGGGAGACACATTTGATGGTTGCCCCGTATCTACGGAGCAATTCTAGGGAACTGTTTTCAAATTTAATGTGATCGGCGTCCCAGTCCATAGGGCAACACCAACAAATATTTCTGTCGTAAGCAGCTATTATTCATCTTAGATCGCATGCCAATCTCTACTTAGTAGACACTTCTAGCCAACGGGCAAGGTGACTCCTTAATTCAGTATGACAAAAAGGTCCGCACTTGGCCTATTCTGTTGAAAAACTCGAATTCTTGTTGGCCTCAGAATTTCGGAAAATTGATGAATCATTTGAGGATCGCGACCAAAATTCATCTACGTAAAGGCTGCGATGATTTCACTTGCCGCAGTTGTTGACATATCACCCCGTTTCGCCACCGGTACGGGTAACCCGAAGGTAAGTGCTGGCGCGTCGGCGCTGTCCGGCGAAGCCAAGCAGCGCTTCTTCATGTCGGATTTCATTTCCATCAGAATCGCATCTTCGGCAATGTATACGTATGTCTGTCTACAGGAAGTCGCAGCTATCATTTTGGGCCACTCCATCTCGACGAATTTTAAGTCTAGTCACGCGCAGCACTTATATGATCGGAATTGCCCTTATTGCTTCCGCTGGCATTAGATTGACGCGCATTTAGCTCATTGGCAATCAGTTGCAGCTTTTGATTGGTGTGTTGTAGTTCAGTCTTTATATCATTGAGCCTGGCTTTTAAGCCGAAGATAGCGAAGGGTAGTAATACCCATAGAATGAGTATTACGAGTATAAATATGGCGATGACAAATCCGAAGCCCCCACCGATATATGGATACATTCCATTATCAAATCCGTGATTCATATATCCTCCTATAGATAGATGTCGGACACGTCAAGAGCGTGGCAAATATACTACTAGCCAGCAAAAAATCCAAAGATAATAGGCGCACTGCTGGGTATAATTTACTCTGGTCATCCAAATAACACTATTCTCAATTCAATTTAGGAGGGCACAAACATGAACCTAGTCACCTTTACTGAGCCCGGCGGGAATGGCGTTACGGTAAATATGGATCTAGTGCAATATCTTCAATCGTATGATGACAAGCATACCCAGCTAACCTTCGGAGATGGTCATCATCTGATTATTAGAGGCTCGCTCTCAGATGTGAAAGATATTATTTTTGACTCACGGGAAAACATTGTCCCATAGCTGCCGGAATTTATGCTCTGAACCGATTAATGGCACAAGGAGGTACTGCATGGTCCGAATCAGCCGCCAGAAAGGCGAATCGTTAATTCTCTACGCTGAAAATCCTTCGATTCGCCCGCTAGGGTATAAGCGGATTGAGATATGGGTGAAAAAAGTTAAATCCGTCGGGAACGGTCGGGTGGGATTTGCTACCACTGTCCCAAAGGATTTGCCCGTTCTGAACGGCGGCCAACATCTGCGTCTGACGTTGATTAAGAGGCTGCTATCGGCTGCGATCTCAATCGGTCAACACCGCGCTAAGCGTCAATTGTGTGGCGAAGCCACGCTTGAAATTGTCCGCTTTCAGCGCTTGGTTAGGCGCCTGTTTAATTAAGCCGAATCTCCGTCCCACACTATATTGTGCTTGGACCTGTCAAAATAAGGGGCAAACACGGAAAGCGCTGCAAAACTTTGCCCTTCCTCGAGTATCGGGCCGTGTAGTGTGTTTTGTGGAATGAATATTAGATCTCCTTTACTCACTCTCTCTACTTCGTTGCCAACTTTAAAGTCAACGTTGCCCTCAATGATAACGAGTATCTCGTCATGGTGCTTCTGGGTATGAAGTGCATTTCCACTGTCACGAACTATTCCGACATTTGCAGTTAAATGCTTCCCATCAAAAACGAAAGCTCTTTTGATCGGATCGTTTTTTGTCGATTCATCTGTTTCAAGCGACTCGACTATCTGATTGAGGTTCTTAAAGTACATCACTTTAGTTTCCTCCTGAGACTGTTACTTGACGCCTAACAGGTATTATCTGGACCCCGATATCAAAGGCGTCCAAATGGTTGAATTGTCCTCGCAATTCTCAGTATTACATAAGCTTATAGTCATTTCACCCCTGATATTTACTAAAATCCATCCGGACCCGCATTTGCATGTCATGAGTGCTGAGCGTCCGCTAAGAGTCGAAGGGGGTATTGATGGCCCTTAGGCGATGGAAGGGCACTCTATCCAGTGCCCATAGATGGACGCCCCTTGGAGACGCCACCAAGATAAGTCTTTGTCTTTCCTAACCGCTATTGACCAGCCGAGAGGATAACTCTGAGCGCCGCAACTCTTCGGTGTTACACAGGCAGCTGAGTAGGGTGTGATTTGATGCTGGGGATGTACGCGTGCTCTATATTTAATATTAGGATTTAATATTGGGGGTCGATAGAGTTGTTTGAAGTATGATCAGATTATGTGTCTTTGTTTTCGGGCGACAAATCTAATCCGCAAGAATTCTTAATTTAATTTAGGATTAAGTCGATCATGCTATATGACTACCAGGTTATAAACATGGACACCGCCATGAAAAATTTCACGATCTTCTCATTGTTAGTTATGCTCGCACTTGCCGGTTGTGACAAGCTTACGAACAAGCCGCCTGAGGAGACAGCTACGCAGGGCTCAACGCCAGCTGCGTCGCTTTCGCCCGTCAAACAGGAAGTCCCACCGCCTGTTGCCCAAGGCGCGACCCTGCCTCCGGGGCATCCGGCCATAGGCGCGACATCAGGCAATGATATGCAAATGCCTGAGCCTGTCGTGAAGAAGAAGGAGAGGGCGAAGGTGCTCAGCCATATCGACATTCCGCAGTTTACCTATCTGGAAGTGAATCAGAATGGACAAACCCGTTGGCTGGCGGCGACGACCGTGGTAGTGAAGGACGGGGATACAATAGAGTTCGTGGTCGATTCCATCGTCGACAATTTTACCAGCAAAGCACTGAAACGCACTTTCAAGTCATTGAGCTTTGTCAACCACACGTCAGTAGTAAAAGGTAGCGAATGATGGCGCGAACGGACCGACCCGACCGGCCCCACCCGTTCGGGTGCAAGGTGATAGAAGTAACCTTACCGACTTGGAAAGTTGAAGAAGATGCTGAAGAAGACGTTTATCTTGGAGCAGATTGTCGCCCAGCTGCGGCAATTTGAGGCGCTGATCAGTGAGGGCTAAGGGGCTACCCCAAGCCTGTAAGTAAGCTTTATTGTGAGCAATGGTGGGTATTAGCCGGCGGGCGGTAGACGCCGCGTGGCGGCGCGAACTCTGACAAGCGCGTAGGCGAGGGGCCTCCTAGGGTCCAAGCGGACCCTGCGCTGGCTCGCTGGTGACCGGCAGCCACAGGTCCGTTATCTTGCGGTTAAACCCCCTTGGGGACGCTAATTTAATCAAATAGTTATTTAATACCCAGCATTGTGATTTCCATTCGTGTCCGGAAAATGTCCATCACGCGTTCCCGCCGGAGAGTCGGCAACGGCTTTGAGATGGTTCCCAGTCCTTGTTTCGCAGCGGTTTGAGGTTTGATCCGACAGTGACGTGCGGGCAGATCCTGCGGCTCTGGCGAGCGCAGCGGTATATATATTCCCGCTGCTCTGCTTGTTGACCATGGTATGTTCCGCGTCCCAGATAGTCCCGACGATAATCGACGTTGGTCTATAGCAGCTCTCGTCTCGAAACTGAGCCATACTCGGCTGACAATAGCGCGAAGTTAAGCGCGTAATCGTGAGATCGCATGCACGAGATTATGTACCGGTCCACATCGGATATGAGCTGATTACTGAACGGCCACCCGGTTTTGTCTGAAAGCTTATGTTCCATAGTGAAAGCCTGATAGGCGCTGATCTGCTACTGTATGTCTTCGCTACAACCACAAAGTGACAGGACGGCGAATACCGTACTGACGAAACAATGCCGGCGCTGTGGGACTGTGCATGTTGCTACAGGAAGGGTTACTTTATTCATGGCGGATCCCCTAATATAGGGTCAAGGCTATGGTAGTTGCTATACTGACGGGCGCCCCTGCATTTTTTCACAGCCTCTGCCGGAAGCGGACGTTCAATTACAACACGCCCGACCTGATGAACCTCGGCACGCGGCGAAGGTGAGAGTGTGGTTAATCCCTTACTACTTGTGCGACTATCACTAAGTATATGTGCCATCTATCGCGGTAAATAAATCTTTCCCCATTTCTGGTTCGTGAGCATGTAACGGTCGCCCGGCTGAGGGGCGGGAACAGCGATTTGCCCGACTTGTTGCACTCCACGATTCTTAATAAAGAATTCATCTTGACTTCAGTGATGGTTAATCGCGCTTTGTTTAACTGTACATAAGCCTTATAGGCAGGCACCAATTAAACAGCGGAGATTATGACCATGATTCATGAAGATGCAAAATTCACTCGACCGGAAAATGTCGGCTCTATGGAGAGTATTGTACGCGGCTCGGCATCCATGGCCCTATTGGTAGTGGTGATGCTGATCCCTGCGATCGGCTCTTACTTGTTGTTTGCTTTGACGCAGGTTGCGATCTACCTGGGGCTGACGGCCTTTATCGGCTGGGACCCGATCTATGCCATGCTGAAGCAACCCAGCAGCGGTGTGCCGGCGCAGTCCCCTGCAACGGTCGTCGCCCAAGAGCGTCAGCAATCCCAAGTCTCGGGTGGTGACCACAAGAAGGCAGCTTAGGCCATTAACCGTTCACGAAGCTGTGCGCTGGCGACCTCACTGGGCAAGGGTGCTTATTAAGGGAAGCCTGCGCTCATAACTTCGTCATGGCTTTCAATAACCACGCAATTTATCCGGATAAAGTTAGGAGATAGTCGTCCTGCACAAGCAGACCGGTGGGTCCGCATATGACAACTTAGGATAGCCGAAATTTAGGAGGCAAGTATGCACATATCGAAGAATCAGATTCCCGCAAAGATCAATGTACCAGGCGCAGTGGCGCGTCAAACCACCGACTTTGGCGATGCGACCGGACTTGGCACGATGGCAGGTGAGTACTTCTCCCTCGGTGCCGGTACCGACATCGCGCCACTACTGAAGGGTCTCAAGAGCGACGCCTGCCAGGCGCCGCACTGGGGCTACATGATCTCAGGTGAGGTCGTCGTGACATACACCGACGGCAACGTCGAGACCTGCAAGGAAAAGGATCTGTTTTACTGGCCACCCGGCCATAGCGTACGAGTTGTCAAGGATTCGGAGGTCATCCTGTTCAGCCCGCAGCGCGAACACACACACGTCATGGACCACATGCTGAGCAAAATGAAGGGTTGATCGGGGTCTGTACAGCAAAAGGCTTGTGGCTCGACCCTGGGGGAGCGCGGTCACGGTCAAGTCGACCGGTGGCTCAAGCCGAGTCACAGCTGCAGCGCTCCCGGCTTGGGTTTGCGGTGAAGGTCTGCTTCGACCTTTTTGATAGGCTGTTCCAAAAGAGGTGAATGGCAGGTCATGGCCTATTCTGTGGAAAACCCGTTTTCGGGAATAGGTGAAAAATTGCAGCCGTTATGGGATGCGCGCTGTTACAAGAGCGAGGGGCCCAGTATCTCTCGTGGATATCTCCCGCTGGCGTCACTCAGTGAGATGTGGGCGGATTTTAGATGTAACTCTGATGCGCGGTTTGTCAATTTGGCAAATTTTTGAGCCTTAGCAGAATTTGGGTTTTTCAACGGAATAGCTTGGAAGCAGACCCATATATTCAGCGGCCACCTGAGATATAAATGGCGGCCACGCTCATAACTAGCGCAGGAGGTGCTGCATGTTCACACTCACTCGCAAAGAAGGTTTGACGGCCCTGGCCTGCTTTATAACAGCAACGTTATGATGTCATAAGCGGCGTCACTGTGCAGTCCGCTTCTGTTCCCGAAGGAGCTCATTCTGCTCCTGCAGCATGGTGATAATCTGATCGTTTTGCTCCCGCAGTCTGGGCAAAATGGACATGACGAGTCTGGGTGGAGCGTCCTCGGGAAGGTTCGCCATCATTTTTTTCATGTGCTTGGCCATGTGGTTTGCCACTGCAACACTTAGTCGATTGCGCGTTTCCTGGGGTAGACACCGATAGAGAATTAAGCCTCCGACTGCAGCCGAGCCAACAGCAGTAAGTTTGTTCATACAAGTCCTCCTGGTGCGGATCAGGTCTCATTTGAGTATAGGAAAAATAAACGCCCTTTTTGTCCTGGCCGAGCGGTCGTCTGCATCAGCGGTTCGCCTCGTCACCATCCGATGCGTCGGTCGACGCGGCCCCGGACACCATGCCTGACGCTGGTTGTTATCCGCTTAATCCGCAACGATAGCCCCTTGCCACAGCAGGGCGGCGCCACTTCCTGAGTCAGACCATCGGTTTCGGCTATCACCAGAACAGGCAAACCGACGGTTCCCGACTCTTTGGCGGCAGCGCCGATCGTGCCATGGACTACACTCACTAAAATCCATAAGAAAAATGGGGTAGGACTCGAGTAACGGAAGCAAGGGACAGATCTATTTACCGCAAGCAAATAATAAGTGACATCCAACGCACCAACGTCTGCTATGTTGTTGTGTCGATTAGTTGAGATCGCAACCCATAGCGGATATTAGTGGGCCGGATATCTCAGTGTATGAGATTCGGTAAGGCAGACGGGCTCTAGGATGTATTACAACTGCGCACAGGGAAGTGTGCGCTACCCAAGTACAGCCCATATAACCCATATCATCGCGAACACGGAGATTACGCCAAAAAATATAATAAATTCTATATCCCCATCCTTGTGTCTATTCTGCATAGAACCTCCAAATAAGAAAACGCTGCTCACAATGTAACGCTGCATAACACAGCGCCCCTCTAGTATTAGTCGTTTTCCATGCGCTTGGTTTTGCTGTATGACAACCATTACCCTGTCATCATGCTTAATGCTACCTTGGTGAGAATTTGTTGCCATAAGGGGAACCACGTATACATCGATCATTATTATGATAGTCAGTGTCCGCTCTGGCCGAGAGCCGACTTTCGTAGAACAGCTAGAACCGGCCAACAGCAGGTATTCATCCAGTGCCATTTTCAGGATCCCATTTCATACAGTAATGACCGGACTGGCCGCTAATTATCTTGATTAACTGTGTTGGGCCCCTCGCGACCACGCCACACCGGTAAACTCTGAACAACTCTAAGATTGCTTCTGAGTACTACCACCATGGCTGTCTCGCTTATCGGGTGTGCCACGGAAGGCGCTATTATCATCGTCTCCAGGGACCACACAATATGACCTACAAGAAAGACGTGGGTCTCGACCAGTTCGAAGTCGTCACAGGTCTGGCCGAAGCGGTGGGTATAGCGCGGTGTCAGGGTCAGTGCCTCCTGCTCCTGAATTTCGCTGGCGCCCTGGTCTATCCACCGACCCCCGGCGGCAATACCGGTCCATTTCGGGCCGAGAGGATAGAGCACTCATGCGTATGCGAAAAAGTATAGCAGTGGCCCTGGTAGGGGCCTTGGGAGCGCAGCCTGCGTGGGCGGGGCTCCGCGACTGGCTGGGTTCACTCACTGAGAGTGGCAAGTCCACGACCAGCAGCAGTGTTACCGCCTCCGCGCTGACCAGCGAAGAGACGGTGCGAGGGCTGAAGGAGGCCTTGTCCAAGGGAATGCGCTATGCGGTGGATGCGTTGGGCAAGCCGGATGGCTTCCTCAGTCGCGCCGAGGTGAGGATTCCCATACCCCAGCCCATGCGGCAGACGACGAAGCTGCTGCGCAAGCTGGGACAGGACAAATACGCCGATGAATTCGTGGCCACCATGAACCACGCCGCCGAGAAGGCGGTCACGGAAGCCGGCCCTATCTTCGCGGATGCTATCCGCGAGATGACAGTCGATGATGCGATCAAGATCTTGCGCGGTCCCCAGGACTCGGCCACGCGGTATTTCCGCCAACATACCCAGGCCAAGTTGACGGAGAAGATGTCGCCTGTCGTCAGGCGGGCTACCAGCAAGGCCGGTGTGACCTCCGCCTACAAGCGCATGGTGGGCCGTCTCGGTCCGGCGCAAAGCCTGCTGGGCCACGACATGGGGGACATCGACGGTTACATCACTGGCAAGACCCTCGACGGATTGTTCCTCATGATGGCCAAGGAGGAACAGAATATTCGCGAGAATCCCGTGGCCCGTACCACGGACCTGTTGAGGAAGGTGTTCGGTGCCGCGAGCCGTTGAGCGGTGTCATACGCCATGCCCACGCATCTCGGTTCATTGCCTATGGCCGCACTGCGGCCTGAACGGCTGATTGATGGCCATTAAGAAACGTTCTCGCAAGACCCGCCAACCTGCCCGGCTCTTTCGGATCCAATTTGATTAGCCCAAGCGAAAGACCGACACACTAACTGATTTGATTCAAGGTCTGGTAATGGCTGCGATCTCTTGTAATAGTACGCTTCCGACACAGACTCTGTGAAAACGCGTGAATGTTTTCTCAGACCTAAAAAATGTCCCACTGTCATTAAAAAAACACAACTAAGACGAGGCCGCGCCACCTGCTTGCATAAAAGTGTGACTCATATGAACTATGTTCCCACCGAAAATTGTGGGCCGGGGTTTTCACACAGCCTTGACCCGTAGCGGACGTACGTTACGATCGCGCTCATCAAACAGAGTGACTGTTTGTTGAACCGCTAATTTGCAGTTTCCTGGACCAGATTTTTGATATCTCGCATTGGAGGAGCGCCGAATAAGCGACTGTACTCCCGACTGAACTGGGAGAGACTCTCGTAGCCACCTTCAAATGCGGCTTTTGAAGCATCAACATGTTCCGTTGGCATCAGCCGACGCGCTTCATTCAAGCGCATTTTTTTCTGGAATTGAAGCGGACTCATGGCTGTCATAGAACGAAAATGGTTGTGAAAGGTTGAGACGCTCAATCCTACTTTGCCTGCCAACTCCTCGACTTTTACGGACTTACTGAAGTTCTCCTTAAGCCAGTCGATTGCCGTGGCAATCTGGTAGGCATGGTTACCGATGGAGGTAATTTGTCGCGGGGGGGCCTGCTTACCCTGAAGCAGGCGATAAAGGATTTCCTGTTGAATGAGTGGCGCCAGTGGGGAAATGTCGTTTGGGTGCTCAAGAAGATCAAGCAGCCGGTTAAAGGCATCAAGCAGTGGTATGGAGACTTCGCTCACCGCGATACCGCGACGATCTTTTGGCTGATCGGTCGACGACATGTGATTATAAGGACAACGGGTGAGGCTTCCACGGCGAGCTGGGTGTCGATTGGGAAGGCCGGATCCATCGGGTGAATGGCAAGTGGCATAGCAGTCTCCTTCCAATCGGATTATATGATGTCAATATGACACTATGCATCATAAATAGTTGACATCATCATGTCAATACTGCAGTATTGACACAAATGAGTAGGGCCAAGCACACACCCGCTGGAAGTGCCTTGACAGATCTAGTTCTCGACCTGTTCAGGCTGAACAATCGCATGCTTACTGCCGGAGACAGGTTGGTCGCCGACCTTGGCTTAACGAGCGCCCGCTGGCAGGTGCTTGGCACAATCGTGGCGGCCGGTCGGCCTCAACCGGTCGCCTGGTTCGCCCGGGACATGGGCGCGAACCGCCAGAACGTACAGCGCATCGTCAACCACCTGGCAAACGAGGGACTGGTCGAATTCCAAACCAACCCGCATCACCGGCGGGCTCAGCTCGTCGTGTTAACGGAGAAAGGAAAAAGGGCCTTCGACGATGCCATGCGTCTACACGCGCCTTGGATCAATAAGCTTTCAGACGGACTACAGGCGGTAGACATCGAGACGACACATAAAGTCATCAAGACGCTCCGCATGAGACTAGAGGGAAACGGGGACGCTGAAGAGCAGGCCTGATTGGTACGGTAGCATACCTTGTATGCTTATTGGCTACTCCCTTAGCGAATAATGGAGGGGAACCTCCGCCCCGGCGTTCTCCCTGCGTGGTGGGGGTAAAGCGTAGAGGGCCCAGCAGCAGCTTCCGCAGGGCTTGGCGGGCGCCTCGGCTATTAGGTCGTGCCCACCAGCACTGCATACGGCGACTTCACCGAATCGCTGCCCCGGTCGTGGCCATTAATGCTAGTGGCGCATCGTAGTACCCTTTACGCCAAAATTTGATCTTCTTCCCAGTACTGTTGGTCAGAAACGGCAATGCGGAGTTCGGGATGCCTAGGTATCGTTGTGCCACAAAGGTTGCAGGCGGCAAGGACTGAGTTTTGGAGTTGGTTCAGTTGGCCGCCTGGCGAGCAATCCGGGCTAGGCATCCGAACAGGGAATCAAATTGCCCGAGCAGGGAACCCTCTTGGACGGTTCACGCCGAACGGATCCTTCGGCTCCGCATCTGCGCAAGGGGAAAGGGTGTCGTGCAAAGGGAACCGGCAGGCTTGCCAATGTAGTACCCCTGCGCATAGTCCACTCCGATTTGCCGCAACAGCGCCAGAGTGGGCGCGTCCTCGACGTGCTCCGCAATGGTTCGCTTTCCGACCGCGCGTGCTACTTGAATGATCGATCCTACCATGGCCTGATCGACTGCCTCATCGGCGATGTTTCGAATGAAACCGCCGTCGATCTTGATAAACTCAGCCGGGAGATGCTTGAGGTAGTTGAACGAACTGAACCCTGTGCCGAAATCGTCCAGAGCGAACCGGCAGCCGATGCGGATCAGGTCCTGAATCAAGCCTCGCGCCTGTGCCAGGTGCCGCACGGCCACCTGTTCGGTGATTTCGAAAATCACGAGATTCGGCTCAAGGTCGTTTTTGTCGAGATGTGTTTCGATCAGTTCCACAAGTTCGGGGTCTTCGAATGCGTAACCCGAAAGATTCAAGGTGAAGTGGATGTCGTACCCCTCGCGCCGGAATCGCGCCAATGCCGCGAGTGCCTTGTCAATCACCAACCGGTCGATTTCCGACATCATTCCGAAGCGGTGCGCAGCGGGTAAGAAAGCCTGCGGCAAAATGGTCTTTTTCTTGTCCCCAGACATGCGGAGCAGTACTTCGTAAACGGATGCCATCCCGTCCTCTAGTCGAATGATGGGTTGGTATTGCAGAAAGAAACGGTCCTCCCGCAGGGCCTGTTGGATCTGATGTGACCATCCCACGTCTGCCGCTCTGCGGCTTCGCTCGCGCTTGGAAATCTTGTGAACACAGAAACGGTTGCGACCCCTTGTCTTCGACTCCTGACACGCCATATCTGCCTGCGAGAGCAGTTCGTCGGCAGTGTAAGCGCCGGATCCGAATACAGTGACTCCGATGCTGCACAAGACATTGAGCGACTGGCCCTCCTCGACGAATACATCGTTCCTCATTACCCCGAGGATCTCAGCAGCGATTCCCTGGGCTTCTTCCGGGCCTACATCGTGCAACAGGACTGCAAATTCGTCGCCTCCAAAGCGCGCGACCACATCCTGCGGTCGCACACTGCCATGCAAGCAGCTGGCCGCCTGAACAAGCACCCGGTCACCCGCAGCGTGACCGAGCGTGTCATTCACATATTTAAATTGATCCAGGTCGACGAACAGAAGGGCACTCGTGGTCCGGCGGCGCCCGCCGACCCGGGCGATCTCTTCGTTCAGCTTCTGGGCGAACGATCTGCGGTTGCGCAGCCCGGTAAGCGGATCGTAGTCCGCAAGCCGACGCAGGCGCTTGTCACGTTCCTTGAGGGCGAGAATCGTCGTGCGCAGGGCGCGCCGTATTGCGGCGATTTCCTTGTGTCCGCCTGAGGAGACCTCCACGTTAGTATCGCCAGCGGCCAGGCGTGCCAGCGGCGCCTCGAGTTCGGAAAGGGGCTTCAGTGCGCGTTTCAGCATATTGCGGCCGAGCACAGCGAGCGGAAGCAGAGCCAGCGCCAGGGCCAAACTGCCTTTGAGAACGTTATCCAAGAGCTGCTCGTGGTAACGGCTGAAGTCGAGGCCCAGTTCGACGAAGCCCACCAGATGGACGTTGTCTCGCGAGGTGGATCGAAGATCGAGGTTGTCCAGGTCAGCCGCATCCAACGACTCTGTCCATACGGGCGCACTCACCCGCAGCAGGTTCGCAGATTCATGGCTGGCGTCGAGCAGGTATGGGTGTTTCTGCTTAATCATACCCTTTAGCCGCTCGAGTTGGGAGGAACTCAGCGGCGCGATCTTATCGGTCGGTGCCAACGTGTGCGAGCGCCGTTCAAATAGCGGGACACCGTCCTGCGAATAGTACCGCACCAGGGCAATTTCTGGATACTTGGCGACGTAGTCCTCGATATGCAGAAAACGCGCGCCGTCCACCGGGTGCTTGCGGTACAAAGGCGCGCCAAGGCTCCCGAGGTCGGTGATCCAGGCGACGGCCCATCGGTCCAGGCTGTGCTCAGTGACCGCGTCAGCAATGACCCACAAGCCGCCGATCGCCAATCCGCCGATGGTCGTCGCGAGCAGCAGTTGTACGAGAAGGATATCGCCGACCAGGCTGCGCGTCCGTCGTTTGGGTCTGATCCGCGTGACGGCGCTTCGGATCGCCGCCAAAACGGCACGCAGCGGATTCCCGGCGGTTCGAATGGCCGAGATACCGGTGTCAGTGCACACTCGGAGGAAGGCGACGACTCGGCCGTAGGGGCCGATGGGCGTAGTCCGGCTATCTGGCATGAGACCCACTCTGCACGGGCGAAATCGTCCCCGAATGCCCTAGGCGCCGCGCCACATCGGGATTCACTTCGAAATGCGCCCTGGTCAAGGGAAGGAGCCGGAAATGTGGCTGCTTTCGGATTTCCGCGGCTTGCGTTAACGCCTCCGCCGCACGTTCCACCACGTCCGCCTCAATCGCACTGGCACTCATGAGCGCACCAAAGCGGAGGAACTCCGGAGAGAAGGCAACTACCTGTATTCGGTGCCGTACGCTGTATGCCATGAGCTGGCGCAATGCTCGATGGCTGAGGATCCGATTGTCGGGTAACAGCCAGAATCCGTCGATGCGGGGGACTAGACGCTTGTACTCAAATATGGTCGCCTCGTCGGAGTGTGCGACACGGACGATCAGTTGCAATCCGAACCTGCGGGCGGCTTTGCGCGCGGCACTAATCAACTCCTCGTGGCCTGGTCCTGTGATGATGCCCACGCGCTTCAAATCGGGCGTGAGTTCCTTCCAGGCGGCGAAGATCTTATCGGCGGGCGGCACCATGCTGACGCCTCGCACATAGCTGTCGGCGAGGCCATGGTCCCGGTAGTTAAACACATGACAGAACACCAGCTCTTTCCCGGTCAGCTCACTTGCAGCGCGTGCGGCCTTTACGCCGACCGCGATCACTTGGGCATAATCGCGGACCTCGGATTTCAGCTTAGGGTCCCGGTCGTCGCTTACGAGGATACGCCGAGCCCGCTTGCCGAAGCGATCGACAAGTGCCTTCGCGATGCTCGCGTAGGCGGGCACATTCGCTGCGTAGACGACGGCGACGCGTCTCGGGCGCACGGGCGCAGGGGACGGTTGGGCTTGCTGAATCGCTGACGGCTGCTGGACTCCATTCGGCGGCCTCGCGCGCGGCTTCGCGGCCGGCCCTCCAGGAGCGACCATCCACGAGCACGCCGACAGCAGCACGGTAGCCAGTAGCGCGCCGCATAAGGCTGTTAATGGCTGGAAAAGACGCATATCAGCACTACGCTCGCTTTCCTAGGGATTCCCGTGATCATACTGAAGCTCCCTAGCAATTCAGCGGATGGCAGCGCGGCAGGCTTAAGGGATTGCGGCTGGGCCTGCAGAGGGCTTCCAATGCACCTACGCCGGTTCGAATTTTGGGGTCGCAAGCGCGGGGCCCAGGCGTCGCATATACGCAACCCGTGTGCCCCCCCGTGAAATGATTCGGCCGTTTGCGCCAAATCTTTAACCCGGACCGCTGTGCGCCAGTATGAGGTTGAAAATACCGGGGTGGATGGGTTGCCGCGATGGCGACCCCGGGCGTGAGGGTGCGCGCAAGCTCCGCATGCAGCAGCGGACCGGTAAGCCGGCTGAATCGGTCGCCAAAATCTGTTTTGGAGAGAACATGCCGAATTGGGCCAAAATCCGGGGCTCGCCGGAGAACCCGGGGCGGTTCATGAGTGTCCGCCTTCTCAAGATTCGTTCCCTTTCAAAGTAGATATATATTACCATCGGCTTGGATCCGAAAATGCCGGGCAGCTCGCCAGATTGTCGCCAACTCCGGATTGGTGGTTATTCCCAAGGGGGGTACGACTGCAGCCCCAGCCGCTGCTTGTGAGCGTGTGACGGTCCCCCGGCTGGCGGGCGGGAATATATATTTGCCGGATTTGTTGCGCTCCACGCCTTTTAATCAATAATTCATTTTGACTTCAGTGATGGTTAATCGCGTTCTGTTTAACTGTACGCAATCCTGATAGACAGGAACCAGTTAGACAACGGAGATTATGACCATGACTTATGAAGATGCAAAATTTACTCGACCGGAAAATGTCGGCTATGTCGAGAGTGTTCTGCGCGGCTCGGTATCCATCGCTCTATTGGTGGCGGCGATGCTGATCCCTGCAATCGGTTCTTACACCTTGTTCGCCTTGACGCAGGTTGCGATCTATCTAGGGCTAACGGCCTTTATCGGCTGGGACCCGATCTATGCCATGAAGAAGCAAACCGCCAGCTATGGGCCGGCGCAGGCCCCGGCGACGGTAGTTTCCCCACAGGGGCAGCCGCCGCAAGTCTCGGGTGGGGACCACAAGAAGGCGGCTTAGGCCATGAATGGTTAACATAGCCGTGCGCCGGCGGCCTTTGCTGCCGGCGCACCTTGGTCTTGAACTTCTCTCCGTTGCGTTCCAGCGCAACGACAATGGCGACCTCACTCGGCAAGGGTGATCATGAAGGGAAGGCCCGGTTGCTTGGAAGTTCAGTCATGCCTTTTGCCCTGCCCGGCATTTTCGGATCCAAGTTGATAGAAGTACATATATCCACTTGGGAAGGAGAAGAATGCAAAAAGCGGACATTCTGCTCTTTGGGGCGAAAGCCCGCGTCTGGCGCGAATGCGCTCCTCATCTATGGCCCGCCTCCGACCCAAAGCCAACGATTGCAGGTAACGACCGAGCCATTCACGCTATAAGTTGAGCGGTGCCATTGACATCTTGCCCCATATTACACCACTACCGCCAAATGAGAGTAGGACCTGCTTGTGAATTCCGATACGGGTTTTCCCCAAGTTGAAAATCGCAAAAAGGTTTGATATTACCTATATTGCTGTCGATTTTCTTATCTGAACGCAAACGGAGGGAAAGGAACATGAACATTTCACATCGTGTTTTCCTGTTGCTGACAGGATTGCTATTTGCCACAACATTTGCCTACGCAGATACGCCAACTTCATTGAGGGGCGAGCACGGCGCTCAAGTTTCAACCTCGGGGAAAATTGAATTGTTCCGAGTGCAGACCGCTGGTCTGGGATTGGGGGCGCCAAACGATCATATCAATGCAGATGTATTTGTAACATTAGATAGTGCGCCTGACATGGTATTTGGTATCAGCACAAAAAGTTCTGATACTGCCGCCAGCGAAATGATCGATACCTTGAGAGAAGCCTATTTGCATGGGATGCCGGTTACGATCCAAAGCCCGGTGATGCCAAACAGGAAGCACGTCACCATCACATGGGTTCAATTGGGGAAATAAATTTCCCTGCGGCAACCCCTTGTTGAGGCAGGCGAGCAGTCACCTTCGTCAATTATTGAGCATCGCGCCTGATGCAATGCTTTGCGTGACATCATTGCGCAATAGTTGCCCAAAACGTCGCATGTCCGCTTTGACTGATAGCGGTCGTTTTCAATGGTTCGCTTCCGACCCGGGGCTGCCGACACGTTGCCCGTGGATGTTCAGTTCACGGACGATGAAATGAAATGTACTTTTATTCGAACTATAATCAATAAGCAAACGAGTATGTGAAATGCTATTTAATAGTCATCGAATGCATATATAGTAGGGTGTCTGACGGTAATAGGGAGAACAAGATGCGAGTCAGCAGCGACACTTGGCCCAACGGTATTCCCGCGGTGGGACAAATCGCCAGACGCTCGCGCGAAGTGACCTCGAGGGATATCGAACTGTTCACCGAAATCAGCGGTGACCGCAATCCCATCCATTATGACGACGCCATTGCCAGTGCCACACGCTTTGGCGGCATTGTGGTACAGGGCGGCGTCACGACCGCCATCCTCAACGCCGTGGTGGCCGAAGACCTGCCCGGACCGGGCACTGTGTTCCTGCAAGCCAACTGGAGCTTCAAGGCACCGGTCCGTCCGGGTGACACTATTATAGGCGAGGTTACTGTCACCAGTGTGCGCGAAGACAAGCCCATCACGGAATTGCAAACCCGTGTCATGCTTGCCGATGGCACGGTGGTCTTGGATGGCAACGTCGTATGTTACACCATGCCGCTCATTGCTTTTGCATAACTCAATCGGGAGAGTTCTAACGTCAGGAGTTTTGAGTAAGTCTCCGGAGGCGCCTATGTGGGTTCTCAAGACAGATCTACCATTAGGCGGCCCTTGATTTGATATTCTGTTAGGTGCTCAGTTTATAAGGAAACGTCGCCCGTAAAGGGCGCCCAGAGCCCGGTCATATTGACGACGAATCCTCTTTGGTGCGCCGCCTGCATAAGTCTTTGTCTTTCCAAAGCGCTAATGACCAGCCCATAGGATTGGTCTGGGCGCTGTGGAGAGACATTACCCGGCCATCGAAAGTCCGCCTCCGGCCTATTCTGTTGAAAAACTCATTTTCTGCGGCAAGTGAAATCATCACAGCCTTTACGAGGCGCGCGACACGCAAAGCGCTAGGGGTCCTGCAACAGTTCTGGAGATAGTCCCATAGGGCTACTCAACGAGATGTAGATGAATTTTGGACGCGATCCTCAAATGATCTATCAATTTGCCAAAGTTCTGAGGCCAACAAGAATTCGAGTTTTTCAGCAGAATAGTCCAACAACGGATATTCATTACCACCTAATCAGGCTTGATACCCGTTAGTCTACATGCACAATGCCAAGCATTCCGTGCCATTGGCACATATAATCATAGTCGCCACGCTTTGTTATGGTAATCGAGACACTTTCGCCGGGTTTGAGTTGGTAGAGAAGGTGCATGTCGACGGAGTTAGTAGGATTTTTAGAAAAGTATATTTCGTGCCGAACCCCATCATTATTGACCCATACAACACGATCACCTATGTGGGCGTGGATTCTTTGGGGCGAAAAGGCAATGCCACTAATGGATATGGTTAGCTCTTGAGCTTTTGCGGCTGAAACGCAAATTAGTGCGCCAATAAATGTCAACAAAATGGGTTTCATCTACATGGCCGCTTCCGTACTGCATAGCTGCATTATTCCAGACAACAACTGCAACGGCGTTAACCATATAATCTTAAGAGGTCAAACTAGGTTTGCAGCTTCAGTCGGCCAAAAGCGGCCCTCGGAGCGATGGAGGCCAATGACCGCTTTGTGATCTTGAAAGGCTGAAAGTGGCGCCACAACATGCGGAGGATAGGTCAGCAGCTTGGGAAGCGACTAGCCGGGGACGCGACGGCAGCTGATTTTTCCAATTCCGAAGGAGCTGCTCTAGATCACTAGACTGTGGTGGCGCCAAACTGGTACCGATTCTGCTACCGCCGGGAGAGTGGCTTGGCAGTTGTATCTCAGCAACCAAATGCGTTGGGTATTTTAAAAGGCTTGGGGGAACTCCCTGCCCTGGCTGATTAGTACCTCAATCTGCCGTAGCTTGGCGGCAATTTTGAGACCAAGTTTACAGAAGTAGAGTGTCTATGTTGAACCGCCCGCCTTTTGCTGGTCCAGGGCCAGGGAGAATATGATGTAGAACTTGTTGATGTTGCTTACGTAGTGGACCGTCTCCTGGCCTATCACCTTCAGGGCCGCAATTTCCACGTTCCTGAACCACGTGTTCGGGTCCAGTCCCATTCTGGCTGCAAGGGCGCGGGCCTCGCGTATCTTGCGTGGTCCCGCGTTATAAGCGGCCAGGGTGAAGCGCACCCTGTCCTTCTCCGCCAAATCGGGCTCGTCATAATAGTGGTCTCTGAGAAAGGCCAGGTACTTCACCCCGGCGTGGATGTTGTTCTTCAGGCTGCGGACATCCCCGACGGCGATGTTCTTGTCGGCGGCGGTGGCCGGGCGCACCTGCATGATGCCCACCGCCCCCGCGCTGCTGTGCTTTCTGTTGTTTAGCTTTGATTCCTGGTAGGCCACGGCCAGGATGAGCTTCCAGTCAAAGCCGTAGTCCGAGGCGTATTTCTTCATGAACCTCGTCAGTCGGGCCAGCCGCTTCTTCTGGCCCTTGGTCAGCGGGTTTTCTATCCACTTGGTGTTCTCGAAATAGCGCTGGAAGTAGATGTTGCCTACGAGGGTACCCCTCCGCCGCTTTTTCATGAACTGGTCGATGCTGGCCCGAAGCGCCGGGTTGCCCCTGTGCACCGCCCAGGCAATCTTTCCCCCCTTGCGCACAGCGAGATCCGCGTGCACCGTAATGCCGTGCAGAACGCGGGACCAGATGTGTGCGATATTGCTGTCCGAGACCGTAATCTTGACGGCCCTGGAGTTAACCATCTCCAGGATGTCCTCCGTCTCCAGGGTCTCGTCCGCCTTGATGACCTTTACGGGTTCAAGCCCCTCTTTCCTGAACTTGTCGTTCAACTTCATGAGGCTCTCGTAATAGCTGCTGCTCTCTCGGACCATGACCTCCCGGCCAGCCAGGTCCCGCAGGCTCCGGAGGCCCTTGACATTGCTGTTGCTGACCACGACCTCGTTCACCGTGAGATAAGGACGGGAAAAGTCCACGATCTTTTCCCGCTCCGGTGTAATGGTGAGGCCCGCCGCCGCGATGTCGCCGTAGCCTTCTTCAAGGGCCGGCAGCAGGCGGTCCCGCGAGACGGGGATAAAGTCCATTACCACCTTGAGGTTCCTCCGCCGTATCTTCTTGTTCAGGAACTTCGCGTAGTCCCTGAGCATGGCGTACTCGAAGCCGAAGAGCCTCTCGCCGTCAAAAAAGAAGTTCGTGCGGCTGAACGTCACCAGGACGCGGATGTACTTGCGTTTGAGCAGTCCGGGAAGGTCGTCGGTGTACCGATTGGTGAAGTGCGAAGCCAAGGGGTGAAAGAGCCGCTCAGCGTCCTGCTTCGCGGTAAAAGTGCCTTCCTTGTCATTCGAGGCGGTGTCCCCGTCCTGGGAGCAGCTGAGAAGCGCGACGGACAAGAGGACAAGGAGCGCTGAACCTAGTAAACGGCGCAACAAGAGCATGATGCATTATAGCAATACGTTCAGCGAAGATACAGATGCTTACCGGGCCGGCATTTTCAGGCCACAATGAATTGTCCGGCACTTTCCGGTCAAAAGTGATAGAAGTAAATTTAATCGCTTGGACAGCAGAAGGTGATGCCAGGGCAGAGAAGACATTTACCCGGAGCGGATTGTCGCCAGTCGCCCAATAAGGGCCTTTGGTGTGAGAGGGGAGAGCTACTGTCAACCGCGCGGTGATTATCCGGTTTTCAAACAGCGGCCCGCTTAGGCGGCAGCTAGTTCCCGCAGCACAAGCGCCCGCACATCGATGTCATAGGCCCGCGGATCGACGAGCCGTTTCACTTCATAGCCGTTGTTCTCACTGCCTTTTCCCCTGAATAAGGCGAGGTTCATGGACTTGGGTGGTTCCAACGGTTTTCCACTGGCATCCAGAATCAGCAACACCTTGGGAAACAGGCGTGCATCTGGCTGCGAGGAAATGACGATCCCGAAACGTCCGGAACGCAGCTCCACCATGCTCCCTATTGGATAGATTCCGATACATTGTATGAACTTCTCGACGAGCAGCTCATCGAACAGCCGTTCTCTCCATGAGTAGATGTATTTAAGCGCTACATCAAGATCCATTTTTTGCCTGCCATGGGCACCGCTGGTTATGCTGTCATAGGTGTCGATAATCGATACAATTCTGCTGCAGATATCCAGTCTCGAATTTGCGACTTTTCCGGGATACCCGCTGCCGTCTGCGCGTTCATGATGATCGCGGACGATCGCGATCACCCTCTCGGACACTCCTGCGTGCTTCTTCACGATCATTGTACCGATGTGGGTATGGCTCTGGAGCAACATGCGATCTTCGTCAGAAAGACTTTCGCCGTCAGTCAGCAATCTGTCCGGTAGCTTCGTCTCGCCGATATCATGGATAAGGGCTCCCATACCAAGATCCACCAGTGTCGCCTTGTCGAGGCCTAGAAAACGGCCAAAAGAAAGGGACAGTGTACAGACCGTCATGGCGTGCGCAGCCAATGCATCGTCTTTTTTGCTCAGGGAGGCGAGCAACACCAGCGCGTCAGGATTACGCAAGATGCTGTCGACCATCTGGTTCACCGTGCGGCGCGCTTCCTCGACGGCGAGACTTCTTCCGATACGCACATCGTGGAACAGTGCGCCGGCCATGGTCTGCGCATGCTGGTGAATGCTCTCGGCAACGGGGTACTCGTCTTCGAAGTTGCTACTGTACGGCTCTGCCTGTTTGACGATCCGGGAAGTGTTCTGTGCTGTCTCTCGGTTTTCGTCCTTGTTGTCGCCGGCACGCTGCTGTGGTACCGGGACGGTGCTTTTCTCGGTATCGACAAAGACGAAGTCACAGAGGCGGCTGATCTGTTTGATTTCGTCATTGTTGGTGATGCGGAAGCCTTGAAACATGAATGGTGATTCGAGCCAAGGACGGTCCAGCTCGGATACGTACATCCCCTTTTTCAAGTCAAAAGGTGCAACAATAATTTGCATGTCGTCCAGTCAAGCGAAAGCCACATTTTTAGGAGTTACCGTGTAATTATTGCGGCCTGATCGCTCAAAGGTTTAGCCGCGGCCAAAATATTTCCAATAAAGCAATGTATTGCGTTCGAATAGTCGTGAATGGCTAAGTAGCCGTTTTAGCAGAAACAGGCATGGGCGTCTTATTCTTTGAATCATGCGACCGCTGTCGCATTTGAAACGGATCTATGGTCAGGGGGGTGATATGGTATCCAATATTCGCTTTGGATTGCGGGCGATTGAACAAGACCGCTTTCGGCCAGCTGCCGCCGTCCGCGAGTGGCGGCTTTGCGGTAGTGAGTTTCGGGAGGGTATAAGAATTTTGTGTAAAGGGTCATTTGGGAGGACCTTGCCGCTACTTTGAAAGGAGTCGCAGTGACAAAAAATTCTTATACCTTTATCGTGGCCGCTACACTAAAAGAAAAAGGCGGCCCTTAGGCCGCCTTTAACATTTACTAGCACTTGAGGTGCTCACATTTTGCCGGACTTAACGGCTGCAAAAAGTGCTTTTGCCGCTTCATCTTCATGGCCCTTGATCAAGTTGTTGAACTGCGGTGTCATAATCGCCGCCTTGCTCTTAAATTTAGGCTCAGAGCTTGCTATTTTGCGATCTTCCACCTTAAAGCCAGATTTGAAAACCTTTGCCAGAGCATCCGCACTGCCATATTTCTCCGCAACTGTTTTCCAGGCAGGTCCTATAACATCATGATCAATCGCGTGGCAAGCCTTGCATGGTGCAGTTGAGAAGGCGCTCGCCGTCGCAGATATAGCCATCAATCCAGCAGTAGCTACCAAAAGCTTCAATGATTTTTTCACCTTTATATTCTCCCTATATAAATCCGAATCAAAAAAACAGGGTAATTAAAGAGTTTAATTACCCAGTAAGCTAAGCACGTTGCTAAGCACATCTGGAGAGACTACCAGACGTACTGATTTTTAATATACCACAATAAATAATTGAAATGTATATCTATATAAATAACATCTGACCGCGGGTAGTAAGAAGTCCGAATATCCAGTTTCAGGATGCGAAATTAGATATTCATTTGTTGCTTGTGGGTCGTGAGCAGACTATTGGATAGGACCGCTTCCAACTAAGGGGCATAGCGCGAAAATTCAGACGGTTAAAGTCAATTTGGCGGTGTCGAATGAACGATATTGTTAGGCTGACGAGTGTGAGAATTGCTCTTGCCGCCACCGGAAACATAGAATGCTAGAAGAGGCGCACCTTGCGAGGCAGGAATTGCTATGTGTGGTCGTTACGTCAGAAAGTCCCCTCCTCAGGAATTTGGTCGGTTGTTTGATGCCGAGGGGGGCTTCGATCTTGAGCCGGCCTATAACGTGGCGCCGTCGCAAGACGTGCTGGCCGCGCGCGATAGTGAGGGTGGCGGGCGTGAACTTGCCTTGCTGCGTTGGGGGCTGATCCCTTCCTGGGCGAAAGATCCCAGCTTTGGCTACCGGACGATCAACGCGCGCGTGGAAACGGTGGCGAGCAAACCGGCGTTTCGGGCCGCCTTCAAGCGGCGGCGCTGTCTGGTTGCCAGTGACGGTTTTTACGAGTGGTCGCAGGTGAACGGTAAGCAGCCGTTCTTTATACACATGGCGGATGATGCGCCGTTTGGTTTCGCGGGCCTGTATGAACATTGGCAGGGCGAAGGGGAGGGGCAAGTTATCGAATCCTGCACGATTATCGTCGGCGAAGCTAATGACCTGATCGCACGCATTCACGACCGCATGCCTTGCATTGTTGATCCGGAGGATTATGCTGCCTGGCTGGATTCGGATGTGACGGATGCGGACAAGCTGTTGCCGTTGTTGCGGCCCTATCCGTCGGCGAAGATGGCGCTGCATCCCGTCAGCCGCAAGGTGAACAGCCCGCGCAATCAAGGGCCGTCGCTGATCGAGCCTGTCGCCGCTTGACGAGTACTAACAGAAATCCCGTGAGGTTGTGACCAGGCGTCCCAGCAGGGCACTGTGATCTTCGAGCCGGGCGGCGACCAGATGCAGGACGCCGTCGACTTTTTCCACCACACCGTTGACGCCCAACAGGCGGCCGTTCAGGACCAGTGCGCGTTGCCGCTCGGCAAGATCGCTCCATACCACGACATTGATGGTGCCGTATTCATCCTCAAGGGTCAGGAAGGTGACGCCGGTGGTGGTGCCGGGCCGTTGGCGGGTGATGACCAGGCCGGCCGCGCGTGCGCGGCGGCCGTGGGGAACGTGCTGTAATTTCTCGGAAGATATAAAGCGCCGACGCGCGAGCTGATCCCGCAGCAGGGCCAGCGGATGCCGTCCCAGCGTCAGGCCCAGCTGCCCGTAATCGGCGACAATGTCTTCGCCTTCGCTGGGGCGGCGCAGCAACGGCCGGCCTTCCGGGATCGGCATGACAGTGGTTAGATCGTTGTCCGGCTGCGCGGCCAGCACCTGCCAGCGGGCGAGATGACGGTGACCGGCCAGACTCTCCAGCACGCCGGCAGCGGCCAGGCAGTCCAGGTCGTGTTTTGCAAGGCCGGTGCGCGCAGCGAGGTCTTCGACCGAAGCGAAGGATGCGTCCGTGCGGGCTGCGACCAGCCGTTCGCCGCCGCTTGCGGATAAGCCCTTCACCAGGCGCAATCCTAAGCGCAAAGCAGGCTGGGTGCCGCGGCGGCGTTCGAGGGTGCAGTCCCACGTGCTGTGCCGGGCATCGACGGGTCGTACCTCGACGCCGTGGCGCTTGGCATCCTGTACCAGTTGCGCGGGGGCGTAAAAGCCCATGGGCTGGCTATTGAGCAGGGCGGCGGTGAACGCGGCCGGTTCGTGGCATTTTAGCCAGGCCGAGACATAGACCAGCAGCGCGAAGCTGGCGGCATGGGATTCGGGAAAGCCGTATTCGGCAAAGCCTTCCACTTGACGACAGATCTGCGCGGCGAAGGCAGCGTTATAGCCTCTTGCACGCATGCCGTCGCGCAGGCGCTGCTGGAAAGGCTCCAATCCGCCCTTGCGCCGCCATGAGGCCATGGCGCGGCGCAGCTGGTCCGCCTCGCCCGCCGTGAAGCCCGCCGCCGCCATGGCGACCTGCATCACCTGTTCCTGAAAGATGGGCACGCCCAGGGTGCGTTCGAGCACGTTGCGCATGGCTGCATTGGGATAGGTGACCGGCTCCAGCCCTTGGCGGCGGCGCAGATAGGGATGCACCATCTGGCCCTGAATCGGACCGGGGCGCACCAGCGCCACCTCGATGACGAGATCATAGAAGTGTTTGGGCTTGAGACGCGGCAGCATGGCCATCTGCGCGCGCGATTCGATCTGGAACACGCCGACGGTATCCGCGCGTTGCAGCATGGCATAGACGGCGGGATCTTCCGGGGGAATGTTGGCGAGGATCAGGTTCTTGCGGCGGTAGTGATTGACCAGATCCAGGGCGCGATGGATGGCGCTCAACATGCCCAGGGCCAATACGTCGACCTTGAGCAGGCCCAGCGCGTCGAGATCGTCCTTGTCCCACTGAATGACGGTGCGCTCCGCCATGGCGGCATTCTCGATGGGTACCAGGCGGGAGAGCGGCCCCTGGGAGATCACGAAGCCGCCTACATGCTGGGAGAGATGGCGGGGAAAGCCGATGAGGATGTTGGCCAGGATCAGCCAGCGGCGGATGAGGGGATTGTCCGGATCGAAGCCCTGTTCCTGCAGGCGTTCCGGCAATACCAACTCTCCGTCCGCCCAGGCCAGGGACTTCGAGAGGCGATCGACCTGATGAAGATCGAGTCCCAATGCCTTGCCCACATCGCGCATGGCGCTCTTGGGCCGGTAGGTGATGACCGTCGCCGCCAGCGCGGCGCGTTCGCGTCCGTATTTGGAATAGAGATACTGGATGACTTCTTCGCGCCGCTCGTGCTCGAAATCCACGTCGATGTCGGGCGGCTCGTTGCGCTCTCGGGAGATGAAGCGCTCGAACAGCAGGGACATGCGCGCCGGATCGACTTCCGTCACGCCCAGACAATAGCAGACGGCCGAGTTGGCGGCCGAGCCGCGTCCCTGGCAGAGGATGCCTTTGCCGCGGGCAAAGCGCACGATGTCATGCACGGTCAGGAAATAGGGTTCATAGTGAAGCTCCGCGATGAGCGCGAGTTCGTGTTCGACCAGCGAGCGGACCTTATCCGGCACCCCGTCCGGCCAGCGTTCACCCATGCCCGCTTCCGTGAGCGCGCGCAGGTGCGAGGCGGGTGTTATCCCGGAGGGGACGAGTTCCTGCGGATACTCATAGCACAGTTCGTCCAGCGAGAAGCGGCAGCGCTCGGCGATGCGCACGGTTTCTGCAAGCAACACGGCGGGATAGAGCTGGGCCAGTTGCTCGCGTGGACGCAGATGGCGTTCGCCGTTGGGATGGAGCGCCATCCCGGCATTGGCGGCGGTGCAGCCAAGGCGTATGGCGGTGAGGGTATCCTGCAAGACACGCCGGGTGCGCACATGCATGTGGACGTCGCCGGCGGCGACCAGAGGTACATCTATCTCGGCGGCGAGTGCTTGTGCCGCAGTGGTGCGCTCGTGCTCTTGCGGGCCGTACAGCAGCTCGATGGCCAGCCAGCAGCATCCTGCGAATTGCCGGGCGAGCCATCTCGCCTGTGCCGGATCGATATCGTCGGCAGGCAGGAGCAGGGCCAGGCAGTCCGCCACCCCGCCCGCGAGGTCCCGGCTATGCAACTTATAGCGTCCTTTCTGCGCCGCGCGCCGCGCCGTGGTGATCAATTGCGAGAGATTGCCGTAGCCCGTGCGGCTGGTGGCCAGCAGTACCAGGCGCGGGCCGTCCGCGAGTTTGAATTCCGCGCCGATGATGAGTTTAAGGCCCTGTGCCCTGGCGGCGACATGGGCGCGCACCACGCCGGCGAGCGAGCATTCATCCGTGAGCGCCAGCGCGTGATAGCCCAGCTGCGCGGCGCGCTCCACCAGTTCTTCCGGATGCGAGGCGCCGCGCAGGAAGGTGAAATTGCTGAGGCAATGCAGCTCCGCGTAGGCGGACGGGGTGTCATGCGAAGAGGCCATGGAGAAACCACCGTCGCGCGCCATGGCGTTCCTGAAATATCCAGTAGCGGCTGTGCGTGCCGTCACTCGCCACGAAATAGTCCCGTGCCATGTCGCCGCCGTCCCACCAGCCGCTTTCCAGGCGTTCCGGACCCGTCTCGATGGTCAGGCGCTCATCAAGATAAGGAACACCCTCGCGGCTCTTTAAGGCGACAGGTTCCGGCAGCAGCCACAGCGGACGCATGAGCGGCGGCAGGAGCGGGCCTGGCGCGTCAGGCGGCGCACTGCGCCATGCCTGTTCGGGGCGGTGATCCGGGAAACATTGCAGACCCCGCACCGCAGCATCGCCCAGGCGGGCACGAAGCGTTTCAACCAACTGCGGCCAGTCTTCGGCCTGCGCATCCTGTGCGCCGTCCAGCCGCAGGGCGCGCGGGTGCAGGGGACGCAGGTCCGTTACCCGCAAGACGATGGCTTCCACGGGATGAGCGAGGGCGGTGCGGGTCAGGCGTTCGCGCAGCAGCTTGAGCAGGTGGGAGGCATCGCGGCTGGCTGCGGCGAGGCCCAGAGTAATATGCGTCGCCGGCCTGCGATGATGGGAGAACGTCCACTGCAGCTGCTGGGTTCCGGCCTGCCGCGCGATTAGAAATCCCGCGAGTTCCAGCAGCAGGCGGCGCGCGGGAAAGAGCAGGGCTTCACGCTCGCAGGTTTCGACAGGCAGTAACAGCTGGCGTTCGAAACGCGGCGGCGGTACATAGGGCTCGCGGGGGTCGGCGCGCCGGCCCAGCAGGCGATCGACGGTGTCGAGCAGGGCCGGGCCGAAACGACGGGCCAACCCGGCACGCGGCAGGCGGAGCACATCGCCCAGGCTGCGCAGTCCCAGTCCCTCTAATATATGTGTCAGTTTGTCTTCAAGGCCGAGGAGAGCAAGCGGTAGATCGCGCAGTGCCGTTTGTAGATCGTCAATCCGGGTGAGAGGCGTCGTGATGCGCGCACGCGCCAGCAGCCAGGCGCCGAGCGGCGTAGGGGCCACGCCGGATTGCGAGACATATCCGAGCTGCGCGGTACGGCGGTCGACGCGCCGCAACAGCGCCTCCAAGCCGCGGAAAAACGAGAGACTGCCTTCGATCTCCAGCAGCAGGGCCTGCGGGGGCAGGAGGCTCACCAGCGAGGTGAATTGTCCGGCCCATGCGGCCAGAGATCCCAGCGCCTGCCGCTCGGCTCGGTCATCGCGGGGGCGCAGTTGCAGCGCAGCGGACAAAGCCAGGGCGGCGCCCGGCGCCATGCCGGGCCGGATGCCGCAAGAGGCGGCGGCGGCGTTGCACAGCAGGATGGTCTGGCGCGTGCCTTTACCGTGAGTGATGGCCCAAGGCGAGGACCCGGCCTGGGCGCGCGTGTGGATCTCCAGCGGCAGTTGCGGAAAATACAGGCACAGCCACAACATGACCGGACATCCCCATTACGCTACTTGATGACGCGGAAGAGGGGCAAGGATAACTGCACGGCCTCTCCGCCCCATGCCCCGCGGCGCTTCAGGAGATGAACCGACAGTTTCTTGTCATGCGGTTTGAGCCGCAAGCGCACGGCGGCAGGGGAGGCTTGCACGCTTTCCGTGACGGGGCGGAACAACACGCCCCAGCTTCGTCCGGTTTCCGCGGCAAGCTGCAAACGGCGCAGCTGTTTAAATGCGGGTTGCGCCGGCGGCCAGCTGAGAACCGCTGCGCAGGTGCCGGCGCGCAAGGCCTGTTCCGCCGCCCAGAGATGATCACAGGAGGAGCACGGATGTACCCACAGCAGACGGGAAATGTCCAGGCCGCTTGCCTGCCATGCCGGGGCATAGGGGATGAACGGCGGTCCGATCAGCGCGATCCACTTTTTGTCTTGGTTGAGGCGCGTCAATGCCGGCAGGAGCAGGCGTAATTCACCGACGCCGGGTTTGGGCAGCAGGATTTCGGTAAGTGCGCCACTCGGCCAGCCGTCGCCGGGCAGTTGCGTATCGAGCGCGGTAAAGCCACTGGCAATGGCGTTGGCATCCTGCCAAAGGGTGCGCTCGCCGCGCCATAGCCGGGGATGTTTGAGCAAGGATTCGAGCGCGGCGTTCATAAGGCCTTTCCTGCGCGGATGACACCGACTCCGATGCCTTCAATGACCAGCGGCGTGCGCTGCAAATCCACGACGATAGGCTCAAAGTCGGGGTTCTCGGGCAGCAGCCGCACGATATTGCCTTTTTGTTTGAAGCGTTTGACGGTGACTTCATCGTCCAGGCGCGCAACCACCACTTGACCGTTATCGGCCCTGGGGATGCGATGGACGGCCAGCAGGTCGCCGTCCAGAATGCCGCCATCGCGCATGCTCATGCCTTTTACCTGCAATAGGTAATCCGCGCGCGGGGAAAAGAATCCGGGATCGATGCGGCAATGCGATTCTATATGCTCCTGCGCCAGAATCGGCGCGCCCGCAGCGACGCGTCCCACCACGGGCAGGCCGGGATCTTCATCGACCAGCACCCGAATGCCCCGCGAGGTATTGGAACTCAGTTCAATCGCACCCTTGCGCGCCAGGGCCTCGAGATGGTCCTTGGCCGCGGTAACAGAGCTAAAGCCCAATGCCCGAGCGATTTCAGTCCGGGTCGGGGGAATCCCGGTGGTCATGATGTGTTCTCGAATATAGTCGAGGACTTGGCGCTGGCGGTCGGTGAGCACGATTGAATCCGTTAAGAAGTAATGCTGTTAAAAATAACAGTACTGATATTATAGACAGCAGACGGGGAAGTCAATGAGGTGACTATTGTCTTGTATCTTCCCACTTGACCGTCTTGACCTCCATGTTGAGGAGGGGTGTCTGAAATACTAACGAAAGCAATGTCCTACCAATAAATGACTTCTGTGAAAGGTGCCCACAGACCGGTTATATTGACGACGAATCCCCTTGTGTTCGCAATTGATAAAACCTTATGACTTGTTGCACATTTGTTGCTAGTTGGCAAAAGTTACTTGAGTGGGTCATGTTGAATTCGCAATCCAAAGCGGACCGCTCATGCCACTATTTGCCTATTAAACAGATCGAGGGTATCCGGACGAATATCTACGGACAGAAGCCGCAGCGCGGGCAGTGAGCCATTCTTCCTCGGCTGCATCCAGCTCATTTAGGGCAGCCTCATCGAATTGTGTTGTCCCATCTGCCGAGCGCTGAGCGCGAACAGCATCCCAGGCGTTTTGGAGTCTCTCGAACGCCTGATTCACTCGATTCACCGTAGTGTCCTGTGCAATGTGATGATGTTGTGCCTTGATTGAAACCATACGTAGTCCTTTCGAAAAATTTCCATATTGAGAAACCAACAGCAAAGACAGCACGTGATGATGTTATTTGCTCGCGCACCCGCGAATGCAAACTCGTTGGATAAATGCAATTTCCATGCAAAAAATATCGATGTGGAAAAAAATAGGCTAGAAATACGCGTGACTTCACTGCGTGTTCATTTCCGGAATCGTCGCCATCCTTGCACCATTCCTGTGCGGACAAGTCCTGGGCAGGCAGACCCCGTTGAGCCCGCGTACATGCCAGGTGGCACTGTGCCGCCCACCGCATCTATTGGCATTGCTGCCAAAAGAACGGCCAATACAATTAAGGTCGCCCATCACAATTCGACTAACGCGGTCAAGTCCTCCAACGTTTTTCCCTTCTGGACAAGCTGATCTCCTGATATGTCTTAGCCGGTTATTCCCTGTCGTTTACTGCTCCTGCTTTCTATGATCGCGCTCATTTAACCAAGCCAAGATTAATTGGTCCTGAACAGTTTATGGATAATTTGTTAAATGACGATATTGCTATCGAGTACGCTGTGGGATTGATTGGGTTCCGCGCGATGAATATTGCTGTTAACGCATGGAGCCACCACAGTCATAATCATTAACGAATTGTTCACGCATCCTCATTAGTTTCTGCCCGCGAAGCCCATGCGCTGCGACGATCGGCATCCAGGTTCAGGGTAGCCCTAGTGGCATGGCTCCCGTTGCCGCCCCAGAATGACCACCCTGGCCGGGGAGTTCCTGGGTGGGGTGGGTCTGACAACCGCTGTCAGATCAGATGCCGATCAGTAGGAGTTGCAGTTGCCTGTAATACTGAATTTGGGCTTTAGACCAGCCGCCCCACACGGATCAAACCCCGCCCTTTCCGCCATCCATGTTTGCAAAGCAGCTAATTAAAATGACAATTTTTCTGTGCCCACAAAATCACCCGTGGAACTGGCGACCTTATTGAGGTCAAATATGATCTAGATCGAGCCGAGACCGCTCAGTTTTTGCCGTTAATGGCTGGTCAGGTCAGCTCTTTATCGATACGATCGGGACCGTATGCCGCTTACCCGCAATGAAATACGCAACCTGGCCCCGGAGTTCTTCCGAAAGGGGGCGCAGGAAGAATCTGTTGTGCGTCGGTGCATCGTGTCTCTGCTGGGTCTGTCGTGCCTGTACGGCGCCATCACCCCAGAGGCTTCGGCGGCCAACTCTCATTCTGGTGAGGTGATCACCGTGCATGAGCAGACTCTGACAAACTCCTTGCGTGCCTTCGGCCAGATTGAACCTATCGCGCTTCTCGAGCTGCATGCGCTCGAGCCAGGGACGTTGCGCGGGCTGCACGTGGTGCCGGGCAGCGCTGTGACGGCAGGCGAGGTGCTTGGTCGTGTCGGTGGTCCGCGCATGCGCAGCTTGCTGACGGCGCGTGAGGCGGCGCTGCACAGCGCTCGGGTGCGTGAGGACACGGCGAGCCGGACGCTGTCGATCGCCCGCCGCCAGCTCTCCGCGCAATTAGGAACCCAACAGGCGGTCGATGCCGCGCAGGATGAACTCGCCGCCGCCCAAGCTGCGGTGCAAACCGCACGGGCGCAGTTGCAGGAAACGCAGGATGCGCAGACGTTGCGCGCGCCTGCCACCGGCACCGTCGTTGCCCTGCGAGCTGCTGATGGCGGGCAGACGACCCCCGGGGACACCATCCTCACCCTGCTGCCGGCAGGCCGGCTGTGGATCAGCGCGGCGTACTACGGAGCGGACGCTGCCCTCCTGCACACGGGCATGCGCGGCCGCTTCCAGCCCGCTGGCGGCGGCGATGCAATCCCGGTGAAGGTGGAATCGATTGCGCCGGGCATGGGTGCGGATGGCGGCCGCCGCGTTGGCCTCGTGCCTGTAGCGGCGGCCGCGATCTCCAGTTGGGTTAGTGGGCAATGGGGCACGGTCACGCTCGAGGGGTCGTCGCGCGAGATGGTCGCGGTACCCACCACGGCGCTGATCCTCGACCGTGGCACTTGGTGGGTACTCGTGCACACCAAACAGGGAAACCATCCGCAAAAGGTGATTCCAGGGCCGACACAGGGGTGGGAGACCTGGATCGCATCGGGATTGCAGCCGGGACAGCAAGTGATCACGCAGAACGCTTTCCTCGAATTCCACCGAGGCATTGCCCGGTCCTACCAGCCGCCGGACTGAAGCCATGCAACGTGACATTTCGCTGCAGCGTGTCGTGCTACAGCGCCCGCTGTTGTGGTTTCTCGTGCTCGGTGCGGTGTTGGTGTACGTGGCCTTCGCTTTCCTGCACACCCCTGTCGAGGTGCTGCCCCAGTTCGACTACCCGCAAATCAGCGTCACCGCACACCTGCCGGGGACCACGGCCACAGAACTCGAGCATCTGGTGGTCAATCCCCTGGAAAGCCAGATCCTGACCTTGAGCGGCTTGCGCAGCGTGCGCTCGGTGATGGGCAACGGCACAGTCGAGATCAATGTGCGCTTCGCGCAGGGGACGACGGCGCAGACCGACTTGCAGGCCGTCAATGGGGCGATCGACCGCGCCAAGGGACAGCTTCTGACCCAGGCGTATCCCGTTGCCCAGATCATGGGCAACGCGATTAACGAGGTGGCCGATTACACCGCGCAGATCCCACCCGATGTTGCGCCCGCTCGCGTGCAGCGAGCGGTGCTTGCCGACATCGCCCCGGCGCTGCGGGCGATTCCCGGGGTGCAGTTCGTGCAGGTATACGGTGCAGGTGATGAAGCGCTGTGGATCCAGCCCGACCTCGACGCCATGCGTCGCTACGGCGTGAGCGTGACCGCGATCACCCAGGCGGTGAAGTCCCAGGTGCTCCTGGAGCCGGCCGGGTATCTCACCCTCGGACACAACGACGTGCTGATCGAAGCGCGCAACCTGCCCGTGCGTGTCGAGCAGTTGGAGCGTCTCCCGGTGACTACCCGCCAGGGTCCAATTCCACTGAACGCCCTGGCGCGCGTCGTGCGCTCGGCCGAGCCTACCCACAACGCCGTGGCGCTGGACGGCCATCCCAGCGTGGCCTTGACCATCATCAAGCAGCCCGGTGCCTCGACCCTGGCCGTGACCAAGGCGGTGCAGGCGATGTTGCACGAGACGCAGTCGCAGCTGCCCCATGGTGTGCGCTGGGTGCATACCTACGACCAGGGGCATGTCGTGAGCCTGGTCGGCACCGATCTCGGACGCAATCTGCTGGTAGGTGCCGTGCTGGCGATACTGATGCTGTTCTGGGTACTCGGTGCCGGGCGGGGCATCGTCGTGCTGGCGTTGAGCATCCCGTTGTCACTGGCGCTTGCGATCGCAGCATTGCACGCCTTCGGCCAGGATCTGAACCTGATGACGCTCGGCGCGTTGACGGTGGCCGTGGGTCTGCTGGCCGACGACGCGATCATCGTGCTTGAGAGCATCTATCACTGCTGGGAGCAAGGCGATGCACACTGGCCGGGAATCTGGAGCGGGCTCAGGAACATTGTGATCCCGGATATCACCGGAACGCTCACCAACATCGCCATTTATGTTCCGCTGCTGTTCGTCGGGGGGCTGGTCGGGCTGTTTTTCACTCCCTTCTCGCTGGCGATGATCCTGGCGCTAACGGCATCGCTGCTGGTGTCGCTCACTGTTATTCCGCTTGGCCTGGGCTTCATTCGCGCCCGACCCGGCAGCGGTGCAAGCAGTGGCCGGCGCCTGCTGCGCTCGCTGCAGCACGGCAACGAACGGCTTTTCCAATGGGTCTCGCGCGCACCGCGCACCAGCCTCGCTCTGACCTTTGCGGTGCTGCTGCTCAGTCTGGCCGGTCTCGTACTGATTCCGATCAAATTTCTCCCCCTGCCCAATGAGGGCGTGCTGCTCGAATCCTTCACGCTTCCTCCCGGCGCATCGCTTCTCGATACGCAGGCCGCCGTGCAGCACATCACGCACCGCCTGTTGCGCGATCCGGCGGTCGCACATGTCTACGCGCGGATCGGTTCGGCAGATACAACAACCTATACCGAGCCCGCCTATGCCGGCGAAATCCAGGTAGTCCTCAAGGCGGGTGTGAGCGTCAACGCGTTGGACTCCATCGGCGAGCGCATCCGGCGCGAGTCCCGTCAGCCTGGCGTGCAACTTGCCGTCGATACGCCGACCATCGAGCGAGTCGGCGAGAGTCTTTCGGGCCTGCCGGAGCCCTTCGTGGTCCACGTGTTTGGCTCCAGCGTGGCCGAACTGCGGCATCTCTCGGAGGAGATCTCGGCACGCTTGCGCCGCATTCCGGCGCTCAGCGATGTGTTCAACAACGACGGTTATCCGGTTACACAATTGCATATCGAACCCCGCACACCGGCTTTGGCTGCCCACGGTCTGACGCCCGCCGCGCTGTACTCGCAACTGGAGCCGCTGATCAATGGGCAGTTGCTCAGCCGCGTCCCCGAGGGCAACGTGCCGCTTGACCTGTACGTCAGACTGGCCGACGCGCCGCAGTACTCGCTCGACGAACTGGCCGCGCTGCCCATACGCAGCGCCGGCGGCTGGACGCCACTGGGCCAACTGGCTCGCCTGGCGCTGGTCGAAACGCCCAACCAGATCCACCACGTCGCCGGCGCCCGTACGCTGGACATCCTGGCCACGCCGACCGGTCCTCTGGGCAGCACCGACGCCGCGGCGCGTCGTGCGCTGGCGGGACTACACCTGCCAAGCGGCTACCGCATCGCCTTTGGTGGGCTGGCGGCCGATCTCGAGCAGTCCGCGTTGGGTTTGCTTCTCGCCACGCTGGTCGCTTTTGCGATTATGGTTGGCATCCTGCTGTTGCAGTTCGATGGCCTGCTGATCCCCGGAATCCTGCTGCTGGAGATTCCACTCGCGCTGACCGGCGGCACGGTGGCACTGGTGCTCAGCGGCGTAGGGCTGAACGCCACCGGCATGATCGGATTCCTGACCCTGGTGGGCATCGGGCTGCGCCACAGCATCGTCTTGCTCGACCGCGCCCGCAACAATGAACGCGCCGGCATGCCGCCGGAGGAGGCAGTGCGGGAAGCCATCCGGGTGCGCTTCCGCCCGATCCTGCTGACGGCCGTTACTGCGGTGTTGGGCATGCTGCCGACTGCACTTGGGCTGGGTAAAGGCGCCGAACCCGAGCAGGGGTTGGCGGTGGTGATTCTCGGTGGACTCATCTGGAGCGCGCTGCGCAGCACTAATCTGATTCCGGCGCTGTACCTGCACTGGCGCCACAAACAGCTTGCCCGCCAGGAATCCGGCAGGGAGTCGGCATGAAGACATCGACCACGGCACGCCTGATGCGCGGTGCGACCGTGCTGAGCTTGTGCGGCCTGCTGCTGGCATGCGCCAGCTACGCGCCTAAACCGCTCCCGACGCAAACGCCGTGGAACGACAGAACAGACCTGCGGGTCGATGCGCGGGACATAGAACTGCCTGTCCTAGCGGCGCAGCATATCGATCTGAACGCGCCGTGGACCATGCAAGCCGTTGCGACATTGGCCGTGCTCAACGATCCGCGTCTAAAGGCGACCCGGGACCAGGCCGGTGTGGCCCGCGCACAAGCCTTCGCGGCTGGACTACTACCTGACCCGAAGTTCAGTGCGTCGCGCGATATCCCACAGGGCCAAAGCGGCGCGACGAGCACGGCCTACAGCCTCGGACTCCACTTCGATCTTGGCAGCTTGATCACTCGCCATGCGGCAGTGGCAGCCGCACGCGCCAATCTTCGACAAGTGAATCTGCACATCCTCTGGCAGGAATGGCAGACGGCGGCGGCGGCGGAGATGGACTACATCGCGCTGGTGGGATTGCGTAACCGCGATGCACTGCTCGGAACGGAGCGCGACGCCACACTTGTGCGGCTCCAGCGCGACCGTGCTGCGGCCGGCGCGGGGACCCAGCCGCGCACTGTGGCGGACGCCGACTTGGTGGAGCTGCAGGCGCTGCAGCAAAAGCTGGCCACCGATGCCAGGCAGCATGAATCCCACGTGGCCGAGCTCGATGGATTACTCGGGTTGCGCCCGGGATCGCCGCTGCGACTGGCGGACTTGCCCCGCTTTGATCAGGAGGCCGTCAAAGGCGCGGCTGCAGCGCTCAGTCGCTTATCTTCGATCAGGCCGGATTTGATGGCTCTCAAAGCCGGCTACGCGAGCCAGGAGCACAAGCTGCGCGAATCCGTGCTCGCGCAGTTTCCGTCGGTTGGCGTCGCCGTTTTGCGCGCGCGGGACACGTCCAGTGTCAATACGGTCGGCTTCGGCATTACCCTGAGTCTGCCAATTCTCAACGGCAGCCGTGGCGAGATTGCTGTGCAAAGCGCCACACGTCAGGCGCTGTACGACGCCTATGCGCTGCGCCTGCGCGAGGCGCGCGCCGAGGTTGCGCATCTTCTGGCCGACCTTGACTTGCTACAGCGGCGACGGATCGCGCTTGAGGCCACGTTGCCGTCCCTGCGCGACGCGGCTCGAGAGGCAGAGGCGGCGTTGCAACGCGGTGGCATCACGCTGCTTCAGGCTCAGGCTCAGCGCCACACCCTGCTTGAACAACGCTTGGCGCTGCAGGCCAACGCTCAGCAGATCGCCGAGCAGACGGTGGCACTGCAACTGCTGACCGGCCACGGGGTCTTTGCTCCAACAGCCAAGCCCCAAATCCGCACACCGCTCAACCACAACGGGCGCCATGACTAGCATGAATTACTTAGTGCTTAGTCAAGCCAAGCGGAATCCAGCTGTTCGGCGTGTGCACGGCATTATTGAATGCCCCGCTTTTTCAAGGAAATGGTGGTTCTAACGCCAGACAGTTCGGCGATCCTCCCGCTGTCTTCTGTCAGCATTAATCCCGCCTTACCGTCTTGGGAATGAATAATCAATGCCTTCGGGAGACCGCTCCTGCTGTCAAGTTTCCACGATGCCGGACCCGCCAGCTCAACGATGGTACCTTTTGGCAGCGTGGAGCGTTCCGTATCCACAAGCATTCCTTGCGCGCTGAAATTTTTTACCAAAGCCTTTATACAACCCATCTTCTTGTGAAAGACAAGAACGGACGAATTGGTTTCCTTGCGTGGATTGTATCGTTTTTCCATATCTCGCTCCATTTGGAATTTCTATATTCGCCGGTGAGCCTGATTGGCTCGCGGCTCCATTACTGCTTCCAAGAGACAAATAGCGGGAACTAGTTAGGATCGTTGTCTACATCCCGGATGCGGGTCCAACACACTGCTTGACTGTGTGGTGCCTTGAGGTTCCCAGCCACGGTCGCGACAAGCCAAGCTCGTGGGCAATACATGAGCATATTTAATGCCACGCCATATTTGATCTATATATCAATATCTAACTGTCATTCTCCTTGGTCTCTCACGGTAACGTAAATTGCAGTCCGCAAATTTTGTCTGCAAGTATTGTCATGAAAATGGCCCGGAGAGCATGTGACGCATGAAATACGTATTCAGAGCCAATCGTAAATGGATTAAGTAGGGCAGACCTACTTAATAGAATGGTTCAAAATAGAATGGTTCAAATTGATATAAGCAAATTGAGCACATGGAAAAGCAGATGCTCAATTTAGTATGATTGAAGGGCAGCTGTGGGCTAAAACCAAAATCAACGCTAAAGCGGCGCCCCGGCAACGGGAGCGCTGCGATTGGCAGGAATGACTTGATGCGTGCGTAAAGAGATCAGGCCGAATCTGGGCCTGCTCCACTTATACGGCTTCTTGAATACGATGTTTCTTTTGCACAGTTGTGGTTGAAAGTCCGGACAATTCCACGATTTCCCCACTTTCTGCTGTTAGCATCAGTCCGACCTTCCCATCTTTGGAATGAATAATCAATCCCTTCGGGAGGCCGGTTCTGCCTTCCAATTTCCACGACGCCGGGCCCGCTAGTTCAATAACTGAACCCTTGGGCAGGGCACATTCTCCCGTATCGATAAACATTCCATGTCTGCTGATATTTTTTACCACTCCCTTTATACATCCCATCCTTCTGTGAAAGATAAGAACGGATGAACTGAGGTGTGTGCGCGGGTTGTATCGACGTTCCATGCCTACCTCCAATGCGGATGTCATAATTCTCACGCAACCTTTGATTGAGTTGCGGCTCCTTTACTGCTTCTTAGCAGATTTATAGGTGCATGGTAAGCAAGTGTAAATTAGGAGTTCCATTATGGGTATACGGGGATTCCCGTATTCCCGCGGGTTGTCGCTACCGCCTGGCTGTTCCGAGGTTTGGCACCAGGTCGGCGCCGCGCACATGAGACGTTCATATTCCTCAATTTTGCGCCCGCTGTGGTCGGGATGCGGACTATTGAATATGACCGTTCCAGCAGCCCCTTCATGGAATCCTCGTCCGCCGCATCCGTGGCGAGCAGCTGGTGTCGGCATCCTGCTCCATTAATCCCTGCTGCTCCAAAGAGCGGCCAACACGTTGGGCAATGGTCTGGGCCCGTTGTGTCAGTTCCGCGCTGATAGACGCCAGGACAAACTCCGATGAGCGCATCAGCTGCTCGCCGAAATCAAGGATCTGAGCGTTCCCGAGAGCCGCGTGAAACGTGACATCGCGGCGCTGATGCAGGGGCGCGATGCGCGCCAGGCCGAACTGATCGCTTTTCAGGACAGCCACCCTGGCGGCCCAGCGGATGTGAAGTCCGGCCAGTCTTGCTCCCGGCCGCCCGGGTCCCGAAATCACATTGACACAAGGGGCAACCTGCACAGTCCGACCAGGAGTCTTGCCACAGGCCTTTCACCCGTGCCGCTTGCGGTATGATAAGCGCCATGTGGAGCCGCCTGTTCAATATGCCGACCAGCCCCAGTTTATGCCGCATACCGATGCTGGCGCTGTTGCTGTTATGGGGTGTGTTGGCGGGTATCTTACCCCCGCCCGCGGCTGCGGAGCGGGTGGACAACTGGTTGGACGTGGTTCGACAAACACCTTACTGGGCAAGCCAGCGCGTGGCCAGGAACCTTGCCACCATTCGCCGCTGGGTGTTGCTCAGCGAAGGTTACTGCAGCAAGCCGCAACGACAAATCCTGTTTGATCGCCATGGCCGGTTTGTGGGCTTTATCGATAATGCCGACAACGCCGCGGCCACCACCCGCCGCCTCAACGAAGCGCGCGAGCGTCTCGCGGCCGAGCACCGCGTGGCCGACTGGAGTCCCGGCACAGACATGGGTCAGGGCTATCCATTTGCCCTTTCATGCGACCAGCCTTATGTGGATATGAACGAGGCTATTGCGCGGATGGTGGGGAGCAAGAAAGACTATCGGCTGTGGGGCACCTGGGACGGGATGCGCGTCGGCTCGGCCAATAGCCCGGTATCGCTCGTCACGCTGATCCGGACCGTGTACGAACATCTCGAGGACCAGGGCCGGATCAGTTTCCCGGCAAGTGTGATGCCTGCTTTTATGGGCAAAACGATCATTGAGAGTGGTGGCAAAAAGCACGCGCTGTCGACCGAGTCGGCACGGGGCATTATGCAGTTACAGCCCAGCGTGCTCGATGACTGTGAAATTCCCAAAGACTTCCGGCTGCACCGCATGGCGCAGGTGGACTGCGCGTTGCGTTTGGTTGAACAGAACGACCGCAATCTTCAGCAACCTTTCAATGCGGTCTTCGGAAAGTTGCCGGAGAAGAAGCGCCAGTTGTTGTATCACTTGCTCCTGACGCAGGCCTACCAGATCGGCGTCGGCCGCACGATCGAATTGTTGCAGGATGAAAAGCTGGGCAAAGCGGCGCGGTATTTTACGGCACATGCGGATCATTTCAGCGCCGGGGACATTCAGGTCGGTATGATCTACCACAACCTGGGTCGTCGGAATCTCGGGATGCTGACACTCTACTACGTCACCGACGTCGGTATCGCCACCGAGGCACTGTGTGCGTCACGCGCCATGAGCGCTGATGCATGGTGCGATCGCCTGCCGCGCGAATGACCTGACCGGCTCGCACGCCATCGCGCATCCGAGATTGCGCCAGGAAAGTCCGCTCCACGAAGGAGGCGGCTGTTGCATTATGCCCTACGAACTTCCGCTTTGGGTTGCGGATTCGTGCGCAATGTCGTTTTCGGCCAATAGTGGGCGTCGGAAAACAGAAAAAACGAACCCCGCACGAGGCGGGGTCGCATGTATAATTGCTTGAGCGCGCCGCTCAATTCGCCTTACATCGGCGACGAAAGCCGAATGTAGCCAACCCAAGGCCAAGAAGAGCGAGGGTGGAAGGTTCGGGTACAGAGGCGGAGATGTTGTCAATGTAGAACCCGTCGTTTACGCTGTTGTTAAAGCGTATTGTTGTGATCGTATCGGTAGTCGAGATGAACCCAAATGGTACCAACTGGTTGCCGGGCCCTGGAACCAAAACGTCGGCGTTGCCACCACCGGCAAACGACAACGTCAAATCGAGCTCTGAAGTATTTCCAGCATTAAGAAAATCAGCAAAGAATGCGCGCACGCCTGTGTCAAACGTCAAATCGGCCGTCAGTGATGGACCTTCGACGTAAATGTCGGTCGTCGCATTGCCGAATGATGCCGGCACCCCTGTAAACATGAATGGAGTCACATCCACTATATTTCTGCCAGCTTGTGCTGTGCCATTGGTTGATAGCGTGAACGGACCAACATCCAGTGGTGCGGAAGCAAAAGAGGTGTCGCTGGCAAAGCTTTCAAAATCGACAGTGAAATCGGGCGTACCCGCAGCTGCCGTCCATGTTGTACGGTCGCCATACGTGATGACGGAAGCAGAGGCCGCGTTTACCACGCCTGCTGCCGCGACTATAAATACCCCCGGGAAAAGACACTTTTTCATCTTCATTGAACGCCCCCCTTTTTCTCTCTTTATTTTCATGATGGTGCCATGCCATATAATGGGTGAAAGTGTGAAACACACAATGCAATGTTTGTAAGCAAGTATTAAGCCAAAAAATAAAAAGCCTTGGAATTTAGCCGAGTAAGGATAATCTGAATCTGCTACACGTGGTTATGTGTAAGATTTCTCGACGCTATTTTCATTTCAATGATGGACAATACTTAGGCCTGGCAACTCGGTTAGGTGTCCACATTACCGATGCAATACCAATGGATTGGATGCGGCCTATCGGTGACTGCCTGGAACGGCCAAAAGCGGACAAGAGCATGCTATCAGTGTGAACTCTTGGCGCAGGTATTGACGGTGCGCATTTTACAAGAAGCTGCGCTGCGCCCAACGTTATATGTCAAGCATGTTCGCCGGTGACTATCTTTGATTTCTCATAGATCAATCTGATCCTCGTCGCCAAACGCGGGATAACGCCCAGCAGGTAACATCGTCACAGTACCGGCATGGTCGACAGGTAGACGGTGGCCGGTGCGCTAGGGATCCGCGCTGCTCGCGGCCTAACCGTGACAGCTCAGAGGTCGCGATCACGTTGAATTCTTTCAGGTCGTTGAGCAGGCGGAGCAGGGTAGGCAATTTTTGAACTCAGCGCTGCTGATGCCGTCGTCTATGAAACGTGCTCTTCTCAATCGTCCAACCTCGCGTGGCGGTGGACGGACTGGTTGTTGATGCGGTGGTCGTCATCGTTCGACTTTGCCAGCATGAGCTGCCGCGTTCATCCGTTAGCTACACCGGTAGGCATAGTGGTTATTGCCCTTTCCCTGTATGTTTGAATCTGTCGTTCTACATCCAGCAAGGCATGATCAAATTGTTCTTGAATTCGCTTTATCTGACCCAAGCATCCGTCAAGATCAATCAGGTCATCCATTAACTCTTCTCTGGATTGGGACCGTAGATTATTCTTATTATCGATGATCTCTCGCGCCTTCTCTTGTAATGGAGTTAGCGTGTCAAGTTTCGTTTTCTTTACACCTCCAACAAGGCCTTCCTTTCCAGCCGAGCCAGACCGATTGCCAAATGCAAACAAGGTTTCATAACCCTGTATTAATTTATTGGAGAGATTATCGACGTGTAATGATTCTGCAAGGACAGTGTTTGCCACAGCCAGTACATTGCGCACAAATCCTGCGTGTTCTGCTTCGCGGGTAAGCTTGACCGATTTACGAGCGATACCGGCAGAATGATATGCGGCGATGGCGGCGAATGTTCCACCAATGGCGCCCATTAACCCGCCTAATGCCGAAATAAGAGTAAGGGTAGTCTGATCCAACGTATACATTTTATAGATCTCCTTAAATCTCAACAACTGTACATGTGCCTGATATCACTTCCTACCCGCTTCCTTTCAATGCCCTGGCATGCTTCTTCAGCAAGTCGTCAATACTGACTCTCGCAGCATGTCAGTCCAATTTTTTTGGAAAAATTTGACGGAGGCAGTATTCGAGCATGATTTTCCGTCTCACCCCGCGAACTGCGTCCCAACGTTCCCAACTGGCCGAGGTCAGCTTTCGGCCGAGCGGTTATTTGAAAGGATGCCGGGGCTTGGAATTGTGACGCGCGACACATTT
>JARRQJ010000018.1:0-36388 GCA_037381915.1 Gammaproteobacteria bacterium | reverse complement strand
TCGTCAAGAGCACACCATGCAGGCGTGATTCGCCGCTTTACATAGGCCGGCTGCGATGTCAATCCCCGCAAGGCGCCGGGAAAAGGTAAAGACCCTGCCCGCGTTTTGTGGTTTAATTCCCGCCCATGTTCAAGCCGCTCGAACTCTTCATCGGACTGCGTTATACCCGGGCCAAGCGCCGCAATCATTTCATTTCCTTTATCGCCCTGACCTCAATGCTGGGCATTATCCTGGGGGTGATGGCCCTCATTACCGTTCTGTCGGTGATGAACGGCTTCGAGAAGGAGTTGCGCAACCGCATCCTCGGGGTGGTGGCCCATGCCACGGTTAGCGAGCCCGACGGGGTGTTGCATGACTGGCCGGCACTGCTGAAGACGCTTGCGCACAAACCCCACGTGGTGGGTGCCGCGCCCTATATCGACGGGCAAGGGATGCTCAGCGGCAGTCGGGGCGTCAGCGGCACCCTGATTCGCGGCGTGGTGCCCGCTGAAGAAGTCAAGGTCTCGGATATTGGCGCCAAGATGGTGGCCGGCCAGCTGGATAACCTCCATCCGGGAGGGTTCGGCATCGTCTTGGGGAAGGATCTGGCGTTGCGGCTCGGCGCCTGGGTCGGCGACAAAGTGACCTTGGTGACGCCACAGGCGACGGTGACCCCGGCGGGAATACTCCCGCGCTTGAAACGGTTCACCGTGGTGGGCATCTTCGAGGTCGGCATGTATGAATACGACAATGGTTTGGCATTGCTGGATATAGAGGATGCAGCCAAGTTGTTTCGCATGGGGGACGGGGTAAGCGGCATCCGCCTGAAGCTGGACGATCTAATGCGCGCACCGGCCATCGCCCGCGACATCGGCCGCGGCTTGCCGGCCGGCTATGTGGTCAACGACTGGACGCAGCAGCACGTGAATTTTTTCCGGGCGGTGCAGATGGAAAAGACCGTGATGTTCGTGATCCTGCTGTTGATCGTGGCGGTGGCGGCCTTCAACATCGTGTCGACCCTGGTGATGATGGTCCGCGATAAAGAGGCCGATATTGCGGTGCTGCGCACCCTCGGCGCCACGCCCCGTTCCATCATGGCCATCTTCATCGTGCAGGGATCGGTGATCGGCACCGTGGGCACGTTGCTCGGCGGCGTTGCCGGGGTATTGTTGGCGCTCAATGTGGAAACCATCGTGCCCATGATCGAGCATCTGTTCCACGTGGAGTTTCTCTCCGCGAGCGTCTACTACATCAGCGAATTGCCTTCCGATCTGGAATGGCCGGACGTGTTCAGGATCTGCGGCGTGTCGCTGATATTAAGCCTGGTGGCGACCCTCTATCCCGCGTGGCGGGCGGCGCGCACCCAGCCGGCCGAGGCGCTGCGCTATGAATAAGTCCATTCAAGCAAGCGCTGTGATTCGCTGCCGGCATCTTGCCAAGATCTATACGGAGGGGCCGGCGGCGGTGGAGGTGCTCAAGGACATCAATCTGGACGTGGCGGCGGGAGAGCGGCTCGCCATCGTCGGGGCCTCCGGTTCGGGCAAAAGTACCCTGCTGCACCTGTTGGGCGGCCTCGATAAACCCACGCAAGGGGAGGTGTGGGTGGATGGAGCCAATATGGCCGAACTCAGCGACGTGGAACGCGGCCGCCTGCGCAACCGCGCCCTGGGATTCGTATATCAGTTTCATCATCTATTGCCCGAATTTACCGCGTTGGAAAATGTGTGCATGCCGCTGTTGATCCGCGGCCTCTCTCCCAAGGCGGCCGAACACAAGGCCCAACCCTTGCTGGAGCGGGTGGGTTTGGGTCATCGTCTCAAGCACAAGCCCGGGGAATTATCCGGCGGCGAACGGCAACGGGCGGCGGTGGCGCGCGCCTTGGTCACCGAGCCCCAATGCGTGCTGGCCGACGAACCCACCGGCAATCTAGATTATAAGACCGCCGATCAAGTCTATGACCTGATGTTGGAATTGAATCGGGATATGGGGACCAGTTTCGTCGTGGTGACCCATGATCCGCGCCTGGCGCAACGCCTGGATCGCAGTCTGCATCTGGAGCAGGGAATGTTGCAGGCGTAACCGGCGGCCGGATCAGGACGCCATGCTTTGCTGGCGCTTGAGCCGCTTGCGTTTAAGGTAGCGCATGACGTGCAGGCGCCACATCAGACGAATGGTCATGTTGCCCACTATGGCGCTAGTCGCCCCCAGCACGAAGCAGCCCAGGAGAAAGGGTTGCCAGATCGTGGTCAATTCTTCCATTATCCAGCGCAGGGATACCTCGAAGGTGACGCCTTTGTGGAGGGAGGCGCCCAGTATCCACGTGCCGAGTTTGTAGGCGAAATAAAAGATCGGGGGCATGGTCACGGGGTTGGTGAGCCACACCAGTCCTACCGACAGCGGGAGATTGACCCGCCAGATGATGGCCCCCGCCGCGCCCAGTACCATTTGGAAGGGGACCGGAACGAACGCGGCGAACAGTCCCACGGAGAAGGCCCCGGCGACCGAGCGACGGTTGAGGTGCCAGAGATTGGGATCATGGAGGAGCTGTCCGAAGAACTTGAGATGTTTGTGTTCACGGACCTTATGAGGATCAGGGAGATAGCGTTTTATGATCCGTTTTGGCACAAAAACAACCTGTGTGGGCGGCGATGGTGACCAATCATTATGCCCGGTTTGCCGGTGCGTTGCAGCATTCCGCTAGTCGCCCTGGCGTTCCTGACGGGGATCAGCCTCTTTCAGCCGTTGCAGGCCTTGCCTGATCCCTGGTGGGGGTTGCTGTTTCTTCCCGCGCCGGCGCTGGTGTGGCGCTATAGGCGGTTGTGGCCGGTATTGGTCGTATCCTTAGGATTTTTATGGGGTTGGCTGCACGCCGCGTTGATCCTGCACCGCCAGCTGCCCGCCTCGCTCGAAGGGGAAGACGTGACGGTGCAAGGGATGATCGCCTCCCTGCCCGAGCGGGATGCCCGACGGGCGCATTTTGAATTCGCGCTGGAGAGCCTTTATCGCGGCAAGACGGCGTATCCGGTTCCCGGTCGGATTTCATTGAATTGGTATTATCCCGAGGCCCGACTGCGTGTCGGCGACCGGTGGCGTTTGCACGTCCGTTTGAAACGCCCCCATGGACTGCGCAATCCCGGCGGTTTCGATTATGAGGCATGGCTGTTCCGCCACCATATCCGGGCTACCGGCTATGTGCGCCATGACGAAGCCAATCGGCTGCTGTCCAGTAATCTTGGTGACCAGCCCGTCAATCGCCTGCGTCAAGGCCTCTCCCAAAGAATCACCGCCGCCTTGGGCGGGCGGGAATTCGCCGGCATCGTCCGCGCCCTGGCCGTCGGCGACCGCGCGGCGATCGGCCATGCCCAATGGCAGACCTTGACCGCCACCGGCACCAATCATCTGGTGGCTATCTCGGGTCTCCATGTGGGAATCGTCGCCGGCATCGCCTTTTTTCTCGTGCGGGCCTTGTGGTCCCGCATCCCGCGCCTGAACCTGTACTGGCCCGCACCCATGGTCGCGGCGCTCGCCGGGGTGATCGCCGCCATCGGCTACGCCGCCATGGCCGGATTTTCCATCCCCACCCAGCGTAGCGTCATCATGGTCATGGTGGGCTTGGGCAGTCTGCTGCTGGGGCGCAAAATCCGTCCCACGCACATGCTGGCATGGGCGCTGTTGCTGGTGGTGTTGTGGGACCCGCTGGCTGTCCTGGAGCCGGGCTTCTGGCTGTCGTTTGCAGCGGTCGCCGTGATCTTCTACGGCATGGGCCAGCGGCTTGCGCCGCGGGGCTTGTGGTGGAAATGGGGGCGGGTGCAAGTCCTGATCGCCCTGGGTTTGACGCCGCTGCTGTTGATTCTGTTCCAGCGCGTTTCCCTGGTCGCCCCCTTGGCCAACCTCGTCGCCGTGCCGTGGGTGACGCTGGTCGTTGTGCCGCTGACATTGCTCGGCAGCGCGCTGCTGGTGGCTGTGCCGGCCTTGGGCGGCCTGTTCCTCGGTTTGGCTAATCAGGCCATGGGCTGGTTGTGGCCGATTTTGCAAGGATTGGCCCACAGCCCCATGGCGCAATGGGTACAGCCGGCGCCGCCGCCCTGGGCCTATGTGCCGGCGCTGCTGGGAGTGATCTGGATGTTGGCCCCGCGGGGTATGCCGGGACGGTGGCTGGGCGGGGTGTTATTGGCGCCTATGGTGGCGGTCCAGCCCGCCCGACCGCCACCGGGCGAGGCATGGTTCACCTTATTGGATGTGGGACAAGGGTTATCCGCTGTGGTGGAGACGACGTCTCATGCCCTGGTGTTCGATGCCGGTCCCGCCACCAGCGGGCGATTCAACGCCGGGAGCGCGGTGGTCATCCCTTTTCTGCGGCATGACGGCATTAATCGGGTCGATACCCTGGTGGTCAGTCACGGCGATATGGATCATCGCGGTGGTGTTTCGGCGGTGTTGCGGCAAATCCAGGTGCGGAGACTGCTCACCAGCGTGCCTGACAAAATCCACTGGCGGCAGGGGCGGGTGGAATCCTGTGTGGCGGGTCAAAGCTGGCGCTGGGACGGCGTGCGCTTCGAGATGCTCTATCCTCTTGCAGATCAGCCCTATCGCGGGAACGACGCCTCGTGTGTGCTGCGGGTGCAAACGGCGACGCAGACCGCCCTTTTGCCGGGTGACATTGAGCGGCGCAGCGAACGGCTGTTGCTGGCAGATCGTCCCGCGCAATTGCCCAGTGATATCCTGGTGGCGCCGCATCACGGCAGTACCACCTCCTCAACCGCCGCGTTCGTTCGGGCCGTCGATCCCGACTATGTCCTGTTTGCAGTGGGGTATCGCAATCGTTACGGTTTTCCCAAGCCCACGGTCGCGGCGCGTTATGCGGCGGACGGTGCGCGTCTCCTGGATTCGGCCAGCGACGGCGCGATCACCTTCCGTCTCGGTTCGACGGCGTCGCCTTCGCCCGACAGTTTCCGCCGGGCATCGCGCCATTATTGGAATAGCCGCTAATAGACGCGGGAGCGTATGCTTTTGACCGCGAGTCTAATCAAGTATCATTACATGCTTGTTTAAGGCGGCACCGGGTGTCAGAAAGGTCGGGAATCGCGTGTTCGAGTTAGTGCGGGAAGGCGGTTGGGTCATGCTGCCGATCATCATAGGTTCGGTGGCGGCGATGGCCATTATCGTGGAACGAATCTGGTCATTGCGCCGGCAACGCATCTGCCCCCGTCATCTCGTCTCGCAGATCTGGGAGTGGGCGAAGGATGATCACGTCGACGTGACGCGCATTTCGGCGCTGCGGGCGGGGTCACCCTTGGGTGAGGTACTGGCGGCCGGCCTAATGAATCGCGAACACAGCCGCGAGGTGATGAAGGAGAGCATCGAAGAGGCGGGCCGTCACGTGGTCCTGGAGTTGGAACGCTATCTCAATACCCTGGGATCCATTGCGGCAGTCAGCCCCCTCTTGGGCCTGTATGGCACGGTGCTGGGAATGATCAAAATCTTTTCTGACATTACAAGTTCCGGGGTAGGCAATCCCGCCGTGCTGGCCGGCGGCATCTCCGAGGCCCTGATCACCACCGTGGCCGGTTTGACCGTCGCCATTCCCAGCTTGATCGCACACCGTTATTTCCAGCGTAAGGTGGACGAACTGGTTTCCACCATGGAGCAGGAGGCGCTCAAGATGGTGGAGATACTCCACGGGGAGCGGGAACAAAACGGGGCGGAGGAGCAGCAGCGTGAATCTGCGTAAATTCCGCCGCGAGAGTCCCGCCATCGATCTTACCCCGCTGATCGATGTGGTATTCATGCTGCTGATCTTTTTCATGGTGTCCAGCACCTTCAAGGATCAATCCATGATCCGCATCGATCTGCCCAAGGCCTCTCAGCAGAAGCAGCAGGAAAACCAGGAAAAGCCCATCGTGCTCACCATCGATGCCCAGGGCAATTTTTACGTGGATGATAAGCGGGTAGTCAATACCCAGATTGATACCTTGAAGCGGGCGCTTAAGATCGCGATCGACGATCGGAAGAGTCCGCCGCTTACTATCAGTGCCGACGGCAGGACTCCCCATCAAGCGGTGGTGACCGCCATGGATGCGGCGCGCCAGGTAGGCTTGGTGCATCTGTTGATCGCGACCAAGAATGCGCCGGAAGGTAAACGTTAAGGCCATGAAGGATCACCACAGCCAAGAGACGCGCCGTATCTATGCGCGTCTACTGCGTTACAGCCTGCCGCATTGGAAGGTGTTCGTGTTGTCGGTAGTGGCCATGTCGGTGTTTGCGGCCACCAATACCGGCTTCGCCGCCTTGATGAAACCTATGATCGACGGCAGTTTCGTGGCCAAGGATCCCACGGTCATTCGCCTGGTACCCTTGCTGATCATCGGCCTGTTCCTGGTGCGCGGCGTGACGAATTTTATTTCCTCGTATTGCATGAGCTGGGTGGGGCGGGAGGTCATCCTCGAACTACGTCGCTCCATGTTCGCCAAACTGCTGTGTCTACCGACGCGATTTTATGACAAGTCGGCGTCGGCGGAATTACTGTCCAAACTCATTTATGACGTGGAGCAGGTCAATCAGGCGGCCACCAATGCCTTGGCCAACGTAGTGAAGGACGGCTTAAGTATCGTCGGCCTGCTGATATGGATGGCGTATATCAACTGGGTGCTTACCGTGGTCTTTATCGTGGCGGGACCGCCTATCGCCTATCTTATGGCCTCGGTCAACAAGCGGTTCCGGCGTATCAGCGGCCGGATCCAAAATTCCATGGCCGACGTCACCGCGGTGAGTGAGGAGGCGATTACCGGTCATCGTGTGGTCAAGATCTTCGGCGGCGAATCCTACGAGGCACAGCGTTTCGAGCACATCAATAATACCAATCGCAAGCTCAATATGAAGATGGTGGCGGTGAGCGCCGCCAGCGTCGGCAGCATCGAATTGATCGCCGCCACGGCCCTGGCGGGGATCATCTACCTGGCGACGCTGCCGTCGGTTTTGGAGTCCGTTACCGTGGGCAGTTTCATGTCCTTCGTGGTCGCCATGATGCTGTTGATGCCGTCGATCAAACGTCTGATGACGGTCATGCCCATGGTGCAGCGCGGCGTGGCTGCCGCGGAAAGCATCTTCTTTCTACTGGATCAGGACGAAGAGCCGGATAGGGGCAAGAAGAACATTGCACGGAGCGGCGGCAAGGTGACATTCCGCAACGTGACCTTTACCTACGATACCGGCAAGGGTGAAGTGCTGCACGATATCAACCTCGCGATCAATCCCGGGCAGTGCGTGGCCTTGGTGGGCCGTTCAGGCAGCGGGAAATCCACGTTGGTGAGTCTGTTGCCGCGTTTTTATGAGGTAGGCGGCGGCGGGATCTTTTTGGACGATTACGATATCCGTGATTTGAGCCTGGCCAATCTGCGCGAGCAGATCGCCTGGGTGGGACAGGATGTGGTGCTGTTCAACGATACCATATCCCATAATATCGCCTATGGCGCTTTGGGAGACGTCAGCGAAGCGGAGATCATGCGTGCCGCGGAAGCAGCCCATGCCATGGAGTTCATCGCCAAATTGCCGGAGGGGTTGAACACCACAGTGGGGGAGAACGGCGTGCTGTTGTCCGGCGGCCAGCGCCAGCGCTTGGCGATCGCCCGCGCCCTGCTCAAGAATGCCCCGGTCCTGATTCTGGACGAAGCGACCTCGGCCCTGGATACGGAATCGGAGCGGCATATCCAAGCTGCGTTGACTGAAGTGATGCGTCACCGCACCACTTTGGTCATCGCCCACCGGCTCTCCACGATCGAGAATGCCGATCAGATCGTGGTGCTCGACCATGGGCGTATCGTCGAACACGGACGCCACGGCGAACTATTGGCCAGAAATGGCCATTATGCCGGTCTTTATCGCATGCAATTCCACGACACCGATACGACGGGCAATGACACTCCATCCTCTCCGTTCGCTCACCATGGCTGAGCGGTGGCGGGATAGGATTATGGCCGGTTGAAGGGATCAGGCGTGCGCCCGGCCTCGCTTTGGTATGGTTCCCATCCCCTGAGTATCCTGTTGCTTCCCCTCAGCGGCGTGTTCGGCCTGCTGGTTTCCCTGCGACGCTTCGCCTATGAAACCGGGATGCTGCGCCGGCACAAGTTGCCGGTGCCGGTGATCGTGATCGGCAATATCACGGTAGGCGGTACCGGCAAGACACCCTTGGTAATTTGGTTGGTGGAGTCCTTGCGTGGGGCGGGGTATCGTCCGGGGGTGGTGAGCCGCGGTTACGGCGGAGACACCGCAAGGATGCCGCAGCTGGTCACTGCCGACAGCGATCCCGTCGCCGTGGGGGATGAACCGGTCTTGATCGCCCAGCGCGCCGCGTGTCCGGTGGCGGTGGCGCCGCGGCGTGTGATGGCGGCACGTGCATTGATCGCCGATCACGACTGCAATGTCATCGTCAGCGACGACGGTCTCCAGCACTATGCGCTGGAGCGCGATATGGAGATCGCGGTAATTGACGGCGAACGCCGTTTGGGCAACGGACATTACCTGCCGGCGGGGCCCTTGCGTGAGCAGGCGACGCGCCTGCGTAGGGTGGATATCATGGTGGTCAACGGTAAGGCCTTACCGGGCGAATGCCGGATGCAGTTGGTCGGCACGACGACGCAGTCCTTGGTCGATGCGCATGTCAAGCGCGATCTTGGCGAATGGCGCGACGCCCGCGTGCACGCGGTGGCGGGCATCGGCAATCCCGCTAGATTTTTTGATCAGTTACGCGGGCAGGGCCTGAAGGTAGTGGAACACCCGTTTCCCGATCACCACCGTTTTCGGGCGGCGGATCTGCGCTTCGGCGACGATCTGCCGGTGGTCATGACCGAAAAGGATGCGGTAAAGTGCCGCGCCTTCGCCGCGCCCAATCACTGGTATGTCCCTGTCTCCGCACGCTTCGACGCGGATTGTCAACGGCGTTTGCAGCATCTGTTGGCGAAAATTAAGCCGCATGGGAGCACCGGATAAATCAAGTACGGTACAATGGCACGCCTAGTGACAGCTAAAGCCTCACCGTAGGGAATATTGCTGGGAGATTTAATGGATAAGAAGTTGCTCGATATTCTGGTATGCCCGATCTGCAAAGGGCCGCTGGTCTACCGCAAAAGTGCCAATGAGCTGATCTGTAAAGGGGACCGCCTGGCCTATCCCATACGTGACGATATCCCCATCATGCTGGAGGAAGAGGCGCGGGAATTGCCCGCCGACGAGGAAGTGGAGTGACGCGTTTTAAGGTGGTCATTCCGGCGCGCTACGGCGCCACCCGCCTGCCGGGCAAGCCCATGCGGCTTCTGGCGGGCAAACCCTTGGTGCAACATGTGTTCGAGCGCGCCATGGAGAGCGGCGCGGAAGAAGTGGTGATCGCGACCGATGATGAGCGAATCTGTGACGCGGCGGTAAAATTTGGTGCCCGGGTGTGCATGACGTCGCCACAACATCGTTCCGGGACCGAGCGCCTCTCCGAGGTGGCGCAACGCCTCGATTACTCGGCGGACGACATTGTGGTGAATCTGCAAGGGGATGAACCCCTGTTGCCGCCCTCGCTGATCCGTCAAGTCGCGGAAGATTTGGCGGCTCACAGCGCCGCGAGCATCGCCACGCTATGCGCCCCTGTGACGCAGGCGGCACAATTGTTCGATACCAACGTGGTGAAGCTGGTCATGGACCATGCCGGTTTTGCCCTCTACTTCAGCCGGGCACCCATCCCTTGGGACCGGGGGCGTTTTGGATCAAGCGCGGGACACGTTGACGTTACTTCCGATTATTACCGCCATATCGGCCTGTATGCCTATCGCTGCGGTTTTCTGCATGCGTACGTGGCGCGGCCGCCCTGCCGCGCCGAGCAACTGGAAGCCTTGGAACAGCTGAGAGCGCTATGGTACGGCTACCGCATCCATGTCGCCCATGCCGCCGTGGCGCCGGAGGCGGGGGTGGATACGGAGGAGGACCTGTTACGGGTGGAAAGGATCTTGCGGGACCGTGAAGCGACGCTTTAGGGCAGGTCCAAGAGATCCAGATCCAGCAGGGCCGGGTTCAATTCGTTGCCGTCCCGGTCGAACAAAGGAATGGTCGTTGTGGATGGGACGCGCCGGTGGGCCTCGCCATGCTGGTCGGCTTGGATCACGGTGTGCATCTCGCAATCCCGCAATACCAAGCTGGGACCGTCTTCAAGGACTTCGATAATTTCCCATTGTGAACCTTGGTGCTTGACCTTGAGTCCGATCAGATCGCGGAGTTGTTCCACCCCAATTGCTTGCTTAGCGGGCTTTTCCATAGCGTTAAGTATATCGACCTTATGGGACGTGACAACAGCCGCGAGGCTGGCCAATAGTTTTGGCGTATTTCGATGGCCCATCCCGGAAGGTGTTGCGCTCCGTCAGTGGATTCTTGGCGTAATACATTAGCAGCTACGGCTATATATATGACGGCTCAATCTCTTTCCAATTCTTACTTGAAGCGATTGAACAGGCAGTGGTCCGCGTAACCCCGGAGATCAGCACTGCTCCCAATATAGTGCTAACCACCTAAGTCTTGTCCCAAGTGTCTTTTTCCTGTTTCGGTTCCATTGGCACCCCGCATTCATCCACCCCTAGCCGTATGCTAATAATGGCGTGTTCTGCCTTTGCTTGCCCTGAACGCACACTGGCCGTTACGGCGAAACGCCATTTTCGGGACATCACGAGGAGGGCGAACGAAGGCTATTGGGCAATGTCGAATACTGGCCAAGCACCTTCACAAAACTGGGTTTAATTCTTTGCTATAATTGGGCACGAAAAGGGAATGGTCGCCATGAAGTTATTCGCGCAGTTATCGGATAAGCACTTGAATCAAAAAGAGACAATTAGAGTTTTGTTCGTATGCATGGGAAACATTTGCCGCTCGCCGACCGCCCAAGGCGTATTCCAGCGCATGATAGAACAAACCGGTTTAATGCAGCAGGTCAAGATAGATTCCGCGGGAACCCATGCCTTTCATATCGGCAATCCCCCCGACCCGCGGGCGCAGGCAGTGGCCTCGCGACGCGGCGTAGACTTGAGCCCGTTGCGGGCGCGGCGGGTGAAGGCAGGTGATTTCGAAACCTACGACTATATCCTGGCCATGGATCTGGATAACCTCAGCGCCCTCAGAATGGTCTGCCCGCCGGAACACAATTATAAACTGCGCCTGTTCCTGGAGTTCGCCCCGGATCTGAAGTTGCGCGATGTGCCCGACCCTTACTACGGGGGAGCAACGGGCTTCGAACAAGTGCTGGATCTGGTGGAAGCGGCATCCGAAGGCTTGCTGCGCCATCTGCGGCAACAGCTGGACACGCGCTAAAGAGGCAAAGCGGGGTCAGCCTGCTTTGCCTCGTCATCTGCAGTCATCGACTATAACTTGTTGGACTTGTCCGAGGATGTGTCTTTCTCGTAATTGCGCTCGGCAGTACGCTCACTGCTTTCACCGGAACCCTCCAGGGCCGCCGGCGGATTGTCTACGGACGGCTCCCGATTGATGGAAGACACGACTCGCTCAACCGTGCTGACGCCGCCCTGGGAATTGCGATTTTCGTCCCAGGTGGTGGCTTGCGAGTCCTGATTAGCGGCTGCCGGTTTGTCAGGGCGGGCGGTATTGACCGGCTCATTATTGTCGGATTGCGCCGCGGTTTCATTATCCCGCTGCCGTTGCGGCAGAGAAGTCTCCGCGCCGTTGTTGAACAAGGGGCGTTGCATCGTTTCGGATGCGTTGTTCTCCGCAGGCGTCTGGTGCTTCGCACTGTTTTGCTGCCCTGCCGGGGAGGAGGAAGACGATGCCCCCCCGGTATTGGCGGCTTCCGCGTTGGGCCCCGACGGCGCATTGGCGCTGCGTGCCGCCTCCTCACGGCGCCGGCGGCCACTGCCGCCACGGCGGCCGCGACGGCGTCCGGAACGTTGAGCCCCCTCCCGCTGTTGGCTTTCGCCTCTATCACTGGCGGTGTTCTGCTCGCCGGCGCTCATCGCCGTCTTTTCTCCGGAGGGAACGCTCTCGGCTTGTTGCGCCGCGGCGGGAGGGGTGGGTTTGGTTTCCGCCGCTGGCGCACGGTTTCCACCTCCGTTCTTACGCGCGGGGCGACGACGATCGCCGCGCCGGGGCGAGCCGGGTTTGGCGCCCCGTTGCCCCGAGCCTTGCCTGCCGGCACCACCACTGCGAGAGGCCGGTGTTTTCCTGGGCTGCACGGCCGTGGCCGGTTCCTGCTCGACTTTTGCGCCGCCGAATAAACTGGACCATAGGCGTTTGATGAAGCCGCCTTCATCGGTTCCGGGCGCGACGGATTTGGCGGCGCTGGTTTGGGGACGGGGCGCAGGGGTGCTGGGCGCGATACCCTTTACCGCCGGCTCTTCGGGACGGACGATTTCCGCCGTCATCCAAGGTGACTCAGTCAATTCGGGAACTTCGGTGAGCTGATAGCTGACCGCGGCATTGCCTGTATCTGCCTCCAAACCCTCGTCCTTGCGCAAGCGCTTCACCTCGTACTGCGGGGTGTGGAGATGGGTGTTAGGTACAAGCACGATCACCACTTTATGGCGCTGTTCGATGGATCGGACCGCCTCGCGCTTTTCGTTGAGGAGGAAAGTGGCCACATCCACCGGCAGCTGGGCGACGACGCGAGCGGTGTTTTCCTTCATGGCCTCCTCTTCGACGAGGCGAAGGACGGACAAGGCCAGGGATTCGATGCTGCGTATCCGTCCTTCACCCTGGCAACGCGGGCAGATGATCTGGCTGTATTCGCCCAAGGAGGGGCGCAATCGTTGTCGCGACATTTCCAGCAGTCCAAAACGGGAGATCCTGCCGATCTGGACCCGGGCCCGGTCCTTCTTGAGGGCCTCCTTGAGACGGTTCTCCACTTCCCGTTGATTGCGGGCCGGGGTCATATCAATGAAGTCGATGACGATGAGCCCCCCCAAGTCCCGGATGCGCAGCTGCCGTGCGACTTCGTCCGCCGCCTCCAGGTTGGTGTTCAAGGCGGTCTCTTCGATATCGCCGCCACGGGTGGCGCGGGACGAATTGACGTCGATGGCCACCATGGCCTCGGCGTGATCGATCACGATCGAGCCGCCGGAGGGGAGGCGGACTTCGTGGCGGAAGGCGGCCTCGATCTGGCTTTCGATCTGGTAGCGGGAAAAAAGTGGTATGGAATCCCGGTAGAGCTTCACCTTATTGAGGTAGGCCGGGACCACCTGCTGTACAAAATCCCGTGCCTGCTGGTAGACCGTCTCATCATCGATGAGGATCTCGCCGACATCCTGACGCATGTAATCGCGGATCGCGCGGATAATGACGTTGCTCTCCTGGTAGATCAGGAAGGGGGCGGGCCGTTCATTGGCGGCGGTCTCGACCGCCTGCCATAACCGCAACAGATAGTCCAGATCCCATTGCAGCTCTTCCACGCTGCGCCCCACCCCGGCGGTGCGGATGATGACACCCATGCCCTCCGGGACATTGAGGGCGCTCATGGCCTCCCGCAGCTCGCTGCGGTCTTCGCCCTCGATGCGGCGCGACACCCCGCCGGCGCGGGGGTTATTGGGCATCAGGACCAGATAGCGGCCGGCCAGGCTGACAAAGGTGGTGAGGGCGGCTCCCTTGTTGCCGCGTTCTTCCTTATCGATCTGGACGACGATTTCCTGGCCTTCCGACAGGACATCCTTGATGTGCAGGCGGCCGCCCGTTTCCGAAACCGGTGTTCTAAAATAATTGCTCGATACGTCTTTTAAGGGAAGGAAGCCGTGGCGTTCCGCTCCATAGTCGACAAAGGCCGCTTCCAGACTGGGCTCAATACGGGTGATTTTCCCCTTGTAGATATTGGCCTTTTTCTGTTCACGGGATAGTGTTTCTAAGTCAAGGTCGTATAAAAATTGGCCATCAACCAGAGCAACACGCAGTTCCTCTGGTTGAGTAGCGTTAACTAGCATCCTCTTCATGTGGTCCGATCTCTCAGGCGTGCCATACCCCTTGTGCAGGGCTGAGGAGAACTCGGAAATACCGTCCCGCAATCAATGCAGTTCCCGCGGCAGGGTCGCTAGGAAGATTGTAGATCCTTTCTAATCAATACCTTGCTTGCGAGGCCATATGTCACCAGCTTGTTCCGTCATTTTGATTGAGCGGACGTGGCTTACCTCGCCTCAGCAACCGGCGATCAATTATTCTTTTAGGTCCACAAACTCGCGAGCCCGATGCCCCGGGCGTTCTCCATGCATATGCATGGCGCCTCATTGTTCATCGCTCTTATCTTGGGTTGAGCGATGGCTAAACCCGTCAATTTATCGCCCCTGAGTTCTACGAACCCGGGGCATAGCCGCCCTCAGTATCCCGTTGCCGGGATAAAAAGCTGCGGCTCAAGATTGTCCGCACTTAGTCAGATTGGCCGCGTGCAGGTATAATGCCTCCACTGCAATTTCATCCCGCGTGCCATATGCTATGACCGCGTAGCGCCGGGGAGTTTTCGCGGCGCGATGATTGAGAGACACTAATTACCACGACTAGCTTGCACAAGGCACGGAAATCTTTCGCATTCAGCATTGCGTCTGTCGAGATACACAATCCGCTCTTCCGGGACTATTTGATCCGGATCGACGTCCGGCTAATATATCAGCCTTATCAGGCCGCAGCAAATCATTAGTTTTTGTTCTCACTCAAAAAATGAACGAATTTACCCCTCCGAAACGGTTTGCTCCGGAACTGGTCGAGATCGATTCCCGCAATGAAGGGCAACGGATCGATAATTTTTTGACAACCTATCTCAAAGGAGTGCCCAAGAGCTTCATTTACCGGGTGTTACGTCGGGGCGAGGTGCGGGTTAACAAAGGCCGGATCAAACCGGACTATAAGCTGCGGCGGGGAGACGCGGTGCGGATTCCTCCGGTGCGCCGCGACGCATCACCGACCGTGACGGCAAGGCCCGGCGACAGGTTGCTGGAACTGGTGGATCAAAATCTTCTCTATGAAGATGAAGGGCTTATAGTCCTTAACAAACCAGCGGGGATCGCTGTTCACGGCGGAAGCGGGATCAGTTTCGGCGTCATCGAGATATTGCGGGCGGCCCGTCCCCGGGCACCGTTCCTGGAACTGGCGCATCGCTTGGACCGCGACACGTCCGGCTGTCTAATAATAGCTAAGAAACGTAGCACCTTACGTCATCTTCATCAATTATTACGTGAGCATGGCATAGACAAGCGCTATGTGGCGCTCCTGCAAGGATCCTGGCACGGGGGGGAGCACCGGGTAAATGCCCCTCTCCGTAGGAATATCCTGCGATCCGGGGAGAGGGTGGTGCGGGTTGCGGAAGACGGGAAGCCCTCCTATACCCTGTTTCGTCCCCAACAGAGCTGGGAGCAGGCCAGTTTGGTGGAGGCCCTGCCACGAAGCGGGCGGACCCATCAGATCCGCGTGCACGCAGCGCATCTGCACCAGCCCATCGCCGGCGACGAGAAGTACGGTGACGCGGGATTCAATCGCGCCATGCAGGATCTGGGCTTACGCCGCCTGTTTCTCCATGCCGCCGGCCTGCGTTTTACCACGGCCGCCGGTCAGGCCGTCGAGGTGACTGCTCCCCTCGGTCCGGAGTTGCAGCAGGTCCTTGACGCTCTGGGGAATGGCTAGCGCCGCATGGAGCAGAGCATTCGCTTGATCGTCTTCGACTGGGACGGAACCTTGATGGATTCCGAGGCCAAGATTGTCGCCAGCATGCGGGCGGCGGGTGAGGATCTGGGCTTGGCGAGCCTGGATGACCGGACCCTGCGCAACGTGATCGGTTTGGGCCTCAAGGAGGCCATCGAGGCGCTCTACCCCCGCGCGGATTCCGAAACCCACCGCGCCTTTGCTGATCGTTATCGCCATCACTTCTTGTCTGGAGAGGGTGAGGACTCGACCTTGTTTGAGGGTGCCCTGGAACTGCTGCGGGGCCTGCAGGAGCGGGGCCTGTTGTTGGGGGTAGCGACGGGGAAGAGCAGACGGGGCCTGAACAGGGTATTGGCGGAACACGAGTGCGGTGGATTTTTTCATGCGACCCGTTGCGCCGACGAGACGTTTTCCAAGCCTCACCCTCAAATGCTCTTGGAGATCATGGATGAACTCGGGGCGGCGCCGCAAGAGACGGTGATGATCGGTGACACCGAGTATGATTTGCAGATGGCGAAGAACGCCGGTGCCCATGCGGTAGGTGTCAGCTATGGCGTGCATGAACGGGAGCGACTGCTGAAACTTCAGCCTCTCGCCTGCGCCGACAATATTCGGAATTTGATGACATGGCTTAACCGCTACGGCACGGGCGGGCATGGACTATAATGGCGGAAAGGTCAGCCGCGCCAAACAATAAGGACAGATGTTATGAGTGAAAATCAGCAGCCGCCCGGTGACGACCGGGGCGCCTGGGAAGGCCCTGCTCCATCCAAGCCGAACACCACCCCCTCCCGTGCGAACACGGAGGGGCAATCTTGGGAAAGGGATGTACTCGCGCGTCTTGCCTTCGCCGCGATCAATGAGCAGAGGCGTTCACGGCGCTGGAGCATCTTTTTCAAGATCCTCTTCTTCGTTTATTTATTTTTGATACTTTGGTCTATCCAGGCCAATCGCGGCGAACCCGCTCTGGTCGACGGCGGCGATCACACGGCATTGGTGGAACTCAAGGGGGTCATCGCGGATGATGCCGACGCCAATGCCGATGACATTGTGGGCGCCTTGCGCGACGCATTTAAGAGTAGAGGAACCCGCGGCGTCATTCTACGCATCAACAGTCCGGGCGGCAGCCCGGTGCAAGCGGGTGTCATCAACGATGAAATACACCGTCTGCGCAAGCAATATCCCAAGATTCCGCTCTATGCGGTGGTCACCGACATCTGCGCCTCCGGCGGCTACTATGTCGCCGTGGCCGCAGACAAAATCTACGCGGACAAGGCCAGCATCGTTGGTTCCATCGGCGTGCGCATGAGCGGGCTTACCACCTTCGGGTTCGTCGGCGCCATGAAAAAGCTGGGCATCGAACGCCGCATGTTGGCGGCGGGTAATGACAAGGCGATGCTCGATCCCTTCTCGCCCTTGAAGCCGGACGAAGTCAAGCACGCGAAGACTTTGCTCGAAACCATCCATCAGCAGTTCATCCAGGTGGTCAAGGAAGGACGCGGCAGGCGCCTCAAGGGAGACGACCAGACCTTGTTCAACGGATTCTATTGGACCGGCGCCCAAGCGAAGGATCTGGGGCTGGTGGACGATTTGGAGAACAGCAGTTACGTTGCGCGCGAAATCATCGGTGCCGCGAAGATCATCGACTATACCCACCGACCGTCACCATTGGAACGGTTTACCAACCGTCTCGGCGTGGCGATGGCCGAATCCTTTGCCCACATTCTGGGCATGACGCAGACGGGCTTGCGTTAACGGCCGGAGTCGGCCGAGGTCGGGGCTCGTTTTCGCCGCTGCCAATCCAACGGGGGAGCGCGAGCGGCGTTCGCCCGATGGGTATTGGACCCCGGCGCCTAACAGTCCAGCGGTATTATCGATGATGAATTGCCGCTGTCAGGAGTTTCCACCGCAATCGCAAGGCGTGTGGCCGCCGCCGGTGGGTACGGATCATATCAGATCACATTCACACCTTCCTGTTCCAGCATGTACGTCAGACGGATCAGGGGCAAACCGATCAGGGCGGTTGGATCTTCGCCTTCCAGTCTCTCACACAGGGTGATGCCGAGCGCCTCCGATTTGAAAGCGCCCGCGCAATGGTACGGTCTTTCGCGGCGCAGATAGTTTTCTATCTTCCGATCGCTGAGTTTGCGGAACACCACGCTGAATGGCACGATTTCTACCTGGGCACGACCGGTCAGGGCGTTGAGCAAACAGACGCCGGTGAGAAACTGCAGGCATTTGCCCGAGGCAAGACGCAACTGGGCGAGCGCCCGTTCGTGGTCTCCCGGTTTGCCCAGGACCTGCCCCTCCACGGCGGCGACCTGGTCGGAACCGATAATGAGCGCGTCGGGGTGCTGAGCTGCCACCGCGCGGGCTTTGGCCTCGGCGAGGCGTAACACCAGTTGCTCCGGTGTCTCATCGCCACGGGGCGATTCGTCCACGTCAGGCGCTGCAGTCCGGAAGGGCAGACCCAAACGGCTGAGCAGTTCCTTGCGGTAGGCCGAGGTGGAGGCGAGAATCAGGTTCATCCATGCTTCCGAACGAGTGGGGTTGAGAGCGGCGCCCGCAGGCGCATTGAGGCCGCGGCTTGGGTTCAATTGATCTCGATAAGCGCCTCGTCGGGATTGACGGTATCGCCCTTGGCGACATGCACCGTCGCCACCGTGCCGGCGATGGGTGCGTGTATCTCGGTCTCCATCTTCATGGCCTCGGTGATCAGCAGCGGATCACCTTCGTTTACCGCGTCACCGACTTTTACCAATACCTCCACGATGGTACCGGGCATGGAGGTAGTGACATGGCCGGGGGCCTGCGCCTTGGGCCGGCGGCTCCCCTGAACCATGGGTTCGCGTCCGTTTTCGCCGCTGATCAATTCCTCCAGGGTCTCGACCATGATTTCTTCCGGGCTGCCGTCCACCGAGACATAGAAGGGGCGGCGGTTCTGGTTTTTGTGGCCGCTGCCGGTTACCTTGATATGATAGGTCTCGCCGTGCAGGGTAACGTTGAATTCCACCGGCACCGCGCCTTTGTCCGTCGCCGGTTCGCCCGGTAATTCCAGGGGTTCGGGGACCAGCGTGCCCGCCTTGCGCTGTTCCAGAAAACCGCGGGCGATCTCGGGGAACATGGCAAAGCTCAACACGTCTTCGTCGCTGGTGGCCAGTTCGCCGATCTCGTCGCGGAGGTCATGCATCTCGTCCTTGAGCAAATCCGCCGGACGGCAATCGATGACGTCTTCGTTGCCTATGGCCTGCTGCCGCACGATGTTGTTGACCGGGCCGGGAGGACGGCCGTAACGACCTTGCAGATAATATTTCACCTCGTTGGTGATGCTCTTGTAACGGCTGCCGGTGAGGACGTTGAGTACCGCCTGGGTGCCGACGATCTGGGAAGTGGGCGTTACCAGCGGCGGATATCCCAGGTCTTCGCGGACGCGCGGGACCTCCGCCAGCACGTCGTTCATGCGATCCAGTGCGCCTTGCTCACGCAGCTGATTGGCCAAGTTGGAGATCATGCCGCCGGGAATCTGGTTGACCTGCACCCGGGTGTCAACGCCGGTAAATTCGCTCTCGAAGCGGCGGTATTTCTTGCGTACCTCGTAGAAATACATGCCGATCTCCTGCAATAAGGGCAGATCCAGCCCGGTGTCGTAACCCGTGCCCTTGAGCGCAGCCACCATACTCTCGGTGGGCGGATGGCTGGTGCCGCCGGAAAAGGGGGAGAGGGCGGTGTCGATGAACAGGCAGCCGCTCTCGATGCCCTTGAGTTGGCACATATTGGCCAGGCCGGCGGTGGCGTGGGAATGGAGATGGATGGGCAGCTTGACCGTGTCGCGCAAGGCCTTGACCAGGTCCGCGCTCACGTAAGGGGTGAGCAGTCCCGCCATATCCTTAATGGCCAGGCTGTCGCAGCCCATGTTTTCCAGTTCCTTAGCCATGGCCATGAATTGTGGAATGCCGTGCACCGGACTGGTGGTATAGCAAATCGCGCCCTGGGCATGCTTGCCCGCCGCTTTGACGGCCTCGATCGCCACCCGCAGATTGCGTGGGTCGTTGAGCGCATCGAAGATGCGAAATACATCGATGCCGTTGGCGGCGGCGCGCTCCACAAAGGCGCGCACCACATCATCGGAATAGTGGCGGTAACCCAGAAGGTTCTGGCCGCGCAACAGCATCTGCAGCCGGGTGTTGGGCAGGGCCGCGCGGAGCTTGCGCAGGCGTTCCCAAGGATCCTCCTTGAGGAAACGCAGACAGGCATCGAAGGTCGCGCCGCCCCACATCTCGATCGACCAGTAACCCACCTTGTCGAGCATGGGGCAAATGGGCAGCATATCCTCGCTGCGCAGGCGCGTCGCAATCAAGGATTGATGGGCGTCTCGTAAAACGGTTTCAGTAATATGAACGCGCGGCATTAGCCTTACCTGGTTGTGGGGCGATCCATTCCGCCCGATATTCTATCAATGTCAAATATCCTACATGCCGCGATGAGCGGCAATAGCCGCACCGATGGCCGCCGCCAATTCCCGCGGTGAACGACGTATCGAATACTCCGCCAGCTCCGGATGGGTCTCGACGAAGCCGGTATCGAAGCGGGCATCGCGAAATTCCGGGGATTTCAGTATCTCGAGGCAATAGGGGATGGTGGTCTTCACCCCGTAGACGCCCACGTCATTGAGGGCGCGCGCGGCGCGGTCCAACAGTTCTTCCCAGCTTAAGGCCCACACGATCAGTTTGGCGCACAAGGAATCATAGTAGGGCGGTAGTTCATAGCCCGTATAGATGGCGGCATCGGTGCGCACCCCTGGTCCGCCGGCGGCGAAGTAGCGAGTGATGCGGCCGAAGCTGGGCAGGAAATCGTTTTTCGGATCCTCGGCATTGACGCGGAATTCCATGGCGAAGCCGCGGCGCTTGATATCGCGCTGGGTGTAGCGCAGCGGGAGGTCCGCGGCGATGCGGATCTGTTCGCGGACGATATCGATGCCGGTGATCTGCTCGGTGACGGGATGTTCCACCTGTAGACGGGTGTTCATCTCCATGAAGTAGAAATTTCCGTCTTGGTCCAGGAGAAATTCCACGGTCCCGGCGTTCTGATACTTAACCGCCTTGGCGGCGCGCACGGCTAGCGTACCCAGGGTCTTACGCTGTTCCTCGCTGAGCTGCGGTGACGGGGCGATTTCCAGGAGCTTTTGATGGCGGCGCTGAATGGAGCAATCCCGTTCGAACAGATGCACAACACGCCCGTGATGATCGGCGAGGATCTGCACCTCGATGTGGCGCGGATTGACGATGCACTTTTCCATGAACACCTCGGCGCTGCCGAAGGCCTTGGTGGCCTCGGACACCACCCGGTCGTAGTTGCGCCGTAATTCCGTTTCATTCTCACAACGGCGTATACCCCGGCCGCCACCCCCGGAAGTGGCCTTGAGCATCACCGGATAACCGATCTCCCGGGCGCAGGCCAGGGCCGCTTCGACGTTATCGAGACTGCCATCGCTGCCGGGGGTGACGGGGATGCCGGCGGCGATCATGGCCTTGCGCGCTTCTACCTTGTCGCCCATCCTGCGGATGACCTGGGCGGTGGGGCCGATGAAGCGGATCGCGCGGCGGGCGCAGATGTCTGCCAGCAGCGGGTTTTCCGACAGGAACCCGTAGCCGGGATGCAAGGCGTCGCAGCCCGTGGCCACCGCCAGGTTGACTATGCGATGGGCATTGAGGTAGCCCGCCACGGAATCCGGACCGATGTTGTAGGATTCATCGGCCTTTTTGAGATGCAGGCTGTGGCGGTCGGCGTCGGTGTAGATCGCCACCGAGGTGATTCCCATCTCGGCGCAGGCGCGCACCACGCGTACCGCAATTTCGCCGCGATTGGCGATAAGTATCTTATTAATCAAGGCGATCCGCCGTCATTAGCCTACGCATGCTCCCCGCCAGCCGCCCCGCCTGGGCCTGCACCCGGTCACCGCGTGTCGCGGGGCATGCTCGACTTAATCGATTCCCCCTACGGAGACCCATTTCGAAACAGCAAATGGTTCTACGGAAAAGCCTCCGTGAAGTCAAGGGATAAAGGTGCCAATTTACTGGAAAACCTGGAATTTTGCGGACGATCCCTTTGACAGCCTTAGCCGCAAACTATATGATTTCGCGCTTATGTCGATACATGTGCCGGATTTCGTCAATCCCATCCGTGCGGCGGAGGGTGGGCTCAGTATCTCGGGGCAACTGGCATTTACCCGCATGAAGCGTTTGCTTGAGGTGGCGGGTAATCCTGAGGGCGTGGCGGAGATCGCCTTAGACTTCGCGATCGATGGACAAGGTATCCCTTACGCACGGGGACAGGTGCGTGCGGACGTGGTGCTGCTATGTCAGCGGTGTTTGGAGCCGATGACGTTCCATGTGGATACGCAGGTGTGCGTGGGGATCGTAGCCTCCGAAGAGGAAGCGGCGCGTTTGCCCGAGCAATACGATCCTTTGATCACGCGCGGGGAACAGCTGCTGATTGCGGAAGCGGTGGAGGACGAGATCTTGCTCGCCCTCCCTCCTATACCCCGCCACGATCCCGCCGAATGCGCGGTGTCGAAAAATGTCGAGGAGCGGCAGAGCGGTGGCGAGGAAGCCGACGCGGCTTCCAGGAGCCCCTTTGCCGTACTGGCGCAGCTCAAAGGAAAGCATTAGTCGAAATGTTTCACATGAAGCTCAAGAGAGTGACAGATAGTTTGCAACAGGAGTAATTGGTCATGGCTGTACAACAAAATCGCAAGACACCTTCGAAGCGCGGCATGCGCCGTGCTCACGACGCCCTCGAGGCGGCCGCACTATCGGTGGACTCCCATAGCGGGGAAACCCATGTGCGTCATCACATCACTCCCAGCGGTTATTACCGCGGGCGGAAGGTATTAAATACCAAAGGTGAATAAGGATTGAGCCTTACCCTTGCCTTGGACGGCATGGGCGGGGACCACGGTCCGGCGGTCGTGGTCCCCGCTGCGTTGCAGGCCCTCACAGAACACCAAGACCTTGAGCTCATCCTGGTGGGCGACCAGCAGGTGTTGGAACGGGAGATTCGCAGCCGCGGTGCGGTGGCCGGCGGACGCCTCCATGTACGCCACGCCTCGCAAACGGTCGCCATGGATGAGTTGCCGTCGATGGCCTTGCGCACCAAAAAGGACTCCTCCATGCGGGTGGCCGTCGATCTCGTCAAAGAAGGCACGGCCCACGCCTGCATCAGCGCCGGGAACACCGGGGCCCTGATGGCCACGGCGCGCTTCGTGTTGAAGACCCTGCCGGGCATCGATCGTCCCGCCATCTGTTTCGCCCTGCCCACCATCAAGGGCCACACCCATATGCTGGACTTGGGCGCCAATATCAGCGTGGATGCCGAGATACTGTTTCAGTTCGCGGTCATGGGCGCGGCGCTCACCAGCGCGGTGGACAACATGAACCGTCCGACCATCGGCCTGCTCAACATCGGCGCCGAGGAGATCAAGGGCAACGAGCAGGTCAAAGAGGCGGGCCGCCTGCTCGCCGCCAGCGAACTCAACTATGTAGGTTTTATCGAAGGCGACGATATTTACGCCGGAACGGTTGACGTGGTGGTGTGCGACGGCTTCGTCGGCAATGTGGCGCTGAAGACCAGCGAGGGTGTGGCGCGTATGATTCGACACTACATGGAACAGTCATTTCGGCGGACCCTGTGGACCAAACTGGTGGCGACCTTGGCCGTCCCGGTACTGAAGTCCTTCAAAGACAAGATTGATCCGCGGCAGTACAATGGCGCCAGTCTATTGGGTTTGCAGGGCATCGTTATCAAGAGCCACGGCGGAGCTGACGTGGTGGCCTTCGCCAACGCCATCAAGGAGGCCGTAGTGGAAGTCAGGAAGAACGTGCCACAGCGTATCGCCAGAAATCTTGAAGAGCTGCTAGTGGAAAGGCGGGCGGTTTGAATTCGCGGATTAGCGGTACGGGCAGCTATCTGCCCGAGAAGGTGTTGACCAACGCCGATTTGGAGAGGATGGTCGAGACCAGCGATGCGTGGATTCGGGAACGCACCGGGATTTGCGAGCGGCATATCGCCGCGGAGGATGAAACCACCTGCGACCTGGCGGAAAAGGCGGCGCGCCAGGCCATCACCGCGGCGGCGATCGAACCCTCAGAAATAGATTTAATTATCGTTGCTACTACCACGCCAGACCAGGTTTTTCCTGGGACTGCATGCCTGTTGCAGCAGCGTTTGGGGATTCAGGGTTGCCCCGCCTTCGACGTGCAGGCAGTGTGCACCGGTTTCATCTATGCCCTGGGGATCGCCGATAAGTTCATTCGCACCGATGCCGCGAAATGCGTGCTGGTGGTCGGCGCGGAGACACTGTCGCGCATCATTGACTGGCAGGATCGCGGAACCTGTGTGCTGTTCGGCGACGGCGCCGGTGCGGTGGTGCTGCGTGCCGACGAGACTCCGGGAATCCTGTCCAGCCATCTGCACGCCGACGGCCGCTATGAACCGCTGTTGACCGTGCCCGCTGGCATCTCGCGCGGCTATGATGAAGTGCAAGCCAATAAGGCTTTTATCCACATGCAGGGGCGCGAGGTGTTCAAGGTGGCGGTGAATACCCTGGGATCCCTGGTCGAGGAGACCTTGCATCCCAACGGCATGGATCATGTCGACGTCGACTGGTTGGTTCCCCACCAAGCCAATTACCGTATCATTGAAGCTGCCGCCAAGAAGCTGGGTCTGCCCATGGAGAAGGTGGTGGTCACGATCGGAGAACACGGCAATACCTCTGCCGCTTCGATCCCCCTGGCGCTGGATGTGGCGGTGCGCGATGGCCGTATCCGCCGCGGAGATGTTTTATTGCTGGAGGCCTTTGGGGCGGGATTCACCTGGGGTTCCATATTACTGAAATATTGAAGCCATCAGCCGGCAGTTTAAGAACCGAACACTGCACGCTGATGTTAAAGGAGTTGTTATGAGTATCGCCTGTGTGTTTCCAGGCCAAGGTTCTCAATCGGTGGGCATGCTGGCCGCCCTGGCCGCGGCCTATCCGGAGGTTGAGGAAACCTTCACAGTCGCCTCGCGGACACTGGATTACGATCTGTGGCAACTGACGCAGCAAGGTCCCGAGGCGGAGCTCAACCGTACGGATAAGACCCAGCCCGCCATGCTGGCGGCCGGTGTGGCGGTATGGCGGGTGTGGCAGAAGCGTCAAGGCGCTCAGCCGGCTTTCGTGGCCGGCCACAGCCTGGGTGAATACACCGCGCTGGTATGCGCCGGGTCCATCGATCTGGAATCGGCAGTGCGGCTGGTGGCGGAACGCGGGCGTTACATGCAGGAGGCCGTTCCCGCCGGGCAAGGGGCCATGGCCGCCATCCTGGGATTGGCAGACGAGCAAGTCAGGGCCGCCTGTGATCAAGCTGCGCAAGGCGAAGTGGTCGCGGCAGTGAACCTCAATTCCCCGGGGCAGGTGGTCATCGCCGGACACCGCGCCGCAGTGGAACGTGCCGTGGAACACGCCAAGCAGGCAGGTGCCAAGCGCGCGCTGCTGTTGCCGGTGAGCGTGCCTTCCCATTGCAGTCTGATGGGGCCGGCCGCCGAGCGGCTGGCGCTCTATCTGCACGATATCGAGATCAACGTGCCGCGGATCCCCGTCCTCAACAATGTGGATGTAAACTTGTGCACGGCGCCGGAGGAGATCCGTGACGCCCTGGTGCGGCAATTGGTGAGTCCGGTGCGTTGGGTGGAGACTATTCAGGCTCTGGCGGGCAGGGGCGTACGCTGCATCGTGGAGTGCGGTCCGGGCAAGGTGCTGGCAGGTCTTAACAAGCGCATCGATCGAGAGATGACGGCGGTGTCGGTACAGGATCCGGCCAGCTTGGACGAGGCCTTAACCGTCGGGGCATAAACGACTAAGGGAGAGCGACGACATGGCATTGGATCAGGAAATCGCATTGGTCAGCGGCGCCAGCCGCGGTATCGGTCAGGCCATCGCCCTGGCGCTGGGCCGGACCGGGGCGACGGTGATCGGCACGGCGACATCGGAACACGGCGCCGCCAAGATCAGCGCCTACCTGGAGGAAAACAAGCTCAAGGGCTGTGGACGGGTATTGGATGTGACCGACACCGCCTCGGTGGACGCCCTCATCGAGTCCGTGAGCAAGGATTTCGGTTCCCCGAGCATTTTGGTTAACAATGCGGGCATTACCCGCGATAATCTGCTGATGCGCATGAAGGAAGAAGAGTGGTCGGATATCATCACCACCAATCTCACCTCGGTTTTTCGCTTGAGTAAGGCCTGTCTTCGCGGCATGATGAAGGCCCGTAGAGGACGCATCATCAGCATCGCTTCGGTGGTGGGAGCGACGGGAAATCCCGGCCAAGCCAATTACGCGGCGGCCAAGGCGGGGATATTCGGGTTCACCAAGTCGCTGGCGCGGGAGGTGGCGTCGCGGAACATCACGGTCAACGCCGTCGCCCCCGGTTTCATCGATACGGACATGACGAGGGGGTTGCCGGAAGAACAGAAAGAACAACTGATGCAGCAGATTCCTTTGCAGCGCCTGGGCAAAACGGAAGAGATCGCGGCAGCGGTAGCGTTTTTCGCATCCCCGGCGGCGGCCTACATCACCGGACAGACCTTGCATGTCAACGGCGGGATGTACATGAATTAAGCGAAACTCGCCACACGGCGAAAAAAGACATCTATTCAAAGTATTACGAATTGTCAATTATATATCGGGAGGGGTATTTAGGTTTTATCTGGCATCTGCGGATGGTTTCCAATAAAATACCGTCCGCAATCTGACCTGCTTTTAATCTTTTGGAGGAAATGTTTATCATGAGCACGGTTGAAGAACGCGTCAAAAAAATCGTTGTTGAACAATTGGGAGTCAAAGAAGAAGAGGTCAGCAACGAATCCTCCTTCGTCGACGATCTTGGCGCCGACTCGCTCGATACGGTGGAACTGGTAATGGCGCTCGAGGAAGAGTTCGAGTGCGAGATCCCCGACGAGGAGGCGGAGAAGATCACTACAGTTCAGCAGGCAATTGACTACATCAATTCCCGTTTGGCTTAAGCGTATACCATCTGAGAGGGCCGCTACGCGCCGCGCCCGCGGCGTCGTTGCGGCCTTCTTTCATTGGCATACGACGTGGACGTGAAAGCTATCTTGCCAAAAATCGACCGGAGTGATCAGTAACGTGGGTAATAAAAGGCGCATTGTCGTGACGGGACTGGGAACGGTGAATCCCACCGGACTCACCGTGAAGGAATCCTGGACGAATATTCTTGCCGGCAAGAGCGGTATCCGCCACATCGAGCAGTTCGATGTGGCGGATTATTCGTGCCGCATCGGCGGCGGGGTTTGGGGGTTCGACATCAACAACTATCTGCCGGCCAAGGAGGCGCGGCGGATGGACGTCTTTATTCATTATGGCTTGGCGGCGGCCATGGAGGCGATCAAGGATGCGGGCTTGGAGGTCACGGAGCAAAACGCCGAGCGCATCGGCGTCGCCATCGGTGCCGGCATCGGCGGCCTGCACGGTATCGAGAAGGGCTACAAGAGTATCCTGGACGGCGGGCCGCGCAAGATCTCGCCGTTTTTCATACCCAGCAACATCATCAACATGATCTCCGGGAACCTGTCCATTATGTACGGCATGAAGGGCCCGAACCTGGCCTTCGTCACCGCCTGCACCACCGGTACCCACAGCATCGGCGAGGCGGGACGCATTATCGAATACGGTGACGCCGACGTCATGATCGCCGGCGGCGCCGAGATGGCGACGACCCCCAGCGGCCTCGGCGGTTTCGCATCGGCGCGCGCCCTGTCCACGCGCAACGACGACCCGCAAACCGCCAGCCGGCCCTTCGACCTGGATCGGGACGGCTTCGTCATGAGCGACGGCGCCGGCGTGGTGGTCCTGGAGGAGTACGAGCACGCCAAGCGCCGCGGCGCCACCATCTACGCGGAATTGGTGGGCTACGGCATGAGCGGCGACGCCTACCATATGACGCAACCCGCCGAGGGCGGCGACGGTGCGCGGCGCTGCATGCTGAACGCGCTGCGCAACGGCGCGATCAATCCCGACGAGGTGGATTACATCAACGCCCACGGCACCTCCACCCAGGCCGGCGACAAGGCCGAGGTCGCCGCCGTCAAAAAGGCTTTCGGGACGCATGCCGGGAAACTGGCGATGAGTTCCACCAAATCCATGACGGGACACATGCTCGGCGCTGCGGGGGGAGTGGAGGCCATCTTCAGCGTCCTGGCGATCCGCGATCAGGTGGCGCCGCCGACCATCAACCAGTTCACGCCGGATCCGGAATGCGATCTCGATTGTGTTCCTAACAAGGCGCGGCCGATGAAGATCGACGTGGTGCTGTCCAACTCCTTCGGGTTCGGCGGTACCAATGGTACGCTGGTGTTCCGCAAAAGCAGTTGATACCGTGCCGTGGCGTCTTTCGCGGAAGATGTGTTAGTCGCCCCATCCGAGTCGGTATCCAGCTTCACAGGGCGAGGCAGCGGCGACGTGGTCATGCGGCGTATGGACGGCTGCCGCGATTTGCTGGCAGTGCACCGCCTCAATCCCGGGCGCTATCCGCATTTATTGGAGAGCGTCGCCCGGGCCACGCCCCATGGCCGTTACGATATTCTCTTCGCCTTTCCCGGCGAGACGCTACAGGTTTCCACGACCGACCGGGCGGATTTTCTTCAGGAACTGGACAGCCGCTGGCGTGTCGCGCAGATTCCGCGGGCAGAGGATTGTTCCCTGCCTTTTCGCGGCGGCTGGTTCCTGTATCTGGGCTATGAACTGGCCGGCCGGATCGAGCCGCGCCTGCATTTGACGTCCGCCTCCTGTTGTTTGCCCATGGCCTTCGCCACGCGTATCCCGGCCGCGGTGATCTGCGATCACTACACACGGCAAACGTGGCTGGTGGCCGAAGCACAGGCCCAAGAGTCGCTGGATCTCATGGCGGCGGATCTGCAGGCGGCACCGCCCGCCGCGATGCCGCGGACGGTCCCCGGCTATCTCACATTGGTCGAGGAATCCGCGGAGCGGTATCTGCGGGCGGTACGACGCATCAAGCGCTACATCCTCGACGGGGATGTTTTTCAGGTCAACCTCTCCCGTTCGTGGCAGGGTGAATTGCAGCGGGAAGGCACCTACGCTGATTTGTACGACGCCTTGCGCCGTCGAAATCCGGGTCCGTTCGCCGGTCTCGCCACCTGGCAGGACACGGCGGTGCTGAGCTCGTCGCCGGAGCGCTTGCTGCGGACAAGGGGGAATATGGTGGAAACCCGGCCCATCGCCGGAACGCGGCCGCGGAGCAGCGAGCACCACCAGGACCTGGCCAATTCCCGCGAATTGCTGGCGCATCCCAAGGAGCGGGCTGAGCACATCATGCTAATCGACCTGGAACGCAATGACCTGGGCCGCGTATGCGTTCCCGGCAGCATGCAGGTCGATGAATTGATGAGCGTGGAGTCCTATGCACACGTACACCACATCGTCTCCAATGTCCGCGGGCGTAAACGCCGCGAGGCAACGCCCGGCCAGGTGATAGCCGCCGTGTTTCCCGGCGGCACCATCACCGGCTGTCCCAAGGTGCGCTGCATGGAGATCATCGCCGAACTGGAGGATGCGGGGCGGGGCCCCTATACCGGATCCTTCGGTTATCTCAATCGTAACGGCGACATGGATCTGAATATCCTGATACGGACCATGGTGGTGGAAGGGGCGCGATTTTCGCTGCGGGCGGGCGCCGGCATCGTGGCGGATTCCGAACCGGAGGCGGAGCTGGCGGAGACCCATGCCAAGGCGCGGGGTATGCTCCAGGCCCTCGGAATCACTGCTGAGGGCATGTAGGTAATGATCCTGGTCGACGGTCAAGAGCAGGCACATATTTCCGCGGCCGATCGGGGTTTACAATATGGCGATGGTCTGTTTGAAACCATCGCCGTCAGCGGCGGGCAGCCACGCTTGTGGGAGCGGCATTGGCGGCGACTCGCATCGGGTTGTGCACGGCTCGGCATCGAGGGCATCGATCCCCAGCAACTGCGGGACGACGCGCAACGGACATGCGCGGGCGTCCGTAAGGGCGTCCTGAAGGTGATCGTCACCCGGGGCGAAGGCGGGCGGGGCTATCGGCCCGCGCTCACGGCCAAGGCGACGCGGATAGTGGCGACCTATCCGTGGCCCCCATACCCGGAGGCATACTGGCAGCAGGGGGTGGCGGTGCGGGTGTGCACGACCCGGTTGGGGCGGAATGCGGCCCTGGCCGGCATGAAGCACCTCAATCGCCTGGAACAGGTGCTGGCCAGGCGTGAATGGGACGATCCGCAAATCGCGGAAGGATTGATGCTGGATGTCGGCGGCCACGTCATCGCCGGGACCATGAGCAACGTGTTCGTCGTGGCCGCCAATCGCCTGGTGACGCCCGCACTCGACGCATGCGGCGTGGCGGGGGTTATGCGCGGCGTGATCCTCGATATTGCCGCCGAATTGGCGCTTTCCTGGGAAGAAGGGACCGTGAGCCGTCGGGAACTGCACCAAGCGGACGAGGTATTCCTGTGCAACGCCCTGATTGGCATGTGGCCCGTGCGGTGCATTGAACAGCAGGATTACGCGCTCGGACCGTTAACCAAATTGATCAGCGGACGTCTAAGCTCGATATTGAGCTCGAAATAGGAATCGGTTCAGAGCTGTCATGACAACAGGGAAATTGGCCAACGCCACATACAAACTCAGCGCTATCCTGATATTGCTGTTCAGCTTCATCGGCGGTTGGCTCGTCATGGATTATCAACATTATACCGAGACCCCCCTTCCTATCGCCGCTCCGGGTTATCACCATGTCATCACCGCGGGTACCAGTCTGAAGGGCTTCACCGCGGATTTGCATCAGGCGGGCATTCTGCCGCATCCCCTGTATTTCAGATGGATGGCGCGTTTCGCTGGCGATTCGCAGTCGATCCAGACCGGTGAATATCTGTTCGCTTCCGGTACCACCCCGCCGCAGCTGCTGCATCAAGTGGTAAGCGGCGGCGTCGTCCAGCATGCCTTCACGATCGTGGAAGGCTGGACTTTTGACCAGCTGCTGGAGGCCCTGCGGCACGATGAGGTCCTAACCCAGACCCTCAATGGCCTCGATTCGGAGCAAATCATGCAGCGCCTGGGCTATGCCGACCAGCACGCCGAGGGGCGCTTCCTGCCGGATACCTATCACTTTCCCCGTGGGACCACCGATGTCGCCTTTCTGCAGCGCGCCTATCAGGCCATGGCGAAGCTGCTCGATGAGGAATGGGCGCAGCGCGGCGTGGGGCTGCCTTATCGAACGCCCTACGACGCACTGATCATGGCATCCATCATCGAAAAGGAGACGGCGCTGCCCGAGGAACGCAGTGAGATCGCGGGCGTCTTCGTGCGGCGCTTGGAGCGGGGGATGCGCTTGCAGACCGACCCTACGGTGATCTACGGCCTGGGCAAGCGTTTTGACGGTAACCTGAGACGCCGAGACTTGGCCTCCGATTCCCCTTACAATACCTACATGCACGCAGGTCTGCCGCCAACTCCGATCGCCTTGCCTGGGCGCGCCTCCCTCCACGCGGCGCTCCATCCCGCATCCGGCGACGCCGTTTATTTCGTATCGCGCGGTGACGGCAGCCATGCATTCTCCGCCACCCTGGCGGAGCACAACCGTGCGGTGCGCCGTTATCAAATCCACGGGCGACGCCCGGCGCACGGCACGGCCGGCAAATAACAGACCAGCAATATGCCCGGGCGCTTTATTACATTGGAAGGGGGAGAGGGGGTCGGCAAGTCCTCCAACCTGGAATTCATCCGCCGCCATCTCGAGAGGGTGGGGAAGAGCGTGGTGGTTACCCGGGAGCCGGGTGGGACCGCTTTGGGCGAACAGATACGCGCCTTGTTGTTGGACCATCGTCATGACGGCATGAGCGCCGATACCGAATTGTTATTGATGTTCGCGGCGCGCGCCGAGCATCTGGCGCAGGTGATCCGTCCCGCGCTGGCGGCCGGGAAGTGGATATTGTGCGATCGTTTTACGGACGCCACCTACGCGTATCAGGGGGGCGGTCGCGGCATCGTGGAGACGCGTATCACCGAGCTGGAGACCTGGGTGCAGGGCGACCTGCGTCCCGATCTGACCCTGTTGCTGGACGCCCCCGTGGCGGTGGGTCTGGCGCGCGCCGGACGCCGTGTGGAAGCGGCTGACCGTTTCGAACGGGAACAGGCGGCCTTTTTCGAGCGGGTACGCCGTACCTACCAGCAGTTGGCCGGGCGCTTTCCCGAACGATACCGGGTCATCGACGCCGGCCAGGAGCTTGCCGCGGTCCAGGAGCAATTGCGCCGCGAATTGGATGACTTTCTCCAGCACTCATGAACGAATTACTACCCTGGCAGCACGGACAGTGGCAAGGCATCATGGGAAGGCTGCGTACCGCCGGCCTGCCGCACGCCTTATTGCTTTGCGGCCCCGAAGGTTTGGGCAAGAACCGCTTCGCGACGCGCCTGGTGCAGACGCTGTTATGCGAGACGGGCCCGAGTGCGGGTCAGGCATGCGGTCAGTGCCGTTCCTGCTTACTCTATGCGGCGGGCAGCCATCCCGATCAGAGAGTGGTCGGCCCGGCGGAACCCGCTAAGTCCATCGGCGTCGATCAGGTGAGGGAGGTGAACCGGTATTTGACCCAAACCGCGCAATACGGCGGCTATAAGGCCGTCATTATCGATCCCGCCGACCAGATGAATGCTAACGCGGCCAACAGCCTGCTGAAGACCCTGGAAGAGCCCCCGGCCTGGTCCCTCATCCTGTTGATCTCGGACCGGCCCGGACGCCTGCCGGCTACGATTCTCAGCCGCTGCCAGCGCGTCGAGTTCAAGCCGCCCAGGCCGCGGGAGGCGCAACAATGGCTGGCGGGGCAGATCGCCCCGGACCTGGACGCCGCCTTGTTACTGGATCTGGCCGAGGGCGCCCCGCTGCGCGCTCTGCAACTCATCGAGGACGATGTCTTCGCGGTGCGTCTTGAGGTCATGAAGGGCCTGGAGGCGCTGGCACGGGGTAAAGGGAATTCTTCCGCCATAGCGGAGCAATTCCTCAAGATCGGCGCCCAGCAAACGCTATATTGGATATACAACTGGACGGCCGATATGATCCGATTTCTATCCGGCGGCGAACGCTATATGGTCAATCGGGATATCGGAGAACATTTGATCCAGACTGCGCGCCGCGCCGACCTGCAAGGCGCTAATAACTATATGAGCTACCTCAACGAGGTATTACGATTGAGCGAGAGGCAACTGAATCCTCAACTGTCGATGGAAACTATTCTCATGACTTGGCAGGATGTATTCTTGGAGGCGCGGTGAGCCAAAGCCGGGATGTGAGGCTAAAGGGGCGGAAAGATGAGTCCTAGTGGTGGTGCAAACAAATCGGGCGCCGGTCCGCGTCAAAGCATCCTATCGGTCGTCATTAACGACAAGGCTTCCCTGCATCAGTCCTACATGCCGTTCGTCAAGAACGGCGGCCTGTTCATTCCCACCAAAAAGACCTATTCCCTGGGAAACGAAGTATTCGTGTTGCTTACCTTGCTGGACGAGAGTGAGAAGATTCCCTTTGCCGGCCGAGTGGTATGGATCACCCCCAAGGGCGCGCAGGGCAATCGCCCGAGCGGGATTGGCGTGCAATTTCACGATGATCAGAGTGGAACCGCGGTGCGCAATAAAATCGAGACCTACCTGGCCGGGGCGTTGAAATCCGACCGTCTAACCCACACCATGTAAGCAATCCAGCCACGCTTGGACATGCCATTGTCTTTAGTTGATTCCCATTGCCATTTGGACCGTCTCGACCTGGAGAAGCTGGGGGGCGATCTGGATGACGTTCTCGACACGGCGCGTCGCCACGGCGTGACGCACATGCTGTGCGTCAGCATTGACATGGAAAACGTGCAGGCGGTCATGGCGCTGGCGCAGCGCTATGCCCAGGTATTCGCCTCGGTCGGGGTGCATCCCAATGAACAGGATACGCGCGACCCCGAAGCGCGGGAGCTGGTACGGCTGGCGGAAGCGGCCAAGGTGGTGGCGATCGGCGAAACCGGCCTGGATTATCACTATGGAAAAGGCGACCTGGAGTGGCAGCGGGAGCGCTTTCGTCGCCATATCCGCGCCGCCCGGGAGAGCCACAAGCCGCTGATCATCCATAGTCGCGACGCTCGGGAAGACACCATCCGCATCATGCGCGACGAGGGCGCCCGGGAGGTCGGTGGGGTGATGCACTGTTTTACCGAGGACTGGACCATGGCGGAACGCGCCATGGAGCTTGATTTCTATATCTCGTTTTCCGGAATCGTGACCTTTCGCAACGCCGATGCGCTACGGGAAGTGGCGCGGCGTGTCCCCTTGGAACGCATGCTGGTGGAAACCGACGCCCCCTATCTTACCCCGGTGCCGTACCGCGGCAAGAGCAATCAACCCGCCTATGTGCGCCATGTGGCGGAGCATATCGCTGAGTTGCGGGATGAAAGCCTGGAGAGCATCGCCCGGACCACCACCGACAACTTTTTCAAGTTATTCCGCGATGCCGCCGCCGTCCCTTGACGCCTAGGATCGATAGCCACTAATTAGTTGAACAACCTTTTCCAAGCTATTTTTATTATTATAAAAATGCGGGGAGAGACGAATCCCGCCGCCGCGCTGGGCGCATACCACACCTTGTTCTGTTAAGTATTGCCACATGGGCAGGGGGTCGGCGTCGCGCAAGCGAAAGGTAACGATGCCGGCGTGGCGGTCCCGCGCTGTGGGCGTGATCAGTTCCAGGCGCGACGAGCCCCCCAGTTCCTCCAGCAAGTACGCGGCGTTGTCGAGCGCCAGCCGGGCTACCAGGTCTATCCCCAGTTCCAATAACAGGGACAGACTGGCGTGCAGGGCATGGATACCCAGCATGTTGGGACTGCCGCATTCGAAGCGCCGCGCGGAGCGGGCGGGTTGCCACACCCGTTGATCGAAATCACCCGCACGCTCGAGCATATGCCAGCCGTATTGGTGCAGCCGCAGCTGGTCGCGCACTGAAGCCCGGCAATAAAACACCGCCAAGCCCTCGGGCCCTAACAGCCACTTGTGGCCGTCGGCGGCCACGAAATCGGCGTGGACCGCCTGAACATCCATGGGCAACACGCCTAAGCTTTGAATGGCGTCGATGCAGTATAGAATGCCGCGGTCGTGACACCAATCGCCCAGGCGTTGTAGATCGAGCCGAATGCCGCTGGCATATTGCACGGAACTGATGGCCAGCAGGCGCGTGCGCTCATCGATGTGAGCCAGCAAGGACGCCTCGGGGTCGTCGCCGTCGCGCAGGCTCGCCTCGCGCACCGTGACGCCCCGGTCTTGCAGCGACTCCCAGACGATGCGATTGGAAGGAAACTCCTCGTCGCTGATGACGATGTTGTCGCCCGCTCGCCAATCCAGGCCGTGAGCGACCACCGAGAGCCCCTCGGAGGTGTTCTTGAGCAGCGCGATATCGTCGGCATGGGGGGCATTGAGCAGTGCGCGCAATTGTTCGCGCAACGCCGCTTCGACGCGCAGCCACTGACTGTAGCCACGTGCCCCCTTGGTGGTGTTTTCTTCGGCGAACTGCTCGACAGCCACGGCGGCCCGCCGCGGCCAGGGCGCGACCGCGGCGTGGTTTAGATAATGAATGTTCGCATCAAGGGGAAACTCGGCGGAGATATCCCGGCGTATGTCGGCCGTCATCGTCGATAACAATCTTTTTGTGGAGAAAATGCACTATAGAGCTTGCGTATCGGCCTTGACAAGCTCCTGACGCAATAGGGCCACAGGAAAATTGGCGAACACGTCTGCCGCACGCAGTGCCGAAGCCTGTTTGGGTTCCTCTTCCGGTGCCGCGGTGGTGGCGATGCGCTCTCCCGTGAAGAGATTCCTAAACCCGGCAGGCGGGACCTCCGGCGGCAGTATGATCAAGGTGTCGTGCCATACTGCCGCTCCTAGGGGCGAAGTGCTGCCTTTGCTCATGAGCGTGGCGAACCAGCGCGGCGCCGCGGCAATGATCAAGTCATTCTCATAGCGCCAGGCATGGGCGCAAATGAAATCCTCGTTGGTGCCGCGCGCCGCGAGCGGCAGGTATTCGCCGTGCTGAAAATAGCGATTATCCGGATCCACGAGGCTGAAGTCCCAGAGTTCCTGTCCCTGATAGATATCCGGCACGCCCGGCGAAGTGCATTTGAGCAGTGCCTGCGAGAGGCTGTTGAACAGGCCGAGGCGTGCGACCCGTTTCTGGAAGGGAAGAAAGTCGTCGAGAAAAGGATTCCTGTCCGGCGAGCCGAGGAGTTTGTCGATAAATTCCTTTACCCCCGCTTCATAGGCGGCATTGGGATTGATCCAGGACGTACGCATCTTGGCCTCCCGGATCGCCTTGAGCATGTAGTCTTGTAGACGTTCCCGCAGGAAGCTCAGACCGGTTTCGTCCAGGTCTTCCAAGGGCCACACCCCCAGCAGGGTCTGATAAAGAAAATACTCGTCGTCGTGCGCCGGCGCGAAATCCTCGTCCGCCTTGGAACGCTTGGCGCGGTTGAGGCGGAACCAGCGCGTCACCCGGGTATTCCATTCCCGCGGCATCTCGGATATGACGTTGATGCGCGCGCGCACATCTTCGCTGCGCTTATTGTCGTGGGTGGAGGTGGCAAGCAGGCTGTGCGGCCAGTGCCGCCATCGCTCCTGGTTGAGATGATGGAAGGCCTTGA
>JARRQJ010000017.1:0-61293 GCA_037381915.1 Gammaproteobacteria bacterium | reverse complement strand
CCAAAATACTCGTCCGACCCTGCTTGCCGTCGATGCTGATGGCATTCGCAATAATGAAGAATGAATTCAATCCAAGTCCGCCACGGATTTGAGCATGCCGGGGAGACGGCCGCCTGCGCAATGCAGTAATTAGTTGAATTTGACATTTTCCGCACCATACCCGCTATGCGGCTTATGTCTTCCTTACACGGTCCCACGGCTTAGCGTTGTCTGACTATATTTTTGGAGAGAGTCGGGACTATACGCCTTGGCGATGGTCCAAATAGATGTTGGTACCTCTCAACTCTAGAGGAGATTGAACCATGCAACAATTCATTCCCGAACATCCTGCCAGCTATCTTGCAGAGGCCGCGGTAATATTAATGATCGCACTTACAATCTTCTATATGGTTAAGGAATGGACCTAAACCCGCTGCCCTGCCCAAAATTGCAGTAAAGTATCATTCCGTCGCCCCGGCTTAGGTCGGGGCTTTTTGTGTAAGGAGTCACGGCACAAGGCCGAACCTCAGCTCCCCTAACCGTTTCAAGGATTACTTGCCTGATGCTGCGGGGCGCACAATGACCTGAAATCCTGGCCAGGGGAGGCGCATGCTGTGGCGGGGCTGAGGCCATAGCCGCATGTCGCCCTATTCGGGTCATCCCATCTATGCATCGACGGACTTACCCGGACTTGCCCGCCTGGGCGGCGAGGGGCGCACGATCTTTCTTAATCTTGTTTGCCGCCATTTTACCGGCTGGAGGCATTGACTACGAGGCGTGAATCAGCTTGCGTGTTACCTTCGTAAGGTTCTATCGCACCGGCACATACCTCATGGGCAAACATCAGACCCACACCGTTGTTGGCCAGGCGGACGACCATCGCGGGGGTGCGTTGCGGCGGTGCGCTATGCTTGCCGGTTTTGATCGGAAAGGCTACGTCGACAACCGAATGAAGGGGTAGCACCATGGGTCCCATCGCCACAAACATCCCATGGCGGCTTACATCCAGAGATCGTCCCTGCAATAAGCCCAATCCCCTGTAATAGATCGCGACATTCATCGTTAACGGGGTTCGCAAGCTCAAACGATGTTCCATGGTGTCCTCCCTTTGCTTCCTTAGAGGATAATGACCATTGCACTAGGTGCTTAACGAAGACACACCTGAGTGCAACCGGGGAAAGAACCTGGAGCCTCCGTCATTACCTTGCAAAGCTGTTAGAGCATTACAAGATAAGTGGCGGGGGCCAGGTGCCGAAGTGACAATCCTTCTCAAACTGGGCCTGCGACGCCGGCTTACTGTCGGGCAGGCAATCCAGGAATTTGACCTGGCTGGAGAAGGACAGTTCCTGTGAATTGAAAATTATGCGCCGGGATGAATCACATCACGCAAAGCAAGTACCGACCTTCTCCTCTTCCCTCCGCAGCCGTAGTCGCATCTTTCATTATAGTTCATCGTTCGCGTGTGCGTCGGACGGAAGCCGCAAGCCGCGGGTGTCCTGCAATCGTTCAGAAAAACGCAGGGGCTCTGCTTGCTTGCGAACTATTTGACCTTGGGGGTGTTACCAGACGATTTGGATTTAGCGGCCGTCGCGGCTGTTTGGGGCGCGGCGTCGCTCGTCGCAGCAGAACTCGCTGTCTTATCACGAGACTGAAGGGCCGGCATGGAGGCGATGGCGTCCAAGAGGCGCGTGACCTTGGCGTCAAGCTTGCGCTGTTGTTCAAGCAGGTGTGGGGAGTCTGCCTTGAGTTTGGTGGATAAGCTTCCGTTTGTCAGGAAATAATAAGCGATTCCGCCGCCTGTCAAAAATAGGATGAGCGACAGCGCCAGGAGGGGACGTTTGTAGGAACGTAGCTGGATCTTGTTGCTCCATTGGGACGGCTCATGCTGCTGAGTTTGTGTAAAGCCCTTGGTCGGCTTATTGATGGGGCGGGGAGCGCTTTGCCGTGATGCGCCACTGCCCGACTGGGTGTCAGCTGCGGCGCCGATGGACATATCCGTCGCCGGATGGATAGTCGTGAAAAGCCTAATATCGTCAAAACCTTGTGCAGTCGAGTCGGTGTGCGGTTCAGGGGGCGACGATATTTCCACCTTGGCCTGTTTGGGGGCTATTGCCGCGTCCACACTGTCATCCTGGCGGTAGCCGATGGTCGAGCGCCACAGAACATCATCGGAAATCAGATTCCAGTCAACTTCTGCCTGTTGCTGATCGCCCGGGGGGGTATTGTGAGGCGCCGCGAATGAATCGCTATTACGAGATTCTTCACTGTGGGGGAATGGTAATACCTTTTTCGAAGGTTTGCCGGCGTCGTCTTCGTTGAAGGCGCCACGCTTCATGCGATACTTGGGTGCGGTGCTGAGTCCGCCCTGCAAAACATAGGCCTTGAGCCCTTGTTGGATCAACAGAAATGCGGCTACTGAACTAAATTGGCCGGTGTTGGAATAGACGATGTAAGTGCAGTCGCGGTGAAGGCGGTTGGCCTTCAATCTCAATACGGGAAAAGGCATGTTCAGACTGCCGATCAGCCCGTCTATTTCAAACTCTTCGGGGGCCCTGACGTCGATGAGGACTGCGCCTTGTTCCACGAGCTCGATGGCATTTTGGAACGGCAGATGATGCAACAGCGGCCTGGCCAGCAGGGCGATGAAATCTTGCTTGCTGAGCCGCAGCAGGATGCCGTCAGTGAGCATGGTCACCGAGGCATTGCGCGGCACATTGGTGATGAGCGCTTCTTCGCCGAAGCCCTGGCCTTCCGTCAATTCAGCAAGTTTGACGTCGCGCGCACCATGCGCCGGACGTCGCGAGACGCTGCATCGGCCCTTCTTGACGACGAAATAGCTGTCTGCCGGCTCTTCCTGGTGAATAATCACCTGACCTGCCTGCACCGTTATCTCCTTCATCTTCGATAAGAGGGCTTTCTTGTTGGCGTTGGGCAGGTTGCGGAGCATGGCCGAGCTCAGCCACTGTTTTTTCCAAGCATCGTTCGACGTGCCCCGCGAAGATGCTTTGCCTTTTGCGCTATCGACGGGGATGACCTCGAGAATATCCAGCGCCAGAACCAGAATGCGGACATCGGTGACGGCTGCGGCCGTGCATTGTCTCGGAAATGAATGGCCCAACGGGTAACGACCCGCATCGGAGCCCGCGCTGATCCGTTGTGTGGGAAACACCGGTGAGCACAGTTCGATCTCGCCCTCGAGTAGAAAGACGGTTTGAGCTGTCGTGTCACCCCTCTCAAACAGGAAATTGCCGGCGCCGACCCGCTGGATGGTGGCGCGGCCTGCCAGTTTCTCTAGGACGTCATGATCCAAGGAGTTTAAGGGCGTAAATTCCCTAAAAAGGCCGTTGTCGATGGGCTGTGTCGATGCGTTCATGGTGATCTGCTTCCTAGGTCGGTATAGGGCTTGCCGGATTTCTCGGTGCGCGGCTCACCCCGCCTAAAGAATGTCGGAAGATAATTGGAGAGATTGAGAGCCGACTGTGACGCAGTTCGCACTGAAATTGCCGACCAGTCCGCGGATTTGAGATTTTTTATGTGTTTTGGCGATGCGGCGGCTTGGTGGCGTGCCGGCATGCCGGATGGCCTTGCCGCGGGACAGTCGCGGCGCGCCGGAATGGCCGGATGTTAGAGCACGGTCCAGCTTCTCAGGAAACCGTTTTGTTTGCGTAACATACGGGAAAAGCGCAGTAATTCCAGACCTGTTTGGTGTTCCATGGACTTGGCGCGGGTTTCCGCGATCTTTAGCGTGCGGATATGGTTATTGGCCCGGCGTAGCGCGAGGGCGATGATGTTGGTGGTGCCTTCGCTCGGCAGCAACAGGGGCCTGACACCGAAGCAGGACTGTAATGATCGTCGCGTTTGACCGTAACGCGGTTGATCGCGGCCCCACAAGTTAATGGCCAATAGGCCGTCGTCGCTCAATAAGATTCGGCAGGCGCTGAGAAACGACCCCTCCCCCATGTGGTCGTCCATGCCCGCGTGGTTATAAGCATCGATCAGGATAAGATCATAGTAACCGGCGGCGGTGACCGCCTGGCGTTGCGCGAACCGCGCGCCATCCATGATGTGGATGTGCAGGCGGGGATCTTCGGGGAGCTGGAAATAGCTATGCGCCAAGTCCACGACAAGTTCGCGGTGGTCGACCGCATCGATCGTGCAACGCGGAAAATGATGCAGGACAAATTTTGCCAGGGACCCGCCGCCCAGGCCGATCAGCAGGACCTTGGCGGGCACGGGACTGAAGAGCAGGCTGCTCATCATAGCGCGGGTATAATTCAGGACCAGATACTCCGGGCGGGATAGGTCCGCGGCGCTTTGGCGAACCGCGTTTCCAAAGTGCAGTGAACGGATATGGCCGTCATCCACCACTTCGATGCGGCCGAGACGGTCTTGAGCGTGATGGATGAGCGTGCCGTGGTATTTGCGCATGCCCGCTCCCTGGGCAAACGGGGCGGCTAACCCACGCCCTCCAAGGGTGCATTGATTTCCTGAATGCGCAGCTGGTTGGCTTTGGCGAAGGCGAGCACATACTCGTAGGCGGCGGGGTTTTCGTCGCGCAGGGAAGCGTCAAGGACCAGGCATTTTTTCCCATTTATGATCTTGGGCTGAACACTACGGGCATAACGCAGGCGATGATCCGGCCCGAAGGTCGCCAGCGTGGCGGAAATACGCTCGATCCAGTCGCTGGGACGGAAGCGGCTGCCATCTTCTCTGACACCTTCTATGATAAGTTTGTGAGTAGCTATGTTCATGGATTTTAACGGCTATCCTAGCGATGTAAACAAACGACAGGCGTGAGCGAACCCCAATCTGCACAGTTGATCAGTGATCGAATATTGTTACATAAATTCATGGAGTCTTGGATGCTGACGGGCAGAATATGTTCCAGGTGCCTGACAACCGTAACTCCGGCTTATAGGGTCGGCGAATTTACGCCATTCTTGAGGGTCAATTAAGTATGGAAACCCGACAAGTGATCGCCAAATTTTCCGGTCTAGCCTGTGCCGCATGGCAACAAGCCATTGACGTTTATCGTGCGTGGTAGTATTTCTCTGCAGCGGATGTCAAGAGCGGCGCCGCGGGTTGACCGGGCGGCATATGGCATATGCAGCGGCGATTCTAAAGTTGTGGACAAATTGGGCGACAAATTAGGCAGGGAATCCTTCCTAAAAATAACCACGATGGTTTAATGAAGCATGGCGGAGCAATCAGACAGCCTTCTCTACGGCGGCAACGCCCCGTTTCTCGAAGAATTGTACCAGCGTTTTCTTGAAGATCCCAGCTCGATCAGCGAGGATTGGCGGAATTATTTCAAAGACTTGCATCCCGATCAGGGTGGTCCAAGCGACCTAGATCATGCGGCGATCCGCGAGGCCTTGGCTCGACAGGCGCTGCACAGGCATGCTCCCGCCGGGGCGCCCCCCGGCAATGTCGCCACCTCGGCAAGTAAACAGGTGGCTGTATTACAACTCATTAATACCTATCGTTTTCGCGGCCACCAGCAGGCCACCCTCGATCCTTTGGGCATCCAGGAACGAACCCTGATCGCCGAGCTGGACCCGAGCTTTCACTGCTTGACCGAGGCGGACATGGATACGGTATTCAGTACCGGTTCCCTGGTCGGGGTGCCGCAGGCGACACTGGCGGAGATTATCACCATTTTGCGCGAGGCCTACTGCAGGCATGTGGGCGCCGAGTACATGCACATCACCGACACCAACCAGAAGCGCTGGATTCAGCGCAAATTGGAAGACGTGCGCGGCCGGGTGCAGTTTTCTCCGGAATTTCGCCGCCAGATCCTGGAGCGGGTGATCGCCGCGGAAGGGCTGGAACAATATCTCCATACCAAGTACGTGGGACAAAAACGCTTTTCCCTGGAAGGCGGGGAGAGTCTAATCCCCCTGCTCGACGAACTGATCCGCCGCGCCGGCACCCGTAAGGTAGAGGAAATCGTATTGGGAATGGCCCATCGCGGCCGTCTTAATGTCCTGGTCAACGTGTTGGGCAAAGGCACCAAGGAGCTGTTTCGCGAGTTCGAGGGGAAATATGACAGTCGCGGCCAAGGCTTGGGCGACGTCAAGTATCACCAAGGTTTTTCTTCGGACATCGAAACACCCGGCGGCTCCATGCATCTGGCGCTGGCCTTCAATCCTTCGCACCTGGAGATCATCTCGCCCGTGGTGGAGGGATCGGTGCGCGCGCGCCAGGATCGGCGCGGTGACGCCCTGGGTGAACAGGTGTTGCCGGTGCTGATCCATGGCGACGCCGCCTTTGCCGGGCAAGGCGTGGTGATGGAGACCTTCAATATGTCGCAGGCACGGGGGTTCAGCACGCAAGGGACAGTGCATATCGTGGTGAACAACCAGATCGGCTTTACCACCAGCAACCCCTTGGACGCCCGGTCGACCCTGTATTGCACTGAAGTGGCGCGCATGGTGCAGGCCCCGATTTTTCATGTCAACGGCGACGATCCACAGGCGGTGGTGTGGGTGACGCAAATGGCTCTGGATTTCCGCATAGAGTTCAAGCGCGATGTGGTGATCGACCTGGTGTGCTACCGGCGGCACGGCCACAGCGAGGCCGATGAACCCTCCGTTACCCAGCCGCAGATGTACCATGCCATCCGCAATCATCCGCGCGTCCCCCGGCTATACGCCGACCGATTGATTGCGGAGGGCGTCATCACCGCGGAGGACTATGACGCCATGGTGCAGGGCTATCACGCGGCCTTGGATGAGGGAGCCATCGTGGCGCGCAACATCGTCGTTGACGGCGAAGGCAAGTACTCGCGGGGTTGGGCGCCCTATGTGAACGGTGCGTGGACCGATAGCGTCGACGATCGAGTGTCTTTGGATTTGATCAGGGAATTGTCGGGAAGCCTGACGAGAATCCCTGAGAATTTCGAACTCCATCCCCAGTTGAACAAAATCAATGAGGCGCGGCGGGCGATGGCGGCGGGCGAGCAAGCGCTGGACTGGGGCTTTACCGAGATCATGGCCTACGCCACATTGCTGTATAGCGGTTATCCCGTGCGCCTATCCGGTCAAGACAGTGGTCGCGGCACCTTCTTCCACCGGCATGCCGTCTGGCATAACCAGAGAGAGGTCGGCCACTATATTCCGCTGCAGAATTTGTCGGAGAAACAGGGCCATTTCACGGTGGTCGATTCCCTGTTGTCAGAGGAGGCGGTGCTTGGTTTCGAATACGGCTACGCCACCGCCGCGCCGGAGGGACTGGTTATCTGGGAGGCGCAGTTCGGCGATTTCGCCAATAACGCCCAAGTGGTGATCGATCAGTTCATCTGCTCGGGCGAGGCGAAATGGAGCCGCTTGGCGGGATTGGTTGTCCTCTTGCCCCATGGCTACGACGGCCAGGGGCCGGAACATTCGTCGGCGCGTCTGGAGCGTTACCTGCAGCTGTGCGCCGGTGACAACATGCAGGTGTGCTCGCCCACGACGCCGGCGCAGATGTTCCACATGCTGCGTCGCCAGGCCTTGCGCAAATATCGCAAGCCTCTCATCGTCATGTCCCCCAAGAGTCTGCTGCGCCACCACCTTTCGGTTTCCACTTTGTCTGACTTGACGAAAGGCCATTTTCAATCGGTCATTGGCGAGGCGGATCCCATCGACGAGCGGGAGGTGCGCAGGCTCGTTCTCTGTGCCGGCAAAGTATATTTCGATCTGGTGGAAAGGCGGCGCGCGGAACAACGCACGGATATCGCCATCATTCGCATCGAGCAATTAAATCCCTTTCCTCACCCGTCGCTGGAGCGAGAATTGGTTCGCTATCCTGTGGCGAAGGATGTGGTGTGGTGCCAGGAGGAACCGGAGAATCAAGGGGCGTGGCGCTATATGCAGGCCTATCTGCAGGGATACATCAAGGCGGACCAGGTTCTGCATTATGCCGGCCGCGCCGCCTATGCCGCCCCGGCGGAGGGTTCCCTGGCCAAACATCAGGCGGCACAATCCGCGCTCATTGCGGCCGCTTTCGGGGAACGGGTCAAGGCGCAAAAGGGCAGGATGCGCATAGCGTAACGAGCAGGGAGCCGATTATGTTGATCGATGTGAAGGTGCCGGTGTTGCCCGAGTCCGTGGCGGATGGAGTCTTGTCCAAGTGGCATAAACAGGCCGGCGCTACGGTGCGGCGCGACGAAAACCTGGTGGACTTGGAGACGGATAAGGTCGTACTTGAAATTCCCGCGCCGCAGGCCGGCGTGCTCTCCGAGATCAAATATCCTGACGGGACCGCGGTCAAGAGCGGCGAGGTGGTGGCGGTGATAGACACGTCGGCGGCCGCCGCTTCGGAACCGGCTCAGAACGTTGCACCTGCCCCCGCGGTATCGCCCACGAAACCTGCCGGCGTTCCCGCCGCCAATAACGAACTCAGCCCGGCGGTGCGCAAGTTGGTGGCGGAACATCAGGTGGACCCGCAGCGGATTTCCGGCACGGGCAAGGGCGGGCGCGTCACCAAGGGCGATGTGTTGCGCCATCTGGAACAGCAGCCCGGCCCCGGCACCCAGAGCAGCGTGACGGTGCCGGTCGGTGAAGGCCGGGGAGAGGAGCGGGTCGCCATGACGCGCCTGCGCACCCGTATCGCCGAGCGTCTGGTGGAGGCGCAACATTCCACCGCCATGCTGACCACCTTCAATGAGGTGAATATGCAGCCGGCCATGGCCATGCGCGGCCGTTACCAGGAGGCCTTCCAGAAAAAATTCGGCATCAAGCTGGGGTTCATGTCATTCTTCATCAAGGCAGCCGTGGAGGCCCTGAAACAATTTCCAGTGGTCAATGCCTCTATAGACGGAAGCGATATCGTCTATCACAACTATTTTGACGTGGGGGTGGCGGTAAGCACCCCGCGCGGCCTGGTGGTGCCCATCGTGCGCGACGCCGACAGCCGATCCTTCGCCGAATTGGAGCAGGCGGTTAGCGATTACGCCGGCCGCGCCCGTGACGGCAAGCTCACCATGGAGGAACTCACCGGCGGCACCTTCACCATTACCAACGGCGGGGTATTCGGTTCCCTGCTATCGACGCCCATCCTGAACCCGCCGCAAAGCGCCATCCTCGGTATGCATAAGATCGCCGAACGGCCGGTGGTGGAAGAGGGCGTGGTCGTGGCGCGGCCCATGATGTATCTCGCGCTTTCCTACGATCACCGTTTGGTCGACGGTCACGAAGCGGTGCGTTTCCTGGTGACAATCAAAGACATGTTGGAGGATCCGGCGCGTCTATTGTTGCAGGTATAAGGGACTGACCATGGAAAGATTCGATGTGGTAGTGATCGGCGCCGGGCCGGGGGGTTATGTGGCCGCCATTCGCTGTGCGCAGCTGGGTCTGCGTACCGCCTGCGTGGACGATTGGCGTGACGAGGACGGCAAGCCGGCCTTGGGCGGCGCTTGCCTCAATGTGGGTTGTATCCCATCCAAGGCGCTGTTGGATTCCTCCCATACCTACCATCAGCTGCATCACGGTTTGTCCGCCCATGGTATCACCGTCAAGGGCGTGCAGCTCGACGTTGCCGCCATGCAGGCGCGCAAGACCAAGGTGGTGCGTACCCTCACCGGGGGCGTCGAAACCTTGTTCCTCAAGCACAAGATCACCTGGTTGCAAGGCCGCGGCCGCTTGCTGGAAAAGAATCAGGTGGAGATCGAAGACCATGGCGGCGTCAAGATCGCAGTGGAAGCCAAACACATCGTCATCGCCACCGGCTCCACACCGGCGCCGTTGGCCGAGGCCCCTTTCGATGGTGATCACATCGTCGACTCCAGCGGTGCCCTGGCGTTCGAGGAGGTGCCGAAGCGTCTGGCGGTGATCGGTGGTGGTGTGATCGCCTTGGAATTGGGCAGTGTGTGGCAGCGCCTGGGGGCGGAGGTCACTATCTTGAATCGCGGCAATACCCTGCTCGGCCGGGTGGAGGAGGAACTGGCGAAAGAGGCCCATCGCCATCTCACCGCGCAGGGGATGGATATCCGGCTCGGCGCCAAGGTCGCCAAGGTTAACGTCAACAAGAAACAGGTCACCGTGCATTACCAGGATGCGCAGGGGGCACAGAGCCTAAGGGCGGATCGGGTATTGGTGGCGACCGGGCGCCGGCCGAGTACACGGGGTCTCAATGCCGAAGCTGCGGGACTGGCCTTGGACAAGCACGGCTTTATCGTTGTTGATGAGTTTTGCCGCACCAATCTTCCGGGTGTATACGCCATCGGTGATGTGGTGCGCGGGCCCATGTTGGCCCACAAGGCCTCGGAGGAAGGCGTTGCCGTGGCCGAACGCATCGCCGGCCAGGCCAGCCAGGTCAACTATAAGACCATCCCTGCGGTGATTTACACTTGGCCGGAAATCGCCTGGGTAGGCAAGACCAGTGAACAGTTACGGGCCGGCAATACGGATTTCCGTGCCGGCATGTTTCCCTTCGCCGGCAACGGTCGAGCCCATGCCATGGGCGATGCCGTCGGTTTGGTCAAGATATTGAGTGACAGTAAGACCGATAGGATCTTGGGTGCACACATCATTGGTCCCTATGCCTCTGAACTGATCGGCGAGATCGTCAGCGTCATGGAGTTCGGCGGCGCCGCGGAGGATATCGCCCGGACCGTCCACGCCCATCCTACCTTGTCGGAGGCGATTCACGAAGCCGCTCTGGCGGTGGGCGGGCGCGCCTTGCATCGTTGAGCTTGCTTTCCAGAAAAGGAAACGGGTGTCGACATAAAAAGGGGTCGTCGACCCATGATGTCGGCGTGTTACCCGTCCTGGGCCGCGCAGAGGCCTATCCTGAGCTGGCCAACGACCCCGAGGCTTTCGAAGAGGTGATCAGACACCTCCATGCCGTCATTGTCCGTCAACCCTGAATGAATGGAATTTTTCGCTGGAGCTGGTGGTCGTGACTTCGCTGCATGAACATTTATGGCACAGGGAGGGAGCCGGCGCCAGCTGCGTGGACGTGGTAGTCGTCGCCAATCTCCATAACCGCCCGGGGACGCAGCACAAGTTCGCGCCAAAGAACTGGGCGGAGACCCCCGCTTTCGCCAATTTGGGTGTCAGCCCCCCCGAGGAAAGCATCAAAACCCGCGATGCGGCGAGGGAAGAATTGCGGGAATTGAGACGCCTATTCAATTGACCGGGGTAACGCCTCCGCGTCCGTCAATACCGTCTGAATACCGCGATTTTACCTGCCCGTGATGACCGTCCGCGCTGCTACGCGGCCAACGCCGCGACGATGGCGTTGACCAGGGGTTTCATGAAATAACTCTCCCCGGGCATCATGTCGACGCGCACCCCGCGGGTTTTCAAGGTGTCGGCGACGATGGGGCCCACGGCGGCAACCTTGGTGCGTGACCACCCTTGGTTAAGGGCTTCTTCGAGTCCCCCGGTCTTGGCGACATTGTACAAGCGGGTGATCTGCTGCGCGCTGGTGAAGGCAATGACATCGAATTCACCTTGCGACAGCTGCCGGATGAAGGCCTTGACCTTTTGGTCGTCGGCCTCGCTGGCGTAGACATAAGGCGCCACCGGGCAGGGCTCGGCGCCCGCGCCGCGGATGAAGTCTATCAGCTTGAGATTGGGTTCCGTTCCATAGAGCTGCACACCCAGCCTGCGGCCTTTGAGATCCAGCTTGGACAGGGTGGCGATGACCCCATCGGTAGTGGGTGGCTCCGCCGCCAGATCGTGGCGCAACCCGATATCGCGCAGGGCGCGCGCCGGTTTGGGACCGCGAGTGATCTTTCTCGTCTTTCTCAGCGCGGCAATGACCGCTGCCGCGATGCCGTTACGATCCGCCGCTTTCAGGAGGCGCCTCAACCCTTCCCCGGTGAGGAATATCAGGTCGTGGAAGCGGCCGGCGGCCAGCTGTTGCAGCCATTCGATGATGGGTCCTTGGTCAGGGGCGTCCAGGATCGCGACCAGGGGGCAGCGCACCGTGGCGGCGCCCCTGGATTCCAGCATTTGCGCAAAGAGATCAAGCTCGCGGGTCTCGGGGATGGCAATGGTGTGGCCGGTCAGAGGGTTTGCATTCATCCTGGTCAACGGGGCTGGTATGTATGGCTATACGCTACCCGGCCCGGCGGGACATGGCAATCGGCAGCCTCCCGTGGAGACTACGGTCTTGCATTAATGGGTGGTTGACGGCGAATTTAATTAGTACCAAAATAGTCCAATATGTTGAGCGGTGGCCGTCTATGCTGCGAGTGGGAAAATTAACTGATTACGGTACGGTGGTGATGACCTCGTTCGCCCGGCGCCCGCGGCGCTTGCATAGCGCCAACGAACTCGCGGCGGAACTGGGTCTGGCGGTGCCCACGGTGAGTAAGGTGCTGAAGGCCCTGGTCCAACACGGTTTGCTGGTATCCCATCGTGGCGCCAAAGGAGGATATAGCCTCGCCGCGCCGCCCGAGGAGATAACGGTAGCGCAAATCATAGCGGCCATCGAAGGCCCGATCGCGCTGACCGAGTGCAGCGACTCCACCGGGCATTGCGGCCAGGAGCCGCAGTGTTCGGTACGCAGTAACTGGCAGCGCATAAATAGGGCGGTGCAAGAGGCGCTGGAGCGGGTGACCTTGGCGGAACTGGCGCGCCCCATGGCACGGCCGCTGCGTTTCACCACCCCGGGGCTGCCGTCCCACGCCGAAGGAATTTGAGAAGTGGAGTTCAAGTCTATGGCAAAGACCCAGCCTATCGACGACCTGGTAAGTCGCGAGTACAAACATGGTTTCTTCACCGATATCGAGGCCGATACCCTGCCGCCCGGTCTGGATGAAGACGTCATCCGCGCCATCTCGGCGAAGAAGGGTGAGCCGGAGTTCATGCTGGAATGGCGGCTCAATGCCTTCCGTCACTGGCGGGCGATGAATCATCCCAACTGGGCCCGTGTGCACTACCCGCCTATCGATTACCAGGCCATCAGCTACTACTCGGCGCCCAAGAAAAAGGACGGTCCCAAGAGCCTCGACGAGGTCGATCCTGAGCTGCTGCGTACCTATGAGAAGCTGGGCGTGCCTCTCCACGAGCGGGCGCGTCTCGCCGGCGTGGCGGTGGACGCGGTGTTCGACAGCGTGTCGGTGGCCACCACTTTCAAGGATAAACTCGCCGAGAAAGGTGTGATCTTCTGCCCGTTCTCCGAGGCGGTACAGAACTATCCGGAGTTGGTGCAAAAATACCTCGGTAGTGTGGTGCCGCCCGGCGACAACTTTTACGCGGCGCTCAATTCCGCCGTGTTCAGCGACGGTTCTTTTGTCTATGTACCCAAGGGCGTGCGCTGTCCCATGGAGTTGTCCACCTATTTCCGCATCAACGCCGCCAGCACCGGGCAGTTCGAGCGCACCCTGATCGTCGCCGACGAGGGTGCCTACGTGAGTTATCTGGAAGGCTGCACGGCACCGATGCGCGACGAAAACCAGTTGCACGCGGCGGTGGTAGAACTGGTGGCGCTGGATAATGCCGAAATCAAGTATTCCACGGTGCAGAACTGGTATCCGGGCGATGCCGAGGGCAAGGGCGGCATTTACAATTTCGTAACCAAGCGCGGCCATTGCCGCGGTGCCGACTCCAAGATCTCCTGGACCCAGGTGGAGACCGGTTCCGCTATCACCTGGAAATATCCCAGCTGCGTGCTGGAGGGTGACAATTCGGTGGGCGAGTTCTACTCGGTGGCGCTGACCAACAACTACCAGCAAGCCGACACCGGCACCAAGATGATCCATGTCGGCCGCAATACCCGCAGCACCATCGTCTCCAAGGGGATCTCCGCCGGTCACGGTCAGAACGCCTACCGCGGCCTGGTCAAGATTCTGAAAAGTGCCGAAGGGGCGCGCAACTATACCCAGTGCGACTCGCTGCTGCTGGGCGACAAGTGCGGCGCCCATACCTTCCCCTACATCGAGGCCAAGAATCGCAGCGCCCAGGTGGAACATGAAGCCACCACCTCCAAGATCAGCGACGACCAGTTGTTCTACTGCAGGCAACGCGGGCTGACGGCGGAGGATGCGGTATCCATGATCGTCAACGGCTTCTGTAAAGAGGTGATCAAGGAACTGCCCATGGAATTTGCCGTGGAGGCCCAGAATCTGTTAGGCGTAAGTCTGGAAGGCAGTGTAGGGTGATTACATCCAGGTGCCGCCTGCCGGGATTAACTTTATCGGGTATTCGTACTGAACGCCTTCAGCCATCGGTTGTCGGCATTGTTGAGAGAGAAAACGAGTGACATGTTAAGTATCAGGAATCTCAAAGTGACTGTGGACGGCAAGGCCATCCTCAAGGGCATCAACCTCGAGGTCAAGGCCGGTGAGGTGCACGCCATCATGGGGCCCAACGGTTCCGGCAAGAGCACCCTGGCCAACGTCCTCGCCGGGCGGGAAGGCTATGAGGTCGTCGACGGCGAAGTATGGTTCAAGGGAATGAATCTCCTGGAACTGGCGCCGGAAGAGCGTGCCCGTCAAGGCGTGTTTCTCGCCTTTCAGTATCCGGTGGAGATCCCGGGGGTGAGCAACGCCTATCTGCTCAAGGCGGCGGTCAACGCCGTGCGCAGACACCGCGGCTTGGGCGAACTGGACGCCATGGATTTCCTGGCGCTGGTCAAGGAAAAGATGCAGTTGGTGCAGATGAGCGAACAGTTCCTGCATCGCGCCGTCAACGAGGGTTTCTCCGGTGGTGAGAAAAAGCGCAATGAGATTCTGCAAATGGCCTTGCTGGAGCCGGCTCTCGGCATTCTCGACGAGACCGATTCCGGACTGGACATCGATGCCTTGCGCATCGTCTCCGATGGCGTGAACGCATTGCGCAGTGCGGAGCGGGCGATGGTGCTGGTGACCCATTACCAGCGCCTGCTCGATTACGTGGTGCCGGACTATGTGCACGTGCTGGTTCACGGTCAAATCGTGAAGTCCGGCGACCGCAAGTTGGCGCTGGAACTGGAAGACAAGGGCTACGGTTGGATAGAATCCGCCTCCCCGGCGCTTGAACGCCAGGCATAAATGGGAATGGCGTGAATACGAATATCGTGATACAGGCCCAAGATCATTATGCCGCCGAGTTCGAGCGACTCGCCGCCGGCCTGGCGGGCAGTGCCGCCGCCTGGCTGCGGGAACTGCGCCAGGAGGCCATGACCCGCTTTTGCGCCCGCGGATTTCCCGTGCCGCGTGACGAGGACTGGAAGTACACCCGGACCGCCGCCATCGAAAAGCGGTCCTTCAATTGTAGCGCCGCCGGCGAGATTGCGGTGGATATGGAGAGAATCGACAACTCGCTCCAGGTCGAAGCCGCCGCGCAACGCCTCGTGTTTATCAATGGCCGCTATTTTCCCGCGCTGTCGCGCCTGGACGCTTTGCCGGCCGGCGCTGCGGCGACCAGTCTCCATGAGACGCTGCGGCGGCATCCCGACGAATTGCAAGGCTTGCTCGGCAGCGTGGCCGATATGGACCGCCACCCGTTTGCCGCGCTGAATACCGCGTTCGCCGACGATGGCGTCTACCTGAGGCTTGCCCCGGGGACGGTGGTGGAACAGCCACTGCATGTGGTGTTCTTCGCCACGGTGGCGCAAGAGGGGCGCGTCAGCCACCCGCGGGTGCTGGTGCACGCCGATGACAACAGTCATGTCGTGCTGGTCGAGCGCCATATCGCCTTCGATGACACGATCTATTTCAGTAACGTCCTTAGCGAAATCCGATTGGGCAAGAACGCCGCCGTCGACTATTACCGTTTGCAGGAGGAAAGCGCCAAGGCTTTCCACATCAGCGGCGTCCATGTGCATCAGGACCGTGACAGCCGCTTTGACGCCCATACCGTTACCCTCGGTTCCGCATTGGTGCGCAACGATGTAGACGTACGGTTGGCGGCCCCTGGCGCCCATTGCGAGTTGAATGGTTTGTATCTGGTAAACGGCCGCCAGCATGTGGATACCCACACCCGCATCGATCACCTGCAGCCCCATGGGACCAGCAACGAATTTTACAAAGGAATCGTGGACGGCCGCGGCCGTAGCGTGTTCAACGGCAAAGTGCTCGTGCATCCCGGCGCGCAGAAGACCGATGCCCGGCAGTCCAATAAAAACCTGCTGCTGTCCATCGACGCCGAGGCGGATACCAAGCCGGAATTGGAAATCTATGCCGATGACGTCAAGTGCTCCCATGGCGCCACCGTCGGACAACTGGACGCCGATGCGGTGTTTTATCTGCGTTCCCGCGGCATACCGGAAGCCGCCGCGCGCAATCTGCTCACCTTGGCCTTTGCGCAAGAGATCATTGAGCAAGTCAAGGTGCCGGCCTTGCGCAGTTGCCTGGATCAGGCGGTGATGCAGCGTTTGCCGCAGGACGCCTGGAACGAGGGATTGTTATGAACAGCGTATTGCAGCCATCAGTGTCACCCTTGAGCAACGAGGGCGTGGAACGCATCCGCCGTGATTTCCCCATCCTGCACCAGGAGATCCATGGCAAGCCCCTGGTCTATCTGGATAACGCCGCTACCAGTCAAAAACCGCGCCAGGTTATCGCGGCGCTGGACCATTATTACAATGCCGACAACTCGAATATTCATCGCGGCGTGCATACCTTGAGCGAACGCGCGACGGCCGCCCACGAGGGCGCACGCGACAAGGTCAAGCAGTTTCTCAACGCCGCCGACCATCGCGAAATCGTGTTCGTGCGCGGCGCCACCGAGGCCATCAACCTGGTGGCGCAGAGTTACGCGCGGCCGCGCCTCAAGCCTGGTGACGAGATACTCATCACGGAGATGGAGCATCATTCCAATATCGTGCCGTGGCAGATGGTGTGCGAGCAAACGGGGGCGGTATTGAAAGTGGTCCCTATCGGCGAAACCGGCGAACTGCTTATCGACGAGTTCCATCGCCTGTTGAGCGTGCGTACGAGGCTGGTCGCGGTCGTGCATGTATCCAACGCCCTAGGCACTGTCAATCCCGTCGGGGAGATCATCGCCGCGGCCCATGCCCAAGGCGTACCGGTGCTGCTGGACGGCGCCCAGGCAGTGCCGCACGTGGAGGTGGATGTCCAGGCCTTGGACTGCGATTTCTATGCATTCTCCGGTCACAAGCTTTATGCGCCCACCGGCATAGGTGTGCTGTACGGCAAGGCCGCGCTGTTGGAGGCCATGCCGCCCTATCAAGGCGGCGGAGAAATGATCCGCTCCGTCAGCTTCGTCAAGACCGAATACAATGCGCTGCCCTATAAGTTCGAGGCGGGCACGCCCCATATCGCCGGCGCCATCGGCCTGGGCCAGGCCATCGATTATGTGGCCGGCCTCGGTCTACGGGCCATCACCGCCTGGGAGGATGAGCTACTGCGTTATGCCACCGCCCGGGCCCTGGAAATTCCGGAAGTGCGCATCATTGGCACGGCGCGCAACAAGACTGGCATCCTGTCCTTCGTGCTGGACGGGGTGCATCCCCATGATATCGGTACCGTCCTCGATCACGAGGGTGTCGCGGTCCGTACCGGCCATCATTGCGCCATGCCGGTGATGGAACATTTCGCCGTGCCGGCCACGGTGCGGGCGTCCCTGGCGTTATATAACACCCGCGGCGACATCGACCGCCTGATCGCCGCCATTCTCAAGGTCAAAGAGGTGTTCCGTGTCTGATCTGCGCGAGCTCTATCAAGAGGTGATCTTCGATCACAACCGCCATCCCCGCAACTTCGGAAAACTGGCCGGCGCCAACCGTCACGCCGATGGGTACAATCCCTTGTGCGGTGACAAGCTCAGCCTGTATCTCAAGATCGAAGGCGATATCATCACCGACGTGCGCTTCGAAGGCGTGGGCTGTGCCATTTCCACGGCCTCGGCGTCATTGATGACCGAGCGGCTCAAGGGCATGAAGGTGGCCGACGCCGAGGCATTGTTTCACAAGTTTCATGCGGTCGTGACGGAAGATGCCACGGACGGGTCGGGGCCCGATCTGGGCAAGCTCAGCGTGCTTACCGGGGTGCGGGATTATCCGGCGCGGGTCAAGTGCGCGACCCTCGCCTGGCACACCCTGGAGGCGGCGCTGCACAACAAGGAAACCGCATCGACGGAGTGAGCAGGATGCAAGCCAATGAAATCGTATCGCTGACCCGGGATTGCCCTGCTGTCCTGATTCCGGCGGGCGCCCCCATCACCCTGCCGGCCGGGCAACAGGTGACTATTACCCAATCCCTGGGCGGCAGCTATACCTGCTACGTCGAGGGCAATCTGGTGCGCGTCGACGGCCAAGACGCCGACGCACTGGGTAAGACGCCGATGCAGCACGGGTTCGACATAAGTGAAACAACGGCGGACGGCGCCGTCGATGAGCAACAGATCTGGCAGCAACTGGCCACCTGCTACGATCCGGAGATTCCCATCAATATTGTGGAACTGGGGCTGATCTATGATTGCGCGGTCACACCCCTTTCCGAAGGCGGTAACCGCGTCGATATCAAGATGACTCTTACCGCGCCGGGCTGCGGCATGGGCGCCATTTTGCAGCAGGACGTGGCCAACAAGATCAAGAGCGTGCCAAACGTCACGGACGCCAATGTAGAGATTGTTTTTGATCCGCCCTGGGATCAGAGCCGCATGTCGGAGGCGGCCAAGTTACAGGCGGGGCTGCTATAAACATGTGCCGCATTCTGGCTCGCGCGTTTCGAGTCGACGTTGCGGTACGGCCAACAGCACGCGCAGCGGAAATGCCAAATATTTAATCAACCGTCACTCCGGGGAACGCCGGAATCCAGATAGTATGAAATCAATCTGCTCTGGACCCCGGATCTTCGCTACGCTGCGTCCGGCATGACAAACTATGCAGGAGTACTCCTATGTCCGACTGGGTCGATGTAGCCAAACTGGGAGAACTGCCGCCCGGGGAGCGGCGCATCGTCGACGTCGACGATGTCCAGATAGCGGTATTCAATCTGGGCGGCGAATACTACGCCATCGAAGACGTCTGCACCCACGACTACGCGCCTCTCGCCGACGCCAAGCTGGATGGTGATGAAATCATCTGCCCGCGCCACGGCGCGCGCTTTTGCATCAGAACCGGTGCCGTCATGGCCCCGCCCGCCTACGAACCCGTTCCCACCTTCCCGGTCCGCATCCACGAGGGGAGGGTCCAGGTGCGCGACGCGCGCTGGGACTGATCTCAGCTTCTCTCCGCCGAACGGCGGGAACGAGGTATATTCTGATCCAATGGCTTTAACCATTAAGAGTAATGCTGCTTATAGCTGGCGCGCCGCGGCGGGTAGTGGCCGACTAGGTTCCCTTGCCAAGTGAGGGTGTGGTGCATTAGATTGGATAGGTCCCACTGAATGGAGACGCCTCCATTTCCGTATCTTCCCCCTAAAGATCTGGGGGAGACAACCGAAAATAAGGGTACGAGGGTAATTAACTACATAGGTCAATTATTCCATCGTTCTTTGGGATGGCCAAAACCACCACGCCACCTTTAGGTCGTTTGTGATGTAATCCCGCCGAATCCCCGCTGGGTTTGAAATAAATTGAGTCCGAGCATCTACAAGCTCCGGCATCTGCCGGTGCGCATGTGAGATTGTGTTCGAAGTCAAAGCCGCGGCGTCATGCGATGTCGAAATATGGAACAGACGCAGACCACGATGTTGCAAACATCATAGTTCTCGTGGGGTCCTGAAAGCCCGAAAGGCGCAGCTGGCGCGCTAGTTGTCTGGCGGAGAGCTGGCGGAGTAGTTGCGGTAGGAGCGCTTTGTGATGCGTGAATTAATAGTCGGAAGAGCAGGTCTTGTGACCTGGAAGGGAATGCTTCATGGGTTCGGTGTTCCCGAGTCAAATTGTTTTGATGATCAGTCATGGTAGAGCGAATTCAAATCGCCGCTGATCAGCAGCGAAGCGAGGCGAGATCAGGGATCTTATTCGATCTGGCAAATGACGGCCTTCTAATGCTGGACATGAAGGGGCATATCATCGATATAAACACCGCTGGCCACGAGCGCCTTGGCTACGCAAAGAAAGAAATGCTTGGGAAGCGTATTACCCAATTCGACCCCCCCGAATTCGCCGAACAGGTCCCCAAGAGATTTGCCGAGATACGATCACAGGGTAGTGCCGTGTTCGAGACCGCGCATGTGCGAAAAGACGGAACGGTGATGCCCGTAGAGATCAGCGCCAAGCTGATCAGCATGGACGGAGAAGACTATATCTTCGGTGTTGTCCGAGATATCACGGAACGGAAAGAGTACGAAGAGCAAATCCAATTTCAGACCAATATTTGCCGCGCTTTGTTTTACACCAATCAGGCCGCGTTGGTCAGTAAGACCGAATGCGACCTCTTCAACAAGATCTGCCAGATTGCCGTGGAGTTCGGCGGGATGATGCTGGCATGGATCGGGCGGGCGGACGAGCAAAGTGGCCTGATTAAGGTAGAGGCGCGCTATGGAACCGGGCAATCCTACCTGGATGGTATAGAAATCTCGTCACGAGCCGACCTGCCCAAAGGGCAGGGATGTACGGGAGTTGCGTTTCGAGAACATCGGACCGTCATTAGTCGGGATTTCTCCACCAGTCCCAGCGCCCAGCCCTGGCATGACCGGGCGAAACCCTACGGCTGGCGGGCATCCGCCGCCGTAGGTATCACACGAGGCGGCAGGAGCTACGCCGTCATTTCCTTCTACCACCAGGACCGAGACGCCTTTAGTGAACCCATTGTTCAGTTGCTCGCGGAAATGGCGAGGAATGTCAGCTATGCGCTGGACCGCTTCGATCTAGAAGATGAAAAGCACGAAGTGCTGCGCTCTCTTGAGCAGAACGCAGGCCGCTATCAGAAGATTATTCAGACTTCCCTGGACGGATTCTGGATGATCGACATGGGCGGTCGGATCCTTGAGGTCAACGAGGCATACGTAAGGCGCTCTGGATATGGGCGCGAGGAGCTACTGCAATTATGCGTCTGGGATGTGGAAGCTTTGATGGAGAAACCGTTGATCAAGGAAATATTGAAGAATCTAGCTATGAAGGGTTACGCGCGATTCGAGACGAAACACCGGGCCAAGGATGGCGGGGTCTGGCCGGTCGAGGTCAACGCTGTCTATCTGCCTGAGGATGGGCGGATTCTTGGGTTTATGCGCGATATGACGGACCATCGTAGATCGGAGGATGAATTGCGCATCGCGGCAAGCGTCTTTCAATCGCAGGAAGCCATGATGGTGACCGATTCCCGGCGCCGGATTATCCGTGTGAACCAGGCCTTCACCATGATCACCGGTTATTCTTCGGAAGACGTGATTGGCCAAGATCCTCGTATTCTTCAATCCGGTGTCCATGCGAAGACTTTCTATCGGGAAATGTGGGAAAAGATCAATCGCGACGGGATTTGGCAGGGCGAGATCTGGGACAAGCGTAAGAATGGCGAGGTTTACCCGAAATGGCTGACCATCTCGGTGGTCAAAGACAGAGATGAACAAGTGACGCATTATGTGGGCAGTTTTGTTGATCTTAAAGAATACAAGGAGGCCCAGAACAAAATAGAGAATCTGGCCTTTTATGATCAGTTGACGGGCTTGCCTAACCGCAGTTTGCTCCTGGAAAGATTGGAGCACGCCCTGGACGTCAGCAGTAGGGCACAACGCTACGGCGCGATCTTGTGCCTGGATCTGGATCATTTTAAGGTCATCAATGACACCCAGGGCCATGACGTAGGTGATGAGGTCTTGCAGGAAACGGCGCGGCGCATAGAAGCCACGCTGCGCTCGGAGGATACCGTTGTGCGAATCGGAGGAGACGAATTCGTGGTGATTCTGGAGCAGATCAGCCAGGAGTCGCAACACGCCGCCGCGCAGGCAAAGCTGGTGGGGGATAAGCTGCTGGGGGCCTTGGGGAGGGACTATACAGTAAACGGTAAGGATTACCTAGGATCGGTCAGTATCGGCGTGACGCTGTTCCGCGATTCGCGGGACGGCGTCCACGAGTTGCTTAAGCGTGGCGACCTGGCGATGTACGCGGCGAAGAAGGCTGGGCGCAATACTCTGCGCTTCTATGATCCGGCCATGCAGGAGACGCTGGAACGGCGCACGCAACTTGAGTTCAACCTGCGGCATGCCTTGGAAGAGCGACAGATGGTGCTCTATTACCAGAAGCGGGTTGGCAATGGTGGCCGAGTGAGGGGGGCGGAAGTTTTGTTGCGTTGGATTCACCCGCAGCTGGGGCTGATATCGCCGCTGGATTTCATTCCTTTGGCCGAGGAAACCGGGCTCATCATTCCCATCGGGAAGTGGGTATTGGAGGAAAGCTGTCGCCGCCTCAAGGCATGGAGCGCAAGTGAAAAAATGCGGCAGCTTATGCTGTCCGTGAACATCAGCGCCTTAGAATTCAAACAGCCGAATTTTGTTGACAACATCATGCGGCTATTGGATGAAACGGGGGTCAATCCCTCGCTGCTGGCCTTGGAGATCACCGAGAGCATGCTGCTGGACAATATGGAGGAATTTATCGGCAAGATGCGGCAGTTGCGGGACATTGGCCTTTCGTTTGCGTTGGATGACTTTGGAACAGGATATTCCTGTCTATCCTACCTCAAGACATTGCCTATCAATGAGCTCAAGATAGACAAGAGTTTTATAAAAGATCTGGGAATGGACAAGAACGGAGAGGCGATCGTTCAGACTATTATCCAGATGGGAAAGACTTTGGGTATGGACGTCATTGCCGAAGGCGTGGAGACCCAAACCCATTGCGAGCTGTTAGGACAATTCGGGTGTCATAATTTTCAGGGATATCTTTTTGGCCGGCCCGAGCCGTTGGAAATTTTTGAGCAAGGACTTGTTTGACCGGTGGATTGGAATTCTTGTCCCCATGCACAGTTCTTCCTAGGCGGAGAATGCATACTCGTTACTGGTACTGCAGTTGCAGTCAGGGTGCGGGCGGGAACGGTAGAGGGCGGGGCTTTAACCAGGAGGTTTTGGCAGAAACTCACGGGGAATATTAAAAGTCTCTACGGAACTTAACAGCTCTGCGGCAAGATCATTTATCTTTACCCGCTCAGAACGGGCATACTGACGCAACGCCTTAAAGCTTTGATCTCGATTGAGCCGATAGCGTTCCATGATTACGCCAATCGCCATGCTGGTTTCACGATTAGTCTCCAGTGCCGAACTCAAGTTCTGAGTCGAGCGACGCAGTTCGTCGAGTTCGGCTGCGCGCGCCAGGGCGGCCTCGATGGTGGGTATGATTTGTGGTATGTCCACGGGTTTGACCAAATAGGCCAAGGCGCCTTCCTGCACGGCCAGTTGTACTACTTCCTTGTCGTTGTAGGCTGATAGAAATATAAAGGGCACCGTGGTCTCTTGCCGAATCAGATGAGCGGCCTCCACGCCTGACATTCCAGGCATCCGCATATCGAGGATGGCAAGCTCAGGATTTAATGTTTCGCAGATATGTACTGCCGCCTTGCCGTCCGTAGCTTCATATATCTCGTATCCTGCGTCCCGCAGGCCCTGCCCCAAAGTTGACAGTATCAGGCGGTCATCATCCGCGATTAAAATGCGATGGGCCGGCATGACAGTGAAGCACATAATAATAATTTGGCAGTTAATGTACCTGCATCAAAGGCTGAACGCAAGCATGAAAATAACACTGGGCGCGGCAGAAAATAAGTTGACACTTATGGGGCGGAGACAGGTGCAAGGACAGGAGAGCTGATCAGTAAATCGGCAATCACATTTGTTGCGTCGTTGCGTATCTGCAACTGACAACCCTTGGATGGCAGCAAGGACTTAACCAGTTTTAAACCGATTCCCAGGCCGGCGTTGCTTGCAAAGTCAAAACCTTCCGGTAAGCGAGTATCGGGGGTCACGACCCCAGCTTTCATCCTGCACATATACCTGCACCGGGTTCTGGTCCGTTGCTTGGTGCTTGATGGCGTTGAAGATCAATTCGTTCAGGATCAAGGCCAACGGTACGGCCTCTTCATTGGAGACGCGGATCGGATTCTCGACCGTTACCGTCAGGTGGGGTTCGACCATCTTCCCCGTCAAGCCGCCGGCAGACTGACAAATTGCCCTGACCATGTCACAGAGGACGATTCGCTCGTTACTGCCTCGACCGTAGAGGCCGTGCACTACCGCCATCGCATTTACCTGGCTGATCGCGGACTCGAGGGGTTCGCGCAGTTCGGGGTTTCTGGTAGTGTGCTGGCGCAGCAGACCCACCACGCCTTGCAGATTATTCTTTATGCGATGATGGACTTCCCGCACCAGAGTATCGCGTTGCGCTTTGGCATGCGCCAGGCGCTCTTCCTCGGCGTGTCTGCGGGCGGTGGTATCGCGGAAGATGGCCATTACAACCCTCTCTCCCCGATACTCGATTACCCTCGCTGCAACCTCGACATTGGCAGTGCGCCCGTCTTTCCGCAGTATCCGGTGCTCATAGAGCGAGCTGCCCTTGGCCTCGAGGTCTTTGAACGCCGCTGCCAAGGCTGGGTGCTCCTCCTTGGGATGAATCGCCCTAGCGTGCAGTTGCAGCAGTTCCTTGCGTGTGTAGCCGAATAATTCTTCAGCGCGACGATTGGCGTCTATGATCCGGGCATCCATGGTGCCGAGCAAGATGGCATCACTGGCGTTTTCCATGACAGCCCGGTATTTCTCCTCGGATTCGATCAGTAGCTGCTCGGCCGATTTGCGTCGGGTTACCTCGCGAACCACCCCCACCATCCGCTCCGCCCGGCCATCGCTGCCGTAAATGACCCCTCCGGATTCATGCAGCCAATGCACGCTGCCGTCCTGCCATAGCACGCGATGCTCGATGTCATAATCACGGCCGGTTTCTATGCAGTCTTTCACCGCATTTTCAACGAAGGGGCGATCGTCGGGGTGTAGCGCATTGAGAAAAGCGTCATAGGAGGTTTCAGTAGCGTTCGATCGGTATCCGAATAAGTGTGCAACGAGTTCCGACCAGTAGAGTTCACCGGTCTTGATATTCCAGTCCCAAGTGCCGATGCTGCCATAGCGCAGGCTGAGGCGGAAGCGCTCCTCGCTCAGGCGCAGGGCTTGCTCGGCACGCTTACGGTCGGTTATGTCGACGGCAACCCCAAGTACCGCCTCTGTTCCATTCATTGAGGTGGTAAAGGGGATCTTGATGGTCTGGAGGGCATGTTGAGTACCGTTTGCATCCGTTACCTCCTCCTCGGGAATCTGTTTCGGGAGCTTGGTATCCAGGACCGCGCGGTCATCGGCTTGCATATTTTTCAGTTCATCATTGCGCGGATGGAAGTCGACCTGCAAGCACCCGGTAAGCCTCTCTACCGTAGTGCCATAGAAATCCGCTTTGGCCTTGTTTACCAGCAGGAACCGTCCCGCAAAATCCTTGACGAATATTGAATGGGGAACCAGGTCGATAATCTGTCGCAACTGCATTTCACTAAATCGCAGTTTCTCCTCGGCAAGCCTTTCTGCGGTGACATCTTCGGCGATGCCTGCGACACGATAGGCGCGCCCAGTTTCATCCATCACTGGGAAGGTGCGGGCGCGAATACACCGTACCCCACCATCGGGCAGGATGATGCGGTACTGATAAGTGGAGAAGCCTTGCCTGCTTAAATTGCGTGCAAGGATGATGTCTTCAATGCGCGGCCTGTCTGCTGGATGGATGTATTTGACGAATGCAAGCGGGTTTTCATATATTTCAGAGACAGGGCGCTGCCAGATTTTCTCATAAGCCGGACTGATATATATCATCTCATTGTTGCGCAAATCACGGACGAAGAATACCTCCTCGATATTCTGGGTGATCTGCAGGAATCGAGTTTCAATTTCGCGCAGTTGCGATTCGATGCGCTGACGGGCGCTGATATCACGAACAATTAGGATTAGGGCCGGTTTGTCGCGCCACTGGCCGTGGGCCGCCGTGATCTCGACCGGGCATGGACTTTTATCCTTGCGTCTGAAATAGATCTCGTATTGTCCGGTGGGAAGCTCACCGCTGCCATTAAGCATGGATGCTTTCGGTTGAGAATGATCCGGAGCGATAATCTGGCCGAGCGTCAAACCGGCAAGCTCAGCGGGCGAATATCCGATTATTTCTTCGATGCCGTGGTTTGCGTATACCAGGCGCTGCCCGCAGATGACGAGGATCCCGTCCTGGGTATTCTCGGCAAAACTTACGAAGCTCAATTCAGTCGAGTGCATGGCCCCGTACCCTTTTAGAGCAATTCCACCTGACCAACTGCGGTCTTGCTACCGATGAGTGTGATGATCCGACATGTTGGCTCCGCATCCCGTGGCGGCTGTCATGTGTAGCTTACCATATCAGACTAATCCTACCTGCTGACTAAAGTTATCGGTTAGGCGGACGATAGCCCTGATAGTCCCATGTTACAGGGGGGCCGCAGAGGGAGGAAATGAATGATGAGCGCCGGGGCAGCTGGGGTATGGAACGTCGATTTGGCGGAAACGCTGGACGTTTCCACCGTTCATACCCTGTACGCTGAACTTCAAGCCGCGCTGGACAACGGTATGCCGATTGTCCTGAACGGTTCCGCGGTAGGACGTGTTGATACCGCCGCCCTCCAAGTGCTTTGCTCGATGTTTCTCCATGCCGGCTTCAACCGATGCGCGCTCGAATGGCGATCCACATCAGAAGCGCTCGTCGACAGCGCCAAACTGCTTGGCGTGGACAAGCTAATTGGACTTGAGATCCGATAAGAAATAACCGGCATGGCTTCCAGTTAGGGCCGCCATGCTAGACACGCCGATACCCGCCGCCTAAATCCTGCGGCCCCTGCATCGGCAGCACGTTAGGGCCAAGAACCCGCCTTAAATAAATACGACTCGTGGTTTGCTGCGATCAGCTTTAGGTCGCGCGCGGGCGGCTTATGCCTGCCTGAATAGTCCGCGTCGGAATCTTTAGATTTGGCGACGAGCGCGGCGGGCTTGGGTAATGGAGTTGAGGAGACAAAATGGCGACTATTCTGGCTGTTGATGACTCCGCAAGCATGCGGATGATGGTGGTGAAGACCCTAAAAGACGCGGGCTATGACGTGGTTGAGGCGATAGACGGCGCCGCTGCGCTGCAGCTTGCCAAATCGAAGGCGTTCAATCTCGTGCTCACCGACGTGAATATGCCCAAGATGGACGGGATCGCCTTGACGCGCGAATTGCGCACCATGCCAGCGTATAAATTCACACCCATTTTAACCCTTACCACGGAATCCGGCGCCGACAAGAAGCAGGAGGGCAAGGCGGCGGGCGCTACCGGGTGGCTCGTCAAACCCTTCAACCCCGAGCAACTGATATCGACGGTCAAGCGCGTATTGGGATAAATGATATGACAGTGGAAGTCTCACAGTTTCATCAGGTCTTTTTCGAGGAAAGCCTAGAGCATCTGGCGAATATGGAGTCGGCCTTATTGCGGCTCGAGGGAGACAGTAAGGATCCAGAACTGATCAACGTCATATTCCGTGGTGCTCACTCCATCAAGGGCGGCGGGGCGACTTTCGGATTCCAAATGGTCGCGGAATTCACCCACCTGGTGGAGGCGTTGCTCGAGCGGGTGCGCTCCGGCCAATCGGATATCAATCCCGATTTCATAGCCGTGCTGCTGGAGTCGGTTGATGTATTACGGGACATGATTGGGGCATTGCAGACGGGTACGGACATCGATACCACCCGCACTATGACTATACAGAAGCAATTGGAGGGGGTGCTGACGCAATCCTGCGATGCGGTGTCTGGCAGTGGAACCTCGGCCCGCGCCGCGTCCGATTCAGAAAGTAATCCGGAGGCCGGCTGGCGCATACAGTTTCATCCTTATGCTCATTTTTTCCGCACCGGTAATGATCCCAGTCGCATTTTGCGCGAGCTGGCGGCGCTGGGCCACCTTGAAGTCAAGGCAGATATCTCAGCCCTGCCACCGTTTGTGGAGCTAGACCCGGAAGAGTGCTACCTGTCATGGGATCTAATTTTAGACGCGAAAACATCCCGGGCGGAGATCGATGAGATCTTTGCCTGGGTTGAAGATGATTGTGAGCTGATCATCGACCCGCTTGCGCATCCGAGTCAAGGTGCCCCCGGCCACGAAGCGCCGACGGTGCGCCGGGCCGGTGAAAAGCCGGCTTCGTTGGCGCCGGAGCGTCGCGGAGGCCAGGACCGCCGCGCGGAGGGGGAATCAATTCGGGTCAGTACAGAGAAGATTGACGCCATCATCAACATGGTCGGGGAGCTGGTTATCACTCAGTCCATGCTCAGCGAAATGGGGGTGGCCATGCAGGGCTTGAATGATGCCGTGCTGGAAAATCTGCGCGACGGTTTGGCGCAGCTGGAGCGAAACACTCGCGAACTGCAGGAAGGGGTCATGCGTATTCGTATGCTGCCCATTAGTTTTGCCTTCAGCCGCTTCCCGCGCTTGGTGCATGATCTCAGCTCGAAGCTAGGTAAGAAGGTTGAACTTAAGCTGACCGGAGAGCAAACCGAGCTGGACAAGACGGTAATGGAAAAGATCGGCGATCCGCTGGTACACCTGGTGCGCAACGCCCTGGATCATGGTATTGAGACGGCGGATGCGCGTCGCGAGCAAGGCAAGCCCGAGGTCGGTCAGATTCATCTCAATGCCTATCATCAAGGCGGCAACATCGTTATCGAGGTGTCCGATGATGGTGCAGGATTGAATCGGCCGCGCATCGCAACCAGGGCGCAGGAACGTGGACTGGTAGCGGAAGGTGAGGTCCTGGACGAAGAGCGCATTCTGGACCTTATATTCGACCCCGGATTTTCGACCGCCAACAGCATCAGCGATGTGTCGGGGCGCGGCGTCGGTATGGATGTGGTGCGGCGCAATATTCGCGACCTCGGCGGTAACGTGGAAGTACGTTCGCGGCCAGGCCAGGGTTCATGCTTTACCATCCGTCTGCCGCTAACGCTGGCCATTCTGGACGGGCAGCTGGTGCGTGTCGGTAATCAGGTTTACGTGGCGCCCTTGGTGTCCATTGTGGAGTCCCTGCAAATACGCACTGACCGTGTCAACGCCGTCGCAGGGGGCGGCGAAGTCTATCGGTTGCGTGATGACTACATTCCCATAATGGACCTACGGCGCCTATTCGGCATCAAGGCCGGAGACTCCGCTTTGTCAGGTGGGCTGCTGGTGGTGGTGGAAGGAGAAGGCAAAAAGCTCGGCATGGTAGTGGATGATTTGCTGGGTCAGCAGCAGGTGGTCATCAAGAGCCTGGAAAGCAACTTTCGCCCGGTGCCGTGCATTTCCGGCGCCACCATTCTCGGTGACGGTACAGTGGCTTTGATTTTGGATGCCGGTCAGTTGGTTAATGTGGCTAGCGGCAACCCCGCCCGTGAGTCTCGCGGGTCGGGAAAGGTCGGCGCCGCCGCTTAAGGAGATCGTATGAGTACATCGAACGCAATGCAAAATGACATCGGCCTGGGGGTCGCAGTGAATGCGGATCAGTATCTAACCTTCATTTTGGCCGGGGAGGAATACGGAGTGGACATCCTGCGGGTACAGGAAATCAAGGGGTGGGGCAAGGTCACTCCCATCCCCGGCACGCCGGAATATGTGCTTGGAGTGATGAATCTGCGAGGAACGATCGTGCCGATCCTGGACCTGCGCATGCGGTTTTGTATAAGTCAGATCGACTATGGTCCGACCACGGTGGTGATCGTCTTAAGGGTCGAGAGTGAGAAAGGGGACCGCATCATGGGTATTGTGGTCGACGCGGTATCGGACGTGTATGCCGTTCCGTCTGAAGAGCTTCGTCCTTCTCCGGATTTTGGAGGCAACGTGAATGTGGAGTTCGTGAGGGGCTTGGCGACCGTCGACGAGAAAATGGTGATTATTCTCAATATAGACAAACTGATGAATGTGGATGATCTCGCTGCGGTTCCTCAGGTCGAATAGCGGCATGCGGACTCGGCGGCAGAGATGACACTTTGGCAGACGAAACAGGAGAAAGGCGATGACACAGTATTCATGGTCCGACGCGGTGCATGGGTTCGCGGAAACAGATGCCTTTCAGCCGGAGGAGGAGCCGCTGTCATGGTGGGAATTCTGGGATCAGATATTGAGCGGCCTGGCATGGCTGGGCTAGAGAAGCTATCAGAGAGGTAGGCATATGAGTTCTAGACGAAATAGTCGAGTGAAAAAGGGCGCAGGTCATACGGATAAGCAAGCGCGGCAAACCAAGGGCGCCGGGTCGACGAAACTACGGGTCATTCAGCGCAGGTCGGCAAAGGATCGCAGGAGTAGCAGCGGGGCGGGACGCGGTGGCCGCCGCACACATGACGCCGATGCGAGTAGGAAGCCGCAATTACAGGTCGAGATTTTGGAAGAATCATTCGCGGCGTTGGCGCCGCGCGGCGAAGAACTGGCCGCGCGCTTTTATGCGGAGCTTTTCCGTCGCAAGCCGGGTCTTCGATCACTGTTTGCCGGAGTTGAACCGGAAGCCCAGCAGCGTAAATTGCTCGCCGCCCTATCCCTGGTGATACAAAATCTGCGTAAGCCCGCGGTATTGAAAAAGATATTGGCTGAACTGGGAGCCAGGCACCGGGGTTACGGTGCTCAGCCGAACCATTATCCCCTGGTAACGCAAACCCTGTTGGACGTGATGGCGGAGATGGCGGGAGCTTTATGGACTCCGCAGGTCCAAGCAGCGTGGGTGGATGCGATGCAGATCGTGGCGGATGCAATGTTAAAGGTATATCGGACTAAGGAGGAAGTGGATATGGCAGTCAGCAAAAGAACGATGGTGGGGCAGGAGGTCGATCCGTACGGCGATTCGGTAATGGACGATCTGGGTGTAACCAAAAGCATGCTGGAGCATGCCCCCATCAACATCATGGTGGCGGATGCCGACGAGAACGTTGTCTTCGTAAATCGTCGGGCCCGCGAAGTTCTTGGCAAACTTGAAGTAGAGCTGGCCAAGTATCTGCCGGGATTCAGGGCCGATCAGGTCGTGGGCGGCAGCATCCATCGCTATCACCGCAATCCAGACGCGATTAAGAATTTGTTGCGCAATATGGAGGCCGGCGCATCCCACAAGGGTGAAATTACTCCCGGGCCCTACGTCTTCGAACACGAGACCCGGCCTCTGGTAAACGCCGCCGGCCGGCGAGTAGGGTATATCGTGCAGTGGCAGGATGTAACTGAACGACGCGCTAAGGAAGAGCAGGCCCAGCGCCTGCAAAAGGCGGTGGACGGCGCCCAGACCGCGATGATGACTATCGATAGAAATCTCGTGATTACCTACGTTAACCAGGCGACTAAATCGGTTATGGAACGCAACGCCGAAGCCCTGCGGACCTTATACCCCGGCTTCGATCCGAGCAAATTGGTGGGCACCTGCATAGACATTTTTCATAAGAACCCCGCCCACCAGCGCCGTTTGCTGGAAAATCCCGCCAATCTTCCCTACGAGACCGATATACACGTTGGCCCATTGGTATTCCACATTCGCGTAAGCGCCATTCACGATCTCAAGGGCGTCTATGTCGGTAACACCCTGGAGTGGGCCGACGTGACCGAACTGCGCAAGAAAGAGGTGGACGTCGCGCGGCTGCAATCTGCTATTGACGGCGCTAATTCCAATTTAATGATCTGCGACGCCGATTTGAATATCACCTACATCAATCCTGCGGTGATGAATATGCTCGCCAATCGTCAGGATACACTGCGCAAGACATTTCCGGGATTCAATGTCCGTGAGCTGGTGGGCAAGAACATCGATCTGTTTCATAAGAATCCGGCGCACCAGCGCGCCTTGCTGAGCGATATCAGCCGCCTGCCGGCCAGGGCGCAGATTAAGGTGGCGGACCTGGAGTTCGAGGTCAACGCCACCGCCATCGTGGATCATAACGGCAGCTACATGGGTAATATGGTTGAGTGGAAGGATATCACCGAGCAAAAAGATGCGGAGCGCCAGGTACAGCGCCTGATTGAAGCGGCAACATGCGGTGACCTGGATGAGCGTGTGGATGTATCCACGTACCAGGGATTTATGAAGGGCCTAGGGGAGGGAATAAACAGCCTGCTTGATGCCCTGGTCGCACCTTTGCGCGCCAGTTCGGAGGTTATCAAGGCGCTCGCGGAAGGCAATCTCACCCGAAGCGTTACCGGAAATTTCCAGGGAGAATTTGCCACGCTGCAGGAGGCAGTAAATGTCTCCGTGAAGAATCTGCAGGGCATGGTGGGAAAAATACGCGGATCCACGGTGAATATCACCAACTCAGCGGGTGAGATCGCACGAGGCAATGCCGATCTCAGTCAACGCACCGAGGAACAGGCCTCCAGCCTGGAGGAAACCGCGTCCAGTATGGAAGAGATGACCAGCACCGTGAAGCAGAACGCGGACAACGCCCGCGAGGCGAATCAGCTGGCGGCCGGCGCCCGCGAGCAGGCCGAGAAGGGTGGCAAGGTGGTCGGTGAGGCGGTATCCGCAATGGGCGAGATCAACTCCGCCAGCAAAAAGATCGCGGACATCATAGGCGTCATCGATGAGATCGCCTTCCAAACCAATCTGTTGGCATTGAATGCGGCGGTCGAAGCGGCACGTGCCGGCGAACAGGGGCGCGGATTCGCAGTGGTGGCGGCGGAGGTGCGGAATCTCGCGCAGCGCAGTGCGGCGGCAGCCAAGGAGATCAAGACCCTAATAAAGGACAGTGTAGATAAAGTCGGCGAGGGCACCAAACTGGTGGATATGTCCGGTCAGACCTTAGAGGAAATCGTCACATCGGTGAAGAAGGTCAGCGTTATCGTTGCCGAAATTGCTGCGGCCAGCCAGGAGCAATCATCGGGCATTGAACAGGTCAACAAGGCCGTGATGCAGCTCGATCAGGTTACCCAGCAGAATGCAGCGCTGGTCGAGGAGGCGGCTGCCGCCAGTGAGGCCATGAATGGACAGTCGCTGGAATTGCGCGAGTTGATGAAATTCTTTGAGACCGGCAATGACGCGGAAGCTGTGGCCGCTGTGTCGCCAAGCCCGGCGGTCGAGAGGCCACGCCCGCTGGCGCCGAAGTCACGTCGTAAAGACAGAGCGACTCGCTTGAGCAGGAATGACGACAACGACGACGAGTGGCAGGAGTTCTAACAACATCAAAGGCACTGCAGGAGAGAATCAGAAAAAAGGGAGCACCAAAGTGGTAGCGAGCAAGGTAAATATCAGGCACATGGGAATCTCGGTACAGAGAAGAAAATGTTCGGTACAAATCGGTTGGAGTATGTAGCTTGAGAGCAGCGAGTCGTGGCTAATCCGCATTGCGCGTCGAATATTCCGAACAAGCCGCAGTTACCCGTACGGGGATTCGCGCATATAGATCGTTATTGGGACACGCACATGGGATGTCCTGCCGCCAAGATCTTGCCCGGGCAGTACTACGTTACACGTAGTGAAGAGGTGATCGTAACGGTGTTGGGATCATGCGTATCAGCCTGTATCCGCGATCGTATATTCGGTATCGGAGGCATGAACCATTTCATGCTGCCCAACGGGAGTGCCACCCAGTCAAAGTCCTGGTGCAATGAGCTTGACGACGATGCCGCCCGCTACGGCGTCTACGCGATGGAACTGCTTATCAACGATGTGCTGAAGAACGGTGGCCATCGCCAGAACCTGGAGGTGAAGATTACCGGCGGAGGCAGGATGCTGGCCAATATGTCGGACATAGGTCGACGCAACATCGATTTCGTGAACAAGTTTCTGGCGACGGAAGGCTTGAAGGTCGTGGCCGAGGATCTGGGTGATATTTATCCACGCAAGGTCTGCTATTTTCCAAACACGGGCAGGCTCAGGGTGAAAAAATTACGCACCATGCATAACGGAGCAATCTTGCAGCGTGAAGAGGTCTATCGCCGGGATTTGCATAAGCAAGTGCCTCGAGGTGATGTTGAAATTTTTTAGGGCGAGAGTGTTTATGGCCTCGCACGTACATTGAGCGGACTCTGGCTTGCATCACCGCAATCCACTAGGCCGCTAGCGATCTCGGCACGGGCCGATGTGCATAGCTTCAACGACGCTTCACCGGGCAATATCGCCCTCAATCGTGGGTGGATGGGTGACCGGGACTTGATGAAAGTAGACATGGAATACGTAAAGCACATCGCCATTGCCCTTGCTGTCAGTTGCGCCGGATTAGGAGTAATCACGTTCGCGGCTTCCGGGTGGGTAAGGACTATAGGGGGTCTGGCAATTATTGTCGCCTGGATGATCAATTCCAGAGCGCTCAACATGCGCCTGAAGGGCGTGACGGATGCGAGGGGGGCGGCGGAGAGGGAAGACGCCCTTGGGCGGGATATGCGCGATCTTGCGCTCGAGATGAACGCGTCAGTAGTGGATTGCGTGACACTTCTGCGCGGCGAGCTTGAGCAGGTACAGGGCTTGATGACCGATGCGGTGGTGACGCTTCATTCCAGCTTCACCGGGCTGGAAACCCTTAGCCGCTCTGAACAGGAAATGGTCACGGCGCTAATTAAGCATACGGCGGCTTCGGTGACAAATAGCGAGGGCGCAAGCCATGATGTTCACGGAGTCATCCAGGAAGCAGGCCAGGTGATGGAATATTTCATCAACCTCATAGTGGACATGAGCAAGGGCAGCATCCATTTGGTGGAAAAAATCGATGATATTTCAGTTCAGGCAGATGAAATCTTCAAGTTGTTGGGCGGTATCAAGGCCATCGCAGATCAGACCAATCTGCTGGCGCTTAATGCATCGATAGAGGCGGCAAGGGCTGGCGATGCGGGGCGCGGATTCGCGGTGGTGGCCAGTGAGGTACGGCAGCTGGCATTGCATTCCAACTCCTTTAACAGTCAAATCGTCGACTGTATGCAACGTACCAGAGCATCCATCGACGAGGCGAACCAGATTGTGGGCGACATCGCTTCACGGGACATGAGTCGAGCCATAAGCGCCAAGGGAGAAGTGGACGAAATGCTGGGTGCGCTGGATGAGTACAATCAGCATACAGCCGGGGCTTTGGATACGATTGGACAGTTCACTGAACAGATCAAGGGCTCGGTCATTCAAGCGGTGCGCTCACTGCAGTTTGAGGATATTGTGCGCCAGGTGGTGCAGCAGGCGCAAGAAAATCTGGCAATTTTCGAATCGATCATGGAAACAACATGCAACGATTTAGGCTTGCTGTCAGATTCTGACGTGGCCGAATCCGCAGCGCGATTACGCGAAATCCGGGATCGATTGCTTCAGGCGAAAACGCGTCTGCTGGTGGAAAAGTGTAATCCTGTTCAGCAGGCAAGCATGGACAACGGTAGCGTTGAGCTATTTTAAAGGAACTAATCACCTATAGATTTTCGATGGAAACGGCGAGTGATAATCGTTAAGGGCCTTGCGATCAGTCAGACGAGCTAGAGGAGGGGGTGTCATGGCGACAGTTCGGGTTAGCGAAAATGAAAATACCGGCACCGTAACGATATCCATCAGTGAAAGATTCGATTTCTATTCGCATAAGGAGTTCAGGGCGAGTTACAAGGATCGCTGCAATTCGTTCAAATATGTAATCGATTTGCGGGATGTCAAATACATAGACAGCTCTGCGCTTGGTATGATGTTGCTTCTGCGCGAGCACGCGCAGAAAAATAGCGGTAGTGTCACCATCGCCAACTGCAATCCCCAAATCAGGAAGATTCTGCAGATCGCCAACTTCGGGCGTTTGTTCGAAGTGCGGTAACAAATGCGCGTGCGAGTACAGTCCCCGTCGAATATTGCCGATCTTAATGACGGGCCGGCAATGACGGGGCGAAAGCCGGATAATTTCTCAGCCGGGAATAGCATTGCGGTGCTTGTCGTCGATGACGACCAGACAAATCGCATTTTTCTGGAAAATATGTTGCGGCGCGATGGGCACACTGTTTATTCAGCCGGAGACGGCCGAGAAGCGGTCGCCGTCTATGAAGAAAAGCGGCCGGACATGGTTCTGATGGATGTGATGATGCCGGTTATGAACGGCTACGACGCAACTCGCGAGATTAAGAGCATAGCCGGAAAGCATTTTGTGCCAGTCACCTTTCTAACAGCCCTGACGGATGAGCCCTCTTTGATCAACTGTCTCAAGGTAGGCGGGGATGACTTCTTGGTCAAGCCGGTGAGTCGCGCCATTCTCAGGGCTAAGCTGGCGGCTGCCGCCAGATTGCGCAGGCTTTATGGAGAATTGGAGCGCCAGCAGCGTGAACTGAATATGCATCATGAGCGATTACGATATGAGCATGAAATCGCCGAGAACATATTCACCAAGGTGATTGGTTCGGCGGGGATAGATTATGCAAATATTCGCGTCCACGCCTTGCCATTCGCCATTACTACCGGTGATTTGATATTGGCGGCGCAAACTCCCGCTGGAAAGCAATACGCATTGTTGGGAGATTATACGGGCCACGGTCTCGGGGCGGCGATCGGCACGATTCCGGCAGCGGAAGCCTTCAAGGCTATGACGCGAAAGGGCCTCGGGCTGCGGGAAATTATCTCGGAGATGAATCGAAAACTTCGTTTCACCTTGCCGGTGGACCAATTTCTGGCGGCGTGCATACTGGAATGGGATCCCCGGAGGGGCATCGTTAGCATTTGGAATGGCGGGCTCCCCGATTTGATCATCGCCCCGGGGCAGGGGGAAAGGTTTATTGCCATACCTTCACGAAATCTCCCGCTTGGCATAGAAGATAACGACGAAATGATGCCTTGTATAGAGGTCAGGCGTATACGTCACGGTGACCGCATCTATCTCTATTCGGACGGCCTCATAGAGGCGCGCGATAAAGAGGGGGAGATGTTTGGTGAGGACCGTATGAAAAAGGCCATTTCCACCAATAGGGACCGCAAGAGCCTGTTCAATGAAATCTGCGAAGGCGTGGCGCGGTTTCGGGATGGCTGGCCGCCGGACGACGATATCACAATAGTTGAGTTGCTGTGTGACGTAAATCTGCTGCAAGGAAACGACGCGAATAATGCCGATCTAAGCCGTCAATCCGATTATACGCTTTCGGTGCAATTAGGGCCACAAGCACTAAGGAACTTTGACCCATTAAGCCTTGTGGAGTGTCTGGTAAGAGATGTCAATTGGCTGGAAGGCCACCGCTCCGAGATTTATACCATAGTGGCCGAACTGTATTCGAACGCCCTGGAGTACGGTGTGCTGGCCATGAACAGCGCTATCAAGGAAACGCCGGAAGGCTTTGCCAGCTACTATGCCCAGCGCGCCAGAATGGTGTCCGATCTGAATGCCGGATGGATAAACATAGACATTGCCTGCTTTGGGGATTCTTCTTCCGGCGAACTGTTAGTGCAGGTCGAGGATAGTGGCAAAGGCTTCGATTTCCGTGGTTTGGTAGAGGAGGCCAGAGCAGATGATTACGCAGTCGCCAACGGCAGGGGGCTGAGACTGGTGCGAAAATTGTGTAAGAGCTTGAGCCACTATTCACATGGAAATTATTTGAGGGCGGTATATGCATGGTGACTATGGAGCGATGATAGCCAAGCTTCGCGAGTCCGAATGAGTCAACCGCGATGGGTCTTAGAGTAAAAATCATCCTGCCCCTGGTGTTGCTGGGCTTGCTGTTTGCAGTCTATATGTGGTGGATCTGGGCGCCGAGCTATCTGCAGGAAGAGCGTGAGCATTACCTCGGCCACTACCAGATGGAGCTCGATATATTTGCCGATGGCATCGCGCCGGCGCTGGTGCGCGGTGACCTGCGGTCTCTCCGTCAGTCCCTTGATCGCTTGAAATTCGATTATCCCGTGTTTCAGGAGGTCCGCTTAGAAAATAACAAAGGCGATGTCCTGTATGCATACAAAGATCCTAAGGCGCCGGCCAATGCCGACGAGGTGCTTATTACGCAAGGCGTCAACCTGGCGGGAAAAGGAGGGCTGCTCGAGGTCAAGGTGGATTTGCATCCGGAAATGGAGCTTGACAGGACCGGCTTGGCCCGACCATTGCGCTTACTCTGGTTCATCTTGCTGATCACCATGATGCCTATAGCGTACATTCTGGATCGTTGGCTGCGCGTTCCCTTGGTTAAGTTGGCGGAGGCATCCCAGGCCATGGTGCAAGGCGACTATGTCGCGGATCTCCCGCCGCCGAGCGGCGATGAGATCGGTGTTCTAGTCAAGCAGTTTGCTGAAATGCGAAGTGCCATAGCGACCAAGGAACAATCGCTTCAACAGGAAATCATAAACCGGCAAACTGCGGAAATTCTGCTGGAACAGGATTTCGAAGTGCAGAAGGCCATCGGCGACGTGTTGCGAATTGCCATGGAAGCCGTCACCCTTGAAGAGTTTCTGAGAGAGGCTCTGGATGTCATCCTGGAACTGTCGTGGTTGGTTGGCCAGGCTAAAGGTGCGATCTTTACCTCGGAGGACGATGGCGCCGGTTTGGTAATGAGGGCGCAGCGCAATATGCCGGCATCGCTAATAGCCCGCTGTAAGAAGGTGTCCTTGTGTCATTGTTTATGCGGGCAGGCGGCGGCGCAGCGCAAGGTGATATTCTCTGCCCATCTGGATGAGCGCCATGAGACGCACTATGAAGATATGGAGCCGCATGGGCATATTGTCATTCCGATCTTGATTAGCGGTCGTCTGCTGGGAGTGATGAATTTCTATCTGGCGGACGGCGCTATTCGGGAAGTGCGGTGCGAGAAGGCTTTGCTGATGCTCGCGGACGTGGTTGCCATTGCCATCGAACGAAAGAGGGCGGACCGATTGTTGAAGGAACAGGCACAGATCATGGCGCAGATCCGTGACGCCGTGATAGGGGTGGATAGGCGAATGTCCGTGAGGGTGTGGAACCAGGGGGCAGAGAGGCTGTTTGGATACAGAAGCGATGAAGTCATAGGCAGAAATATGTCCATGCTGTTCGAGGATGGCGCATCCAGGGCATTGGCGCAAACCATCATCTTTCCCGTCATGAACGAGGGCCACGGGGAGGCGCACGTAGGCATGATTAAGAAAAGTGGGGAGGAATTCCCCGCCTATCTTTCCGCTTCCATCTTCAAGGGGCAAGGTGATGCGTCCGTCGGCATGCTCGCATACGTAATGGACAACACCGAGGCTATTCGCATGCGGGAGGAGTTGAGTGCTCTCAATGCGGACCTGGACCGGCAGGTCAAGGAACGGACTCGGGAAGTGCTTAATCAGAAATTTGCTTTGGATCAGCATGCCATAGTCGGAATAACCGACAAGGCGGGGAGGATCATTTATGCAAATGATAAATTCTGTGAGCTCAGCGGTTATAGTAGGGAGGAGTTGCTTGGCGAAGATCACCGGATACTGAACTCCGAATATCATTCGCGTGGCTTTTTTAAAGCCATGTGGCAGACCATAGGCCGTGGTAAGGTGTGGCATGGCGAGTTCCGCAACCGCCGCAAGGACGGTGGGATTTATTGGGTGTATACCACCATCGTTCCGTTTATGGATGATCGGGGGAGACCCTATCAATACGTAAGCATTCGCGCTGACATCACGGAGCGTATGGCGGCATTGGAAGAACAGAGTGCACGCTCACAACGCATGAAGCGGCACCAGGATACTCTTACCTTGTTAACGCGCCAGGGCGTATATGATGCGGTAAATCTGTTTGGCTCGTTACGGACCATCATGGAGGCCGCCGCTCTGGCCGTGGATGCGGAGCAGGTAAGGATCTGGTTGTTTAGCCCTGATGCCGCCGAACTTCATTGTGAGGCCCTCATCTCCCCGACTAAGCCGGTCCAGATCAACGACGAGATCATAACTAGGGCAAACTGTCCGGCATTTTTCAAGGATGTGGAGAATAAATTGGTTATCGCCGCCGATGATGTTCATGTCCAGCCATGGGCCCGCGAGCTTGTGGACGGGCACCTTGGGCTGCAGGGTATCTGCTCCATGCTTTGCGTGCCCATAAGGTCGAATGGTAAGGTCAAGGGTGCAGCGTGTTTCGAACATATGGAATCTTATCGGCACTGGCACGCCGATGAGCAGCAGTTCGGCATCGTGGTGGCGGATATGATGGCCTTGACCATGGAGCAGGCAGGGCGGCTGGCGGCGGAGGCGCGCCAAGTCGAGACCGCGCAGCAACTCAGAGCAGCCAATGAACAGCTGGATAACGCCTTGGTGAAAGCTCAGGCGGCGGCCCATGCCAAGTCCGAATTTCTGGCGACGATGAGCCATGAGGTGCGCACGCCCATGAACGGCATCATGGGGATGCTGGAGCTGATGCGCGATTCAGATCTGAGTGACGAGGATAAGGGCTATTTGAATATCGCTTACCGCTCAGCCTCGATGTTGCTCGAGTTGTTAAATAATGTTCTGGACTTTTCTAGATTCGAAGCCGGGCAATTGAACCTGGAGTTGGTCGAATTTGATCCCTGGCAGGTGATTGAGGAGGTGGCAAATCTGATGCGTTCGCTGGCGGATGCCAAAGCGCTGGATTTGCGGGTTGAAAAAGCTATTGAATTGCCTGAAAATATTTACGGCGATCCCTTGCGTTTCCGGCAGGTGTTGGTTAATTTAATCAGTAACGCCATCAAGTTTACCGCTGAGGGGTATGTCATCGTTCGCGGCGAGATGGTGGGAAGGGACTCCGGCAAGGAGATGGTGCTCATCGAGATTGAGGACACGGGCGTGGGTGTCGATATCGAGGATCAAGCGCACATCTTCGATGCCTTTACCCAAGCGGACAGCTCCGTTACGCGCCGCTATGGGGGCAGCGGGTTGGGGTTAACGATTTGTAAACAATTGGTGCTGATGATCGGGGGCGAGATCGGCGTCAAGTCGATAGCGGGGCAGGGAAGCATCTTTTGGTTCACCGTGCCGGTTGTAGGCGGGGATACGCTTGCCATGCCAGCTAAGGCGGCATCGACAGGATAGTAATTCCACATTTTTATAGCCGAGTGGATTGATAACCTAAGTTGCGTCCCGTTCCATAGTCAGGTATCAAGCTCTCCGTATTCAGACTGACCTCCTTAAAGGTCGCGTACCCCGGCGGTGCAGGAAGCTTATCCGTGGTGCATGCGCAATGACTCGTTCGGCTATCACTGGGCAAATATCGGGATGTCCCGCGGGCCCAGATGTTTGAGACTGTTCGCAAATATTCGCTAACCGGGGAACTAATTGGGCACTGGCCCGGTCTTTGCTTCCAGCTCATGTGATTTATCAAGGGACGGCAGGCGGTGTATATTTAGAGACATCTTGCGGATGTGGGGTGCGCCAGGACTGCTTATCGTGGCGCCAGATGGTCAGTGAAAATGAAAGGGAAAATAAAAATGTCGGAACAGGACAAAGTAGATCCCGAGCGGCGCGATTTTCTGATTACCTCCACCACTATACTCGGAGTGGCAGGAGCAGCAGGGGCCTGCTGGCCCTTTATCAGCAGCATGAATCCTACCAGCGCGGTGCGGTCGGAGGCGGTGAAAGACGTCGAGCTTAATGGCGTCGCTCCCGGCGCCGTGGAGACGGTGGCATGGCGCGGCCAGCCGATCTTCATTTTTCATCGGACGCCGGACGAGATCGCAGCCATGGAGAAATCCAAGGGCGGCAAGGATCCGCAGCCCGATACATCCAGAGTCAAGAATCCGGACTGGCTGGTGGTGGTTGGAATATGCACCCACCTGGGCTGCGTCCCCAACAAGACCGCCGCAGGATGGCTGTGTCCCTGCCACGGCAGCGTTTACGACAACAGCGGCAGAATCATATCAGGTCCGGCGCCGCGCAATCTCGACGTGCCGCCCTACCGTTTTGTATCCGATGACAAGATTGTCATAGGTTGAGCAAGGACAAGGAGTCGACCATGGCCAGTCGCGTGATCGCTTGGATAGATCAGCGTTTTCCCTTAACCGCCTTCGTCAAACATGAACTCACCGGATATCCTACGCCGCGTAATCTGAGCTACTGGTGGAATTTCGGCTTCCTCGCCGGGTTCGTTCTTGTGATTCAAATCGTGAGCGGGATATTCCTCGCCATGCATTACAAACCGGATGTCCATCTGGCGTTCGATTCGGTGCAAGGGATTATGCGCGACGTGAATTACGGCTGGCTGCTGCGCTACATGCACGCCGTGGGCGCCTCCGCGTTTTTCATCGTGATCTACATCCATATGGCGCGTACCCTCTATTACGGGTCATACCGCGCCCCGCGCGAGCTGATGTGGTGGAGCGGCCAGGTGCTGCTGCTGCTGTTGATGGCAGCCGCCTTCATGGGTTATCTCCTGCCCTGGGGGCAAATGTCCTATTGGGGGGCTCAGGTCATCACCAGCCTGTTCCGCGCAACGCCGTGGATAGGCGATGACCTGGTATTGTGGCTGCGCGGCGATTTCGTGGTCGGCGACGCGACCCTCAATCGTTTCTTCGCGCTGCACTATCTGGTGCCGTTCCTCATCCTCGGTGTGGTATTCATCCACTTGGTGGCGCTGCATTACGTGAAGAGCAGCAATCCTTCGGGGATCAATCTGGCGGCCAAGGACAACATCCCCTTCCACCCCTATTTCACCAGCAAGGATTTCTACGGCTTGGGAGTGTTCCTCATCGTGTTTTGCGGCTTTGTATTTTTCAAGCCGGATTTCTTCCTGGAGCCGATCAACAACGTGCCGGCCAATCCATTGCAGACCCCCGCTCATATTGAGCCGGAGTGGTATTTCCTGCCCTTTTACGCCATTCTGCGCTCGATACCCGATAAGTTGGGCGGTGTGGTGGCCATGGTCATGTCCATCATGATATTCGCCGCCATGCCTTATCTCGATCGCTCCAAATTGCCCGGCGGCGCGCGATTCCGGCCTATCTATCGCATTGCATTCTATATTTTCGTTGTCGACGTGGCGGTGTTGAGCTACGTCGGCGCCAATCCCCCGGGAGGCACCATGCTTATCGTCGGGCGTTGGGCTACTTTTCTCTATTTTGCCATTTTTCTAGTCCTCCCTCTTGTATCCAAAAAAGAGGAACAATGGCTGCGGGCGAGGGGGCTGCCAGCCGAATTGCAGGCGGTTCTGGCCGGTGACGCTGAAAAGACGGGTGCCAAGCAATGATGCGGGCGGTACTTCGCTTGTCTCTGGTGTTGAGCCTCGTGGCGGCTTGGTGCTGCGCCGACGCTGCGGAAGTGGCGGACGTCGCGATTCCCCATAGTCCCGAGGCGGTGCGGCGTGGGGCGGAGGTCGTCAGCAACGTCTGCATGACCTGCCATAATTTGAAATACGTCAAGTACGGTAACCTGGCGCAATTGGGGTTCGGTAGAAAGGAACTGGATACCCTGCGCAGCGGCAAGAGTCTCAAAAAGGCGCTGCTCAGCGCTATGGGTCCGGATATGCTCCGCGAAAGTTTTGGAAAGGTGCCGCCGGACCTGTCGCTGATGGCGCACGCCCGCGAAGGCGGGCCCGCCTATATCTATTCGTTGTTGACAGGGTTTTATCAAAAGCCCGACGGCAGTGTGGATAATCACGTATTTCCCGGCATCAAAATGCCGGATGTCCTCAACTACAGCGCCGCTACCGATGCCACGCAGCGCGCCCCCTTGCAGAAACAGGCCAAAGACGCCGCAGCGTTTCTGGACTGGGCGGCGGACCCGCATGCCGCCGAGCGCCATCACCTAGGCTATTATGTAATGGCCTATCTGGTGGTGTTGACCATCCTGTTGTATCTGACTAAACACCGAATCTGGGCGCGTTTGGATCGGGAAACCTGAGAGCTGAGCGTATGCACGAGTGGGGATTGGCGCGCCGGTTGCTGGCACTTATCGAAGACGAGGCACAGGCGCGGCATTTGACCAAGGTGAGCAGGGTGCGTTTGGAGACCGGCGCCCTGAGCGCCGCCGAGCGCGAGGCCCTGTGTTTCAATTTCGAGACCGCGGCCCGCGGCACCGTCGCCGAGGCGGCGGAACTGGATATCGTCGAGCAGGCGGCCGAGGCCATGTGCCCGGTCTGTTTGAGCAAGGTGGCGATGACGCACCACGATCAGGCCTGTCCACATTGTCAGGCGCGGCCGCTGACCCCGCTGGTCGGCGAGACCCTGCGTATTACGGAATTGGTGGCAACCTAGACTCCTCCGCGGCGGTGCCCGCCTCCGCTCTGCCCTATAATTATTCAATCTCCCGCTTTCTGACGGACAAAGCGGGTATGCCAGGCACTATTGCGACATGACCAGTACTCCACAGCATTCCGCAGCGGAAATCGTGCGTCGCCGATTCACGGTGCGCGGCCTGGTGCAGGGAGTGGGTTTCCGGCCGTTCGTCTACAGGTTGGCCGCGGATCTGGGCCTGCGCGGCTGGGTAGGCAATAGCGGCGAAGGCGTGACTGTCGAGCTGCAGGGCGATGTCGCCGTATTGCGGGTCTTTGAAACGCGCCTGCGCGACGAAGCGCCGCCCCCCGCGCGCATCAGCGCCGTGGATGCGTCCGCAGTGCCGGCGGAGGCGCTGCCGCCGCCGTTTTTCATCGCCGCCAGCCAGGCGGATAGGATACGCACTGCGATCGCGGCCGATACGGCGGTGTGCGACGACTGTCTCGGTGAGTTGTTCGATCCGGAAAACCGCCGTTACCGTTATCCCTTTATTAATTGCGTGCACTGCGGTCCGCGTTTCACCATCAGCCGCACCCTGCCCTTCGACCGCTGCAATACCAGCATGGCGGCCTTCCAGCCATGTCCGGCTTGTCAGGCCGAGTACCAAGATCCGTCCAGCCGGCGTTTTCACGGCCAGGCCAACGCCTGCCCGGATTGCGGGCCGCAGTTGTATTGTCACGACGGCGACGGTACGCCTGTCGCCGCGACGGATGGCGTGACCGCGACCGTGGCGGCGCTGCGCACCGGCAGGATCGTCGCACTCAAGGGAGTGGGCGGCTTTCATTTGTTGTGCGACGCCCGCGTCAGGGAGGCGGTAGCGCGGCTGCGCACGCGCAAGGGGCGCGAGGCCAAGCCCTTCGCAGTGATGGCCGCCAATGCCGCGTCGCTGGCGCCTTGGGTGCAATGCGGTACGGGACCACGGGGTTTGTTGGAATCGGCGGCGAGGCCCATCGTATTGTTGGAAAAGTCCGTGGACTGCGACGCCGTGTTCGGCGGCGTGGCGCCGGACGTCGCCAGTCTGGGCGCAATGTTGCCCTATACCCCGCTGCACTATCTTTTGTTTCATGAGGCCGCCGGGCGCCCAGCCGGCGTCCGCTGGTTGCAACAGGCTCAGGGTCTGATTCTGGTGTGCACATCCGCCAACACAGGCGGCGAACCCTTGATGACCGATGACCGTGAAGCCCTGGAGCGCCTGCGCGGCATCGCCGATTTTTTCGTAACCCACGATCGCGAAATCACCCGCCGCTGTGATGACAGTGTCGTACGGGCGGATAGCGCCGCACCGGTATATATCCGCCGTTCCCGCGGTTGCGTACCGCAAGCGATCGAACTGCCGCGCAGCGGGCCGGCGGTGCTGGCCACGGGCGGTGACTTGAAGAACACTTTTTGTATCAGTCGCGGCGACCAGGCCTATGTCTCGCAACACAACGGTGACCTGGACAACGCCGCGGCCCGCCGCGCCCTGGAGGAGACCCTCGAGCGTTGGCTGACGGCCTTGGCCATCGAGCCCCAATGCGTGGTTCATGACCGCCATCCCGATTTCTTCAGCAGCCGCCTGGCGCGGCGCTTTGCCGCCGAGCACGGTTTGCCGTGCGTCGCGGTGCAGCATCATCACGCCCATATCGCCGCGGTGACGGCGGAGCGGGGCGTTACGGGACCGGTATTGGGCGTCGCCCTGGATGGTTTCGGTTTTGGGGATGACGGCGGTCTGTGGGGTGGCGAACTGCTGCGGGTGGAGGGTGCGCGATTCAGGCGTTTGGGTCATTTACAGGATCTTGCCCTGCCCGGCGGTGACCGTGCGGCGCGGGAGCCGTGGCGCATGGCGGCAAGCGCGCTGTATGCCTTGGGTCGCGGCGAATTGATAGATCGGCGTTTTCCTTATCCAGCCGCCGGGGCGGTGAGGGAGATGCTTGCTAGAGGGGTGAACGCGCCGCTCACCAGCAGCGCCGGCCGCTGGTTCGATGCCGCCGCCGGTTTGCTTGGGGTAGCCGCCCACAGCAGCTATGAAGGTCAGGCCGCCATGCAGTTGGAAGCCCTAGCCCTGCGCCATGGGCCGGTTAGCCCTTGCCGGGACGGTTATCGACTGACGCCGCACGGTGGTATCGATCTCTTGCCGTTGTTGGCCCGACTTGCCGACGAACATCACGCCGGCTACGGTGCCGCCCTGTTTCACGCCACCCTGGCGGCGGCGCTCGGGGAATGGGTAATAGGTGCGGCTCAACGTGAGTCGCTGCGAGACGTGGCCCTGAACGGCGGTTGTTTCATCAATAGCCTGCTGCGTCGTGGATTGGCCGCGGAACTGCGGGCGGCGGGCCTGACTGTCCACCAGGCGCGGCAAGTGCCTCCCAACGACGGCGGTTTGAGCCTGGGCCAAGCCTGGCTAGGGTGTATCATGATGACCGAACATGACGGAGGGGCGACCTGACATGTGCCTGGCGATCCCGGCCTTGATTACCGAACTGCGCGACGGCGGTGTCGCCCGCGTCGACATGGGCGGCGTGAGCAAGGAGATCTCCGTGGCCCTGCTCGATGACTGCACGGTGGGGGATTGGGTGATCGTGCACGTGGGTTACGCCCTGCGCAAGCTCGACCCCGTGGAAGCGGAGCGCACCCTGGAATTGTTCGCCGCCGTGGAGCCGCCGCAATGAAATACCTGGACGCCTTCCGCGACGGCGACCTGGCGCGGCGCCTCGCCGCCGCCATCGCCGCCGAGGCGAACCCGCAAAGCAGCTATCGCCTCATGGAGTTCTGCGGCGGCCATACCCACACCCTGGCCCGTTACGGCCTGGAGCGCATGCTGCCGGACAACGTCACAATGATCCACGGTCCCGGCTGTCCGGTGTGCGTGCTGCCCACCGGGCGCATCGAACTGGCCATCGACCTGGCGCGACGTCCGGACGTAATCATGTGCAGCTACGGCGATATGCTGCGGGTGCCGGGCAAGGGCGGCGCGACCTTGATGAAGGCTCGGGCCGCGGGCGCGGATGTGCGCATGATCTATTCGACGCAGGATGCCTTGCGCATCGCCCAAGATCATCCCGAGCGTGAAGTGGTGTTCTTCGCCATCGGCTTCGAGACCACCACCCCGCCCACGGCGGTGGCGATTAAGGAGGCGCAACGCCTGAGCCTGAACAACTTCACGGTATTATGCAATCACGTCCTCACTCCGGCGGCCATGGCGGGCATCCTCGACACCCCGGCGGCGGAGGCGGTCCGCGTCGACGGCTTCGTCGGCCCCGGTCACGTCAGCACCGTGATCGGCAGCCGCCCCTTCGAACGCTTTGCTCGCGACTACGGCTATCCGGTGGTGATCACCGGCTTCGAGCCCCTGGATATCCTCCAGGCCATCCGCCAATTGATCCGCCAGCTCAACGACCGCCGCGCCGAATTGGAAAACGAATACAGCCGGGTAGTGTCCCGCGACGGCAATCAAAAGGCCCAGGCGCTGATGGCTGAAGTGTTCGAGTTGTGCGATGCATTCGAATGGCGCGGCCTGGGCAGCCTGCCCCACAGCGCCTTGAAGTTGCGCGCGGCGTTCGCTGACTATGACGCCGAGGAGCGATTCGCCATCGCCCAGCAGACCATCCCCGATCACAAGGCCTGCGAATGCGCCGCGGTGTTGCGCGGCGCCAAGCGCCCGGAGCAGTGCAAGGTATTCGCCACGGCGTGCACGCCGGACAACCCGTTGGGCTCCTGCATGGTGTCGTCGGAAGGGGCCTGCGCCGCCCACTATCGTTACGGCCGCTTTGCCGAGCCGGCTACGGTTCAAGCGACGCACTGACTTACTTCTGTCCCCTCTCCCTCAGGGAGAGGGGCAGGGCGAGGGGAGTTAATTTATCCCCCTCATCTACCCAAAAGGACGTAAATCCCGGAGCGAGAAGGAACCTAAGATCTACTATCGCGTTATGGACACACTGTGATCACGGCATGAAAAGACACAAAGACTTCTTCCCAGCGTTGGACTTCACCCGCGGCCGCGTCGAACTCAGCCACGGCAGCGGCGGCCGCGCTACCGCACAACTGATCGAGGAACTGTTCGCCGCCGCCTTCGACAACGACTGGCTGCGGGCGATGAACGATCAGGCCGCCTTCGAGCCGCCACCCGGACGCCTGGTGCTCACCACCGACAGCTTCGTAGTGTCACCACTGTTCTTTCGCGGCGGCGACATCGGCAGCCTGGCGGTGCATGGCACCGTCAACGACATCGCCATGGCCGGTGCGCGGCCGCTGTATCTGACGGCGGGCTTCATCATCGAGGAGGGCTTTCCCCTCGCGGACCTGCGGCGCATCGTGGAATCCATGGCGGCGGCGGCGCACGCCGCCGGGGTGGCTGTGGTGACCGGCGACACCAAGGTCGTGGAGCGCGGCAAGGGCGACGGAGTGTTCATCAATACCACCGGTGTGGGCGGCGTGCCGCCCAACGTCAACATCGGCGCTGACCGCGCGCGGCCGGGAGATAAGATCCTTCTCAGCGGCAGCATCGGCGACCACGGCGTGGCCATCCTCTCCCAGCGCGAACACCTGGAGTTCGAGACCGAGTTGTGTTCCGACAGCGCGGCCCTGCACGGATTGGTGGCGGCCATGATAGAGGTGACGCCGGACATTCATTGCCTGCGCGATCCTACCCGCGGCGGACTAGCCGCGGTACTCAACGAATGGGCGCGCCAGTCCCGAGTAGGTGTGCTCATCCGAGAACGCGATATTCCCATCCGCTCCGAGGTGAATGCAGCCTGCGAATTCCTCGGTCTCGATCCTTTATATATCGCCAACGAAGGCAAGCTGGCGGCCGTGTGTCCGCCCGAACACGCGGAGGATCTGGCGGCGGTGATGCGTCGCCATCCCTTGGGCCAGGATGCCGCCATCATCGGCGAGGTGCGCGCGGATGATCATCATTTCGTTGAGATGGAAACCGAATTTGGCGGCAATCGCCTGGTGGATTGGTTGAGCGCTGATCCTTTGCCGCGGATTTGCTGAGCGGGACGCACAAGCTGCGGTAAGCAACTACGATGGATGATTCAGCTCTATTTTAATATGAAACAGGCGTATGTCGATTGATTTGTTTATTGTGCTTTATTTCATCGTGCGGGACGTTGCATATCACGCTGTTGGGAGCGACGCTAGTGCGCCGTGAGGAATTGCTGGTTGTATCCTTTGTTTCCCGTCATCACCCAAGTGAGCGACCAGAACGTCTCACGTCGCCCTGTTCTGCTGAAAAACCCGTTTTCGGGAATAGGTGAAAGAACTACAGCCGTTATAGTATGCGCGCTGTTATAAGAGGTAGGGGACCCAGTATCTTTCGTGGATATCTCCCGCTGGCGTCACTCAGTGAGATGTGGGCGGAGTTTGGAAATGACGCTGATGCGGTCTATCAATTTGGCAACTTTTTGAGCCTTAGCAGCATTCGAGTTTTTCAACAGAATAAGCCATATACGGACATTAATATCCAAGGCCAGAGCTGACATTGAGGCAGAAAGTGCAGCCCCCCAAGCGCTAAAGACTCAGGCTGGTCCTAGAGCGTCATATTATGGCAAAGACCGGTAATACATTTTGCCGGGACGGACGTAATTGAATTCGCCGCTATTATCTTCATCGAGGGTAATTCACTGATGAAACCGATTCACTTCCGGATGCCTGATATCACTGATGCCGATGACTATGAACGGTGGCTAGACCCTTGTCGAAGCGATGACGCAGTGGTTGACTTTCTCACAACGCATAGCGAATAAGGATTATGAAGAGTACCCTATCCGCACTGCAGTAAATAAGCTGTCTAATAACAACCCGAGTGTTGCAGAAAGAATCCAACCGCGGCACAAGGAGGTGCTGTAATGCTGAGTCTTACGGTGTAAAGAGCTGAATCCTAACCATAACTCCTGAAGCTACAATTTCGCCATATGCACGGTCGATTATAGACCGCATATAACAAAAGCGCGTTGGGAATAGCTAAGGAAGTGGTAGTGTCGTGCTGGCAATTGAAGCACTGCAAGGCCTACTTGTTTTGCGGGAAGAAGTTACAGAGAATAATACTCGATTGTACAGCATACATTCAGGTTTCCCGATTTACGCTAGATTCACTGCGCGCGAGCCTAAGTTCTTCTCGTACGTGGTAGCCCCGGCAGTGCGCTATCCTCCCTAGTAGTGTGCTGTCGGGGCATCTTATTGATTTGGGCCTGTTGGCTTCTGCAATAAATATATAGGCGGCCCTTAGGCCGCCTTTAACAATTGCAGTTTCCAACCAAGATTAGATCTTGCCAGCCTTAACAGCTGCAAAAATTGCTTTTGCAGCTTCATCCTCATGGCCCTTGATCAAGTTGTTGAACTGCGGTGTCATAATGGCAGCTTTGGCCTTCCATTTTCCAGGGTTAGAGTTGAGTACTTTGCGATCAGCTACTTTGAAACCGGACTTGAAAACCTTTGCAAGGGCTTCCGCACTGCCATATTCCTTAACATCATCTTTCCATGCGGGTCCTACAACATCATGATCAATCGCATGGCAAGCCTTGCACGGTGCAGTTGAGAAGGCGCTCGCTGTTGCAGATACAGCCATCAATCCAGCGGCAGCCATTAAAAGCGGTATTGATTTTTTCACCCTTTAATTCTCCTTTATAAAAATTTGATTATTAAAAATGGCAATAAAACAGTTAAATACACGGTGTGCAATGTACATATCTTTCCTTGCCACCAACCTAATAGTTATCATTCCATACCTGAATGAAAGCTGAATGACCAAGAACGCGATGATTAAATGAAACTTCGTTAAAGTTCGTGCAAGGAAGGAGATGAAGGTAGGAATTGATGCGCCACAGGAGCTGCGAATTTTAAGGGGTAACTAACGACCACATTTGATATCACTCAAGAGTCCGCTTTCGGCTGCAGATTCAATGGGTCATCGCTACTCGTTATGCGAGGGAAAGGTGCTCGATCAAGTATCCAGATTCATCAGTTCGGGCGCGCTATCAACGATAAGTCTTTGACTTACTAAATACTAATGACCAGCCGAGGAGATAAATCTGGGCGCTGAGGTTTGTCTGCCCATGTCCGCTATATATATGTTTAGGCAAACATCATGACCGAGGGGCGCGCATGAAAACAGAAAAGCGCCGGGGTGATAACCCAGTACCGGATCAGGGGATCGAGATGCTGAACGAAGTGCAGCGTCTGGCCTTGTTCCGGATAGAAGGCTTTGGCTGGCGACTGCATTTTATCCGACGGCCGTTATTTCAGGATCCGGTTGCAGTGGTGGTTGATGGTGCCGGCCAGAAAATCGGTGTTCTCGAGGAAGACGGAAGAATCAATATGGATCCCGACATCATGGTCCGCAATTAGTTGATAATGGACTGATGGCGCATGACGTGGATAAACTGCATTTGACCGCGTTTAAATATCACGGTCTGGTGACGTAATCTTATTCGATGGTTCGTTGCGTTGCCATCGCGAAATCCATCGTCCGTGTATTGTGCTTGTGCACAATCTCCCCATCGTGGGAAATGGCGATGATGCCGCCGCGGCCGCCGATAGCGGCGAGTTTGGTCATGGCCTTGTCGCAGGCGCTGTCGAGGCTGTCTCCCAGTTCCACATATAAGGCGACGATGCGTGCCATGCCGATGCGCATGATCATCTCGCCGATACCGGTGCAGGAGATGCCGGCGTGGCGGTCGGCGTAGGTGCCGTTGCCCGGCTGGCCGGAATCGCCCACTCGGCCCTGGTAGCAGACCTCGCGGCCGCCGGTGGAGGTGCCGGCCACGATCATGCCGTGGCGGTCGCGGACCACGCAGCCTACCGTGTTCATAGACGGTGGGTGGGGGCGGTATTGGTCGGCGATGTTGGCGTAGCTGAAATCCCCGTCCAGTTTGCGGGCGATCTCGTCATGCAATGCCCGGGTCTCGGGTGTTTTCGGATCATGGCGGGCGAAGCCCATTTCCGCAGCGAATTGATTGGCGCCCTCGCCGGAGAGGGTGCAGTGCAGGGGATTTTCCAGGATCTTGCGCGCCACCGAGATGGGATTCTTGACGTTGCTGATTTGCAGCACGCAGCCCAGGTCCAGGTCGCTGGTCATCAGCGAGGCGTCCATGCGGATCTCGCCGTCGGTCTGGATATAGGAACCCGTGCCGGCGTCGAACAACGGGTCGTCCTCCAGCATGTTGATGGCCCGTTCGCAGATGTCCAGGGCGGCTGCCCCCTGGCTCAAGTCCCCTTCCAGCGCCGCGACGATGTCGCCGCAGACTTGTTTGCGCAGGGCGAAATCGCTGTCGCTGTCGTAGGCTCCGCCGTGAACGATGATTTGATATGACACTGGTGCCGATTCCCGGTAGTTGAAAGTCAATGAGGGTTGGAGACACGCGGCGCGATTGCGCCCGCGGGCCTATTATGGCACAGGCCGTTTAGAGCCGTGCCAGCTTGCGGCGGGGGCGCAACAGCCGGGCGATGGCCAGGCGCGTGGCTTCGACTATGAATACCACCACGCCCATGAAGATGAATCCGCAAGTGACGGCCGCTTCATTCAAGGGTACGGCCAAGGAATAGTTGGCATAGGTTTCGGCGATCAGCTCCCGGTCGCCCTGGGTGACGATATGGGCGAGCTTGCCGGGCAGGCCTGTGGCGAGCGCAGCCAGTTCCGTGGAGAAGTGCTCATAACGCTGGACGATGTTGGCAATAGGTTGGGCTTCTTCCTTGAAGGTCGGGTCGGTGCTTTGCCGATGCTTGGCGATCAGTGCGGCGATGGAACCGCCGTACAGCCGGTCGGCGATGTCCTGGTAACCTTGGAGATTGTTCTCGACCTCGCTCAAATGGGCGTCGAGACGCTTTTGGTATTGATCGACGAAGTTGGGGATCTGGATCCCCACCAGCAGCGCGGCGCAGGCGATCAAGATCAATGTGTAGCGATAGAGGGTGCCCATGGTGGCCGCCGTGAAGAGGACATGATCATTGGATCAGGTTATGTATATATAGAGTGGAATGCAATTGTAGCCGGTGGCGGCCGCCCAGCGGCGGAACCGGGTCACGATTTCAAGCCCAGGGCGGGCCCTGGTAAAATTACCGGAAATATAACTACTCCCGATCCATGGAATTCACAACACCCCTGATCGAAGCGACCTTGCTGCGCCGCTATAAGCGCTTTCTGGCCGACGTGCGCCTGAGCGACGGTGAGGTCATCACCGTCCACACCGCCAACACCGGTTCCATGCTGGGCTGTGCCGAGCCGGGCAGCCGGGTGTGGCTGAGCCGCTCCGGGAGTACCACCCGCAAGTACCCCTATTCATGGGAGATCACCGAGACCGACGCCGGGGTGTTGGTGGGCATCAATACCGCCTTGCCCAATCCCCTGGTGCGGGAGGCGATCGAGGCCGGGGTGATAGGCGAATTGCAGGGCTATGGTTCGCTGCGCGGCGAGGTGCCGTTCGGCAGCGAGCGCAGCCGTATCGATTGGCTGCTGGAAGATGAAGGCAAGGACGCCTGTTATGTGGAGGTCAAAAACGTTACCGCCGCCATGGGCGACACGGCGATCTTTCCCGATGCGGTGAGCGCCCGCGGCGCCAAGCATCTGCGGGAATTGATGGGGGTGGTGGCGGCGGGCCAGCGCGGCGTGCTGTGCTTTTGCGTGCAGCGCGGCGATGTTTCGGCGGTGCGTCCCGCGGATGAGATCGACCCCGTCTATGGTGAAACCTTGTGCCAGGCGCTACAAAACGGCGTGGAGGTCATCGCCTATCAGGCCGTGGTGAGCACCGTCGGGATCGCCTTGCGCCGATCTTTGGCGGTCGTGTGTTGAGCGCCGGTGTTTGGCCGCCGTGAAAGGCGGCCGTGGTTTCGCCCGGCAGATATCGTCCGGCCGGCGTAGCGGGGTGGTGAGCTCGCCGAGATCCAAAAACAGCGCCCGTCGTTCGGAGAGGCATACGAAATTACAGGGCGGGGTCACCCCATACGCCGTTGACCGGCAGAGGATGGTATGTAGATTTCACGGGTTTGGGCCCTGTGCCTGATCGCTCAGAATTGACGTTGGAAGTATAACTCTACACCGTCGCTGATGGCGCGATACAGGTACATGCCGACCTGGCCCTCGCCTCCGAGCTCGATCTCCACCCCGGCACGATAACCAAGGGTGGGGCCGGTCTTGAGTGTGAGCGTTTGTTCTACGTCGCCCGTGACGGTTTCATCGACATCGGCGCGTCCGTATTGTGCGCCCAGCAACAGGTTGATTTGCCGGCTGACGTGGCAATTCACGTCCAGATCCAATTGTGGCTGCTGCCATTCCATCGTGACCGACCGGTCGGCGTTACTGTCCTTGACCCGCTGGTAGAGATACGTGGCGGTGAGTGTACCGCTTAGCAAGCGGCTGTCGAACAGCGCGCCCCGTAGGGAGGGGGCGAGGAAGAAGCCTTGCAGTTCCATGCCGGCGGTGACGGCTTGGTCGCTGTCACTGACATAGGCATAACCTATCGCCAATCCGGGCTGCAGATTCTCTTGGCTGAGATCGATGGAGGCGATGCCGATCTGTTTGACGGTGGTGGTGATGTCCTGCTGTCCGTTCCTCAAGGAGGTGTCGAGGCGTGCGAGGTGCAGCCCGAAATTGACGGAAGGGGGCAAGGAAGTCGCGCCGGCTGGGGTGGCGATGGAGAAGCCTAGGAACGCAAGGAAAAGGCGGTATTTCATTGTTATAAATCTGGGTAATGACAATGTGCTGAGCTTAGCGTGGCTTCAAGCCCAGGTCCACGTCTCGGACGGAGAGTTAAGCAGCCAAGCGATGCGGCACGCCTCCGCAAGCGGCCGATAGATAGATAGGGGGGCGCCGTACAACGGCGGGGCGTGAGAGCTGGCCGCCGGGCGCTATGCATTTGACCTGATTTGAGTTTCGTCCTGCATTACTAAAGGAAATAGCCGATAGGGCCGAAAGGGTAACCTGAGAGAGGGCGGCCACCCAGATTTACTGCATCGGCGAAGATTGAATTCAATGACAGACGATAAAAAGTCCGGCTTTTTCAAGGCGCTGTTCGGCGCCCACAAAACGAACGAGCGAGGCATGATACCTTTGCACATCCCTCTCACCCTGAAAATGGAGAAGGATGCCGAGCAGAACGTCGAGGGAATGTGGAATCAGATGGTACAGCAACGGCTGAATCCGCTGTTGCTTTTGCAGGCCGCCAACCGTTATCTGGAAAAGATTAATCCGTTGCCGCTGAGCTACGAGCAGCGCACCCGCGTCAGCAATGTTATTTTGGGCGAGGTGGTAAGTGCCGTCAGCAGCCTGTTCTCCCGGTTTTTCCAGCAGGGCGGCGGAATTCCCGAGACCGGGGAACAGCGGGATACCGTTTCCCACGCCGTGCGCGCCGTTGGGCAGTTGGCGGTCAATTACAAATTGCTGTTTCGCCAGGATTGGGTCGATCCTGATCAGAATCAGGCGACACAGGAGCGAATTTTGCTGGTGACGCTGCGTGTCTTCGAATGCGCCCGTCTCGAACAGCTGTTGCTGGCCTTTCGCTATCAGAAGCTGCCGATGCATACCTGGCAGGATGTCAATCAACTCTATTTCGCTTTGCGCGATGAGTGGAACATTAAAGCGGAATATCCGCTCGAGATTCATTGGACGGTGAGGGATGCCATGTCCAGCGTCGAGCTGTTTCCCAAGACGGCGAATCTTGAGCAATTGTTCCTTGCCATTCAGCTGACCGGCCTGCTGGACGTGATCAGCTGGCCGGTCCATCTTGCCTATCGGGTAGGCCGGTACTTGAGCGCCATCGAGGAACCCTTCATCAAGGATGACGACAGGCTGGACGACATTCCGGCAGGGCATTGCATCGTTTACCACGATCAGGGCGGACCATCCCGCTTTACTCGCAACGCGGAACAAGGCGGATCGTCCCTGCTTATCGATCTCAATCCCATTTTGCGGCGGGCGATCCAGGATCGAGCGGCATTGACGTCCGGCACAAAGTCTCCGAACATCAGCGCGACTTTGCGCGAGATCCCAGAGCGTGACCGTATCACTTTCCTGGATCTGCTGTTGCATCGAGTGCAGCCGCGCCAGCGTAACGAACCGCGTCAGCGCATCTTCCACACCCGCCATGCCCGGATATATGGCGGCTTCGATGTGGTGTACCGCTTGTTAAAGGGTGTGCACTGCAGAGAAAGCAATAGCGGCGTGACGTCGGACGACGGGCGCTTTTGCGATACCTTGGCGGAACATATCAATCCCGTCCCCGAGGGGCAGGGTGTGAACGAGCCGCGCTGGGTCATCACGGACGAGGGGGCGGGCGGTATTCACCTGCATGTGCGGGAAAGCGAATACGGCCTGCCGCTGTATGTGGGCCGGCTGGTGGCCTACAGTGACAGCGAGGAAGCACTCGACGCCAGTCGCGTGGGCTATGTGGTACGCCTCCAGCGCACCGGGGACGACGAAGCGGAGGTGGCGATAGCCCGCATTCGCGGGGAGATTCGGCCAACGATGGTGGAGGATCAGGACAGCATGGAGCAACAATCCTTGCCGGCCCTGTTGATTCGAGCCAAGGATGGCAAATTCCAATTACTGTGCGACAATAAATACAGTCTGATCACCGGTGAGCGGCTGGCGGTGATGGACGGTGATCACCGCCATAGCGGTGCCTTGGGTGAACTTGTCATTTCTCAAGCTGATTTTTCCGTGTTCCAACTGCATACGTCGGAATAGACACCTTCTCGGATTTTTTGCATCATTCACCGCTGTTGGAGGCGTTTCGCTTCCCGAAACAGGGAAAGCGTCATAGGACGACCGCCGTGTTCGCTTCCTGCCCGTACGCTGAGGAATCGCCATTGCCTTGATAAATAATGAGGTTTCCGGTAATCGAATTGGTTGCGGAACGTGTCGCCGTTCATTTGTAATCCGGATCGGATATGTCGTTGTTACCCGTAGGAGAGAGTGCGGATGCGCGCGTTAATGATGAAAACGGGGTGTTCATGGGCGCTATGCCTGCTGTTGAGTGTCCTTGCGCAGTTTTCTGCGCCTGGACCGGCCGTCGCAGCGGAATCGGCGACTCTGGTCTATTCGGGCAATCTCGACGGGGAATTGGAACCCTGTGGTTGTACCGCTGAAGGCGACTTGGGCGGCGTGCGTCGCCGTGCCACCATGATTCAGCGCCTGCGCGGCGAACACCCTGATTTGTTTCTGATCTCGTCGGGTGGATTGCTGAGCGGTTTTGCCGCCAACGGCCGCCTGACCAACGAATATGTTCTCAAAGGCTTTGCCGTCATTCATTACGACGCCATCGGTCTGCAATGGGACGATCTGCAGTACGGCGCCAAATTTCTCCGGGACAACCCTTTGCCCTGGGTGGCCAGCAATTGGCGCGATAAGCGCTTCGAACATGCGCGCCGGGTGAAACATGGGGCGCTGACGGCGACATTTTTCACGTGGGTGGACCCGAGGACGTCGCCCCGGAAAACGATGCAGGGCGATCACCGCCAGGTGAATGACGATGCCGCCGCCTTGGCAAAGCGCATCGTTCGCGCTAAACAGGACGGCACCTTGACCGTCGTGACCACTACCGTCTCTCTAAAGGATGCGCAACGCATCCTGCCGCTGCGGGACGTGGACGTCCTGTTGATTCATTCCAACTATGAAAAGTTCGGCAAGCCACGCATGCTGGGCAAGACTTTGGTGCTGCAACCAGGGTCGCGGGGTATGCGCCTCGGGCGAGTGGATCTGCAGCTCGATGCCCACGGCCGGATTGCGTCATACCGTCATCAGGTCATCCCTCTGCCCAAGACTATCCCCGACGATCCCCGTTTGCAGGAGTGGTACGCGGACTATACGGCCAGCATCAAAAAGAGTTACGCGAAACTGGTGGCCTTGCGCAAGGCGCAGGCCAAGGGTCAGACGCCTTATGCCAGCGACGAGCCCTGCCAGTATTGCCACCAGGACGCTTACGCCATATGGAAAAAGTCCCGTCACGCCAGCGCGTTCAGCGCGCTGGAAGACGTGAACAAATCATTTGATCCCAATTGCCTGCAATGCCATACCGTGGGTTTCAACAAGCCGGGGGGCTTCATCGATATGGAAGCGACGGCGTCGTTGACCAATGTGCAATGCGAATCATGCCACGGCGCGGCGCGGGCGCATGTGAAGTCCGGCGGTACCAAGCCGGTGGCCAACGCCGATTGGCGGCCGGTGGAGATGTGCGCCCAGTGCCACACCCAGCCCCACAGCCCTTCCTTCAATTTCCACAAATATTGGCCGCACATCGCGCATTGAGTCCGCCTCCGGCAGCCGGAGGCGCCAGGGTGATCAGCGGGTCGGTTGATGGGAGCGCGAGAAATAGTCCCGCTTGAGAGCGCGCACTACACCGGCCAGCAACAGCAGGCTGATCAGGTTGGGCAGGGCCATGAACAGGTTGGTGATGTCCGCCACGTTCCATACCAGGGGCAACGGCACCGCCGCCCCGAATACCACCACCAGGGTATAGAACACCCGGTAGGGGCCTACCGCCCGGTCGCCGAACAGGAATTTGGCGGCGCGGTCCCCGTAATAGGACCACGAGATGATGGTGGAAAAGGCAAACAGCGTCAGGCCGATGCCCACCACCCACGCTCCGCCCGCTCCCAGGGTCTCGCTGAAGGCGAAGGCGGTGAGCGCAGCGCCCACCGCGTTATCCGGGTGATGGACGTAGGCCCCGCTGGAGACGATTACCAGCCCGGTCATGGAGCAGATCACCAGGGTATCGATAAAGGGTTCCATCATTGCCACCAGACCCTCCCGCACCGGTTCGTTGGTGCGCGCTGCGGCGTGGGCCATGGGTGAGGATCCCAGCCCCGCCTCATTGGAAAACAGGCCTCGCGCCACGCCCCAGCGGATTGCCTCACCCACGGCACCGCCACCCAGCGCCCATGGGTTGAGGGCATCATTGACGATGGTGAAGAAAGCGGCGGGCAGCTCGGCGAAATGGTTGGCCAACACTAGCAGGGATCCGACCAGGTAAAAGATGGCCATGAAGGGCACCAGGGTGCTGGCCACCCTGGCGATGCGTTTCACCCCACCCAGGATAACCATGCCCACCAGCACGGCCATGATCAGGCCCAACAGCCAGCCGTCTTCTTTCACTGCAGGAAATATGAAGCCCAAGCCGTCCACCACCGAGTTGGCCTGGACCATGTTGCCGATGCCGAAGGAAGCGATCAGGGCAAAGCTGGCGAAGGCGGCGGCGAGCTTGGGCATTTTTAAGCCATGCAGGAGTGTGTACATGGGGCCGCCCGCCACCTGTCCATCGGGTGTTACTTCGCGGAATCTGAGGGACAGGGTACATTCGGTGAACTTGGTGGCCATGCCGATGAAGGCGGTGACCCACATCCAGAACAAGGCGCCGGGTCCCCCCAGGGAGATGGCAGTGGCCACGCCGGCGATGTTGCCGGTGCCCACGGTGGCGGACAGGGCAGTGGAGAGGGCCTGGAAATGGGAAACTTCGCCCACGTCCTTGTGGCTGCTGTAACGGCCGCCTACCAGTTGCGTGGCGTGGTAAAAGCCGCGAATCTGCACCAATCCCATGCGTGTTGTGAGATAGACGCCGGTACCGAGCAGGATCAGCAAGGTGAAGGGGTTTTGCCACAGCAGTCCGGAAACGTGGCCGGTAAAATCCGTGAGAGTGGTGAGCAAGGTTTCCAAGTGTTATCTCCTATTGCGCCAGTGCGGCGTCGTTATAAGCCCTAGCCCGGTAAATATGGTAACGTGCATGCAAACAGGGGGCCAAATATGACCGATAAGACCGGTATCGAACGACTTCTCGCAATCATGGCCACCTTGCGCGATCCCGAGCGGGGGTGCCCCTGGGATCGAGAACAGAGCTTCGCCACCATCGTGCCCTTTACTATCGAAGAGGCGTACGAAGTGGCGGACGCCATCGAGCGCGGCGACATGGACGAATTGCGCGACGAATTGGGCGATCTATTATTTCAGGTGGTGTTCTACGCGCAATTGGCTGCGGAGGCGGGCCATTTCGATTTCGATGCGGTAGTGGACGCCATCGTCGCCAAGCTGACGAGGCGTCACCCCCATGTGTTCGGCGACGTCCGGGTGGACAGCGCAGCGCAACAGAGCGAGGAATGGGAACGGCACAAGGCCGCCGAACGGGCGGCCAAATCGGGAGAGACAGTCCCCAGCGTCCTGGACGGCGTGGGCCTGGCCTTGCCGGCCTTGAGCCGCGCGGTGAAATTGCAGCGCCGCGCCGCGCGGGTCGGTTTCGACTGGCGGGAGCTTTCCGAAGTGCTGGACAAGGTTGGGGAGGAGTTGGACGAGGTGCGCGTCGAGGTGATGGCCGGTGCGGGTCGCGCGCGCCTGACCCACGAAATCGGCGATCTGCTGCTGGCGTGCAGCAATCTGGCCCGTTTCGCCGAGCTCGATCCCGAAGCGGCATTGCGCGAGGCCAATGGACGATTTGAGCGGCGCTTCCGCCGTATCGAGGAGTGGCTCGCGGCGGAGGGTCGCCGACCCGAACAGTCTTCGCTGGAAGAGATGGAGCAACTGTGGCGCCGCGCCAAGGGAGAAGAGCTGACCGAAGAGTAGCATTCTCAGGCACACGAGGTTCAGACATTGCCCGTCGCAGCCGAAAAGCTTTGTTGTGGAAGACATTTTTATTGTGGATGAGAGAAAGATCGCGGCGCGTCATTCCATGAGCAAGAACTCCGTCATTACCCGGGCCAAGAAGCGCCACGCCTACAGGAAGTTATGCGAAGCCGATTCCAAGGACGCCGAGTCCTGGTTCATGGTGGGGGTGCTTTACGGGCGCATGGGGCGCATTGCCGAAGCGGAGGCCGCCTTGCGCAAGGCGCTGGAGCTGCAGCCCAAGCTCGCCGCCGGTTATCTGAACCTTGGTCAAGCCCTGGAACTGCAGGGCAAACTCGATGAAGCCGACCTACAGTACACCCGTTTCGTAGAGTTGCAGCCGAACTCGGCCGATGGCCATGACGCCTTGGGGAGGCTATGTCAACTACGCGGTGATATGCGCGCCGCGATAGTTCATCATCAACAGGCCATTCAATTAAATCCGGCCCGGGTCGCGACCTACCTGTCCGTGGCCAGGGCATATCAGCAACTGGGTGATCTTGAGGCGGCGGCCGAGAACATCGCTCAGGCCCTGCGGCTCGACGTCAATCAGGCCAGCGCCTATTACGACCTGGCGGTGGTGCGCATCGACCAGGGACGTTACGACGAGGCCCTGGAGAATGTACGCCATGCCCTGCAGCTCAAAGCGGATTACGTGCACGCCAAGGCCGTGGAGGCCTACATCCTGGAACACCAGCGAGATTACCAGGGGGCACTGGACTGCCTGACCCCGTTGCTGGATCGTTATCCGGATAATCCGGAGCTGGCCTTGGTCTACGAACGTCTCTGCCATTTCACCCGGGATTATGAGGGGGCGAG
>JARRQJ010000016.1:0-75309 GCA_037381915.1 Gammaproteobacteria bacterium | reverse complement strand
ACGGTCGGGTCCGGTGCGCTGACGATCAATGCGGTGGGCATCACTCAGACTGGAGCGATCACCCAGGAGGCCGCGGCCGGCACGGCGACCTTCAACGGAGGCAGCGGCGCCATCGTCCTTACGGATGCGGGCAACGACTTCACGGGTTCGGTGTCGCTCAACAGCACGGCCGATGCCAGCGTGGTTGACAGCAATGCCATCGTGCTGGGTAATTCGACGGTGGGCGGTAACTTGGCGGTGACGGCGAGTGGGGATATCACCGAAACCGGCATCTTGGTTGTTACCGGCACCTCGACGTTCACCGTGGACGGCGCGCAAAACGCCGATGTGTGGCTGGCGCCTTATCCGCCCTATCCCCCCAGCGCCACCGATCATGCCAATGATCTGGCCGGTGCGGTGACCATCACCACCATTAATGGCGGTACCACGCGGGATATCGGCTTGCGCAACATCAATCCGGCGGCCAACCTCGCCGGGATTCCGACCACCGCCCGCAACCTGACGATTATCTTCGACAACGCGCCGGTGGTTATGCCCCTTACCACCTTGACCGGCGACCTGGTGGTCATCGCCGGCGGCGACATCAGCCAGGTCGGCGTGGTGACCGTCGCCGGCACCAGCAGCCTCAATGCCGGCGCCCATGCCATCACCCTGGACAACACCGCCAACGACTTCACCGGGGCGGTGACCCTGATCAACAGCGGCACCAACGACATCGTTGTCACCGACGTCAACGCCATCATACTGGGGACCTCGACCATCGGTTCCGGCGCGCTGACGGTCAATGCGGTGGGTGTTACTCAGGTGGGGCCGATCACCCAAGAGGCCGCGGTGGGTACCGCCACCAGTGCGACGTTCAACGGCGGCACGGCCGATATCGTTCTCACCGATCCGGGTAACGACTTCACCGGACCGGTGTCGCTCAATACCACCGCCAACGCCAGCGTGGTCGACAGCAACGCCATCATCTTGGGCGCCTCCACGGTGGGCGGTAACCTGGATGTACTGGCCCACGGCGATATCACCCAGTTGGATAGTTCCGTGTATGCCCCGCTGCTGGTCACCGGCACGGCAACGTTTACCGTGGACACTATCGATCCCGCGGTGTATCCGGAGGGTGCCGACGTCTTGCTGCAATTCCAGCCCAACGATATCGCCGGCGCGGTGACGATCACCACCATCAACGGCGGCAGCACCCGCGATATCGGTATACGCAATGTCAACCCCAGCGCCAACCTCGCCGGCATTCCGACCATCGCCCGCAATTTGACCATCATTTTCGACAATGCGCCGGTGATCCTGCCTTTGACCACCCTGACCGGCAACCTGATTGTTATCGCCGGTGGCGACATCAGCCAGGTGGACGTGGTGACCGTCGCGGGCACCAGCAGTCTGAACGCCGGTCCGCATGCCATTACCCTGGATAATCCCAACAATGATTTCGGCGGCGCGGTATCGCTCATCAACACCGGCCCCAACAACATCCTCATCAACGACATCAACAACATTATCTTCGGGACCTCGACCATCGGTTCCGGCACACTGACCGTCAACGCCATCGGCATCACCCAGGTCGGTCCGATCACCCAGGAGGCGGCAGCCGGTACGGCGACCTTCAACAGCGGCGCGGGCGCCATCGTCCTGACCGATCCCGGCAACGACTTTACCGGGCCGGTGGTCCTCAACACCACCGTGAGCGCCGATGCCAGCGTGGTTGACAGCAATGCCATCATCCTCGGGGCATCCACGGTGGCCGGCAACCTGTTCGTGACCGCCCATGGTGATATCACCCAGGTGGGCGTCCTGTTGGTGAGCGGAAACGCGACATTCACAATCGGCGCGCTGGATCCCTTGGTGTATCCGGATGGGGCTGATGTCCTGCTGCATACTCAACCCAACGACATCGCGGGCCTGGTGACGATCCAGCCGGTCAACGATCCCGCCGACCTTACGGTAGCGCCCAATCCGCCCCTTATCCGCGACATCGGTCTGCGCAATGTCAATCCGGCCGCGAGCCTCGATGGAATTGGCCCGCCCATTTATGCGCGCAATTTCACCATCATCTTCGATAATGCGCCGGTCATCCTGCCGGAGACCACTCTGACGGGTTACATGGATATTACTGCGGGCGGCATGACCAGTACGAGCACAGCCATCACCGAAACCGGCGTGTTGACGGTGGCGGGCACCTCCACTTTCACGGGGTGACGATAACCACCATCAACGGCGGAACAATCAGGGACGTCGGGTTGCGCAATATCAATCCGAGCGCAAACCTGCTCGGGGTGCCGACCATTTTGCGCAATTTGACCATCATCTTTGATAACGCCGGTGTCAATTTGCCCTTGACCACCCTCACGGGCAACCTGGCGGTCTACGCCGGCGGTGGTCCCATCACCCAGAGTGATGTCTTGACCGTCGCCGGGACCAGCTACCTTGCCGCCAATGCCTACAGCATCACGCTGACCAATCCGGCCAACAGTTTCGGCGGTTCGATTTCGCTCTTTACCCTGGCCTTCGTGACCCCAACGACAGATCCTACAACGGAGATCACCGGGCTAAATCCCGCGTCGATAACGGCGGTCGGCGATATCGACTTGGGTCCGGCGGTGATACCCGCGACGATTCCCCTGCCGCCCAACCCGTTCGTCTACGGTAATACTTACACCGTAGATGGCTTCGATCACGGCGATGTCAGCGTGGACGGGCATCTGACCGTAGTTGCCTCGGGAGGCAACATCACCGACAGCGGTTTGGTTTTATATTACAACGGCGGCACCTTCCAGGTGGACGGCGGCTATTCCGTCACGCTGGACAACAATCCCCTGTTCCGCATATATATTGCGGGGTCGGGGGGGACTTCCACCACGGTGGCCACAGCCGAACTCAACCTGATCACCGGGCGCGTGCAGAACATCGCGCAAAGCCTGACCGTACTGATTAATCCCGATTTCTATTTCCCTGACGTGAATCTGTTTATGGTGCAGGGCGATATACTCGTTACCAATCCCACGTCCGACATCATACTGCGCCGTATCTTTAGATAAGCGGGGCGGTCTGTGTCTTGGAGTTACGGATTTTTATCTATGGCGGGTTAAAGGGAAAGACCGCCGCGAGCGCCGTGGTGCGGGTGCCCGGAACCGGCCCATATGTTTGTAATGGTGTGCCCATGTCTGCAAGTGCTGGTATTATTCGGGAATGCAGGGTGAGTCATTTGCGTCGTCCAAGCGGGATTTACCGCCGTGCCGTCATCCGAGAAGGAGGGTGCTCCGTCGATTGATCCCCATGCCAGATCTGATTGCTTTACATATGCGCCACGGTTCATTGGCACTGCAATTTCGTTCCCGGCCATCACGTCTTAGATGAGCAATATCTTTGTCCCGCCGTTCGCGCCGAATCCTTGGCGCGTTTTAGTCAAGTGGGCTTTCGTCTGCTTGCTGATCTCGCCGATAGCGGCTATGGCCCAAGAGGACAAGCCTGTTGTCCCGGAAGAACCGAGTTATTTCGACTGGCTGGACAAGCCGCGCGATTATCTGTCGGAACAATTCGTTTCCCTGTCCAACAGAGTGGACAGATTTTTCGCCGAGGAGCGGGTCTTCGAGGAGTCCCGCACCAGTTACCTGCGCTTTTACGGTGACCTTGTCCTAAGGAAATCGGGGGCGAGCGATTTCAATCCTATATTGCAGGCCAAGGTGGTATTACCGGCTCTGGAGAAACGCCTGCACATACTATTTGAGAGCGATAGCGACGTTACCGGTGAGGTGCCGACCACCTCCGTGCCTACCCAGAGCGGCACGCCGAAGGTCAATGTCCCGAATGATTTTCGCGCCGCAGTGCAGGTGCAGGTGACCGATTCTCCGCACTGGAATATCAATACCGATGTCGGTCTCAGGTTCCACGGCCTGACTCTGCCGCCTTTTGCCAGAGTGCGCGTGTCGCGGGTCCAGACCGTGCACAAGTGGCAATTTCGCCTGACGCTGGCGGCATACTGGTATGAGCAGAGCGGCCTGGGACAGAGCACGCAATACGACGCCGACTACAGGTTCAGTGATCAATATCTGGGTCGTTCGCGGACTCAGGCGATCTGGAGCGATCATGATCAGCGCTTCGATTTCGAGCAGAGTTTCCTGTTGTTCCATCCCATCGACGAAAGTCACGCCTTGTCATATGGTGTCAGCGTGTACGGCCAGAGCCAGCCCAACTCCCATGTCACCGACTATGCAGTGAGCGCCACTTGGCGGACGCGCATACACCGGGAGTGGTTGTTCTTGGACGTGCAACCCGGATTTTCCTGGCCGGAAACCGAATCTTTTCATTTTACACCCACCCTCCTGCTACGGCTGGAGGCCATCTTCGGGGACGTGGCATGCGGCTGCTATGGAATATGACACGTGACGAACTTAAAGACGGCCCCCATTGCCCCCTTGGGCCGGCATTGGGTCATTTGGGTAACATGGGACGTAAAACCGGCCATACGTTATCCAGCATGATGCCTTGGGCCGCGGCGACGGGATGAATGCCGTCACCTTGAAATAGGCGCTGTTGATCCGCAAAGCCCGCCAGCAGGAACGGTACCCAGGGGACATGGTATTTGGCTGCGAGGCGTTGATAGACGTTGTGGAACTCCCGGGTATAGCTGGGGCCATAATTGGGTGGCAGGCGCATGCCGATCAACACGACTTTTACATGGCGCTGCAGGGCTCGGGTAATGATATGATCGAGATTGTCGTACATCTCCGTAATGGGCAGGCCGCGCAGGCCGTCGTTGCCGCCCAGTTCGACGATAAGGATCTGCGGCTGCTGCTGTTTCAGCAGTGAGACGATGCGGCTGCGTCCTCCGGCGGTGGTCTCTCCGCTGATGCTGGCATTGATGACTCGACAACCCGCACATTGTTGGTGCAGACGTTCTTCGAGCAAGCTTACCCACCCCTGTTTTTGATCGAGCCCATGGGCGGCGCTTAAACTGTCGCCCAAGACCAGAACGGTGGTGGCGGAGAAGCCGGGCAGGGGAAGGCACAGAAGGAAAAATAACAGGAGTCGTTTCGGCATGTCGTATACGCAATCACGGGCCATCATCGTTGCCGAGGGCTTGGAGAAACGGGTTACTGTTCCCGAAGGCGAACTTACCTTGCTCAAAGGTGTTGATCTTAGCATCTTCCCCGGCGAGGCGGTGGCCGTGGTGGGGGCTTCCGGGGCGGGCAAGTCCACCTTGCTGGGTCTGTTGGCGGGAATGGATACGCCCACTGGCGGCCGCGTCTTTTTGGATGGCGTGGAACTTTCCGCCCTGGATGAGGATGGCCGGGCGCGGTTGCGCGCCGCGCGGGTGGGCTTCGTCTTCCAGGCCTTCCACCTCCTGCCCAATCTGACCGCCTTGGAGAACGTGATGCTGCCCTTGGAACTGGGCGGCCACGGTGACGCCGGCGAAGCGGCGCACGAGGTCTTGCAGCGGGTGGGTTTGGCCCACCGCCTCCACCACTATCCCAAGCAGCTTTCCGGCGGCGAGCAGCAGCGTGTGGCGCTGGCGCGGGCCTTTGCGCCTCAGCCCAAACTGTTGTTTGCCGACGAACCCACCGGCAATCTGGACAGCGCCACCGGTCAGCGCATCATCGATCTGCTATTCGCCATGAACCGGGAACATGCCACGACCTTGGTGCTGGTGACCCACGATGAAAATCTGGCGCAACGCTGCGGCCGACGCTTGGAATTGGACGCCGGCCGCCTCAAGGGGCTGCAATGAAGCGCTTGAAGTTGGCGCTGCGGCTGCTTGGGCGGGATTTGCGCTCCGGCGAACTCAGGGTGCTGGCCTTGGCGGTGGTGATCGCGGTGGCGAGCGTGACCTCCGTGGGTTTTTTCACCGACCGCGTGCAGCAACTGCTGGAACGACAGGCCAACGTGCTGATGGGCGCGGACTTGGTGATCACGTCGGACCATCCCCTGGAAGAGGAATTCACGCGTGCCGCCCGGCAACGGGGCCTGCATACCGCCACGACCCTGAGTTTTCTGAGCATGGTGCAGGCCGGCGGGCGCAATCAGCTGACGGCGGTGAAGGCCGTGAGCCGGGATTATCCGCTGCGCGGCGAGTTGCGTATCGCGCCGCAGCGTTTTGCGGCGGATCATGTCGCTCGAGGTATCCCGGCGGCCGGCAGCGTGTGGGGCGATCAGCGTTTGCTGGGCGAGTTGGCGATTAAGGTGGGTGATCGCATCACCGTGGGCGACGCCGTGTTGACCGTTTCCGCGGTAATCACTCAGGAGCCTGACCGCGGCGGCTCGCTGTTCAGCATCGCCCCGCGCCTGTTGATGAATCGTGCCGATGTCGCGGCGACGGGCTTGATTCAGCCGGGCAGCCGCGTGCACTACCGGCTGCTGGTGGCGGGGGACAGCGCTGCGGTGAAGAATTACCGCAAGGCGATAGAATCGAAGCTGGCGCGCGGCGAGCGTCTGGAGACAGTCCAAGACGCCCGTCCCCAGATGCGCACTGCCCTGGAACGGGCGCGCCAGTTTCTGGGCTTGGCGAGTATGGTGAGCGTCATGCTGGCCGGGGTGGCGATGGCCATGGCGGCCCGCCGCTTCGTCGCACGACATTTGGATAATGTGGCGATTTTGCGCACGTTCGGCGCCACGCAACGGGACATCGCGGCACTGTACGGCTGGCAATTACTGGTATTGGGGATCGTCGCCAGCCTGCTGGGTTGCTTCGTCGGCTATCTCGCCCAGGGTTTGTTGGGCGACATCCTGGGCTCCTTGGCGGCTTCCGCCCTACCGGCCCCGTCCTGGTTGCCGGCGGCCATCGGGATGGCGGTGGGATTGATCACCCTGGCCGCGTTCACCGTTCCACCCTTGTTGCATCTGCGGCGGGTGCCGACCTTGCGGGTCCTGCGCCGTGACATTGGTTCCCTGCCGGGACCGAGCGTGGCGGCGTATTGCTTGGGCCTGGCGGCGCTGGCGGTGATCACGGTGTGGCAGGCCGGTAACCTGCGTCTCGGGCTCATGGTGTTGGGCGGCGCCGTGGCGACCGTGACGGTATTGGCGGCCGCCGCCGGCGGCGTCCTGGCCCTGTTGATCCGGGTACGTAGCCGGGTCAGCGGAGTATGGCGTTTCGGTATGGCCAATTTGACGCGGCGCTCTCAAGGGAGTGTGGTGCAAGTGGTGGCCTTCGGAGTGGGGATGCTGGCGCTGTTGCTGTTGGGAGTAGTGCGGGTGGACCTGCTCGCTGACTGGCAGGCGAGTCTGCCGGCCGATGCACCCAATCGCTTCGTTATCAATATTCAACCCCAACAGGTCAAACCGATCACGGCCTTCTTTAAGGACAACGGTTTCGCCGGGGCGGATTTGTTCCCCATGGTGCGCGGCCGTCTGACCGCTATCAATGATAAGCCGGTAGTCCCGGAGGACTATCAGGATGAGCGCGCCCGCAGGCTGGTGGAGCGGGAATTCAATCTTTCCTGGGCCAAGCACCTGCAATCCGATAATACCATCGTTGCCGGCCGGTGGTGGCCGAAGGTTGGCGGTGATCGGCGATTGTTATCCGTGGAAGAGGGTATCGCCAAGACCTTGGGCATCGCCGTGGGGGATACCCTGACCTATCAGATCGGCGGGGACGTGTTCACCGCGCGGGTGGCCAGCCTGCGCAAGGTGGCGTGGGACAGCTTCCACGTGAATTTTTTTGTGATCGCCTCACCGGGAGCCCTGGATGCCTATCCCACCAGTTACATCACCAGCTTTTATCTGCCGTTGGGTAAGGATGCATTCTTAAGCCGTTTAGTGCAGCGTTTTCCCAATGTTACGGTCATTGACGTCGCGGCGATCATGGCCCAGGTACGACAGGTGATCGAGCGGGTGACCCTGGCCCTGGAATATGTGTTCGCCTTTACGGTGTTGGCCGGGGTGGTGGTGCTCTATGCTGCCATTCAGTCTTCCTTGGACGAGCGTGTGCTGGAAGGGGCGGTACTGCGTACCTTGGGCGCCGGTCGTCGCCAGTTGCTGGGCGGCATGGCCGTGGAATTTGCCGGGATCGGGCTGATCGCCGGTCTGATCGCCGCCTCCGGGGCCGCCGCCGCCGGTTATATGCTGGCCGAACACCTGTTCCACTTTCCCTACCGGGTGAACGCGGGGGGGCGATCAGTGTGGCGGCGGCGGGAATGTGGGGTACGCGCTTTATATTGCGCAGACCGCCGTGGCAGACCCTGCGCGAGCTGCAAGGCGCTTGATCCACAATGGATTGTTCTAAGGCACCGTGACGTGGTATTTTTCCCGATCAGCATTTCGGTAGAGGGGAGAGCATGTTGCGTTACCTGATTTGCGCACTGAGTTTGATGGTGGCCACAGCCTATGCCCAGGAGCGGGGGCAAAGCCCGCATCCCGCAGGGAAGGCAACAGTGCTGACCACGGCCTACGGCACCCAGTTCAATGCGTATATCGCCGGCCCCGAGGATGCCTCGCAGGCGATATTGCTGCTCCATGACCGTTACGGCCTCAACGCGCAGGCGCGGGACTGGGCGGACCGTTTCGCTGGTTTGGGCTACCGTGCCCTGGCCATCGATCTGTATGACGGCCGCAAAGGCATCAATTGGGAACACGCCACCTCCGTCATGAATTCCATCGATCCGGTATGGGCGGATACGGACATCGCGGCGGCCTTGAAGTATCTGAAGGGTAAGGACCGCAAGCGTAAGGTGGTGATTCTGGGCTGGGATTACGGCGGTACCGAGGCGATGCAGGCGACCTTGCATGACCCGTCAGCGGTGGCGATGACCATCAGTTATTACCCGACCCATCTGGAGACCAATCCGGCATTGGTGCAAAGTCTGGTCAGCCCGGTGTTGCTCGTGGTAGCGGAGCGGGATGAACAGTTAAGCAGGGGTCAGGTGCAGGCCTTCAGGGACGCCTTGCGCAAAACCGGCGCCGAGTTCAACGTCTTGAGTCTGGACGCGGGCCGGGATTTCGCCAATCCGCTCAGCGAGCATTATGACAAAGCCGCTACCGCATCGGTGTGGGAGGTTACCCAGGATTTTCTCTCCCGCTACCTGAAACCCTAGGGAGCATTTTCCCCGGCGATGTCGCCCCCGGACCGGCCGGCACTGCCAATAATCTGACCGTTCTCACTTGACCTATCACCGTGTTATCATTACCTTTCTTTGATCATTATTAGGTCACAGCAGGCCGCAGCCGAGAATTCGCCCGTTTTTGCGGGTTTTTTTGTCTTTATATAGGAATTTTGTGTGGAATTGACCGGAGCCGAGATCGTTGTCCAATGCCTGAAAGACGAGGGCGTCGAGTATGTATTCGGCTACCCCGGCGGCGCGGTGCTGCACATCTACGACGCCCTGTTCAAGCAGGAGGACGTCAAGCATATCCTGGTTCGCCATGAGCAGGGGGCGACCCATGCGGCGGACGGCTATGCCCGCGCTACCGGCCGTCCCGGCGTGGTGTTGGTGACCTCGGGGCCGGGTGCTACCAATGCGGTCACCGGGATCGCCACCGCCTATATGGATTCCATCCCCGTGGTGATTCTCACCGGGCAGGTGCCCACCGCCCTGATCGGCAACGATGCCTTCCAGGAAGTGGACAACGTCGGCATCACCCGGCCCTGCGTCAAGCACAACTTCCTGGTGAAAGACGTTCAGGACTTGGCAGTCACCATCAAAAAGGCCTTTTACATCGCCGCCAGCGGTCGGCCGGGACCGGTGCTGGTTGATATCCCCAAGGACGTCACCGCCAATAAGACCGAATATGCCTATCCGGAATCGGTGTCGATCCGTTCCTATAATCCGGTGACCAAGGGCCACCCCGGCCAGATCAAAAAGGCCGTAGACCTGATGTTGTCCGCTAAACGCCCCATGGTCTACACCGGCGGCGGCGTAATCCTGGATAATGCCGCCGGTTCGCTTACCGAATTGGCCCGTCTGTTGAATTTTCCCGTTACCAATACTCTCATGGGGCTGGGTGCCTATCCCGCCACCGATAGACAGTTCCTGGGGATGCTGGGCATGCATGGTACCTACGAGGCCAATATGGCCATGCATCATTGCGACGTTCTCATCGCCATCGGCGCGCGCTTCGACGACCGAGTGACGGGCAACGTCAAGAAGTTCTGTCCCACGGCTGAGATCATCCACGTGGATATCGATCCCTCGTCGATCTCCAAGAACGTCAAGGTGGACGTACCCATCGTCGGCGCAGTGGACATGGTGCTGCAGGACATGATCCGCCAGGTCAAGGGCGGCAAGCGTCAGCCGGATCAGGCGGCCTTGAGCGAGTGGTGGCGGCAGATCGAGGAATGGCGGGCCATGGATTGTCTCAAATATGACCGCACCGCCGAGATCATCAAACCCCAATATGTATTGGAAAAGCTCTACGAAATCACCAAAGGCGACGCTTTCGTCACCTCCGATGTGGGGCAGCATCAGATGTGGACGGCGCAATACTACAAATTCGACAAGCCGCGGCGTTGGATCAACTCCGGCGGTCTGGGCACCATGGGATTCGGGCTGCCGGCGGCCATGGGGGTACAGATGGCCTTTCCCGACGAGATCGTGGCCTGTATCACCGGCGAGGGCAGCATACAGATGTGCATCCAGGAACTGTCCACCTGCCTACAATACCGCCTACCGATCAAGGTGGTGAATCTCAACAATCGCTACCTGGGGATGGTGCGGCAATGGCAGGAGTTCTTCTATCAGGGACGCTATGCCATGTCGTACATGGACTCTCTGCCGGATTTCGTCAAGCTGGCCGAGGCCTACGGTCATGTGGGCATGCGTATCGAAAAGCCCACCGACGTGGAGGGGGCGCTGCAAGAGGCCGTGAAGCTCAAAGACCGCCTGGTATTCATGGATTTTATCACCGATCAGACCGAGAACGTCTATCCCATGATCCCGGCCGGCGCGGGGCTCAATGAAATGATACTGGTATAGATGATAAGCCCTCGGCGGCCTGCTGTCGGTGGTAGCGACAGTGCATGCTGACAGCTGGAAGCATATATATGCGACATATAATTTCCATACTTTTAGAAAACGAGGCGGGGGCCCTGAGCCGGGTGTCGGCGTTGTTCTCGGCGCGCGGCTATAATATCCAGTCATTGACGGTGGCGCCGACCGAGGATGCGTCGCTGTCGCGTCTGACCCTGGTGACGTCCGGTTCGGACGAGATCATCGAACAGATTACCAAACAGCTCAACAAGCTGGTGGACGTGGTGAAATTGGTGGACCTGACCGAAGGGCCGCACATCGAGCGGGAGATGATGCTGATCAAGGTCCAGGCAGTGGGCGAAGGACGCAACGAAGTAAAGCGTTTGACGGACATATTTCGCGGCCGGATCATAGATGTCACGCCTACTACTTACATTATCGAGTTGACCGGCACCGGGGAAAAGCTGGACGCCTATATCGAGGCGGTGGGAGCGGGCGTCATTTTGGAGACGGTGCGCTCCGGAGTGTCGGGTATCGCGCGCGGGGAAAAGAGCTTACATATCTAAACCGTCAGTCATGGGCCGTCGGTTCGCGGTTACAGCCGATGTTTGACGGCTTTAAAAACCAGAGGAAATCATGCAATGCACATCTATTACGATAAAGACGCCGATCTTTCCATTATCCGCGGCAAGAAGGTCACCATTCTCGGTTACGGTTCCCAGGGCCACGCCCACGCCAACAATTTGAAGGACTCGGGGGTGAATGTCACCGTGGGTTTGCGCGCCGGCTCGAGTTCGGCGGTAAAGGCCAAGAATGCCGGCCTCGAGGTACAGGAGCCGGCGCAGGCGGTGCAGGGTGCCGACGTGGTGATGATTCTGGTGCCTGATGAGCATCAGGCCGCATTGTATCGTGATACCGTCGGGCCGAACATCAAGCAAGGCGCGGCTCTGGCGTTCGCCCACGGTTTCAATATCCACTTCGAACAGATCGTGCCGCGCCCCGATCTGGACGTGATCATGGTCGCACCCAAGGGACCGGGCCATCTGGTGCGTTCCACCTATACCCAGGGCGGCGGCGTCCCCAGCCTGATCGCCGTCTATCAGAATGCCAGCGGCAAGGCCAAGGAGACCGCCCTGTCCTACGCCAGCGCCAACGGCGGCGGGCGCGCCGGGGTCATCGAAACCAGCTTTCGCGAGGAGACCGAGACCGATCTGTTCGGCGAGCAGGCGGTATTGTGCGGCGGTGCCACCGCCCTGGTGCAGGCCGGCTTCGAAACCCTGGTGGAGGCCGGCTACGCGCCGGAAATGGCCTATTTCGAGTGCTTGCACGAACTCAAGCTGATCGTCGACCTGATGTACGAGGGCGGCATCGCCAACATGCGCTATTCCATCTCCAACACCGCCGAGTACGGCGACTTCACCCGCGGTCCGCGCATCGTCACCGAACGGAGCAAGCAGGAGATGAAGAAGATCCTCAACGAGATTCAAACCGGCGAATTCGCCCGGGAATTCATTTTGGAGAACCAGGCGGGGGCGGCGAAATTGAAGGCGTTGCGCCGCATCGGTCGCGACCACCCCATCGAAGTGGTGGGTGCGAAACTGCGCGATATGATGCCGTGGATCAAGGCCAATAAGATCGTCGACCGCGATAAGAACTAGTTGAGGCCTTGCGCGGATGGCAGGGAACGGCGTCTTCGGATAATGAAATAAGTCATTTTGGCGATATACGAAAATGAGCGGGTCTGGTGAAGCGTGATCGACCTGCCGGTTTTAGAAACACATCGGTATACCTTCCGTTGCCGCTTCTCCGGACACAGGGTGTTACTCGCGTATGGCCATAGCCCGTCAAGCATGGTTGCCGATCGCGGCGGCTGGAATCGTTTCCGGACTTGCCTATGTTCTCTGTGATCTCGATTGCAGTCTGCCGCTGGTTATCATTACCCTCGTCCTGGTCTTTTTGTTTCGTGATCCGGAACGCCGCATTCCACCGGTTCCTTTAGGCATCGTCAGTCCCGTTGACGGACGCGTTACGGCAATCGCCGAGGTTGGCGACCCATTTTTGGGACGACGGGCGTTAAGATTGACTATTGGCATGAAGCCTCTGGGACCCTGGATAGTGCGCAGCGCCATGGAGGGGCGGGTGATGCAGATCTGGCATCTCCCCACGGGGCTGGAACCCCACTCCTTGGACCGGATGGAACAAAACGCCCTCGCCGCCTATCCAGACGCCGGTCAGGCCCATTTTGCCATATGGGTACAGAGCGATGAACAAGATGATGTGGTGGTCGCGTTACGGGGTATGTTTATCTCAGGCCGATTGCGTTGCGGCTTACAGACCGGAGACCGGATCGGTCAAGGGGGGCGCTACGGGCTGCTATGGTTCTTCGCCACGGCGGATGTGTATCTTCCCGCCATCAGCCGGCTGGAGGCGAGTCAAGGCGGTACAGTGCGTGCGGGATCGGATATTATTGCAACCCTGGTACACAAGGCAAAGCCGACCGCAGCACCGCTGGCCGGATAACAGTTTATGAACGATCAAACCGATGCGGCGAAGCGCCGCCGTGGAATCTACCTCTTGCCCAATCTCTTTACCACGGCGGGCCTGTTTGCCGGTTTTTACGCCATCGTCGCCGCCACTAAAAATCACTTCGATGCGGCGGCGATCGCGATCTTCGTGGCAATGGTTATGGACAGCCTGGACGGGCGCATCGCCCGTCTGACCAACACCCAAAGCGACTTCGGCAAGGAATTCGACAGTCTGTCGGATATGGTGGCCTTCGGTTTGGCGCCCGCGCTGGTGATGTACGAGTGGGTGTTGTTGGGCCTGGGAAAATTGGGATGGCTGGCGGCATTCATCTATACGGCCGGCGTGGCATTGCGCCTGGCTCGCTTCAATGTGCAGCACGCGGTGGTCAATAAACGCTATTTTCAGGGCCTGGCCAGTCCCGCCGCCGCCGGGGTTTTGGGTGGAATGGTATGGGTAGGTGACGATTACGGCCTGCGGGATTCGGTGGGGATAGCCATGGCGGTGGCGGTGTTGAGCGTGGCGGTGGCCTTGCTCATGGTGAGCAATATCCGTTATCGCAGCTTCAAGGATCTGGATCTGCGTAATCGCGTCCCTTTCGTTGCGGTGCTACTGTTGGTGCTGATCTTTGCCTTCGTTTCCATCGACCCGCCGCAAGTGCTGTTTGCCTTGTTTTTCGGCTATGCCGTCTCGGGACCGGTCAATAGTTTGATATTCCTACGCAAGCGCAAACAAATATTGCAGCGGCGCCGCCAGCGCCCCCAAGAACCGCAACAATAATCGGCGTTCGGTCGGAGAGCGTGTAATCCATCCCGCCGCTGTCCTGCCCGGATCACCGGCTCTTGATGTTACTGCGGCCCGCCGCGGATCATCTATCCGGCAAGGCAGCGCGCGTTGCCGGGAGTATACGGCTTCGGTAACATGGATTCATTATCGGGAGCACGATCATGAGCGATAAGTTATTCATATTCGATACCACCTTGCGCGACGGTGAACAGAGTCCCGGCGCCTCCATGACCAAGGACGAGAAGATCCGGGTCGCCAAGGCCCTGGAACGCATGGGGGTGGATATCATCGAGGCGGGATTCCCCATCGCCAGCCCCGGTGATTTCGAGGCGGTGGAGGCGGTCGCCAACGCCGTCACCGACAGCACCGTGTGCGGTCTGGCCCGCGCCGTGGACCGGGACATCGACCGCGCCGCGGAGGCCCTGAAAGGCGCGCGCTCGGCGCGTATCCATACCTTTATCGCCACGTCGCCCATTCACATGCGGATGAAGCTGCGCATGGAGCCCGATCAGGTACTGGAACAGGCGGTCAAGGCGGTGAAACGCGCCCGCCGGTATACGGACAACGTGGAGTTCTCCCCGGAAGACGCCGGACGCTCCGAGATCGACTTTCTGTGCCGGGTGCTGGAGGCGGTGATCGACGCCGGTGCCACCACGGTGAATATTCCCGATACCGTGGGCTATGCGGTGCCCGAGCAATTCGGGGCCCTGATCCGCCAGCTGATCGAAGGGGTCCCAAATTCGAATAAGGCAGTATTTTCCGTGCACTGCCATAACGATCTCGGTCTGGCCGTGGCCAACTCGCTGGCGGCGGTAATCAACGGGGCGCGCCAGGTGGAATGCACCATCAACGGTCTCGGCGAGCGGGCGGGTAACGCGGCCCTGGAGGAGATCGTCATGACGGTGCGTACCCGCCAGGACACCTTTAACTGCGGCGTGGGCCACCTGGACACCACGCAGATCGTCCCATGCAGCCGCCTGGTGGCCGGGATCACCGGCTTCGCGGTGCAGCCCAACAAGGCGATCGTCGGCGCCAACGCCTTCGCCCACGAATCCGGCATCCATCAGGACGGCGTGCTCAAGAGCCGCGAAACCTACGAAATCATGCGTGCCCAGGACGTGGGCTGGAGCGCCAATCGCATGGTGCTGGGCAAGCATTCGGGGCGCAATGCCTTTCGTACCCGTTTGAAGGAACTGGGTATCGAATTTCCCTCTGAAGAGGAATTGAACGGCGCCTTCGCCCGCTTCAAGGTCTTGGCGGACAAGAAACACGAGATCTACGACGAAGATTTGCAGGCTCTGGTGACCGACGCCAACCTGGCCGCGGAGCACGAGCGCATCAAGCTCAGCTATCTGCGGGTCTGTTCGGAGACCGGGGAGATACCCGAGGCCAACTTAACCCTGTGGATCGACGGTCAGGAGAAGCAGGCGCAGGCCCAGGGCGACGGGCCGGTGGACGCGGCGTTCAAGGCGATCGAGTCAATTGTGCACAGCGGTATCCATCTGCAACTGTATTCGGTGAACGCCATCACCAGCGGGACCGATTCGCAGGGCGAGGTGACGGTGAGAGTGGAAAAGGGCGGGCGCATCGTCAACGGCCAGGGCGCGGATACCGATATCGTCATCGCGTCGGCCAAGGCCTACATTCACGCCCTGAATAAGATTACCGCGCCGGAATCACGGGCCCATCCCCAGTTGTAATGGCTATCCCCCCCGAGCAGGACAAGCGCTTTCGTTATCTGGACGCCATGGGTATCCAGGTATGGGCGCGGCGGGATGAAGGCCATGATGAGCCGCAAAATGCGCCGCCGAGCGGCGTGCGCGCCCAGGCACCGGCGGCGTCCGGAGAGGAGGATATCGCCACTCTCGATTGGGACGCGCTGCGCGCCCGGGTGCTGAGTTGCACCCGCTGTGCATTGCATGAACAACGCGCCCAAGCGGTATTCGGCGTAGGCAATCGCACGGCCCAGTGGTTGATCATCGGCGAAGCCCCCGGCGCGGAAGAAGATCGCCAGGGGGAACCGTTCGTGGGCCGGGCGGGAAAACTCCTCAACAATATGTTGCTGGCGATCGGTCTCAAGCGCGAGGAGGTGTATATCGCCAATATCGTGAAATGCCGTCCCCCCAACAATCGTGAGCCGACGCCGGAGGAGGCGCAAACCTGCGCCCCGTATCTGGCCCGGCAAATCAGCCTGATTAAACCAAACATCATCCTCGCGGTCGGCCGGGTCGCCGCACAGAACCTGTTGAAGACCGACCGTCCGGTGGGCAGTCTGCGCGGCAAGCGTTTTTATTATGAACAAACGGACATACCCGTCGTTGTGACCTACCATCCGGCCTATCTGCTGCGCTCCCCCCAGGAAAAACGCAAGGCATGGCAGGACTTGTTGGCGGCGAAGCAGATATTTTCATCCCAGTGAGACAACGTGATATGGGCATGAGCGTCGATCATAGAGGTTCCCATCACGACCCGCGCGGCGATTTTAGTATCCGCGCGATGCTGAACACGGATGTGGCGGGCATCATGAACATCGAAACGCGCGCTTACGCCTTTCCCTGGACGGCAGGCATCTTTCGCGACTGCATGGGTGCCGGCTATTGTTGTTACGTGTTGGAAATGAACGCCGAAATCATGGCCTACGCGGTGATGTCTGTAGCCGTCAAGGAGGCGCATATCTTGAATATCTGCGTCAATCCCGATGTGCGCGGGGCGGGCTATGGTCGTGCTTTGATGGACAGACTGATCACGCTGGCCCGTCAACTCGACGCGGATATGATGTTTCTCGAGGTCCGCCCCTCCAACACGGCCGCGCTCCGTTTGTACGATAAACTGGGATTCAATGAAATCGGGCAGCGGCGCAACTATTATCCCGCTGCGGAGGGGCGGGAGGACGCCTTGATCCTCGCCAAGCAATTATGACGGGAACCGGAAGTCCGTCGCTGATTCTTTGCAGCGCATTCCTCTGCCGCTGTCGACGTAACTCATCAAAAGGTCCATCGCTTGCTGCTCCGCCTCAATGATATCTCCCTGGCATACGGGCCGCGCCCTTTATTGGACAAGGTTGATCTCGTCCTCAATGCCCACGAGCGAGTCTGCCTGATCGGACGCAACGGTGCGGGTAAGTCTTCCCTGATGCAGATCATTGCCGGTCATCTGACGCCCGATGCGGGGAATATCTGGCGTGCCGACGGGCTAAAGATCGCCTCTCTGCAACAGGACGTTCCCTTGGATGATCCGCGCAGTATCTACCAGGCGGTGGCGGCGAGCCTGGGTGAACTGGGCGAACTTATGCATCGTTTCCACCGAGCAGCGGCCTTGGTGGCGAAAGACGCCTCCGGCCGGCATCTGAAGGATATGGAGATTATTCAGCAGGAAATGGAGGCCAAGCATGCCTGGAATCTGCAGCTGCGGGTGGATACGGTGTTGTCGCGACTTGGTCTGCCCGGCGATGAAATTATAGATAACCTCTCCGGTGGTCAGCGGCGGCAAGTACTATTGGCGCAGGCGCTGGTGACCGAGCCCGATCTATTGTTACTGGATGAACCGACAAATCATCTGGACATCGATGCCATTGCGTGGTTGGAGTCCTGGTTGCGGGACTATGGCGGGAGCGTGCTGTTCGTGACCCATGACCGGATGTTTCTGGAGAACACCGCGACTCGCGTCATCGAACTGGACCGGGGACGGCTGTATTCATGGGGTTGCGATTACCGGACTTATCTGCAACGCAAGGAGGCGGCGCTCGCGGCCGAGGAGGCGGAGTCGGCCAGATTCGACAAGCACCTTGCCGAGGAGGAAATATGGGTACGGCAGGGCATCAAGGCGAGACGTACGCGTAACGAAGGTCGGGTACGCCGCCTGGAAAAGCTCCGCAAGGAACGGGCGCGACGTCGCGAGCCGGCGGGCAAGGCCCGCATGGCGCTCGACAGCGGCGAGCTGTCCGGACGCCTGGTGATCGAGGCCGAGCACGTCTCAGTCGCCTGGCAGGCGCAGACCATCATCAAGGATTTTTCCGTGCGCATTCTGCGCGGTGACCGTATCGGCATCGTGGGTCCCAACGGTGCCGGCAAGAGTACGTTGATAAAGATTATGCTGGGTGAACTGGAGCCGGAGACCGGCACGGTCAGGCGCGGCACCAATTTGCAGGTCGCCTATTTCGACCAGCATCGCGCCATGCTCGATCCGGAGCGGACGGTGATGGACAATGTTGCCGGTGGTGCCGACAGCGTCATTGTCAATGGCCGAGCCAAGCACGTCATCGCCTATCTGCAGGATTTCCTGTTCAGCCCGCTGCGGTCCCGCACCCTGGTAAAATCCCTGTCGGGCGGGGAAAAGAACCGTTTGATGCTGGCGCGGCTGTTCGCGCGTCCGGCCAATCTGCTGGTCTTGGACGAACCGACCAATGATCTAGATGTGGAGACTCTGGAGCTGCTTGAGGATATAGTTTCTACCTATGACGGCACCTTATTGGTGGTGAGCCACGACCGGGCCTTTCTGGACAATGTTGTAACCAGTACTCTGGTCTTTGAAGGAGGGGGCCACATCGGCGAATATCTGGGCGGTTACCGGGAATGGATGGCGCAACGCCGTTCTGGAAAGGCGGACCGGGCGCCGGCCGAGCAGTCCCCGGGCTCCCAGCTTGAGCAGGTGAAAGAAGTCACCGCGCGCCGCGGCAAGAAACTCAGCTATAGGGAACAAAGGGAGCTCGAAGGCCTGCCGGGGCGCATCGTGGCGCTCGAGGCCGAGCAATTGGAATTGGGCCGCGCGATGTCAAACCCTGATTTCTATCGACGCGATAAAGCGGAGATTACTCACGCCCTGGAACGGGTTGAGACCTTGAAGCGAGAACTCGACGAGGCCTATACCCGGTGGGAAGCCTTGGACAGCGGAGTATCGTAAATGGCTAGGGGCAATGGTGATTCAGACGCATCACCCTGCGGCGATCTGCCGAGCTACTCCCTGCGGGTGAGCCCACGCGCCAAGCGCATGCATCTCAAGATCAATCATTGGGGCAAGGTGGAGGTGGTGGTGCCGCGCAATGTGAATCTCAGTCATGTCGCTCCCTTTGTCCGCCGGCATCGCAAGTGGCTGGAGAAAACCCTGGCGCAGGTCCAGGCCATGCGCGGTGAGTCGCCGTTGGCCGAGCCGCTTCCCGACCAGGTGCGCTTATTGGCGCTGGATGAAGGGTGGAAGATCGTCTATCGTCGGGGCGCGGCCGCCGGCCGTTACCTTGCGACCGAAAATGATGGAATGCGTTGTCTGTGCGTAGAGAGCGCCGACGCCGCCGGCGCCCAAGTACCGTTGCGGTCCTGGATCCACGATTATGCGCGGCAACGCTTGCCATCGTGGTTGCGCCAGGTCAGTGTGGAGTGCCGCCTGCCCTACAGCCGCGCCACCGTCCGAGCCCAAAAGACCCGCTGGGGTAGTTGCAGCGCCCGCGGTCATATCAGTTTGAACCGCCACTTGTTGTTTCTGCCGTCCCATCTGGTCCGCTACATCATGATCCATGAACTCTGCCATACCGTGCACCTCAATCACTCGCGGCGATATTGGACGCTGGTGGGTCGCTTCGCGCCGGATTTCCAGGCATGCGAGGCCGAATTGAGGCTGGCGGCCCGTCATATTCCCCTTTGGGCCTGCCCCGAATAAAGCGCATATTACCCAAAGGCGGACCTAAGCCGCTTGCGATATCGCCGAACCCGCGAAGCGGTTGTGCACTTGACTCAATTAAAGCCGCCGCTTCCGTAATCCGACAACCTCTTTAGGTTCGACGAGCCCCGAGAGGATGGCGCCATGAGCAAGACTCAGCGAATATTCGTAGCGGAAATGGCGGTCGCGGCGGCACCGCCCTCCCTGCGTAAAGACCGGTATGCGGCGGGGTTTACCCATGCATTGCGCGGTGGGCAATTGGATAAGGCCGAGTATCTCAAGTTGTCTTTCCGGGAAGGTTTTCGCGCCGCGAAACTGCACATGCGTGATATGCGCCGCAAGCAGGGAATCATTGATTTCCCCCTGCAAGGCAGGATCAAGCTGAGGGCGCTGTAGGCGATGCACGGCAACCAAGCCGGTGGACCTGGATTTTCCTCACCGGCTTCGGGGAATGATCGGTCAGACAATCCTTCGCCACTTGGGTGACGCTATTGCTGTTTCCGTCCTACACGGGCCTGCGGCCCCCGCCCGATGCCGATGCATCACGGCGGCCGGGAGGGGGGCCCGGTCCTTATTCCGTCATATAGGCGTCGAGTTGGTTGATCAATTTGTTGCATTCCTCCACTTTGTGGGCGGGAATGGCCTTTTTTCCGGCGACCATTTCGCCGTTCTTGGCATAATCGCAGGTGACCGAATTCTTGTCATGGGCCGGGGCGTTGGTTACGATCAGCTGGCTTTTGCCGAGATCGTATTTGGCATCGATCTTTCCGCCCACGTAAAAATCATATTGGGCGGTCCTGCTGAGATAGCGAGCCCGGTGCAGATTGGTGAGGGTATTGATGGTATCCACGATTCTCTTGGGAGGCAGGGGCGAAAGTTTGGTCGCGGCGGCGGCTTCTTGAGCCGACGGATCCTTTTTATCGGCCTTGATAGCGACTTTCGCCTCTGGTTGAGGGGAGGCGCTGCTCGCCACCATCTGCTTGTCGCCACCAGCGCTTGCGTCTGTACCAGACGTCTTGGTCGGGGTCGGCGCTGCCGCTGCCGCCTTGGTCTGGCCATGGTCCTTCTGTTGATTCGTCTGGGATGCGGGCGGTGGTGTGCCACTATCCTGTTTGGCCATTTGTTTTGCGCAGCCGCTTATGCCCAACAGGCTCAGCGATAATAACCAGATAAAAAAGATGGATTGCTTTGTCATGAAATTTCCCCCCGGAATAGGCCATTGTTGTGGTAAATGCTAGTTTGGATAAGACCCTGGGGCCGCTCCGCCATGTGTTTTTTTACCATAGTAGGGGGCCAAAGTTAACGCGTATTTTACGGGGCTATCCCCCGCGAAACGGCGAAGAGGATTGGCTTATAATAACTCGCCGCCGGAGCGGATGAATCTGAACCCGTTGATTCAGCTTTCAGGAGATGCCCGTGACCAAGAATCGTATTTATGTCGGTATAGACCAGGATGACTCCGGGGGAATGACCCCGACGGGCAACATCATCCGCGACGCCTGGGTGTTCGGCCTCCTTCCGGAGGGGGAGACCTGCGCGGGGTGGGACCTGGACCGCATTCAACAGCTCTATGACAAGGTGGTGGAGGCCTGGGCGCCTTACGGCCATCTTGCCAGCAAGTTGCCGCAGCCGCTGCGGGAACGGCATCAGGCCATCTATGACGCCGCCATACGGCGCGCGCGTGAATTGGGGTGGTCCCCCGATATGGAGGACGACCATTGATGCCGGAACCGCAAGGCTTGAGGCGGCAAGGCCGCAAGGACTACAATGCGCCATCCATGGCTGGCGCGGCGAGACCACGCGGACGGGTGCCGGCGGGGCGCGAGTAAGGAGTGACGGATGACGACATTAGCGATCTATCGCGACAATGGCGAGCTGCTCGAGGAGACCCAGGAATTCGAGACCATCGCCAACCGCCTGCACGGCATCGGAGTATTGTTGGAGCGCTGGCAGGCGGACCGTGAGTTGGACGACGGCGCCGGTCAAGAGGAGATCATCGCCGCTTATCGCGGCTCCGTGGATCGCCTGATGAAGCACTACAATTTCAAGTCCGCCGACGTGATCAGCATGACGCCCGACCATCCCGATAAAGAGGCGCTGCGCAGTAAATTCCTTGACGAGCATACCCACAGTGATTTTGAAGTGCGCTTCTTTGTCGATGGCCGGGGATTGTTTTTCATCCACGCGGGCGACAAGGTGCATGCCATCCTGTGCAGCCAGGGCGACTTAATCAGCGTCCCCGCCGATACGCCTCATTGGTTCGATATGGGGCCGCAGCCCCGACTCAAATGCATCCGCCTGTTCACCACTCCGGAGGGTTGGGTGGCCAATTATACGGGCAATGAGATTGCCAAACGGTTTCCCAGTCTGGATAGTTTCGTTTCCCACCGGGGATGATCAAGGCCATTGTGACCGATATCGAAGGCACGACTTCGTCGCTGTCCTTTGTTAAGGATGTGTTGTTTCCCTATGCGCGGGAGCGCATCGCAGGGTTCGTGCGAGAGCATGGTCATGAGCCGGCGGTGCGCGGACTGCTTGACGACGTGCGCGCCGAGGCCGGCAAGCCGTTGAGTGACGCAGAGTGCGCGGCTCTGCTGCTGCGCTGGATCGACGAGGACAAAAAGATCACGCCGCTGAAGGTCCTGCAGGGAATCATCTGGCAATCAGGTTACCGCCAGGGCGATTTCACGGGTCATGTCTATGAGGACGCGGTACGTAATCTGCGTCGCTGGAAGGAACAGGGGATCGCGCTCTATGTGTTTTCATCGGGGTCGGTGCAGGCGCAGCGTTTGATTTTCGGCTATTCCGATCACGGCGATCTCACCCCTTTGTTTTCAGGTTATTTCGATACCACGATCGGCGCCAAACGCGATGTCGAGGCCTATCGCAAGATCACGGCGGCCATCACCCTGGAACCCGCGCAGATCCTGTTCTTGTCGGATATCAAGGAAGAATTGGATGCCGCGCGGGCCGCGGGCATGCACACCGTCTGGCTGGTGCGTGAGGGGACGATCGCCACGCCGGCCGCTCATCCGCAGGTCAGGGATTTCGATGCCGTTCAGCCGCTGCAATACGGCTGATCGGTCCTGCCGCGGTGACTGCTTGCAATGGTTCGGAGCCGCACACACTGCGGAACCCGCATTCAGATGTTCGCCCATAAACCGCTTACGCGGGAATCCACGCTGCCGTTACCGTCGCTATCTACGTCGAGCTGATAAGTGGTATCGCTTTGTGCGGTGATGGTGGCCGAGCAGTTGGCGCCGCGGGCGCGCAGGCTGCCGCTGGACGGCCATGCATCATTGTTTACGACGCGCATGGTGGCGGGCGTGGACAAATCTATATAGCCTTCATCCGGGTCATAGAAACGGCCGTTGATGGTGATGTCGTCATAGGAAACCGTACCGGCGGCCGAAGAGCGGGAGATTCTGAAGTTTTCCAGCTTGTATATCTTGGTCGTGGCGTCGTCCTTGAATAGCATGTTGCTGGTAAGGAGGATATTCTTATCGACATAGACATACCCCGGTTGCGGCATGATGCTTATGGTGCCGTCGGCGGTGAAGGAATCACCTTGGTAAGCTACACTGAGATCGGCGAGGGTCAAGGTGACCTTGGAAATGTTAATATCGTCTTGGCCGTCCGCAACGGCCCTTCCCAAAGCGCCGATGGTACCGTTCAGCTTCATTCCATCCCGACAATAGTCGCTGAGGTCCGCCGACAGCGAGATGGTGTGGCTGTCGTCGTCGTAGCTGCCGTCGACGGTCGCGGTCCCGCCACAGGTACCGTGGATGGTGGGTCTGGGTAGGTTGGATGCCGTCGCTGCCGTCTCGGGCATGGCGAGGGCGTGGTCGACCGCCGTCAAATGCACAAACTTGATCAAGGCCTTCGATAAGTTGAGGCTGCGCGGGCGGCGTGGGGCGCCGTAGTCGTCATACTTGATGCCCGCCGCGACGCCGCCGACGATTATTCCCGAGTTGCCCCCGCTGTAGGCGTTACCTATCAGAGTTGCGGCGTTGCTTGAGGTGAGCGTCGCCGGCGAGCTGGCGCCGCTATAATCTAAACGGGAGGAAGCGTTGCCTCCGCCGTTGCGGCACCCGGACATCAGAGGAAACATACACAGCGCTGAAATGACGGATAAACACCCCCAGGATGGTCTCCTCACAATTCCCTCCGCTCTCGATAGCCCTGCGTCATGCGCTCGGCGCGGCACCGGCCCGTCTCGAGTTCCCGCCATGGATATGGATTGGTGTGTTTGCCAGTCATCGACGCCAGAATTCCGATATCGTTCCCTCCGCGCGGCGATTTTCGCCGCCGAGAGGGACCGCCGAGCGCTATGCCGAGCATGCCGGCACCTGGGCTGCATACGCTCGGTGAATGATTACTCGGGGAGGGGGAACCCCGCAGCGGCCAGCGCTCGGCGAATGACGTCCAGCCCCGCGTCGTCATGGTGGGCATATTCGCTCAAATAACGGCGCCAGGCGCGCGCGCCGCGTCTGCCCTGATACAGGCCGTGGATATGGCGGGTGATATGATGCAAGCGGGTACCTTGCTGCAATTCCCCGGCGATATAGCCGAGTAATCGGGCAATGACCGCCTGGCGGCTTGGAGGTCGGTCGGTATCGTTAAACAGGAGCCTGCCTGCCGCGGCAAGGAGGTAAGGGTTGTGATAGGCGGCGCGGCCCAGCATCACGCCGTCGACCTTTAGCAAATGCCGTTGCGCTTGTTCGAGGTTCCCGATGCCGCCGTTGATGATGATTTCCAGCCGTGGAAAATCCCGTTTCAGGCGGTAGACGGTGTCGTAGTGCAAAGGCGGGACCTCGCGGTTTGCCTTGGGGCTGAGTCCTTGGAGCCAGGCCTTGCGGGCGTGAATGATGAAGCTGCCGCATCCGGCGGCGGCTACCTTGGCGACGAATGCATATAGAAACTCGTAACTGTCGCGATCATCGATGCCGATGCGGGTCTTCACGGTGACGGGCAGGTGGGTCGCCGCGTTGAGGGCGGCGACGCAGTCCGCCACCAGCGCCGGTTCCGCCATCAGGCAGGCACCGAAGCGGCCGTTCTGTACCCGGTCACTGGGGCAGCCTACATTGAGATTGATCTCATCGTAACCGTATTTCGCCGCAATCCGTGCACAGGCCGCCAATTCTGCCGGAACGCAGCCCCCCAGTTGCAGCGCCAGGGGATGTTCGGCGGGATGAAAACGCAATGCCCGCTCCGCATCGCCGTGGAGGATCGCCCCGGTGGTAATCATCTCGGTATAGAGGTAGGCGTGTTTGGAGATCAAGCGCATGAAAAACCGGCAATGCCGATCGGTCCAATCCAGCATGGGGGCGACGCAAAGCCGCCGTGCTCCCGGCAAGTTGCTGACGGAGGGTGTTTTGTTGCTGGCGGTTCCGTTCATAGTGATTGATTTTATTATGTCAGGCGCCACAATTGTATTCGAGTCGTTTGGTTCCTCATGAGAGAGCGGGGCGGAAGGGGAGAAGGCGCTTGGGCCTGCCTGTATTCCCGCTCCCATGCCCGCATCGGCCTACGGGGGACACTACGGCTTCCCGGGCGGCTCGATCCCCCATAGAGGATGATGCGGGGAATAACCCGCTATACGTTAAATCAGCCCTGTGTGTGGAGATGAATAATCGCGGGCAAGGGGTCAGTTGCGTGAGTCTATCTGGATAAGTAATCGTTCAAACGCGTTGCCAGTTGATTACAGCTGTCCTCGAAGTCGCTCTTGTGCGCCTGGTCTTTGGGATCGACGAACAGTACGCCTTGAGGCGAATACTCACATACTTGTTTGACCGTATCTTCGGCCGATAGGGAGGAGATGCGTAAAATTTTCGTGGCGGACTCGTAGGTGGCGATGAGGACATCGCCGACATAGAAGGTGTATCGGCCTTTGGCAACGGAGTACAGGGTCAAGCGGTTCCGGGTCAGCCGCTGGCCCAGCGCAACAATGTCCTCCGGATTGCTTGGGCTTATCGCGGGGGCCGGTGCCATGGCCGCGCCGGTCGCGGATTCGGCCGTACCGGGTTTGACGGGTTTATGGGCGCAGCCGGCGATCATGAGGGCGACAACGAGAGAGACGAGGGGCGAAAACCTATTTTTTGGCATGGTTATCTCGTTATTCGTTGTTACGGCAAAGCCGGCATTATAGTCCCGAGTGCAAGGAGGCCTCAAGCGGCGGGGCGGTGTGTCCGGCGCGTGTGGTGAGGATATTCGCTATAATTCAACCTGATTTCTTCCCGGCGGGGAAAATGTTTTCATGTCGGAAGCCGGTCTGCGAGGAGGTTAACAACAGATGTCATCCCTGTTCGATTTCGACAAGCCCGCTATCTACGCGGTGATGGGCAATCCCGTCAGTCACAGCAAGTCGCCGCGGATTCACGGTCTGTTTGCCGAGCAGACCGGCCAGCGTATCCAGTACACCGCGATCCAGGTCGACCCCGGCGGTTTCGAGCAGGCGGTGCGCAATTTCGTGGCCAACGGCGGTCGCGGCTTGAACATCACGGTCCCTTTCAAGACCAAGGCTTGGGAGCTGGTGGACAGTCGTACCCCGCGCGCTTCCCTGGCCGGCGCCGTCAACACCATCGAGGTTCGGGCGGGCGGAGTCTTACATGGCGACAACACCGACGGCGTCGGGCTGGTAAGGGATATCGTGAACAATCAGGGCGGACGTATTGCCGACAAGTCCGTGCTGTTGCTGGGAGCCGGGGGAGCGGCGCGGGGGGTATTGAGTCCCCTGCTGGAGCAAAGCCCCGCGGAATTGGTCATCGCCAATCGCACCGAGGACCGCGCCGTCACCTTGGCGCAGAGTTTTTCACAGTTCGGGCCGGTGAAGGGTTGCGGTTTCGACGACTTGGCCGGTCGTCGCTTTGATCTGGTTGTTAACGCCACTTCGGCAAGCCTGCAGGGCGAGGTACCGCCCTTGCCGGATGGCTTGTTGGCGCCCGGTGCCTGGTGCTATGACATGATGTACGGCGCGGCGGCCACACCTTTTATCCAATGGGCGGAGCGGCACGGCGCGCAGAAAGTAGCGGATGGCCTGGGGATGCTGGTCGAGCAGGCGGCGGAATCGTTCCTGTTGTGGCGCAAGGTTCGGCCGCAGACGGCACCGGTGATCGCTGCCTTGCGTGCGGAATTGTCGCGATGATCGCGTGTTATGTGGGTGGCAAAGGGATGTATGCCACGGCTGCGACCTGGGACGTCAAGACCGCGGTGATCCTATCGCTGGAGGAAGGCGGTATTGGCTACGATACCCGCTTTCGCTATTACCGGCGGCAATTCCCGGAACTGAGCACGGCGGACTTGGCGCGGCAGATTTGTGACCCCATCGAAAACTACGACCGAGACTGGCCGGAATGGCGCGTCCGGCAAGCGGGGGATTGCGACGACAATGAACGGATCACCGCCTTTTTTCTCGAACGGGATCGCCGTTTTCGGGAAGAGGCACGCGCCGGGATATTTTGTCTGGACGAGGCCGGCTTCGGTTCAGGTGTCAACGTGATGCGCTTTATCCATGCCGGCAAACCCGTCCTGGGAATTTATCGCAGCGGTGTTGAGGCGCGCGCCGTGAATGTGGGCAATTTCCTGCAATTGCGAATGGAGTACCCCGACCTGATGAGCCTGTCCGCGTATCAAGCCGCCGATGACATGCTGGGAGAAGTGCGACGTTGGCTGTCCGTGCTGCCCGCCGCCCGTTCCCGATAGCAAAGGCTTGATTATGGATACGGCCATCGCGGTGAAGGGGGTACATAAGCATTATGGCTCCGTGCACGCCCTTAAGGGCCTGGATCTCAATATCGGTCGCGGCGATTTCTTTGGCTTGCTGGGCCCCAACGGCGCCGGCAAGTCCACCCTGATCAATATTATCGCCGGTCTGATCCGCGCTGACGCAGGCGAGGTGACGGTGTTGGGACACGACGTGGTTGCCGAGTATCGCCGGGCGCGTCTTCAACTCGGTGTCGTTCCCCAGGAATTGGTATTCGATCCCTTCTTTACCGTGCGGGAGTTGCTGCGCATCCAGGCCGGTTATTACGGTCTGGGCCGTGACATCGATCCGTGGATCGATGAACTGTTGGCCGCTTTGCAACTGGCGTCCAAGGCAGATACCAATATGCGCGCCCTGTCCGGCGGCATGAAACGGCGGGTATTGATCGCCCAGGCCCTGGTGCACAAGCCGGAGGTGGTGGTGTTGGATGAACCTACTGCGGGCGTCGATGTGGAATTGCGCCGGTCTTTGTGGATCTTCGTCAAACGCTTGCACAACGAGGGCCATACCATCGTATTGACTACCCACTATCTGGAGGAGGCGGAGGCCCTGTGCGAGCGGATCGCCATTATCAATCACGGCGAGCTGGTGGCCTTGGACGAGAAGGACGCACTGTTGCGTAAGGTCAGCGGCGCACGCTGCAAACTGGCGGTGACATTGACAGAGCCGCTCGCGGCCCTGCCCGCGCAGCTTGCCGACAAGGTCCTGACGCAGGACGGGGTCAAGATCGAATTTCAGATCGACAAAGCCGAAGAGTCCATCATGGCCGTGCTGGACAGCCTGAGGGCGACGGGTGCCACGGTGGCGGATCTCAAGACCGAACAGGCGGATCTCGAGGATGTCTTCGTGGAATTAATGCGCCGCCGGCATGACTCCATTCCCAACTCTCCCCGATAGGCCGTGGAGGCATTACCAAACAAGAACAGGTCGGCATGAATCTACGCAGTCTCGGTACACTGTTTTATAAGGAAGTATTGCGGTTTTACAAGGTGTGGTTACAGACCCTGCTGGCACCGGTCGTCACCTCACTGCTGTATCTATTGGTATTCGCGCATGTTCTGGAAGAACATGTGCAAGTGTATCCCGGGGTCAGTTATACCGCGTTTCTCATCCCCGGCCTGATGATGATGTCCATTATCCAAAACGCCTTTGCCAACAGTTCATCCAGCCTGATTCAATCCAAGGTTAGCGGCAATATTATTTTCGTGCTGCTCACGCCGATTTCCTATCTGGAATTCTTTGTGGCCTTTGTCCTGGCAGCTGTCGTGCGCGGCATTACCGTGGGGATCGGCGTGGGCCTGGTGGCGGTCATTTTCGTCGGCCTGCCGGTGCATAACCTCATAGTGTTGTTGGGATTCGCGTTGTTGAACAGTGCGGTTTTGGGCAGTTTGGGGGTCATCGCGGGGATTTGGGCGGAAAAATTCGATCAGATCGCCGGCTTCCAGAACTTCGTGATCCTGCCCATGTCCTTTTTGAGCGGCGTGTTTTATTCCATCCATTCCCTGCCGCCGTTTTGGCAGGGCGTTTCCCATTTCAACCCGTTTTTTTACATGATAGACGGCTTCCGTTACGGCTTTTTCGGGGTGTCAGACGTGGCGCCGTCCTGGAGTTTTGCGGTAGTATTAAGCGTGTTGGCAGGGTTGACATTGATCTCCCTGGGATTGCTCAAGAGCGGTTACAAGTTGCGGCAGTAACGCCGAATCGCCAGCGCTCCCGAGAAGACGAGGCGGTTGAGGCACAGTGGCGCCACGGCGTCTCCAGGCATGGAAGGAAGGTGCGTCATGCGCGAGTACATCCGGCATCCGTCCAGCATCCCCCTCGAAGTGAAGGTCGCCGATGTTCCGGACGCGCAGAGCGAGTATCTGAACAACGTCAGCTTGGGCGGCTTGTCCTTCCATTCCACGAACAGACTGGAGGCCGGCGTGCGGATCAGCATCCGGATTCCACTGTTAAGAGAGACCGTCCAGGTTAGCGGTCAGGTGGTGTGGTGCATGAAACAGGGGGAGGCTTACGAGGTGGGTGTGGTCTTTCGGGATAAGGAGGAGGCCTTTCGTACCCGTATGGTCGAGCAGATTTGCCACATCGAGGAATACAAAAACGAAGTATTTGAACAGGAACACCGTCAACTCACCAGTGAGGAGGCGGCGATCGAATGGATCAAAAAGTATGCCGGCTCGTTTCCCGAATTGATGACGGAAGAATGAGGGGGCAGCTTGGGTAGGGCAGCATGACGGCCAGAGGCAAGAGCCAAAGACAAATCAGAAAACAGATACTACGCCATTTAGAAGACACCTTCGATTTATCGCGTCTGGATTACAAGAAGCGGGTCACGCCCTTGAAGCACCGTGCCAAACTGGTCGGGGTCGCAGTGGCGGCGATCATCTATGGGGTAGGATTCGGTCTGGCCTATTTCGCTTGGAAGACCGGTAAGACCGATTCCGAGACCCTCTCCAAATTCGTGTGGGTCTTCATGGTGCCATCCTCCGTGTTCGGGGCTTTCGCTTATATGCTCAACGGCAATCGCCGTGAATTCAGGGTCGCCAAGGATATCTTCGAGCACATGGACGTGGTGGAGGGGCAAACAGGGATGTTGTGGCGCTATGAGCCCATCCTTACCGAGTTGTTTCCGGACGACAAAGTGGTAAAGCACGTTCTCGAGTCGTCGCGGGAGTGTTCGTTCGCGAAACTGGAACCGGAGGACTATGCCAAGGTCGTCCATCAGTTGTACGCGGCGCTGGAGAGCGGCGGAGGGCGGTCCATCAGCGACGATGCCGCCGACGCTTTCGAGAGCAACTTGGCGAAGGCGGGAATCTGAGCGCGGCTGCACAGCACGGCCGGGGCCAGCCCCGACACACGGCAATCGAGAGGCATCGTTGCCCGCCGAACCGGATCGCGCGCGTTGCGGGCCAAGCCGGACTCATTCATTCCCTCAGGATATCCGACGCTGTCGAGCGTCGGCATAGATAAGTTGGCAAGCCTTACAAAGACTTCCGGTGTTGTGCCCAGCGATGAGGTCTCGCTGTCAGGGCGTGATCTATACTAATAACGAGGCTTTAATTGGTTCGTTATTGTCGCGCACCTGTGAGAAATCTTGTCTTGTTCGCGCCCACCGTAACAAGACACCAGCCTAGGGATATACATAGCAGACGCGAAAATTGACCAGAGGGCGTTGATCAGCCGTTCCCGATGGTGAACAAGAACATATTTCGGATGCCTAATACCTATCCGCGCTCGATGGGGGTGTCACATGGTATCGATCCGGATTAACGGTCAAGAACTTAAGCTCAGTGTCGCCGTCGACAAACCCTTGTTGTGGGTGTTGCGTGATGATGTCGGTTTGAAGGGCACCAAATACAGCTGCGGGATCGGCTTGTGCGGAGTATGTACGGTACTGGTCGACCATCGCCCGGTGCGGTCGTGTATTTTCCCCGTTTCCAGGCTGGGTGATGCGGAGGTGACCACCATCGAGGGCCTGACGCAGGATCCGCGGCATCCCGTGGTGCAGGCGTGGCTTGCCGAGCGGGTGCCGCAGTGCGGTTATTGCCAGCCGGGCCAGATCATGACGGCGGCCGCGCTGTTGCAGCAAACGCCCCAACCGTCGGATGCGGATATCGATGCCGCCATGTCCGGTGTATTGTGCCGCTGCGGCACCTACTTGCGAATCCGCCGCGCCGTTCGGCGCGCCGCGCACAGCCTGCGTTCCCAAGCTGGTTTTTCCGGAGGCCCGCGTCATGGTTGAAGAGATTGATGCCACGCGGCGCGGCCTTCTGAAAATCGGTGCGGCGCTGGGGGGCGGCCTGTTGCTGGGGGTGCGGGTGGTCGCATCAGAGGCAGCGGAGGCTGAACCGCCCGCGGCGACGGCACGCTTCGCACCCAACGCCTGGGTACGCATCGGCAGCGACGACCGCATTACGGTCATCATCGATCGCTCCGAAATGGGGCAGGGGGTGCTGACCTCGCTGGCCATGTTAGTGGCGGAAGAACTCGAAGTGCCGTTGGACAAGGTGAGCACCGAATTCGCGCCGGCGGCACCCGCCTATGTAAACCGCATCTCCGGCGCGCAATCCACCGGCGGCAGCACCAGTATCCGCAATGGCTGGGAGCCTTTACGCGAGGCGGGGGCGACGGCGCGGGAGATGTTGATCGCCGCGGCGGCGCAGAGTTGGGGCGTTCCACACGTTGCCTGCCGGGCCGCGGCCGGCGCGGTGATTCATCCCGACGGCAAACAACGTCTCAGCTATGGCGCGCTGGCGGAACGGGCCGCCCGGCTGCCGGTGCCGAAGTCCGTCAAACTCAAGGACCCGAGGCAATTTCGCATCATCGGCCGGTCGACCACTGCGCTCGATATTCATGCGAAGGTGAACGGTAGTGCGGTGTTCGGCATCGATGTCCAGCTCCCCGGCATGCTCACGGCGGTAGTGGCGCGCTGCCCGGTGTTCGGCGGGACGCCGAAATCATATGACGCCGATGCTGCGCGGCAGGTGTCGGGGGTCCGGCACGTGGTGAAGATCGACAGCGGCGTGGCCGTGGTGGCGGATGATTTCTGGTCGGCGTCGCTCGGCCGCGAGCGCTTAAATCCAAGTTGGGAGAGAGGGGCAATGGCCGCTCTCACCAATGCCGCCATCCGTCAGGGATTCACCCAGGCGGCCGCCAAACCCGGCAGCGAACAGCGTTCCGTTGGTAAGCTCGAGGTCGGGCTCGCTCAGGCGGCGCAACGTCTCGAGGCGGAATACGAAACACCGTATCTGGCGCATGCCCCTATGGAGCCCATGAACTGCACGGTGCGCCTGGGCGAGACGCGTTGCGACGTGTGGGTGCCGACCCAAGCCCAGGGAGGCGCGCAGGCAGAGGCGGTGCGTCTTACCGGGCTAGCGCAGGACGCGGTGCATATTCATACCACCTTCATCGGCGGCGGCTTCGGCCGGCGCCTCAATCAGGACTTCGTCACCGAGGCGGTACAGATCGCCATGGCGGTCGGCGCGCCCGTACACTTGCTATGGACCATCGGCGACGACCTGCAGCATGATCATTACCGACCGGCGAATCTGACGCGCCTGCAGGGCGGCATCGACGCAAAGGGCCGGCCCAGCGCATGGCTGCAACGTATCGTCGGGCCGCGCTTGGCCTTGGGCGGCGTCGATATCCCTTATGCGATACCGAACCTGCGCGTCGAACAAGCGGTAGTCGACCCGGGAGTGCCAACCGGCCCGTGGCGCTCGGTGGGCGCCTCGCAAAATGCCTTCGTGGTTGAAAGCTTCATCGATGAACTGGCCCATGCCGCAGCTGCCGACCCCTATGAATTCCGCCACGGATTGCTCGGTACGGCGTCGCGCCATCGCGGTGTCTTGGACCTGGCCGCGGAAAAGGCGGGCTGGGGTGGTCCGCTGCCAAAGAACCGCGGCCGCGGCATCGCCGTGTATTTTTCGTTCTCCAGCTGGGTCGCGGAAGTGGCGGAGGTGGAATTGTCGTCGCGGGGCGATCTCAAGGTACGGCGCGTGGTGGTGGCCATCGATTGTGGCCGCGTCATTAATCCCGACGGCGTAGTGGCGCAAATGGAAGGGGCAGTAGCCTTCGCGCTCACAGCCGCCTTGCGCGGCGAGATTACCTTGATGGACGGCCGGGTTGTGCAAAGCAATTACAACGATTATCCGTTGCTGAGCTTAGCCGAAATGCCGGACGTTGAGGTGCATATCATACCCAGCGCGCATCCGCCCAGCGGCGTGGGTGAACCCGCGGTGCCGCCGCTCGCGCCCGCGGTGGGGAACGCGATCTTTGCCGCTACCGGAAAACGACTGCGGAGATTGCCGTTTGGAATGCGTATTGTATAGCGGGTGTTCTTAAACGGGTTTTCTCGGTTGTCATTGGTCAACAGATAAGTCATCCCCCTGAGCGATCACCAATATTCGGGCAGCACCCCGTGCCGCCACGCAGGCCCGTGTTATTCGCTCACTTGAAGAAGAGGATTGCGTGCGCGCGGACGGGGCCGCGATTCAATTCAATATCGCCGTGGGCCATGCGAGTTTGTGGTTAAATACCGTATGGCCAAGCCCAAGACGATCTACCGCTGCAACGAATGCGGCGCCGAGGCGCCCAAGTGGGCCGGACAGTGTCCGGAGTGCGGGGCGTGGAATACCCTGGTGGAGGGCGTGGCGCCGGTGACGCCGCGCGGGCGGGCGGCGCGTTTGAGCGGGTATGCCGGCCTGGCCCTGGGCGAGGCGGTGGTGCGATCGCTGGCGGAGGTGGAACCCAGCCGTGATATCCGCGTGCCCACCGGTTTGGGAGAACTGGACCGGGTGTTGGGCGGCGGCCTGGTATTGGGATCGGTGGTATTGATCGGTGGCGATCCGGGGGTGGGAAAATCGACGCTATTGCTGCAGACGCTGGCGACGCTCAGCGCCGAACTGCCCGCCTTGTATGTGACCGGTGAAGAATCCTTGGAGCAGGTGAGCCTGCGGGCGCGGCGCATGCATCTGCCGGCGGGAAGCCTGCGGTTGCTCGCCGATACCCAGGTGGAACCCATCCTGGTTCACGCCGCGCAGGAGCGGCCGCGAGTGATGGTCATCGATTCCATCCAGACCCTGTTTACCGAGTTCCTGCAATCGGCACCGGGCAGCGTGGCGCAGGTGCGGGAGAGCGCCGCGCAACTGGTGCGATTCGCCAAGCAGAGCGGTACCGCCTTGTTCTTGGTGGGGCATGTCACCAAGGAGGGCACCCTGGCGGGGCCGCGGGTGCTGGAGCACATGGTGGATACGGTGTTGTATTTCGAAGGCGATACCGGGACGCCATTTCGCGTGGTGCGTGCCATCAAGAACCGTTTCGGCGCCGTCAATGAATTGGGCGTGTTCGCCATGGGCGACAGGGGGCTCAAGGAGGTCAGCAACCCCTCGGCGATCTTTCTGTCACGCCACGATCAGGCGGTGGCGGGCAGCGTGATCATGGTGACGCGCGAAGGGACGCGGCCTCTGCTGGTGGAGGTGCAGATCCTGGTGGCGGAAAGCCATTTGTCCAATCCGCGGCGGGTGACGGTGGGCTTGGATCAGAATCGCTTATCCATGCTGCTGGCGGTGTTGCAGCGCCACGCTGGGATCGCCATGTACGATCAGGATGTGTTCGTTAATGTGGTGGGCGGTGTGCGCATCACCGAGACCGGCGCGGATCTGGCGGTGTTGTTGGCGGCGCTGTCGAGTCTGCGTGACCGTCCCCTGCCGGGAGATTTAGTGGTGTTCGGGGAAGTGGGTTTGGCCGGCGAAATCCGTCCGGTGCAAGGTGGGGTCGACCGGCTGCGCGAGGCGGCGAAACACGGTTACAAGCGCGCCATCGTTCCCCAGGGGAATGCCCCTAAACAACCGGTCGCGGATATGGAGGTCGTTGCCGTCAGGCGCTTGAGTGAGGCCGTCGAAGCTCTCTAGGTGTAGGGGATCAGCCTTTGCGGGAATGGTAGCCGTGCATGTGGACCAGGGCGGACAATTCGCGATTGATGCGGTCTTCGTCACCGACATTGAGTTCTAACAGGCGGCGCAGGTGGGTCATGCTCTCCAGATCGATATGATCGCAGCAGAATCCCAGGCACTCGTCGCTGGTGTGCACCAATGACGCGTCCATGGCGATGGTGTACTGGTTACGGTCGTCCAGACTGAGCTTGAGGTGGAAGTCATTGCCGGACTGGCTCAGCCAGGTTTGGGGGCGGGAAACCAGGATCCCCTTCATGGAGATATCCAGCAGCTCGGTGACCCATTGGGTTTGATCTTGTGCAACCGTAACCTTGCCGGTAAACGGGATGCGCGAAAAGACGCGCCTTTCCGCTTGTTCCTCATTGTCTTCCATATGCATGCGTCCCATTTTCCGAGCGCTCGTCCCTCGTGAGTGTATACAAGCTATCGGATGCAGGTCGCAAAAATTGAGGGAAATCCACTCTTGGCCCGCGCTGCAGATCCGGCATTCCTTACCGGTCGGCGCTGACTTAAATATGGCGCCGCCTCAGCTTCCGAGCGACAGCGTATCAGTCAAGCAGGAGCCGTTCCAAGGTGCGCCGATACTGGGCCGACAGATTATCCAGATCGGTGACGGCTACGCACTCGTTGAGCTTATGGATGGTGGCGTTTACCGGCCCCAGTTCAACGACTTGTGATCCGGTGGGAGCAATGAAGCGCCCGTCCGAAGTGCCGCCGCTGGTGGAAAGCCGGCTTTCCAGCCCGCTGACTTCGCTGATCGCCCCCCGTACTGCCTCCACCAGTTTCCCGGTCTCGGTAAGGAAGGGTTCGCCGGACAGTTTCCACCGCAGCGAATAGCGCAGCCCATGGCGGTTGAGCACCGTTTCGACGCGACGCTGAATGGTGGGCTGATCGAGTTCGGTGGAAAAGCGAAAATTGAAGGTGACCTCCAATTCGCCGGGGATGACGTTGTCGGCTCCGGTACCGCCGTGGATGTTGGAAATCTGAAAGGAGGTGGGGGGGAAGTGATCATTGCCCTGATCCCAGGTGACGGCGCACAGCTCCGCCAAGGCCGGCGCGGCCCGGTGGACGGGATTGTCGGCGAGCTGGGGATAGGCCACATGGCCCTGGGTGCCGTGGACGACCAGCCGGCCATTGAGCGAACCGCGCCGGCCATTTTTCACTACGTCGCCCACCTGCTCGCTGGCGGTGGGTTCGCCCACGATGCACCAGTCTATGTGATCGCCGCGTGCGCTCAAGGCTTCCATGACCTTGACGGTACCGTTGACGGCCGGGCCTTCTTCGTCGCTCGTGAGGAGAAAGGCAATGGAGCCGCGATGCTGAGAGTGTTGGGTGACAAAGTCCTCGCAGGCGGTAACCATGGCGGCGAGACTGCCCTTCATGTCCGCCGCGCCGCGTCCGTACAGGTAACCGTCGCGTATTTCGGGTATGAAGGGCGGTGACTGCCACTGTTCAAGGGGCCCGGTCGGCACCACGTCGGTATGGCCCGCGAAGACGAACAGCGGTGGCGCCACGCCGCGCCGCGCCCACAGATTGGAGACCTCACCGAATGGCATGGACTCAATGACGAATCCCAGCTTGGTCAGGCGCGCGGCGATGAGTGCCTGACAGCCGACGTCCTCTGGAGTTACCGAGGGACGGCGGATGAGTTCCATAGCCAACTGGGTCGTGGGAGAGACTTGGGCGGTCATGGTGTATCCGGTCAATTGAATAGGGCCGCATAGTCGTTCGGTGTGAACCCGATATGCACTGCGCCGTTGATTTCCAACACCGGCCGCTTGATGAGCATCGGCTGGGTCAGCATGGCAGTGACGGCACTGGTCGCGTCGGTGACCTGACCGCGTTGGGTTTCAGGCAGGCCGCGCCAGGTGGTGCCGCGCCGGTTGAGGAGCGTTTCCCAACTCAGTCTTTCGGTCCAGCTCGTCAGGCGTTGTGCGTCGATGCCGTCGACGCGAATGTCGTGGAAGCGGTAGACAATAGCGTGCTCGTCAAGCCAGCGGCGCGCCTTTTTCACCGTATCGCAGTTCTTGATACCGTAGAGGACGGCCATATCAGATATTGCGCAACAGTTCGTTGATGCCTATCTTGCCTCGGGTCTTGGCGTCCACCTGCTTGACGATTACCGCGCAGTACAGGCTGTATTTACCGTCCTTGGAAGGCAGGTTGCCGGACACTACCACCGAGCCGGCGGGAATCCGCCCGTAGCTGATCTCGCCGGTCTCGCGGTTGTAGATCCGGGTGCTCTGCCCGATGTACACGCCCATGGAGATGACCGAACCCTCCTCGACGATTACGCCTTCCACCACTTCCGAACGCGCGCCGATAAAGCAGTCGTCCTCGATGATGGTGGGGCCGGCCTGAAGGGGTTCCAGCACGCCGCCGATGCCCACGCCCCCCGAGAGATGGACGTTCTTGCCGATCTGGGCGCAGGAGCCGACGGTGGCCCAGGTGTCCACCATGGTGCCGCTGTCCACGTAGGCACCGATGTTGACGTAGGATGGCATCAGCACCACGTTGGGGGAGATATAGGCGCCCTTGCGCACCGCCGCAGGCGGGACCACGCGCACGCCTGCGGCGCGGAAGGCGCTGGAATCATAACCGGCGTATTTCATGGGGACCTTGTCGTAATAGTTGGTGTCACCGCTCTGGATGACCTCGTTGTCACTGATGCGGAACGACAGCAATACCGCCTTCTTCAACCATTGGTTGACCACCCAGGTACCGTCCTGTTTTTCCGCCACCCGGGCCTTGCCGCTGTCGAGCATGGTGATGGCCGCGTTGACGGCATAGCGCACATGCGGTTCGGTGTTGCCGGGCGTGATCTCGGCGCGGTGTTCGAAGGCATCTTCGATAATGTTCTTGATGTCGTTCATGACCTGTTTCCTCTCAACAATTTCATGGGACGCCACGGGGTGGTCTCAGCTTCAGAATTCACGGTGCTCCGGGACCCGCGATGCGCCGGGAGAATACGAAAATCCCCTAGTATAACGAAACCCGCCTGGTGAATCTCCGCCATTATAAGCCGCGGACGAATTCGCGGATGCGCTCCGCGGCCTCAATGCATTCCTCCACGGTCGGGACCAGGGCGATGCGCACCCGCATTTGTCCCGGATTGACCCCGTTGTGATCGGTGCGCGAGAGATAGACACCTGGCAATACCGTGACGTTTTGTTCCGCATAAAGCCGCCGCGCGAACTGCTGGTCATCGAAATGGGTGTAAGGCCACAGATAAAAGCCGGCGGTGGGGGCCTGGATATCCATCACTGGTTTCAGGATGTCCAGCACCGCCGCGAATTTTTTGGTATATAAAGCGCGATTTTCCCGAACATGCTGTTCGTCGCTCCATGCCTTGGCGCTGGCCGCCTGGATCGGCGGTGACATGGCGCAGCCGTGGTAGGTGCGGTAACGGAGAAAATTGTCGAGGACGTCCGCGTCGCCGGCGACGAAACCGGAACGCAGTCCCGGCACGTTGGAGCGTTTGGAGAGGCTGTGGAACGCCACGCAGGACTTGAAGTTGTCGCGTCCCATGGCGGCGGCGGCGGCCAGCAGGCCGGCCGGAGCGGGGCCGTCTTCGGAATAGATTTCGGAATAACACTCGTCCGAGGCGATGATAAAGCCGTGGCGGTCGGCCAGGCCGATCAACTGCTGCAAGGATGGGATATCCATGACTGCGCCGCTGGGATTGCCGGGGGAACAGATATATACCAGTTGCGTGCGCGTCCATACCTCATCGGGGACGGTGCTGAAATCCGGCGTGAAACCGGAATCCGCCAGGGTGCTCAGATACCACGGTTGGGCGCCGGCCAGCAGCGCCGCCCCCTCGTAGATCTGATAGAAGGGATTGGGCATGATCACCAGTGGCTGGGTATGGCGGTCGATCACCGCCTGCGCGAAGGAGAACAGGGCTTCGCGGGTGCCGTTGACGGGGAGAATGTGGCGGCCGGGATCGATGAGGCGCGCCGACAACGCGAAGCGCCGTACCAGCCATTGACCAATGGCCTCCCGCAAACCGTCCGAACCTTTGGTCGCGGGGTAGCGGCTCAGGCCGTGCAGGTGGGCGATCAATTCTTCCGTGACGATCGCCGGCGCGCTGTGCTGTGGTTCGCCGACGGATAAGGTGATGGGGGGCTTGTCCGCAGGAGGGGTGATGCCCGCCTTCAACGCCGTGAGTTTTTCGAAGGGATAGGCCTGCAGTTTGAACAAATCCGGGTTCATAGCTTTGTCGAATCTATCGTTCCCTCACCGTCTCCCCCCGCCCTCTTGGGAACAGAGCCAAGGGACAAAGACGGCGTAGTGTGTATTGGTCGCCGTTGCCGGGCCAGAGTCCGCTATCATAGCGGATTTATCGTGGCATGGTGATAAACCCACCCAGTATATAGGATAACTTCGCATGTCATCCAAACCGAGGACCGATATCCTGCCGATCCTGGCCCTGCTGGCTACCGCCACCTTTTGGGGGCTGTTGTGGTATCCCATGCGCTGGTTGGCGGCCCATGGCGTACCGGGCCTGTGGGGAACCGGGGTCTCGTTCGCCGCCGCGTTGGCGGTGGGTTCGCCCTTGTTATGGCGCTACCGTTCGCAACTGAAGACGCGTCCCAAGCTGCTGCTGGGATTGATATTGGCCAACGGCTGGTGCAATACCGCCTTTATCCTGGCGGTGCTGGACGGCCAAGTGGTGCGTGTTATCTTGCTGTTCTATCTGTCGCCGATCTGGGCGGTGTTGCTCGCTCGACTGTTTTTGGGCGAGCGCATGCCGTCCGCGGCGTGGTTCACGCTGCTCGTGGCCATGGTGGGCGCGCTGATCATATTGTGGCAACCATCGCTGGGCGTGCCGTGGCCGCGAAACCACTCCGATTGGCTGGCGATCTCGTCGGGGCTGGGTTTCGCCGTTTCCAATGTCTTTATCCGTATGGGACAGGATCTGGCAACTGGGTTGAAAGCGGTGATCGCCTGGTTGGGCGTGACCTTATTATCTGGACTGTTGCTGTTGGCCGGCGCCGGCGGCGAGGCCGAGTGGAGCGTCACGCCGCTGGTAGTCGCCCTGTTGTTGGGGGCGGTGGGCATCGTCCTGATGAGCGTGTGCCTGGTGTTCGGCGTGAGTCGCATGCCGGTCCACCGTTCCGCGGTGATCCTGTTGTTCGAGGTCCTGGTGGGCGCGGTGTCGGCACAGTGGTTGGCCCATGAGTCCCTGGGCGTACGCGAATGGCTGGGGGGCGGTTTGATATTGGTCGCGGGCTGGCTCACCAGTCGCCAGCAGCTGCAAGATTGAACTGCATGGAGACCTTGGGTCGGCCGCGCGATCGTCAAGCGCGGCGCCGCCGCTTCGCCATGATGATCGTCACGACCGCAACGGTCCCGCCGATGGCGCCGTACAGGTGAGCGTCGACGATCACGTTGCCGCCGGCGATCTCAGCCGAGCCGGGCATGCTGCCGACTGTTTGCTCCCATGCGATCTTGGTGACGAGCAGCGCCAACAGCCACCAGTCGCTGCGGTTGCCGGTGTAGAGGGCGGCCACCACACCGGCGGCGAACAGGCCGTGCAGAACGCCAGAGAGACCGACGTACCATTCCAAACGGGGATCGAACAGCAACAGGCCGCAGCCGACCGCCGCGGCGCTCATCAGGGTGACCAGTATCCAGCTGCGGCTAGTGAGGGTATGTCGGAACAACAACCACACCAGGATCAAGCCCGCGAGGTTGAGCAGCAGGTGCGGCCAGCCCAGATGCACGACATTGCCGGTGAGGATCCGCCACCATTGTCCGTGGAGTATCGCGCCGCGATCGTAGCGCAGCCAAGCGGTGGCCTGTTGACCTATCGCGGCGAACGCAGTGGACAACAACGCCATGGCCAGAGGCAGGGCGTGAGCGCGGAGCAACTCCCTGATGGGTGACGATCCCGCCGCGTGATCAGTGTCGCTTGGGGCGGTCATGGTTTTCCTTGGTTCAGCGGTTTTGTCCGGGCGTATCGAGATAGCGAACAATGTGGTGGCGTAAGCACTCGAATTGTACTTCGTCAGTTAGGGGTTTGTTGTCTTTATCGGTAATGAAGAAGGTGTCTTCCACCCGCGCGCCGAAGGTAGTGATCTTGGCGTTATGCAGGCGTATGCCGCACTCGATCAAGGCCTGGCCGACGCGGGATAACAAACCGGGGCGGTCGACGGTCATTACCTCCACGATGGTGCGATGATCGCGTTCGTCGTTGGAAAAATCGATCTCGGTGGGAATGGCGAAGTGCTTGAATAGCCGCGGCTGGCGGCGTGTCACGGTGAAATCTCGGTCGAGGTCGGTGAGACACTGCTGCAACTTGTTATAGATATCCAGTTCGCGGTGGGCGTCGCCGATGGGCTGGCCGGTATCCTCCAATACGGTGTAGGTATCGAGCGTCAGGCCGTTCCTGGCGCCAATAATGCGGGCGTCGACGATATTGAGCCCCAATTGATCCAGGACTTGAGTGGTGCGCGCGAACAGGCGGTCGTCGGCCATGGTGTGGATGAAGATTTCAGTGCCTCCCCGCTTGCCTTTGTGGCGGATCAGGATCATGGGGAATTTGCCCTGTTCCATGTTGAGGATCGCCTCGGTATGCCAGGCGATTTCGTCGGCGGAATAGCGCAGGAAATAATCGTCGTAAAATTCCCGCCACAATTGGTCGATGGTGGTGACGTCGGTGTTCCGGCCGGTTAATAGTTGCAGTGCCTCATTGCGGGTTTCCTCAATTTGTTCCGCCTGATCGATAGGATTTTCCAGGCCGCGCCGCAACACGCGCATGGTAGCGGTGTACAGTTCCAATAACAGGGTATCTTTCCAGCTGTTCCACAGGTCGGGATTGGTGCCGCGGATATCGGCGACGGTGAGCAGGTACAGATAATTCAAACGCTGGGGGCTGCGTACGGTCATGGCGAACTCGGTGATGACCTCCGGGTCCGAGATGTCCTTGCGTTGCGAGGTCATGGACATGATGAGGTGGTTGCGTACCAGCCATGCGACCAGACGGGCGTCGTACTGGCTCATGCCGTGATGCAGGCAGAAGTCGATTGATTCCTGTTCGCCCAATTCGGAATGATCGCCGCCGCGCCCCTTGGCGATGTCGTGAAACAGCGCCGCCAGGGTCAGGATTTCCTGCTTGGGGATATGGTTCTGCATAAGTTCGCTGCACAGGGTAAATTCCCTGGTGTATTCCGGATAGGCGAAGCGGCGCAGATTGCGCACCACGGTGAGCGTGTGTTCGTCCACGGTATAAACGTGAAACAGATCGTATTGCATCATGCCAACGATGTGGCCGAATGCAGGCAGGTAAGCCGCCAATACGCCGTAACGGTTCATGCGCCTGAGCTGTTCCGTGACCCCGCGCGCCTGGCGCAGGATCTCCATGAACAGGCTGCGGTGGCGCAAGTCCTGGCGAAACTTGTCGTCGATCAGATGAGTGTGATTGCGCAGCAGGCGGATGGTTGTGGCGCGCACGCCCTTGAGTTCCGGGTGTTGCTGTAACAGCAGGAATATCTCCAGCATGGCGAACGGGTAACGGCTGAACACCCCATCGTTGCGGACCTCGATGAAACCTTTGCGGCTTTGGAAGCGCTTGTTGATGATCGTCGGTACGCCGGGATCAGAGACGTAGAGAATCGCCTCCTCGAAAAGCTGCAGCAGCATTTCATTAAGGCGGCTCAATTCCATCACCGTGCGGTAGTAGCGTTTCATGAATTGTTCCACGCCGAGGCTGGAGCCGCTGTCGCGGTAGCCGAATTGTTCGGCAAGGGTGCGCTGGTGATCGAAGAGCAGGCGGTCTTCGCGGCGGCCGGTCAAGCTGTGCAGGGCGAAGCGTATTCGCCACAGGAACTCCTGGCCTTCGGCCAGCGCCGCATATTCGGCTGCGGTGAGAAAGCGGTGTTCGACCAGTTCGTCCAGGGCCTTGGCGCCGAAATGCCGTTTCGCCACCCAGGCGATAATCTGAATGTCCCGCAGACCGCCGGGACCTTCTTTGATGTTGGGTTCCAGGTTGTAGGCGGTGTCGTGATATTTATGGTGGCGCGACACCTGTTCCAGCAGCTTGGCCTGGAAAAAGCGCGGGCTCGGCCAGATGTTCTCGGGACCGACCGCGTTTTGCATGGACTCGAATAGTTCGCTGGAGCCGGCCAGCCAGCGGCACTCCATGAGATTGGTAACGACGGTGATATCCTTGGCGGCTTCCTCGGCGCATTCAGCCACGGTGCGCACGCTTTGTCCCGCCTCCAGGCCGATGTCCCATAAATAGGTGATGAATTTTTCGATGGACACGCGCAAGGCGTCACGACTCTCGGGTCGCACCAGGATTTGCAGATCAATATCCGAACCGGGGTGGAGTTCCCCGCGCCCGTAGCCGCCCACCGCCACGAGGGCGATATCGTGATTGTCCTCGGGCATGGTCCGTCGCCAGATGTTGCGCAGTAGCTCGTCGAGGATCTCCGCACGGCGGTGTACCAGTTTGGCGACCGGCGTGCCGTTGTCGAAGGCTTCCTTGAGCTGCAACTGGGCGGACTTCAGGGTATTGCGCACCAGGGCCACGGGGTTATCCGTCCGTGCCAGGTTCGTAGCAAATTCCGGGTCTTCTAAGGGGTGGGATGTTTTGATCACGTGCGCCGCTATCGCCTGGGGATGGTCATTCTATTGGAAGAGATCTTCCTTGCGTTTGGTCAATACTTCAAAACCGTCGTTAGTCACCAAAATCGTATGTTCCCATTGGGCCGAGAGACTGTGGTCTTTGGTCACCACCGTCCAATTGTCCGGCATGAGTTTCACATTGCGTTTGCCGGCGTTGATCATGGGCTCGATGGTGAAGGTCATACCCGCTTCCAACGCCAGGCCGGTGCCCGGTTTGCCGTAGTGCAGGACCTGTGGTTCCTCGTGAAAATGCCGCCCGATTCCGTGGCCGCAATATTCCCGCACCACGGAGAAGTGCTGCGACTCGGCATGATCCTGGATGGCATAGCCGATGTCGCCGAGACGCACCCCGGGTCTGACCATTTCGATGCCGACCCACAGGCATTCGTGGCTGACCTGCACTAGGCGCCGCGCCATGGGCGAGACCTGTCCCACGCAGAACATCTTGCTGGTATCCCCATGGTAGCCATCCTTAATGACGGTAATATCGATATTGATGATATCACCTTGTTTGAGAAAGCGTTTGCCGGGAATCCCGTGGCAGACCTGGTGGTTGACCGACGTGCAAATGGACTTGGGGAAACCGTGGTAATCGAGTGGGGCGGGGATGGCTTGCTGGCTATTGACTATGTAGTCGTGGCACAGCTGGTCCAACTCCTCGGTGGTGATGCCGGCTTGGACGTGGGGCTGGATCATTTCCAGGACTTCGGCCGCCAGGCGGCCGGCCACCCGCATTTTTTCGATTTCATCCGCTGTCTTGATCGTTACCGCCATCTGATGCAACTCTTTGTTTTACAAGTATTAACTTCCAGTGACCGCGCCCGGCTCCAGGCCTCGCATTAGGCGGGTCCGGCGCAGATAGTACCCTTATCCGAGCGTGGCTGTCAGCTATTTGTCCCGATATCGCGGGCTGCCCCTCGTTACGTAAAGACGTCCGGTCGTGAGGTCTAGGGCCGAACATTTTAACGCTTGCCCGCCGCAGGGTAAAATTGTCTGACAATTTAAAAATTTATTGAGGGTCAGGGCGAATTTATGGTATAAAACGCGCCGACTCCGACGGCTTGTCATCCTCGTTTGGCGGGGGTGGTGGCACAAGGACGATGGCAACGCCCCGCCGCGTTTATGTTTACCCTCGTGAGCTTGGCGCCGATGCGCGCACGGCGAGCGGCGGGTGGATTTCGCGGCGTTGGCTTATTATTAAATCCACACATACATCGACACATGTGTCCGGGTGCCCGCCCAGCGGGTTGATGCATGGGATGTATGGCGGTTCAACCCTGCTTAGGAGAGAGTACATGGCAAATGTTTCCATGCGTCAAATGCTGGAGGCCGGCGTTCACTTCGGTCACCAGACCCGTTACTGGCACCCCAAAATGGCCCCCTATATTTTCGGGGACCGCAACAAGATCCATATCATCAATCTTGAAAAGACCGTCCCCCTTTACGAGGAGGCGTTGAATTTCATCGGCAGCCTGGCGACCAAGAAAAGAAACATACTGTTCGTCGGCACCAAGCGTCCCGCCCAGCAGGTCATCGAAGAAGAGGCCAAGCGTTGCGGCATGCCCTATGTGAATCAACGCTGGCTGGGCGGCATGCTGACCAATTTCAAGACCATTCGTCAGTCCATTAAGAGGCTCAAGGACCTGGAAGCCATGGAGCAGGACGGCCGTTTCGACCGCTTCCATAAGAAAGAGGCCCTGGGGCTGAAGCGGGAGATGGAGAAGCTGGAGCGCAGTCTGGGCGGCATTAAGGACATGCCCGGCATCCCCAGCGCCTTGTTCGTCATCGATGTCGGTCACGAAAAGATCGCCGTGGCGGAGGCCAAGCGCCTGGGCATTCCGGTTATCGGCGTGGTGGATACCAACCACAGTCCCGACGGTATCGATTACGTCATCCCCGGCAATGACGACGCCGCGCGGGCCATTCAGCTGTATGTCCCGCCGAGGCTGCAGCCGAGGAAAAACCGGTAAAGAAGACCGTCAGGAGATCGAAGAAGGCGGCGGCGCCCGCGGCCGCAGCCGAAGGCTCGGAAGGCGGCGCGGGATAGTTTTTTTCTGTGTCAATTCTTAAATAACGCCCGTTCATCGGCAGTGAACGGGCATTAACAAAGAGGTCGAGGATTATGCAAATCACAGCAGCGCTGGTGAAAGAACTGCGTGAGCGCACCGGTTCGGGCATGATGGAATGTAAGAAGGCCTTGAGCGAGACGGGCGGTGATATCGAGGCGGCGGTGGAGTTAATGCGCAAGGCCGGTCTGGCCAAGGCGGACAAGAAGGCCGGGCGTGTCGCGGCAGAGGGCATGATCGCCGCCGCCATCAATGACGATGGCTCGCGCGGCGCCATCATCGAGGTCAATTGTGAAACCGATTTTGTCGCCAAGGGCGAGGATTTTTCTTCCTTCAGTTCCGAGATCGCCAAGCTGGTGCTGGACAAGCAGCCGGCCGACGTGGCGGCCGTGGCCGACCTGCCGCTGGCCTCGGGCGTATCGGTGGAGGAGACGCGCCGCAATCTGATCGCCAAGCTCGGTGAGAACATCGCAGTGCGCCGTTCCGCTATATTGGATAGCGCCGGCGGCCGGATCGCCGCCTATCTGCACGGCAACCGCATCGGCGTACTGGTCGCGGTGCAGGGCGGTGACGAGAGCTTGGCCAAGGATATCGCCATGCACGTCGCGGCGAGCAAGCCGGTGGCCCTGGGGGCCGACGATGTGTCGCCGGACCTTATCGCAAAGGAAAAGGAGATCTATCGTGCTCAGGCGGCGGAAAGTGGCAAGCCGGCCGACATCGTGGAAAAGATGGTGAGCGGCCGCGTCAACAAGTTTCTCAAAGAGGTGACCCTGCTGGGGCAGCCCTTCGTCAAGAACCCCGATATTTCCGTCGAACAGCTGCTCAAGGACAACGGTGCCACGGTCAGCGCCTTCGTCCGCTTCGAGGTGGGGGAAGGCATCGAGAAGAAGTCCGAAAATTTTGCCGAAGAGGTGATGGCTCAAGTGCGAGGAGGCTAGGGCGGTGGGTGGAGTGGATACCGAGCCGCGCTATAAACGCATCCTTCTCAAGCTGAGCGGCGAGGCCCTGATGGGCGATGGGGAAGACACCATCAGCCCAGCCATCGTCAGCCGCATCGCCGTCGAATTGTGCGAACTTGCCCGTTTGGGGGTACAGGTCGGCGTGGTGATCGGCGGCGGCAATATCTTTCGCGGCGCCAGTCTGGCCGCCTCGGGGGTGGACCGGGTCACCGCGGACCATATGGGGATGCTGGCCACGGTCATGAACGCCTTGGCGATGCAGGACGCCCTGGAGAGCAAAGGCGCGGCGGCGCGGGTCATGTCGGCCATCAAGGTCAATCAGATCTGCGAGGACTACATCCGGCGCCGCGCCATCCGCCATCTGGAGAAAGGGCGGGTGGTGATCTTCGCCGCCGGCACCGGCAATCCGTTCTTCACCACCGATTCGGCGGCCAGCCTGCGCGCCATCGAGATCGGCGCGCATCTGCTATTGAAAGGCACCAAGGTAGACGGCGTGTATACCGCGGATCCCGTCAAGGATCCCACCGCCAAACGTTTTAAGGTGCTCAGCTACGATGAAGTGCTGAGCCGCAATCTCATGGTGATGGACGCCACCGCCATCGTCTTGTGCCGTGACTACGGCATGCCATTGCGGGTTTTCGATATCAATCAAGCAGGGGCCTTGCGCCGCATAGTCTACGGCGCGGAAGAGGGCACGCTGGTACAGGGGGGAGCGAAGACATGATCAGCGACGTAAAGAAACAGGCGGATTCACGGATGCACAAGAGCATCTCGTCCTTGAAGGAGGGGTTGACCAAGATCCGTACCGGTCGCGCCCATACCAGTCTCCTAGATCACATCACGGTTCCCTACTACGGCAGCGAGGTGCCCTTGACGCAGGCAGCCAACGTGACGGTGGCGGATGCGCGCACGCTCACCATCACGCCTTGGGAAAAGGACATGGTTCCGGTCATTGAAAAGGCGATCATGACTTCCGATCTGGGACTGAATCCCGTAACGGTGGGGGCCGTGATACGCATCAACCTGCCAGCGCTGACCGAGGAGCGTCGCCGCGATTTGATCAAGGTAGTACGTGGCGAGGCGGAGGGGGCGCGGGTAGCGATACGCAATATTCGCCGTGATGCCAATAACGATCTCAAGAAAATGGTCAAGGACAAAACGATATCCGAAGACGAAGAACGCCGCGCTCAAGACGAGATTCAGAAACTGACGGATAAGTGCATCGCCGATGTTGATAAAATCCTCGAGGCGAAAGAAGCCGAGTTGATGGAGATCTAACTTTAGAGCCACCTGCCGTTTGGCTGCGGCTGAACGCCGATGGCTGACAGCCGATAGCCGATACTCTATGTCGACAGACAAGCCTACATTACCCGGTGCCACCAACGGTCTGCCGCGCCACGTGGCCATTATCATGGACGGTAACGGCCGCTGGGCGAAGAAACGCCTGTTGCCCCGCATCGCGGGGCACCGCGCCGGCGTGGAAACGGTGCGGCAAGCGGTGAAGGCCTGTGCGGAGAAGGGGATAGAGGTCCTGACGCTGTTCGCGTTCAGTAGCGAAAACTGGCGCCGTCCCGCCAAGGAAGTCAGCCTGCTGATGGAGCTGTTCTTGACTGCGCTGCAACGCGAGTCGCGACGGCTGCACGCCAACAATGTGAAGCTGAAAATCATCGGCGATCGTTCGGCCTTTGCGCCGCGGCTGCAGGAAGAGATCGCCAAGGCGGAAGAATTGTCCCGGGATAATACCGGCCTCACTCTGGTGATCGCCGCCAATTACGGCGGGCGCTGGGATGTAGTGCAGGCGGCGCGTCACCTGGGAGAACAAATCGCCGCGGGTAAGCTGCAGCCAAAGGATATTTCCCCCGAGATGTTCGAAGCACAGTTGGCGCTGTACGGCCTCCCGGAACCGGATTTGTTTATTCGTACCGGCGGCGAGCAGCGCATCAGTAATTTCCTATTGTGGCACCTCGCCTACACGGAATTGTATTTTACCGATACTTTGTGGCCGGACTTCGATGCTCAGGCGTTTGAGAACGCGTTGTCATCCTATGCAACCCGGCAGCGGCGGTTCGGCCGCACCGGCGATCAAGTGGAGCTGGCCCGCGGTGACTAAGCTCTCTCGCCAGAAATACCTCTTTCACCGTGGCCAAGGTTAATGTCAAGAGACCTTGCACAGCGCCTTTTGACCGCTGCCATACTGATCCCGGTGTTCAGCGGGATCGTTCTGAAATCCTCGACTTTCTACTTTTCGCTGTTGATCGCCGCGATGGTATTTATCGCCGCATGGGAATGGGGCAGACTGGTGAGATTGGGATTCTTGGCGTGGTTGGTTTTTGTCGCGGCGGTAACGGTTACGCTCGGCTTGGCCGTCGCGGGAGAGATTACACCCACAGCGACGCGTGTTATCTGCGCCGTGGCTATGATATGGTGGGCTGTCGCCACGGTGTGGGTGATTCGCTTCAAATCGGGCGCGTCGCCAGGTACTCTACCTTGGCGAGGCCTGTTTAGCGGATGCCTGATCTTGTTGCCGGCCTTTCTCAGCCTGCGTGCCTTGCATCAAGAAGCCGTCTTCGGTCCCGGCTACGTCCTGTTTCTGTTCGCGTTGATCTGGGCGGCGGACAGCGGCGCTTATTTTGCCGGCCGCCGCTTCGGCCGGAACAAAATGGCACCACAGGTCAGTCCCGGTAAGACCTGGGAAGGATTCATCGGCGGGCTGTCGGCCGCTGCGGTGGTGGCGGTGGCCGGCGGGCGCTTGCTGGGGTTGTCGGGGGAGGCCATGATCTGGTTCCTTCCCTTATGCTTGGTGGTGGTGATGGTATCGGTGGTAGGCGATCTGTTGGAGAGCCTTTTCAAGCGCAGTGCCGGAGTGAAGGACAGCAGCCACCTGCTTCCGGGACACGGAGGGGCCTTGGACCGGATCGATAGCATTACCGCGGCGGCACCGGCCTTTTATCTAGGGCTGAGCCTGCTCGAGTGGCCGACATGATCGGGGTATCCATATTGGGTGCTACCGGCTCCATCGGCGTGAGTACCTTGGATGTACTGCGGCGTCACCCGGATCGCTATCGCGTCGTTGGCCTGTCCGCCAATACCGACGTAGAGCGACTCGCCGCACTGTGTCGCGAGCATCATCCGGACTATGCGGTGATGGCGGACGAACTGGCCGCCCAGCGTTTGCGTGAACGCCTGCGCAAGATCGACTCTCATATAGAGGTGCTGGCGGGAATCCAGGGCCTGGAGACCATCGCCGCACATCCACGGGTCGCATGTGTGATGGCGGCGATCGTGGGGGCGGCGGGGCTGATGCCGGCCCTGGCTGCCGTGCGTGCCGGGAAGCGCATACTTCTCGCCAATAAAGAGGCCTTGGTCATGTCCGGTCAGATATTCATGGACGAAGTGCGCCTGCATAACGCGGAGCTGTTGCCCGTGGACAGCGAACACAACGCCATTTTGCAGTGTCTGCCGACGATGTCGGGCAGGGGCCTGGAGGAGCTTGGCGTCAGTCGTATCCTATTGACCGCCTCGGGCGGCCCGTTTCGTACCACGCCGCTGGACGAATTGCGCGAAGTGACCCCCGCGCAGGCCTGCGCCCATCCCAACTGGGAAATGGGGCGGAAGATCTCGGTCGATTCGGCGACCATGATGAACAAGGGTTTGGAAGTGATCGAGGCACGCTGGCTATTCGCCACGTCGCCGGAACGGATTCAGGTGGTGATCCATCCGCAAAGTGTCATTCATTCCATGGTGGAATACGTGGACGGTTCCATCCTGGCGCAGATGGGTAGCCCGGACATGCGCACGCCGATCGCCTGTGCGCTGGCCTGGCCGGAACGCATTGCCTCGGGGGTGGAGCGCCTCGATTTGTTCGACGTGGCGCAATTGAATTTTTCTGCACCGGATACAAGGCGTTTCCCCTGCCTGCGTTTGGCCTACGACGCCTTGGCGTCGGGCGGTACCGCCACCACGGTGTTGAGCGCCGCCAACGAAGTGGCGGTGCAGGCGTTCTTGGACGGAGAACTGGCTTTTACGGCCATAGCGGAGATAGTGGAGGCGACCTTGAACGAGATTCCGTCAAAGACGGCTTCGTCATTGAACCTCATTTTGGAAGAGGACGCCCACGCCCGGGGCTGGGCGCGGGAATTGATAGCGCATAAGGCGGCGTAGGCGCTGGAGACATGACTATATTATCGTCACTGTTTTATTTTCTGGTGGCTATCGGGGTCTTGATCGCGATCCACGAATACGGCCATTTTTGGGTGGCGCGTAAGCTGGGGGTCAAGGTTCTGAGGTATTCCATCGGCTTCGGCAAGCCGTTGTGGATGCGGCGGCGCGGCCCCGATCAGACAGAATACGTGGTGGCGGCGCTGCCGGTGGGTGGTTACGTGCGCATGCTGGACGAGCGCGAAGGCCCAGTGGCGGAACAGGAACGCCACCGCGCCTTCAACCGCCAACCGCTGGCGAAACGCTTCGCGATCGTCGCCGCCGGCCCGCTGAGCAATTTTCTGCTCGCCATCGCCGCCTATTGGCTGGTATTCATGTTCGGCATCACTGTCGTCAAACCCATGGTCGGCGAGGTCGTCCCCGACAGCGCGGCGGCCCGCGGCGGATTCATGAGCGGTGATGTCATTACCAGCGTGGACCACACCCAGACCGACGGTTGGCAAAGCGTGGTATTGACCTTGCTGGACAGTGCACTTACGCAAACTTCGGTTCCCGTCAAGGTGCACGATGCTGCAGGTGACACGCAGGAGCGTGTCCTCGATCTCCATTCGGTCAGCAAAGACATGAACCAGGGAGATCTTCTCAAGACCCTGGGCATCCAGCCCTACCAGCCGATTCTGCAGGCGGTGGTCGGCGTTATCGAACCGGGGGAGCCGGCCGCGCAGGCGGGACTGAAGGTCGGCGACAAGATTTTGAAGTGTGACGGCAAACCCATTGCCGATTGGGAAGCCTGGGTGAACTACGTGCGTGCCCATCCCGGTCAATCCATCCGGATGGAGATCGAGCGCAACGGAGAGCATTTGACCCTGGACGTAACGCCGCGCTTGAAGAAGGAACAGGGTGGTGAATACGGCTATGTGGGGGTGGGGGTCGCGACCCCGCAGGGCAATAACCAGAAACTGCTTTCCGTTGTGCGTTATTCACCGCTGGTGGCGTTGGGCAAGGCGGCGACCAAGACCTGGGACATGTCCGCGCTTACCGTCCGCATGCTATGGGGAATGGTGAGCGGCCGGGTGTCCGTTTCCAATATCAGCGGTCCTATCAGCATCGCCAAATATGCCGGCTACACGGCGCATGCGGGCGCGTTGGCGTTTTTGTCGTTTCTGGCCATCGTCAGTTTGAGTCTGGGCGTGCTTAATCTGTTGCCCATCCCGGTGTTGGACGGCGGCCATCTCTTTTATTACGTGATTGAATTCGTAAAGGGCAGCCCTTTGTCCGAGGAAGCGCAAGCGCTGGGCCAGCGCATCGGGATAGCCATATTGCTGGTCATCATGGCGATCGCCTTTTATAACGATATAACCCAACTCGTCGAATAATGATTGGATGTTGTAGCCGATGAGAAAGGCGCTCATATTATTGTTGCTGGCCGCTTGTTGGCCGGCGGCCCGGGCTTGGGCCTTCGAACCCTTTGTCGTTAAAGAAATCCATGTCGAAGGCCTGCAAAGAATAGAGGTGGGCACGGTCTTCAATTATTTGCCCATTGCCGTGGGCGACACCTTGAACGATCAACGCGCCGCCGAGGCGATACGCGCCCTGTTCAAGACCGGATTTTTCTCGGATGTCTCACTGGAGCACCGCGGCAACGAACTGATCGTGAAGGTGGTGGAGCGGCCGTCCATCTCCAAGGTGAACATATCCGGCAATAAGGACATAAAGACCGAGGATCTTACCGACGCTCTGAAGCGTATCGGTCTGGCGGAAGGACGGGTATTCGACCGTTCCATGCTTGAACAAGTCAAACGAGAGTTGGAGCGGCAATATTTCGCGCGGGGGAAATACGGCGTCAAGATCACCTCGGAAGTCAAACATCAGGATCGTAACCGCGTGGAAGTCAATCTTAAGATCGACGAAGGCAAGGTCGCCAAGATCAGCCGGATTACCGTCGTCGGCAATCATGCCTTCAGCGAGGAGACGCTGTTGAGCAATTTTCAGCTGGGACCGCCCGCGCTGTTTTCCGTGTTCACCGACAACGATCAATATTCCAAGCAGAAGCTGGCGGCCGACCTGGAGACCCTGCGTTCCTATTATCTCGATCGCGGTTACATCAATTTCAGCATCGATTCCACCCAAGTGGCCATTACCCCCGATAAGAAGGACGTGTACATCACCATCAATATCACCGAAGGCGATCAGTTCACCGTCAGCGGCGTGAAACTGGCCGGCGATCTCAAGGTGCCGGAACCGGAGTTGGCCGCCCTGATCAGCATCAAACCCGGCGAGATCTTTTCCCGCAAGAAGGTGACCGAATCCAGCGCACGCATCAACGAGCGTCTTGGGGAGGATGGCTACGCCTTCGCCAACATCAACCCGACGCCTGAGCTTGATCCCAAGAAACGAACGGTGAAGTTGACTTTCTTCGTCGATCCGGGCAAGCGCGTCTATGTACGGCGCATCAATATCAGCGGCAACAGCCGAACCCGGGATGAAGTCCTGCGCCGCGAGATTCGCCAAATTGAAAACGGCTGGATTTCCACTGACAGCGTCAACCGCTCCCGAGAGCGGCTGCAAAAACTCGGTTACTTCGAACAGGTGAACGTCGAGACTCCCGCGGTTCCCGGTACCGACGACCAGGTCGATGTCGATTTCAATGTCAAAGAACGTTCCTCATTCGGCAGCCTGACCGCCGGCGTGGGATTCTCTCAGTCGCAGGGATTGCTGCTCAACGCCAGTGTCAACCAAGAGAACTTTATGGGCACCGGCAAGCATGTCAGCGCCTCGATCAACAACAGCAAGGTCAACACCGTTTATAGTTTTTCCTATACCAATCCCTATTATACGATGAATGGAGTCAGCCGCGGCTTCAGCATGTTTTTGCGCACCACCGATGCCGGGCAGGCCAATGTGGGTTCATACACTTCGGACGCCCTGGGTGGGAGCGTCAATTACGGGATACCCTTGAGTGAATTCAACACTATGCGGGCCTCGCTCGGGTACGAGCAAATAAGGCTCAAGACCAATTCCCTGACCCCGCAGGCCTACCTGCAGTTTCTCAGTACGAACGGCAGCAAGTTCGGGACATTCAAGCTTACGTTAAATTGGTCACACGATACCCGCAACAAGGCGTTCTTCCCAGACAGCGGGCTGCTGCAAAGCCTGTCGGCCACCACCGTCCTGCCGGGTAGTGACATCAACTATTACAAGCTTTCTACGCAGACCACCTGGTATCGTCCTCTGTTCGATATTTTCACCTTGTCCCTAAACGGTGAAGTGGATTACGGCGCGGCTTACGGCAACACCGTGGGATTCCCGTTCTTTGAGAATTACTATGCGGGCGGCGTGCACTCCGTGCGCGGCTATCGCTCCAATACTTTGGGGCCGAAAGAAAACGGAGTTGCCTTGGGCGGTGCGCTCAATACGGCCGCCAGCGCGGAATTGTACTTTAACCCGCCATTCATGAAGGATAACGCCTCGTTTCGCATGGGGCTGTTTTTCGATGCGGGTAACGTCTATAAGGATTCAACTAGCTTCGACGCTGGGGAATTGCGTTATTCTTCGGGAGTGTCCGCGGTATGGCTGTCACCGATCGGGCCGTTGACTTTTAGTTTGGCCAAGGCGTTAAATGCCAAGGCTACGGACAACACCGAGATTTTCCAATTCTCCTTGGGTACGGTATTCTAGAACGATGAAATCCGGGTTTGTGAAGATGATGGGCAAGAGAATATTTCTACTGTTTGCGGCGTTGTTGACGGTGATTCCCGCGGCGCACGCGGAGCTTAAGATCGGCTATGTCAATGCCGCTAGATTATTGGATGAATCCCCGCAGGCGGAGGACGTCAGCAAGCGTTTGAAGCAGGAGTTCTCCGGCAAGGAAAAAGACCTGCGGTCCAAACAGGATCGGCTCAAGAAGATGCAGGACCGTATGACGCGTGACGGCTCGATCATGAGCGAATCGGAACACAGCAAGCTCAACCGCGATATTCTCAATTTGCAGCGGGACGTGCAGCGTAAGAGTGATGAATTCCGGGAGGATCTCAATCTGCGGAAGAATGAGGAAATGAACAAATTGCTCGGCGTGATTCAAGCGGCCATCGAACAGATTGGCAAGGAGCAGCATTACGACCTCATCGTCTATGAGGGAGTGGCGTATGCCAGCCACAGCATCGATTTGACGGATCAGGTCCTGGATAAACTACGTGCCGAGATGAAGACCTCGGGCAGCGCTTCTGCACCCAAAAAATAGGGCCGAGCATCCGTGATGAAAACCCTCGCACAACTTGCCGAGCACGTTGGCGGACGTGTCGACGGAGATGCCGACTGCGAGATACATGGCGTGGCGACCTTGCAAAATGCCAGGCCGGGCGATATCTCGTTCCTGGCCAATCCCCGTTATACCAAGTATCTGTCCAGCACGGCGGCTTCCGCCGTGATCATCACCGAGGAATACCAGTCCGCCTGTCCCAGCAACGCTCTGGTGGCCGCCGATCCCTATTTGAGCTATGCGCGGATCGCTGCCCTGTTGACGCCTATGCCGATCATGCGGCAGGGGCGCCACCCCAGTGCAGTAGTGGAGGACGGCAGCGCCATCGATCCCAGCGCCTGGATCGGTCCGCATAGCGTGATTGAGGAGGGAGTCGAGATCGGGTCCCAGGTAACGGTGGGCCCGGGCTGCGTAATCGGCAAAGGTAGCCGCATCGGCACAGGAAGCCGTCTGGTGGCGAATGTGACCATTTGTCACGGTAGTCGCATAGGCAAGCGCGTGGTGCTGCACCCTGGGGTGGTGATAGGCAGCGACGGTTTCGGCCTGGCGAACGATGGGGGCAGGTGGGTGAAGGTCCCGCAGCTGGGCGGAGTGATCATAGGCGACGATGTGGAGATCGGGGCGAACACCACGGTGGACCGCGGCGCCCTGGACGATACGATTATAGAAGACGGGGTAAAGCTGGATAATCAGATTCAAGTCGCGCACAATGTTTATATAGGGGCTCACACCGCTATCGCAGGCTGCACGGGAATCGCGGGGAGCGCGCGGATCGGTTCGCGCTGCACCATCGGTGGGGGAGTGGGGATCGTCGGCCATACCGAGATCGCCGACGATGTGCATATCACGGGGATGTCGTTCGTCGCCCATTCCATCCGCAAACCCGGGGTATATTCGTCCGGGACGCCGTTGGAGGCCAATCGTGAATGGCGCAGGAATTATGCGCGCTTTCATCAGCTGGACGATATGGCGCGACGTCTACGGCGGCTGGAGGCCGTAATTAAGGATACAACTGGCGAGTGAAGACCCGCCTGTACCGTTCGGTAACAAAGGATCAAACGAATATGTCAGATACTGTACCGCCCAAGGGGTCATGTGCGGAGCACGAGCCGGCGACCGCCACCGCGGCACAAGCCGAGGTGGTCCCGTATCCAATGGATATTCATGAAATACTCAAATATCTGCCGCACCGTTATCCGTTTCTCCTGATCGACAAGGTGCTGGCCTGCACGCCGGGCGAGGCATTGGTGGCGGTGAAGAACGTCTCAGTCAATGAACCGTACTTCACGGGGCATTTCCCGCGGCGGCCGGTGATGCCGGGGGTGCTGATCATAGAGGCGCTGGCGCAGGCCACCGGGATCCTGGCGTTCAAGACCGCGAAAGCGACGCCGGCCAGCGGCACCATGTATTATCTGGCGTCGGTCGACAACGCCCGGTTCAAGCAGCCCGTCGAGCCGGGCGATCAACTGATTCTGGACGTCAAACTTCAGCGCGCCGTGCGCGGTGTATGGAAGTTCAGCGGGGAGGCCAAGGTGGATGGCCGAGTGGTGGCCAGCGCCGATCTGATGTGCGCACACAGGGAAGTAGACGTTTGATCGATTCGCGAGCGGTCATACATCCCAAGGCGGAAGTAGCTCCCGACGTGGAAGTGGGACCATTCTCCGTCATCGGTCCCGACGTGGTTATCGGCGAGGGTAGCTGGATCGGTCCCCATGTGGTGATCAACGGTCCCACCCGTATCGGCCGTCAAAATAAGATTTTTCAATTCGCCTCCATAGGCGAGATGCCCCAGGACAAAAAGTACGGCGGTGAGGCGACCCTGCTCGAAATCGGCGACCGCAACGTGATCCGCGAATTTTGTACCCTCAATCGCGGTACGGTGCAGGGCGGCGGTGCGACGCGCATCGGCAGTGACAACTGGATCATGGCCTACGTGCATATCGCCCATGATTGTCAAATCGGTAACCATACCATCTTCGCCAATAACGCCTCGCTGGCCGGGCATGTGACCGTTGAAGACCACGTCATCCTCGGCGGCTTCAGTCTGGTTCATCAGTTCTGCAATCTGGGTACCCATTCTTTTACGGCATTCAGCAGCGGCATCGCCAAGGATGTCCCGCCGTACATCATGGTGTCGGGTTATTCCGCGGCGCCTCACGGACTGAACGCCGAAGGCCTGCGCCGTCGCGGTTTCAGTGCGGACACCATCGCTCACCTGCGGCGCGCCTATAAGACCATTTATCGCGCCAATCTCACCTTGAAAGACGCTATCGCCCATCTCAAGGAACAGATACCGGTCTGCCCGGAAATCGGACTCATGGTGGATTTTCTGGAAAAATCCACGCGCGGGATCGTTCGATAAATGAGCGGCGCGGCGGAATCGAACCGGGCAACCGCGTTCGCAGGACAGACGTGGTGACATTCTCCTTTTTTCCTGCTCTTTTTTGCTTCAGCCGCGGAATGTGACGGTCCGTATCGGCATCGTGGCGGGTGAGGCTTCCGGCGACATGCTGGGTGCGGCACTGATCGCTGCGCTAAGACAGCGGCTGCCGGATGCGGCCTTCGTCGGCATCGCCGGGCCGCGGATGGTCGAGCAGGGGTGCCGGGCGCTGTACCCCGCGGAGAAGCTGGCGGTAATGGGCCTGGTGGAAGTATTGGGACATTTCCGCGAACTGTCTAGGATACGCCGAGATTTGATCTCCGCGTTCCTAGCCGACCCGCCCGACCTGTTCGTGGGCATCGATGCGCCGGATTTCAATCTGGGCTTGGAAGGCGCGCTGAAACGCGCCGGCATTCCCACCGTACATTACGTCAGTCCCTCGGTATGGGCGTGGCGACGCTACCGCCTGAAGAAGATCGCGCGTTCCACCGACCTCCTGCTGACCCTGTTTCCCTTCGAAGCCGCCTTCTATGAGGAACACCATATCGCGGTGCGTTACGTAGGGCACTCGCTTGCGGACGCCGTTCCCGTGGATGTGGACCGGGCGGCGGCACGGCGTCACCTGGGTTTGCCGCTGGAAGGCGAAGTGGTGGCGGTTCTGCCCGGCAGCCGCATGACCGAAGTGCGGATGTTGGGAAGGACGTTTGTCGCTGCCGCCAAGCGGCTGCTGAGGGACAGGCCGCAACTGCGCTTTATCGCCCCCTTGGCCAGCGAGGCGACACGGACTCTTTTCAAGGAGCAGTTGCGGGCGCAGGGTGGAAATGTCCCGGTCGCCGTCGTAGCGGGACAATCGCATCAGGCCTTGGCGGCCGCCGACGCCGCCATGGTGGCGTCGGGTACCGCCACGTTAGAGGCGCTGTTATTGAAATGTCCGATGGTGATGGCCTATCGTCTCAAGCCGGCCACCTATTGGCTGGTAAGGCGCCTGGTCAAGGTGGAATACTATTCCCTGCCCAACCTGCTGGCACAGCGTCCCTTGATTCCCGAATTGATACAAGATGCTGTCAGTGCGGAAAGCCTGGCCGGAGCCGTGAAGACCTATCTCGATGACAAGGGGGTGACAGCACGACTGGTCGCACAATTTCGCGAGATTCATCTGGGGCTGCGCCGGGATGCGGCGCGTCAGGCCGCAGCGGCGCTGATCGACATGCTTAAGGTCCCCGAGCAGGCTCAGTGAATGTCGCAAGCGCCTCAGGCCGGCCGTGCTCCACGGATTTCCGCGGGGCGCGGTGTAAATGAGATTCATGATATGATAGCGTCCAATCTCGGCGATGGCGGATTGAGATTGCACGGAACACAATCTTACGACGGTGCCAGGATATGAGCTTGAAACACCAACATAGTTTTTCGCGGGATGAGTTGTTGACCTGCGGACACGGATACCTTTTCGGCGCGGGCAACGCCCAGTTACCCTTGCCGCCGATGTTAATGTTCGATCGTATTACCGCCATCAACGAGACCGGCGGTACGCATGGCAAAGGGGAGGTCACTGCCGAGTTCGATATTGACCCCGACTTGTGGTTTTTCAAATGTCATTTCGAAGGGGATCCGGTGATGCCCGGTTGTCTGGGATTGGATGCGCTGTGGCAACTGGTGGGTTTCTACCTCGGTTGGCTGGGCGGGCCGGGGCACGGGCGCGCCTTGGGCGTGGGGGAGGTGAAGTTTTCCGGCCAGATCACGCCCGCCAATAAACTGGTGACCTATCGCGTGAACCTCAAGCGGGTGATACAACGTAAACTATTTATGGGCATCGCCGACGCGGCGGTGCATGTGGACGGCAGGGAAATCTATACGGCGGCCGATCTGCGAGTCGGTCTTTTTACAGTGACAGAAGGTTTTTGATGGAAAAGAATAAGCGACGGGTAGTGATTACCGGCTTGGGGATCGTGAGCAGCATCGGATGCAATCGCGAAGAGGTGATTGCCGCGCTCAAGCAGGGACAGTCCGGTATTGAACATAACGCCGAGTATGCCGAGCTCGGATTTCGTTCTCATGTTTACGGTTCCGTCAGACTCAATCCGGATGAAGTCGTTGACCGACGTTTGCGCCGTTTCATGGGTGACGGCGCCGCGTTCAATTATATCGCCATGGAGCAGGCAATCGCCGATGCGGGCTTGCAGAAGGAGCATATATCCAATCCCCGTAGCGGGCTGGTGATGGGCTCGGGAGGACCCTCCACGTCCAATCAGGTGCTGGCCGCGGATATCGTGCGCAGCAAGGGCGCACGCAAGGTCGGGCCCTTCATGGTGCCGCGCACCATGTCCAGCACCAATTCCGCCTGTCTCGCCACGCCGTTTGCCATCAAGGGCGTGAATTATTCCATCAGTTCCGCATGCGCCACCAGCGCCCACTGCATCGGGCACGGCGGCGAGTTGATCCAGATGAATAAACAGGACATCGTTTTCGCCGGCGGCGGGGAAGAGATCCACTGGACCCTGAGCGTGCTGTTCGACGCCATGGGGGCCTTGTCCGGTGGGTACAATGATCGACCGCACCAGGCCTCCCGCGCCTACGACGCCGGGCGCGACGGTTTCGTGATCTCCGGCGGCGGCGGCGTGGTGGTGTTGGAGGAATTGGAACATGCCCTGGCGCGCGGGGCGCGTATCTACGCCGAACTCACCGGCTACGGTGCCACCTCGGACGGTTACGATATGGTGCAACCCTCGGGCGAAGGCGCGGTGCGTTGCATGCAACAGGCCTTGGCCACCGTGACCCGTCCGGTCAACTACATCAACGCTCACGGCACCAGTACACCGGTGGGCGACGTCACCGAGTTGGGCGCGGTAAAGGAAGTCTTCGGCAGCGAGATTCCGTATATCAGTTCCACCAAGTCCCTTACGGGTCACGCGTTGGGGGCGGCGGGGGTCAATGAGGCGATCTATTCCCTACTCATGATGGAAGAGAATTTCGTTACCCTGTCCGCGAACATCGACAAGCTCGATCCGGCCGCAGAAGGCATGCCCATCGTGCGCCAGCGCATGGATGACATCAAACTGGACTGTGTGATGTCCAACAGCTTCGGCTTCGGCGGCACCAATGCCAGCCTGGTGTTTCAACGCTATTCGTGATTTCGGCCGCCGCTAGTTGCGCGGCGAGTTCGTGAGCCGAAGAGGCGGGCGTACAGGCTCGCGGAACACCTACGCTTTGCAGATGCCTCATGTCCAAGCAGAATTCCATAATCCGCTCCAGGCGCAAAAAGGCGCAAACGCTTTTCCAGGAGAACCGTCTACCCGAAGCGCGGGAGGCCTACCGGCAGCTCTGCCGGCTGGACCGTCGCGACGCCGATGCCTGGTTTACCCTCGGCTTGCTCAACGGCCAATTGGGCTTGCTGGAGGAGGCCCTGGGCGCTTGCCGTGAGGCCATCGCGATCCGTCCTGATTTTCCGGAGGCGTACTACAATCTCGCCAGGGCGTTACAGGGGCTTGGACGCCTGCAAGAGGCGGAACGGGCCTATCGGGAGGCCTTGCGATTCCGCCCCGGCTGGCCGCAGGCCCTCAACAACCTGGGCAACATCGTGCAGGAGCTGGGACGCTACGATGAGTCCGTCGAACTCTTCCGATCGGCCATCAGCATCAGGGGCGATTATGCGGAGGCCTTGAACAATCTAGGCAACGTGCTGTTGCTCCAGGGCAATAGCCGGGAGGCGCTACAGAGTTTTCAGCGCGCCGTAGCGCTCAAGCCCCACTACGCGGTAGCCCATATGGGAATGGGCGGCGCTTTGGCCTTGCTCGGCGACCTGGATGAGGCATTGGCGAGTTACCGGGAGGCAGGACGGCTTGATCCCTCCGACGCCGCCATCGCCGCCGGTGAGGCAGCGTTGTTGGAGCGGCGGGGATCGATCGAACAGGCCTACCGCCGTTTACAACCCTATCTTGAAGCCCGCCCGGTGAATCTGAATATTGCCAACGCCTTCGCCGACATGTGCGACAAAGTGCAGCGGCGCGGCGAGGCGATCGCCTTATTGGAGAACGGGCTGGAGCGACCGGATAAGCGCATCGGCCGGCAACAACGCATTACCGCCCATTTGCACCTAGGTCGACTCTATGAACGCAAAGGCGAGTATGACAAGGCCTTCGGCCATTACCAGGCCGGCAATGACCTGAAACCTCACACTTTCGACCGGAACGGCTATGCGGCCTTCATACATGAAATCATCGCGACCTTCGACGCCGACCTGCTGCGCAACGCCCCGCGCGCATCTCATGAATCCCGCCGGCCCTTGTTTATTGTCGGCATGCCCCGGTCGGGCACGACGCTGGTGGAGCAGATCCTCGCCAGTCATCCCGAAGTTTACGGCGCCGGTGAACTTGCCGACATCAGAGAAATTGTCGACCGCATGGGGAGCGTCCTGGGTATGAGTTTGACTTATCCGCGTTGTGTTGCGGAACTGACCCAAGATGGCTGCAACCGCCTGGCCCAGGACTACCTGGAGCGTATCGATCACCTGGCGGCGGGAGAACCCTATGTCACCGACAAGATGCCGGGGAATTTTCACTACCTGGGCGTAATCGCGTTATTGTTTCCTCAAGCGCGTGTGATTCATTGCATGCGTGATCCATTGGATACCTGTTTTTCCTGCTACTCTTACGATTTCTCAGGATATCATTCCTACATGTACCGGCTGGAGGATCTGGGTTTCTACTATCGGCGCTACGAGGAACTGATGCGGCATTGGCGAGAGGTGTTGCCCATATCCATGCTGGACGTTTCCTATGAGACCCTGGTGTCCGATCAAGAGCGCATGGTCCGCGAACTGCTGACATTCTGAGCTACGATCAGGTGCGCAAGCCCATTTATCAAAGCTCTATCGGGCGTTGGCGCCGTTTCGAGGCCCATTTGGGACCGCTGCAAAAGGCCTTGGCGGGATAGTGTGCATGCGGATCTCTGGTTTGCGGCGTTCTGGAGTTCCCCCCATCCCCCGTCCGGGAGTGCTACTCACATCCCCGAGGACTCAGGGGACTTGATTTGTCCATAAGACCTGACTTTTTCAGTAAATGTAAGTAAACGCCGGAACTTATGAGCCTGGCTATGGTCGCTATGAGCCTTATGTTGTTGAAAAAAATTCATTCAGGCGGTACGGTTAGGAGTAGGAAGCTTGACGTTTCATTTGTCAATGAAGGAGAAGGTTTATGTCAGTTCTATCCGCGATGCAGCGGTATATTATTTTCGGGGCCCTGCTACTCATCCCGGTGGCGGCGGCCACCGCGGCCTACCCTTACGACGGGAAAAAATATAATCTCAGTTATCTCGGCGTTGCTATGGGATTACTCTCGGCTGCTACAATCGGCTATATCTTATACAGTACGGGTGGGTAGTAGAGCGCGCAGTACAGGATGTTGAGGTTATGACACTGCACACGATTGATTGACCTCAAAACTCTTGCATTGCTTGGTGCTCACCCCGGAAGTGAGCGGCAAGGATGATGGCGTCTGTGTGCAAGAGATATCACCATCACGGTCCGCCGCGATGGTCCTCAGGCGCCGCCCAGTGCAATCCTGGCCCGGACCTGGCCGGCGCGGAGGTGGCGGGCAGTGACCTCGATCTCGACTTTGCTTTCGGCCTGCACCACCCATTCCGCCTTGGCGCGGTGATCGGTGGGATCGGTTACGACACCGGCCCAGCCGAAGGTGGAGGCGGGTTTATGGGCGCGGCCTTCCAGTTGGCCGAGTTCCATGCGGCGTTGCCCTTGCACCAGCGTCGCATCCTTCGGCAGTGCGATTTCGCACACCACGCCGCGTACCAGTTTCTTGTCCAGGGCCAGTTTGGTGATGTAGGTGGGTAGCCAGCCGCGGTTGGTGACCACGGCGCGTAGCAGATAGCTGTCATTGCCCAATGCCTGGCAGTTCAGTTCAACAGCCAGCTCCGGCGAGAGCAGGGCGTGCCATACCAGCCATTGCGGAAAGCGTTGTACTTCCTCTTCCAGCAGGCGCGGCGGCGGGTTCCAGAAGCTGAATAAAGGATTCCAGCCGCCCAATTCCACGCGCCCCAACTGCGGGTGATCGTAGGGATACCAATCGATGAAGCCCTTGCCTTCCAGGACGTCGTCGCTCCACTCCAGCAGTTTGAGATCATCTTCCTCGGGGTGGTCGCGGTACCAATCGATAAACCGGTAATTGTCGATGCCGGCTTGGCGCTGAGGACTCCAGATCTCCACGGTCCAGGCGAACAGCCCCAGCTGTTCGTAGAGCCAGTCGTCCAGGGCGCCGGTAATGATCTCCTTGGGGTGGTAACGGAATTCGTGGTAGGTGGCGGCCGCCGGATAGCCGGTAAGGGCCGTGCCCTTGTCGCCCAGCTTGCGGTATACCCACAGGTCTTCCGGTGCCAGGTCACTGTCATCACGATAGGAGAGGGGGCGCAGCAGCACGCCGCTGTAGGTGTGAAAAGCTACGCCGCCGCACAGATTGGGGTGGTCGGTGATGAAGTGCACCACGGCCCGTACCTCGGGTTCCGAGGCGGGATAGGGGCCCGCCCCCTTTTGTTCGGCCTCGTTGCGCCATTCCGCCGGGAAGTTGCGGTTGAGGTCCAAGCCTTCCTTAACCGGCTGCACGTGAATGAGATAACCGTCGTAGTCTTCCAGGCGCCCTTCCGGGAGCAGACGGTAATACTGACCGCCCTGTTCGGTAGGTTCCCGCGGAACCAACAGCCGTGGATCCCGCTCGGAGACCTTCCAGGGCCCGTCGGGGTCGGCGATGCGCATGCTCAGGATCCGGCCGTCGCCGTCCATGTCTTCGCGAATCAGCCCGCCCACCGCCAGTTCATCATAGGGATAGGGGCGGGTGCTGGAGCGGATGAGCTTGGGGGTGTCGGCCAGGGCCCATTCGGCCCCGTCCGGGTTGATGCGTGGGCAGATGTAGAAGGTCCGGGTGTCCAGACAGCGCCTTATCTCGCGGTCGGTGTCATAGCCGCTCAGCAGGGTGTGGATGAGATACAGGCAGGCGGCGGAGCCGGCCAGTTCCGGGGCGTGAAGGTTGCCGTCCACCCAGAAGCCTGGTTTGTTCCGGTCGTCGCCGGTGGCGGCACTTGTGATCACCGCCAGCCAGATATCCCGGCCCTCATGGCTCTTGCCGATGCTCTCCAGGCGCATCAAGCGGGGGGAGGCGGCGGCGAGGGAGTGCAACAGGTCGCTGAGTTCGGCGTAACGGTAGTAATGGTCGAAACGTGGTATCGGCATGAACGTGCCCCTTGGCTGCTGTCCGGGGTAGGCGAACCTTAGTCTACCCCGGTTCAAAAAAGAACTTAACGATTTTATCGCAATCCATTATTGTGTGCCGTCCCGGCACCGATCGCCCGCCGGGAACGGGGAATGATAGAATCGGGAAAGCTTCGAGCCATCCCCGCCTTGTTCAGTCGTTCGCAGGCAGCCATCATGCCCCGAGTCGATCCCTACGGCGGTTGATGACGATGAACCGGTCGGAGTTCATATAATTTTATGATTCGGCATGCAACGCTGGATGATCTGGATGCCTTGGTGAGAATCGAAGACAGCAGCTTCGAGACCGACCGTTTGTCGCGCCGCAACTTCCGTTACTTATTGATTAAGGGACACGCCGAGACCCTGGTGGAAGAAGAGAACGGCGTGGTGCGCGGCTACGCCATGCTGTTGTTCAACGACGGTATCTCCCTGGCGCGCCTCTATTCTTTGGCGGTCGATCCCCGGTATCAACGCATGGGCGTGGCCGGTCGCCTGGTGAAAGCGTCCGAGGCGTCGGCGCGCCAGCACGATTGCGTCTCGCTGCGCCTGGAGGTTCGCAAGGATAACATTCCTTCCATCAATCTTTTCAGGCGCCACGGTTACCGTGAGTTCGGTGTACACGCCGATTACTATGAAGATCACATGGACGCCCTGCGCTTCGAGAAATCCATGGTCAAGGACCTCAAACCGGCCATGATGCGTGTGCCCTATTACGAACAGACTCTGGATTTCACCTGCGGGCCGGCGTCGGTGATGATGGCCATGAAGGCGCTGGACCCGCAGTTGGGCCTGGACCGCATGCTGGAGTTGCGCATCTGGCGGGAGTCGACCACCGTGTTCATGACTTCGGGCCACGGCGGCTGCGGGCCCTATGGCCTTGCGCTGTCGGCCTATCATCGCGGTTTCGACGTGGAAATCTACGTTAATGCGGAAGGCGCCCTGTTCGTGGACTCCGTGCGCGATCCGGAGAAGAAAGAGGTAATGCGCCTGGTTCAGGACGACTTTCTCAACGAACTGCGCAGCGTGCCGGTGAAGATTCATTTCGGGGTGATGAGCATCAACGCCCTTCAGGAACAATTCGAACAGGGTGGGATCCCCATCGTGCTCATCAGTTCGTATCGCATCTATCACGAAAAATCGCCGCACTGGGTGGTGGTCACCGGCTTTGACGAGCGTTTCATCTACGTGCATGACCCCCTGGTCGACAAGGAGACGGGCAAGACCATCACCGATTGCGTAAATATGCCGATCCTGCGCAAGGACTTCGAACGCATGGCCCGCTACGGCAAGGCCGCGCAAAAGGCGGTGCTGATCTTGAAGAGGCGCGCGCAGGCGCATGAAGAATCCAAGAATGAAAAGGAGACCGGGGAGCAGATGCTGTCGAGCAAATCCGCACGCTGGGGTGGTCATTAGTGATGATGAGGATCATTTAGAAGCTCAATGTCCACGCATACGATTGTCGTCGAACATCGCAAAGACTGGGAATCGCACTTTCCCGGGGCGAATATTGTCGAGGTGAAGGACTATCTCGCCAATCCGGAGTATCTCAAGTCAAAAAACGAAAAGGTGATCAATCTCTGCCGCAGCTACCGTTATCTCAGTCTCGGTTATTACTGTTCGCTCTTGGCGGAGGCGCGCTGGCACCGTGTCATCCCCAGCGTCAAGACCATCAGCGACCTGAGCAGCAAGTCGGTATACAGCCTCAACCTGGAGGACCTGGATCCTTTGGTGGTGAAGAGCTTCCGCAAGTACGGCGACCAGCCGTCGGGCTCGACTTTCCAATTCTTCATTTTCTTCGGCCGCTGCGAGTTCTCTCATCTTCAGGACGTGGCACGCCAGATCTTCGACCAGTTTCCCTGTCCCTTGCTCAAGGTCGAATTGAAGCGGCGCGAGACCTGGCAGATCGACGCCATCAGACCGGTGACACTGAACAATATCAGCGAAGAGCAGCACCCGTTTTTCATCGAGACCTTGAATTCCCATCTCGGGCGCCGCTGGCGCGAGCCGCGCGCCTCCAAGATCTCCCGCTGCGACCTAGCGGTCCTGTACAACCCGGCCGAGAAACTGCCCCCGTCCAACGCCAGGGCCCTGCAACGCCTCATCAGGGTCGGTAAGCGCCTCAACGTCGACGTGGATTTGATCGAGAAGAAGGATTACCCGCGGCTTGCGGAATACGATGCGCTGTTCATTCGCGAGACTACCCAGGTGGACCACTACACCTACCGATTCGCCAAGAAGGCCGAAAGCGAGGGCATGGCGGTGATCGACGATCCGGATTCCATCCTTAAATGCTCCAACAAGGTATTCCTGGCGGAGCTGATGAAGGCCCACAACATCCCCACGCCCAAGACCCTGATCCTGCGCAAGGGCAAGACCTCGATCCTGGAGAGCATGATGTCCTATCCCTGCGTGATCAAGATCCCGGACGGTTCTTTCTCGCGTGGGGTGTTCAAGGCGGAAAGCTTCAGGGAGGCCGAGGAGATCGCCGAGCGGCTGTTCAAGGAATCGGATCTGATCCTGGCCCAGGAATTCCTTTACACCGAGTTCGATTGGCGCATTGGCGTGCTGAATCGCAAGCCGCTGTTCGCCTGTCAATACTTCATGTCCGGTAAGCATTGGCAGATCGTCAAGCATGAATCGACCGGCGGGTTTACCGAGGGCGGTTTCAAGGCGTGGCGGGTCGAGGATATCCCGCCACTGGTGGTCGACACCGCCATGAAGGCCGCCAATGCCATCGGTAGCGGTTTTTACGGCGTGGACATCAAACAGCGCCGCGAAGCCGTCTACGTCATCGAAGTCAATGACAACCCCAACGTGGAGGCCGGAGTGGAGGACGCGATTTTGGGCGACGTCCTCTATCAGCGGCTCATCGAGGAACTGGTGCGGAGGGTCGAACTGCCCATGGGCGCTTGAGCACGCGTTCCCCTTAGGCTATTTCTCTTTGAATATGGACATTCAATTACCACGGACATTTCTCGAGCTGGATCGTTGCCGTCACTTCGGCAAGGCGGTATCGGTCAGCGCCCGCATCCGCCTGCTGGAAGAGACCCTGGGCGTGGACTTGTTTATCCGCCGCGGTTACGAGATTCAGCTGACCAGTGCGGGCGAACGGCTCAAGCGTCACGCGGAGACCATCGTCGCGGCTTGGCAGCGGGCGCTGACCGATACCGCCCTGGACGAAGAACACGAGATGGCTCTGTCGGTGTGCGGTAACGCACAGTCTATGCGATTGTTTTCCGCAGAGTTGGTTGCACACTCTCTACAGGCAGCGTCCCGAGATCGTGCTGCAAGCGGAGGCGCATAATTCCGAAATCCTGATCAGGAAGGTGGCCGACGGCGTTCTGGACGTGGCCTTTTTTGTTCGAGGCCGCCCAGCAGGATCGGCTGGTGGTCAGCGAAGTGGCGTTGATCCACTGATTATGGTGGCGAGTCGCCCGGATTTGAATCCGCAGTTCGCCCTGAAAGAGGGACACGTCATGAGTGAGTGGGGTGCGTCGTTTGCCGCGGCCTTCGCCCGTCATTTTCCGGAGGCCTCTTTGCCGGCCATTCGCATGAATTTCGGTTGTCCGGCCCTGGCGTGTTTGCTGGAGTGCGGCGGCAGCGCGTACCTGCCGGAACAGGTGGTGACGGAGCATTATCAGCGCGGGGCGACTGCACAGGGTGAACGATGCGCCGGCCATCGACCGGTGCGTCTATGCCGTCTATCATGGTCACGGGGAACGTCGGGAGGTTGTGGAGGAATCCCTTGGTAACCTCCAGCGTGATGTATCGCCGCCGGCGGTTCACTTATCCTCGCTCAGGTAATCCTGTAGGGCGTCCTCCAGACGTTTCTTTTCCCAATATTCCTCGATGGCTTTCCACTTGGGAGCGCTGCGGCCGGTCGACTTGTCCCGGTTAGGGGAGGCGCCGTCCACAACAGCTTCGCTCCAGTCATCGCTATCCTCGTCGAGATAATCATCATCTTGGGCGAGGTTTTCATCACGCTTGCCTTTTGACATTGAAGTTACTCCTTGAATAATAAAGGACTGCTCAATCCGTTGTGGGGAGTACCACGGCCGGATCAAGCTGCCTCAGACCCATTTGCTTAGAAAACCTGAAATGAAAAAAATTTCTTAACCCCATAGGAATTTTTTCTAGTCGGTCGTTGCGCAAATATGAAGCGTGTGCCTGTTCAAATCCGTGCATACATTTCATTGTGACGCAATGCCACGGGGCCGGAGTTCACGGCGCCGCTTGCGCTTCCAGGCTGGCGGTGACCTGCTGCAATAGTGAACGGATTTTGGCCTTGAGCAGATAGGAGCCGATCAATGGCACTATGTAGAACTTAGGTGTCATCTCCGCGTGATAGCGAATCCGGGTACGCCGGCCTTCGCCGGAGATCTGCCAGTGTTCGTAGGCATAACTGAAGTCGCTTCGCTCGGGAAACACCACGGTCTCGATATTGCCGCCCGCGCTGATCCGCAGCGCCTCTTGTTTATGCAAGGTTTGGCAAAAGATCAGGATACAGGTGTGGAGGGTCACACTGATCTCGCGCCCGCCGTCGGGGAGTTTTCCTGTCACGCGGGCGGCGGTGACGACATGGGACAGCTGCGGCCAGCGCTCGGGGTTGGTGATCGTGGCATAGACATCGTCGCGGGCGGCGTCGACGATCGCGTCGTAGGTGACGGTGTAGCGGCCCTGATGTTCATCCACCTTCAGGGTGCGGATGTCGGCAGCCCAAACCCGGGGGACGGCACCGGAGACCAGGAGTATCAGTACCGCGATGGTTCGCCAGGCACTGCGGGTAGGTGCCGCCGTCTGCGCCAAGGCGGAAGGCCGAGCGAGCGCTTGTCGCGTTTGAACCGATAGCGGAAAGTGTTTCAATTTGGGGCATCCGTGTCCATGGCGGTCTCTCGAACTGTGTCGCTCACCATGCTGATGTTACGTCGCTTTAAGGTCCGCGTATTCCCCGGTGCGGCGGCTGCGCGGCGGATACCAGCACCGGCTACCGATCACCCCATGTCCTTAAACGTTCGTGACCCGCAATAGCAGCGAAATCGATTCCGTACAGGCTAGCCATATCGCCCCGGGTTAGAGGATGACTCGCTGATTATTGCCGGGCTGCATCGCGGCCGACATAGCGGAGATTATCATTATAAAACGTTATGTTGCGGGAAATAGTGAATGTAAATTGAACGCTGCGGCGCGTGCACGGTTCGTCCCTTCGCTATCGGCGCCTGCGGTGGTGATACGAATCGAGAAAAAAATGGCCCCCGGCGACCGTCACGGTGCCGGGGGAAGCAACGCCCGGTATGGGGTCCCGGGCAAGGGGTGTTTCCGTCCCGAAGGGGAGGGAGGAGACGGAAAAGTGTAATTACAGCTACACTTGTATTTTTTTAATGGGGGCGCCGCGGCGAAATTCAAGGCGGAGGGCGAGCTTTGCGTGACATTGCTTGACCCCCCCGCTTGCCTGCATGCAATGTTTTGATACCGGCCATCGAACAGCTACGCGCATACCTGGCCGTGAGCGGTTTTGTACCGAGTCTGCTGCTCGTGGTGCTCTGCCTTGCCTTGCTGGTGCGGGTTCGCGCCACGCCCTGGGGCTTGGCGATCCTCGCGCTGCCGGGTACTGTTGCGCACGAGCTGTCACATTTTGTTGTAGGATCCGTCCTCCTGGCGAAGCCCAGTGGTTTTTCCCTGTGGCCCAGCCGTAGCGGCACAGGATGGCGGCTGGGAGCGGTCTCGTTTCGCCGGATCGGGATACTCAACGGTGCCTTCGTCGCCTTGGCGCCGTTGAGCCTGATGCCCCTCGCCTGGCTGTGTTTGCTGCGCGTCTCCGTACCGGCCTGGGCGGGCGGGCATCGGCTGCAATGGTTTCTGGCGGGATACCTCGCCGCGACGCTCTTCTATGGGTGCCTGCCCTCGCTCACGGATATCAGGCAGGGCGGACGGTCTTTGATCGTCTATCTTTCCGTGTGCGGTTTGTGCTGGATAAGTATAGCGGCGCTGCGCACCTGGCTGCGTTGAGCGTCGGCGGTTCAGCGCGTCGAGAATCAGCGGTTGGCAATGCCGGGCTGCGGGAGTGACGATCTGCCGTCACCTCTCATGCAGACGGAGAAAAAGGCGGACTGAGAACAGCCACGCGATGATGGTCAAGAGAGGCATACCTTGCGATTCGGGACGAGATCGCATTTTCCTGTTGAATAAGTCAAGTTTAGGCGGGGCCAGCTCGGCCGACATACCGGTCAAGAGATAGCTGGCGCGAATAAATATTGATTCCGGTATTTCAATCGGGTGTCGGGCTGAACTATGATTGCATATAAGGCCATGATTAAAGGGGATGACCGGATCACCCCGCATGACGAATATCGCTACCGAGCCGTGGCGCAAGCTTGCCCCGGCAGCCGACGAGGCGGATTTGCTCCTGGCGGAGGGGACGGAAAGAAAGGCTAATCGCACCCCCTATAAGAATGACTAAGCAGCTCTCGGCAATTGGTTTCGCCGCGGGCGGCAACCTATAAACCTAACTTTACTCAGGAGGCATTATGGCTGATGAATCCATACGTAAGGAAATGGACGCCCTCAAGGCGGATATCGCGAAACTGCGCGAGGACATTGTCGGCTTGACCGGGGCGGTTAAGGGCGCGGCCTCCGAAAATGTGGCGGGCGCCAAGGCGCAAGCGGAAGAACGTCTGCACGAGGCGTGGTCGGACATCGAGCGACGCCTGCAGGATGTGCTCGCCGAAGGCAAGACCACGTTCAACAAGGCGGAGCAGCAGGTGGGTGAACATCCGGTCGGCAGCGTCCTGACCGCTTTCGGCATCGGTTTCATCATCGCCAAACTGCTAGATGTGGGAGGCCGCCGCTGACCAATCTGACGGAATACATCATCGCCCTGGCGGACCTGCTGGAGGCGGAGGGCAGGCTGTTGCGCCGCACGGTCATGCGTACCGGCGCGGGCCTGGCGGTCGTGGCGGTGGCGGCCCTGTTGCTGTTCGTCGGCCTGGGGTTTTGCCTCTGGGCGGGTTTCCAGGCCCTGACCGCCCACGTAGGCGCGGTGAATGCGGCCCTGTCGGTCGGTGTAGTGATGCTGTTCCTGGCGGGAGTGATGATATGGACCGCGATACGCTTCACCCGATAAGCACCGAAGAGGCCAAGGCGAGGCTGCGGGCGGCGGCGCAGGAACTCAGTCTCGGTCGCTGGATCGGCAAGCGCACCTGGCGCGTCCTCGCCGTGTCTCTGGCCGGCGGTTTCATCGTCGGCCGCCTGCGTTTGCCGGCCATGACCGGCGCAGTGCTGATGCAGCGCGTGGCGCCCTTGTTGTTGACCGCCCTGTTTAGTCGGCGCAGGTAGTGTCGGCGCCGTTGCGGGCTTGCCGGGTGTGGCGGCGCTGCACATAAATGGTTAGCCTATAGCCCCATGACCATAACAATCACCACGGAATTACTCACCGCCGGCGTGGATGAAGCGGGGCGCGGGCCGCTGGCGGGACCGGTGATGGCGGCGGCGGTGATCCTCGATCCCACGCGGCCCATCGACGGGCTGGCGGATTCCAAGAAAATCAGCGAGCGCCGCCGCGATGCCCTCGAAGCGGAAATCAAGGACAAGGCCCTGGCCTGGGCGGTGGCGAGCGCCGACGTGGTCGAAATCGATACCCTCAATATCCTGCATGCCACCATGCTCGCCATGCGGCGCGCCGTCGCCGCTTTGGAGCCGGTGCCGCTGCTGGCCCTGATCGACGGCGACCGCTGCCCCTCGCCGTTGGCTTGTCGCGCCGAAGCTATAATTAAAGGCGACCAGACCGTTCCCGCCATTTCTGCGGCCTCAATCCTCGCCAAAGTGGCCCGCGACCGGGAGCTGCTGCGCATGGAGGAACAATATCCCGGCTACGGCTTCGCCAAACACAAAGGCTATCCCACCAAGGACCACGTCGCGGCGCTGGAAAGGCTGGGCGTGACACCCGTACACCGCTGTTCTTTCGGTCCGGTGCGGCGGATGTTGTGAGCAGCCGCTTACGGCGGCTTAGGAGGACAACATGATCCAGTGGTGGCGTCGGCGGCAAATTGCGGTCCTGCTGAGTGTGTTGCTGCTTGCTGCATGCGCCTCGACACCGACAAACCGATCCGAGATCCTCGGCAGCTGGAAGGCGGATAATTATGACAACAAGCTGTCCAGCTTCCTGGTCATTTCCCTCTCCGACGACGAGCCGGCAATCCGCGAGAAAGTCGAATCCATCATGGCCAGCAGGCTGAGACAGGAAGGCCTGCATGCCGTCGCCTCCTCCGACATCATGCCCGTCGGTGAGAAAGTTGACCGGGAAACGGTCAGGGCGGCGATGGCAGGGAAGGACTTTGACGGCGTGCTGGTGTCGCGTCTGTTGAGTGTGGAGCGCGGCGCGGTCTACGTGCCGCCTTCGCCCGATATCACCTTCGCGAACTCATTCAGCCGGCACACGCCGATTGTGGCCACCCCGGGACGCGTGGAACACAGCTCGGCTATCACTATGCAACTTGACCTTTACGACACCACGTCGCAACACCTGATTTGGTCGTTGAGGACCCAAACAGTCAATCCCGACAACGTCACCGATGCGGTGCAGGATGAGGCCGGGGCAGCGGTCAAGGATCTGCGGAGCAAGGGGTTGATCTGAAGCTTCCCGACTCCGAATCATTTTCATGAAATGGCCCACAAGTGCGGGCGACTGGCTCAATCCCCCAAGCTGGTCTCCACGTGGCGGGCGGCCTCGATCCAGGGATGATTCAGCGGCACCAGCTTGCGCTTGCCTGCCACGTCTTCCAGCGGTACCGCCTTGGCCTTGTCGCCGCGCGCCGCCACCATCACGCCATACATCTCCCGTTCGATTAAGCTGGCGCAGGCGCTACCCAAGCGTGTCGCCAGCAGGCGGTCCGCGGCGGAGGGAATGCCGCCACGCTGCAGGTATCCCAGGATAGTCACGCGCGATTCCAGTCCGGTCAACTCTTCCAGCTGCATGCCCAGTTCCATGGCGTGATTGCGGTGGCGTTGTTCCAGTTTGTCCAGTTCCTTCTTGGCCTGCTTCTTTTCTTCCTTGGAGTCCGCTTTGTCTTTCAGCTGTTGTGCGGCGGCGTGCTGTTTGGCAAGGTCCTTAGGCATGGCGCCCTCGGCCACCGCCACGATGCTGAATTTTTTGCCGTTGCGCACCCGGTTGCGGATGGCCTCCGCCACGCTGTTCACGTCGTAGGGCAGCTCCGGTAGCAGAATCACGTCGGCGCCGCCGGCGATACCCGCGCCCAGCGCCAACCAGCCGGCCCGGTGCCCCATGACCTCGACCACGATAATGCGGTGATGGCTGTGGGCGGTGCTGTGCAGGCGGTCGATGGACTCGGTGGCGATGCCCAGGGCGGTATCGAAGCCGAAGGTGACATCGGTCAGTGCCACGTCGTTATCGATGGTCTTGGGGAGGGTGATGATGTTGAGACCTTTCTCTTTCAGGCGCAGCGCGTTCTTTTGCGTGCCTCCGCCCCCCAGGCACACCAGCACGTCGAGGTGATTGGCGTGATAGTTCTCGACGATAGCGTCGGTCATGTCGTGGACCTTGCCGCCGATGTTCATCTTGTGCGGTTTGTCGCGGCTGGTGCCCAGGATGGTGCCGCCCACGGTCAGGATGCCGGAGAGCGCGCCGCTATCCAGACGCTGGATGCGGTTCTCCGCTAGCCCCCTGAAGCCGTCGCGAAACCCGATTACCTGCATGCCGAAGTGACCGAGCGCCGCCTTGCCCACGCCGCGGATGGCGGCATTCAGCCCCGGGCTGTCGCCGCCCGCCGTCAAGATGCCGATTTGTTTGGCCATTGCGTTCAGTGCTCCCCTTATTGCGTGAACGGTGTATTTATGGTTGATATCGAGCTTTGTGCGCCAATCGTTAGTGTCCAACTAAACTGGACAGATAACTCGAACTGGTTAAGGGTTCCTCATGCCAGGATTTGCGTATTTCTCTCAAGATTAAAGAATCTCCATTGTGTTTGTCGACATTACCTCTATATGGATTGTAATCGACAGGGTAGATTAGGCGGCGTAGCTTGCCGGCTTGGGTGGCACTTTTGCCCCTAGTTAATAGTCAGGTATTGGTGCCATGAATATCCGTGAGTGGGAAAAATTAAAATACCACGATCTTGAAAAGATATTGCCTGGTCTTAGAAAAATAGAACAAAACTACCCTTTGCATACGTTTCCTTTCAAGACTGCTTCTTTATGGTCAAGAGAATTGAGGCAATATGGCGAATCCCACGTCACCCCGATATTGAGTAGCACGGCGATTTAGAGTCCAATCCCATCATTGGAGGAGATTGGACATGAAGAAATGCTTTTCACAAGAGCAGATCATCGCTTTTATGCGGGAGGCGGACACGGGGGTGCCGGGCAAAGAGCTGTGCCGGAGGTGATCCGGACAGATAACGGACTACCAGCGGAGTCAAGTCATTTTGCATAAGAATCTCCTATGACATGCCTGGTGGCGATGTCATGATCAGCGTTAGCAATCTCAACAGCCCAGGCCCCTTCGATAAAGGT
>JARRQJ010000015.1:0-39166 GCA_037381915.1 Gammaproteobacteria bacterium | reverse complement strand
CCTGACCATTTGGCTGCGGCGGCGTAAGCGTTAAGAGGTGGCATGATGGGCAAGCGGGTATTGCTCAATGTGTGGTTGGCCGTTGCCTTGCTGGCACTGGTGTGGGTGGTATGGAAGGAACCCGGCCACGCCCCGAAGCCGCCGGTCGCCAAGCTTACCGCCATGAGCCCGGCGGCTGCCAACAAAATCGTTATCACCAATCACAACGGCACCATCATCCTGATCAAACAGGCCGGCGCATGGCAATTGGCCGAGCCGGTCAAGGTCGCGGCCAACGGCGTGCGCGTGGATGACTTGTTAGAGCTGCTGCAGACCAACAGCCTGTCGCAATTTCCGGCGGCCGGCCACAAGCTGAGCGAATACGGCCTGGCCAAACCCGCGGTGCGGCTGAAGATCAACGATACCGAGATCCTGTTCGGGGGGGTGACGCCCGTTGGTCAGCAGCGCTATGTGCAGTTGGGAGATACGATCCATATGATCGCCGATCGTTACATGTTCGAGTTGACCGGCAATGCGGCAGCGTGGGTGAGCCGTAATCTGGTGCCGCCCGGCGCGCAGATCGACGCCTTGCAGTTGCCGGACAGGAAATTGTCGAGGAATGACAAAGATGAATGGAGTGAGGTGCCGGCGCAGAAGGGCATCACATCGGAAATCCTCCAGGGCCTGGTGAAAGAGTGGCACGAAGCCCAGGCAGTACGCGTCGCTCCTTATGAGAAACACGCCTCCCAAGGGGAAGTGGTCATTACGCTGGCGGGGCAGTCTCAGCCCTTGCGCTTCCAGATCGTCGCGCGCAAGCCGGAACTGGTTCTCGCCCGGCCCGAGATCGGCATGCAATACTATGTTGCCTCGGAACAGGCGGATCGCTTATTGTCTGTCCAGGCGCCCAAGCCAGAAGCTGCTACGGCCCAGGCGAAAAAGAAATAGCGATCACCACCCTTTGGCCTTATGCCCGAATTGCCCGAAGTGGAGACCACGTCCCGTGGTATTGCCCCGTACGTCACCGGACAACGGATCAGCCGAGTGGTGGTCAGAGAGCGCCGATTGCGCCGGTCGATCGCGCGCGGCTTCGCCGCCGCCCTGACCGGGCAACGGATCCACAGCGTCGGGCGCCGCGGCAAATACTTGCTGTTGGCGTGCGACGCCGGGACGCTCATTGTTCATCTCGGCATGTCGGGTACCCTGCGCTTGGTGCCGGCGGCGACACGGCCGCAGAAGCACGATCATGTGGATCTGCAGCTGAGCAACGGCCTGGTCTTGCGTCTGCGCGACCCCCGCCGTTTCGGCCTGATGGTGTGGACCACTGAGGATCCGCTGGCGCATCCCCTGCTGAGAGGACTGGGGCCGGAGCCGCTCGCCAGGGCATTCAATGCCGCCTACCTATTTCGTCAATCCCGCGGCCGAACCGTTGCCGTCAAGCAGTTCATCATGGACGCCAAGGTGGTGGTCGGGGTGGGTAACATCTACGCCAATGAGGCCTTGTTCATGGCCGGGGTAGACCCGCGGCGCGCCGCGGGCGCGGTGACGGCCCGGGAGTACGGCGCGATCGCCAAGGCGGTCAAGTCTGTATTGCGCAAGGCGATTGTCGCGGGCGGTACCACCTTGCGTGATTATGTGGATGGCGCGGGCCGGTCAGGCTATTTTTCTCAGCAGCTGTTGGTGTATGGACGGGCAGGGGAGCCGTGCCGGCGTTGCGCCGGCATTATTACAGTGATGCGGCTGGGTCAGCGCGCCACCTATTATTGCCCCCGCTGCCAGACTTGAATATCAGTTTGCCGCGGGTAAAGGCGGTGTTGCCGTGAGACAGGGAAATGAAGCTGAAAGACATCAATTTGCTTAATATGTTTCAACGCATCGTCGACGTGATCTTCAGTGTGATCCTGTTGATGATTACCTTCGGCATCGTGATCGGCGTGATCCATCTGTTCAAGACTGTGGGATTTCTGGTGGTTCACGAACAACTCACTCGGGATTACCAGGCCATCATTTCCCAGCTGCTCACCTTGTTTATCCTGGTGGAACTGATCAGGTCGATCGTGGATTATTTTACCTCGCGGCGGCTGCGCATGACATTTATCGTCGATGCCACCATCGTGTTCATCCTGCGGGAAATTATGATCGATCTGTTCGAGACCAAAATCAATCCGGACCAGATATATGCCATATCCGTCTTGTTGCTGGTGTTAAGTATTCTGCGCTTCGGTTCCATCATGCTGTATCGCGACGGTCTCAAGCGCCATGATGCGGTTGGCAAACCCTAGCCGTTGCGCTTAAGAGTGCTTGGCGGAAGTTGCATCTTTTTTTGGTGTATCCACGATCTCCACCAGCACCGCATCCCGCTTCACCATGATGGTTTTCAGGTTGAGGGCCAGTTCAGAGACTTGACGGGTCAATTGTGCATTGCTCTTGTCGTAGGGGTCGAAGATCAGAAAATGCGCGCCATGAAGGTTTTTTAACAGTGCCTGCGCATTCGGCGCGGGGGGCGGGAGCGGGAAGGTCGTGTGCTTGGTGGCGAGCAAGGTGCGCGCCGGCCATTGGCTGATGGTTGCGGCGGGTTTTTTGAGGTCCTCGAGTTCGCCGGACAGGGTGCGGATAATGTCGTCTTGCGGTGATACCGCCCCCAGCCTGATGTCGTAGCGCTGAACCTTTTCATTGATCATGTAAGTGGTCGCCAGGGCGAAGACTGCGATCAGTACTATGCCGCGCTGACCCATAAGCCCGCCGGCCTGCAGGCCCTGATTGATATTAATCAGCTTGAACAGACCCCGATAGACCATGATGGCCAGGCCCAGCATCGCCCACCCCGGGCCCGCCGCCACGATCCCGAACAGCAGCCCGCCGAGCAACATGCGGCCCAGCAGGTCGCGGAACAGCTCCCGGAGGTCGCTCAGTACCAGCAGGAGGAGGATGCCGCTGGGAATGAAACCTAGCACCCACGTAGGGCCTTTGCTTGCGGGGCCCATTACATAGACGAGGTCGGTAAGTGCGGCCATGGGATTATTGCCCCACTGCAGCGCGGGCCAGCCCAAGCGCAGGATCAGGATGAGTGCGGTGCTGATGGTCAGTCCCGCCATCACCTGAATACGATGCCGTTTGTCGATGGGATTCTTATACCACTCCCACATCAAGGCCAGGGGATAGGCGAGACCGGCGGGGTGCAGACTGACCGCCACGGCGGCGAGGATCATCTGCAGAAAGTACCATCCACCCAGCTGACGGCCGCTCTGCCGGTACTTTTCATCCAGCCACTGTCCCAGGGCAAACAACAGCAGCAGAAAGGGACCGACGCCGATTGCGTTTACTTGGGCAAAAGTCAAGGGCGCTATCAGGAGCAGGCCGGTGCCGATCAACGCCACTTCCTCGTTCATGAGGCGGCGGGCCCAGCGGTACAACAACAGGCAGGCGGCGAAGGCGATAATCAGCGTGAATACCTTGACAGCGACGATGCTCCCTGACCAGTAGATGCCGAGCGGTGCGAACAGCAATACTCGCAGGTCCGGTAGCCCGAATACGACGATGGGGTTGACGACTTGATCGGCGACGGTCCAGTTGAGTAATAAGGCCCTGGCCGCCGGTTCCTCTATGCCGTAGGGGTCGAAGCGCAGCAGGTGGAACAGCAGTACGAGCCCGCCCCATAACAAAAATATCAAGAGTATTTTGAATTGAGTAGGAATACGTGCCAGCATCGGATGCATTAATACCAGGTAGGAATGGGGTTTTTGCGACGCGTTTTTGTGAGGCAAATCATATCGTAAAATTGTGTCGCGGTCATTGCTGCAAATCCTTGCGTGTCTCCCTGGCAGTCGTATTTTTGACGGATGGCGGGATGATAGTTGAGTCGGGCGGTCAGTGTATGGAATGGCGCCTGAATTTGAGTCGCTCCGCGGCGCGCAATCATCATGGTTCTTGTCTATAATGCAGTGCCATGAAAATAATGTAGTGCCGTGGAAATTGAAGATAGGTGGAGACGTCATCAGGGATTTATGATTGCGGCCGAGGATGAGGCTGGATACACTTTAAGCTTGCAATGTTTTGGATGATCGTGCTATACATTCCGCCACTTTTTTGTGCGGCAGATCTTTGAAATAATGGAGGTGCAACATGCCAGGCGATTACGGTACTGGAGCTGTTCTTGGGATGTATGCTATATGGTTTGTGCTTGCATACGTGATGGCTTACGTTCTGTTCAAAAAGAATTCTTGAGTCAATAGATAAGCTTTGGGTTGGGGTGGGACATCTACAAACAGGCGCAGTCGTGCACCGTGCGAGCGAGTTGATGATGAACCTGGGCACGCTGGAGTTATTGTACTGGGACTCACAAACTGATAAGAATGTTAATTCTGGGAGGGCATCCTAAGATGCAACGAAACAATGTGATTTTAGTGTCATTGACGTTGGCGGCGTTGTTGGGCGCTGTCAATACGGTGCAGGCGGCGGATGATATGAAGGGCGCAGTGAGTACGCCGGATAATATGAAGGACGCAGTGAGTACGGACTCGATGGTACAAGCTGCGATAGAGTCCGAAGCCAAGGATACGACGATCGGTACCGAAAACAAGGATATCCAGAATGTCAAAGTCAACCTTGCCAACGGTGAGAAGATCTTCAAGCAGGGGAAGGGTGAAGTGCCCGCCTGTAATTCCTGCCACGGCCCCGATGGAATGGGTGACGACAATTTGGGGACGCCGCGGCTTGCCGGCCAGGACTTGGTCTATTTGATCAAGGAATTGGAGGATTTTGCCCATGACCGGCGCAAAGACCTCACCATGATGGTGATGAATTTTAATGCCAAGGGCCTGAGCCCGCAGGACCGTGTCGACGTGGCGTCTTATGTGAACAGATTGCCCGTCGTCCATAAAGAACTTTCGAATCTGAAGCAATTGAAGGCTAACGGCAAGACGGTGGGTTCCACCTACCTGGGTAAGGCCATCGTTTTGTACGGGGTGCCGGAGAAAAATGTCCCCGCCTGCCAATCCTGCCACCAATTCAATGGCCGGGGTGCGCCGCCCATGTATCCGCAGATCGGGCTGCAGAAGTATGTTTACCTGACCAATCAGTTGAAATACTGGCGTACCGGCAGCAGCGACCCCAGCAAGGGTCGCGCCAACGATCCGCTGGCGCAGATGCGACATGTGGCGGACAAGTTATCCGATGACGACATCGCCAATGTGGCTTCCTATCTGATTACCGCGCCGCGGACGACAATGGGGAATACCTTTACTCCTGAGTCCCCTATCCCCGTGTCGTTCCATTCGCATTAAAACTTGATCTGATATAAAGCTGGTGTTAATTAAGAAGGGCGGTTAATTCCGCCCTTATTTTTAAAAATAGGATATATAATCGTATTGCAGGTCCATCCAACTGCCGATTCCGGCAGAGCAAAGTTACCCCAATGCGGCTTCCGCACTTCCATCGGGTAGCTGAAACCACGAGGCGCGCTGTCATGGCTCTGAAACAGTCCTTAAAGCCGGGAGAAAAGGTCCTATTTAGCATTTTTGGGGTATTTCTCGTGGTGGCGGTCTTAGGTTACATCGCCCTTGAGGTGATGCGCATGCATAGCCAAAAGCCGATGTTCGTAGTAAGAACCCATTATGACCTGACCCCGGAAGGTGACCGGGGTTCGGTGATCTTCCGCAAATCCCGCTGTACCGATTGCCATCGCGCCATGAACAACGGAACCAATATGGGCCTGGATCTGGACGGGCTGGGGTCCTCCAAGAGCAAGGAATGGATATTGGCCTTTCTGCGTAATCCCGAGAAGACCTACGGGACCAAGACGGTGGATCATGGCATGGCGCCCAAGGAGGCGGCCTATGTCGCGAAGATGCCCTTGGCGGATTTGGAGGCCATGGCCACTTTTATCTCCGAACTCAAGGCGGATCGCGGCTCCCCGTCCGCTCCGGAGCCGCCGAAGGGACGCTCGACCTTCATCGATGACATGGTTAAGATGTGGGCGCCTAAGTCCTGGAAGCGCGAATTCAAGGACGTACGCACCGAGAATCTGGGGGATAACGGGCAAGGGGGAGACAAGCAGTGAGTGAGCCGTGGGTGCAAGATGAGGATTACACCCGCTATACAATGTGGTTTATTTTTGCGTGCATTATCTACAGCATTATCGGATTTTCCTGGGGGGCGGTGGTCGGGATGATCCCGCCGCTGCGGGCCTTCATCGATCACCGTCCCCATGCCCATTTAATCATGTTGGGCCATGGCCATCTGAACCTGTTGGGTTGGGTGGAAATGGCTATTTTCGGGGCGATTTATTACCTTATTCCCCGCCTGGTAAGGCGTTCAATTCATAGCCTGAAGCTGGTCAAGGTCCATTTCTGGATGCACAACTTCGGGTTGCTGGGCATGGTTTCGTCGTTCGTCGCGGCAGGCGCCGTCGGCGGGCTGGCCAGTGAATATGCGGCGCCGGCGGACGTCAACCTCATGGTGCGGCCGTTCATGATTTCCGTGGGTATGTTCGGAACCCTGGTGTTAACGGCCAACATCATATGGGGTTATAATATTTTTCGCACCTGCAGCGGTTGGAGGCAGCGGATATGAAGTCTACCTCACACTATGCGAGTTTTCTGTTTGCCGCCACAACGCTATGTTTCTTATCGGCGTGTGCCGGCGACTATTCCTCCATGAATTCACTGAGGGTGGGCCAGAAGGTGCCCTCCATCAAGACCAAGACCCTGGCGGACGTGGGTGGCGACTTCACGCGCATTACCACTTATCGCTTTCCCGATAAGCGCATGTACCAGTATTCCCTGGATCAGGCCCTTAAGATGGGAAAGCCGATCGTCCTGGAGTTTGCCACCCCCGGTCATTGCACCGTTTGCGATGTGCAGCTGCAGATGTTGAAGGATCTGCTGCGCAGGTATCACACCAAGGTTCTGTTTTTGCACATGGATCAGTATCAGAATCCGGAAGCCTTTCGCGCCTTTCGGGTGAAGGGTGACCCCTGGACCTTCATCATCGATTCCCATCAAATCGTGCGTTTTAGGATGCCCGGACGAATGTTATACGGCGAGCTCGATCGCGCGATACGCAATGTGATAATCGAGAGTAAAAAAGAAGATACAAAAGTTACAAAAGTAACAAAAAGTGGTTGATTGTGGCCTCGGCTAAGCAGTATCGCTTGATTCGGGATCGGCGGGGTGTCGTATGGGATGCGCTCTTGTATATCCCGACGGTGGGGGCGCTGCTGCTGATCGCCCTGAAATTATGGTATGGGCCTAACCATATCTGGTCTTATGTCTTAGTCTTTCTGGGTTCCTTCTTTTGCATCGTCGGCTTGAACCGGGTGTTGAGCCGCATGATGCTGTTGCCCTCTTCTCCGACCGCCATAGACATAGACAAACAAGGGGTTTACCTGAGTTTGCGCAACGATCAACGTATCAGTCTGATCAAGGATGTGCGGTTTTATCCGGATTTTTCCGGAAAGTCATTTGGTCTGAGCGGTATAGATTTGTCCGGGAAGCGCTATCAGTATGTTTTTCACAAGGGACAATACCCCACCGCGGGCGACTTCGACGAAATTAAGTCGCTGCTAAACGTATATCGTTGATATTGCCTGACGGGTGGTGCCGCCTGGCAAGGTAAAAAGGGCGTGGCGCGAGCACGCGGCCCAAGTCTTGTCTCCCATATCGGGTATACGTGTTGTCGTCGGGCGGTCAACGTGTGGCACCGCTGTTGAAGACGTGCGATCGGCGCGGATGCTTGTCGGGCCCTTTGCGGGCGATGCCTCAGGCAGCCTGAATCCCAAGATGCTCCCTGCCAGGATTTCTGGCCATCCGCTTACCCCTTAACCGCGTCGAGAAGGCCTGCAGGCGGCGCCCAGGGCCGTGCAGCCAGATTGATCGCCCTGCCCCAATCACCTGGTCTTGGCGCGCGTTCGGATGACGTCACGCGCCAACAGCCCGATAATGACCGCCCCCAGCAGAACCGCGCCGATAATAATGGTCTTTTCAAGGCCGGCGCTGACCAAGCCTCCGATGAACATGTGAATGGAATAGGCCAATAAGCCCAGCGAGGCAATCGCGGCGATGGAGTAAACGATAATCTCTTTCATGAATCCTTTGGTTCGGTGGCGACGTGGTGTGCGACTGCAACGATTATGGTGGCCCAGGTCCATGGCGGCAAGCACTTGCGCGGTGGGTGCCGCATGCTTGGCATGCTTTCGCCGCCTGGGCCGGCTGACGCGCATAAGCGCGCAGCCCTTCCGAGGATGATTGTGGCGGGCTCAGGGTGGCTTCAAATTCAATCTCCAAAATTGTGGTAATGACGCCGGTACGGGGCAGTGAATATCTCGCGGGCTTCCAAGCTCAAGAGGCGAGAATAGCGGATTGCGCATTGCTCAAGGATGTGGGGACGAGGACGGCGCACAAACTCACACATCGCTAACCGCTAGACAAAAAAGTATATATCGCTTTGCCGAAAATACTACACTGTGGCGGGGTAAGCGGCTGTCATGAACCGGCCTCCAACACCGCGCACCGCGTTCCGAAAGGCCCTTGAGGCATGCCGGTGCAAAACGCCAAAAAACGTCTAATATTCTTGTATTATGCTCGGGAATATTGGAGAATTTCCAAGCCGGAAAAGACTTGACGCAAGCACGACGGTGTGCAAGTATCACAGCCCGAAATAATAAGCAGCCTGGCAAATAAAGATTCACATAAATCTAGTGGAGAGTAACCATGGCAACAAATGCTCTTACGTTGGGAAGGACCTTCATTCTTAGCCTTATTTCAGGGGTCACCACAGGGATGGGGAATGGCAGTGTGTTTGGTGCGGCGTTGATGTGTGCGCTGGGTCGCGGCCGTTTCGATTACTGGGGCGGCATCTACGGGAGAGCCTATAACCCGGTAACATTCCAAGGTTTTGTCGATTGGTGCATGATATTGTTCGGCCTTGCGTTTACCGCCATCATGCTAATCCTGCTCCACAGACATGGCGAGCTGGAAGCGGCAGCGGCTGAGGCCGCTGGGAGTCAAAGTTCCCACGCTTAACTAAGTCCTATCAGATAACTGCGCTACGTTTTGTTGGATTTCATTGATCGCTTGGGGGGGTGTAGAGCATGACTACTATAGCTACGGTATTTTGCATCTTGCTGGCTTTTTCCAGTATGTGGTTTGCCTGGTATCTGCTGAAGCCGGGCGAACACTGATTCGCTAGAGAAAAAGGGCATTAGGAAATTCAGAAGGGGAGTCCACGATCATGCTTAAGTACTTAACCGCGAGGAACGAAGATATACCGGCCGGTACGTCCGCGATATATTTTGGTTTCTCGTCCATATTGTGGTTTGTTATCGGTACCGGGTTGGGGTCATTCAACGCCGCGAAGCTCGCCTTCCCGGATTTTGTGACCGGCTCGGAGATGTTCGCATTCGGTCATATGCGCCAAGTTCACGTGCTGGCGGTGATCTTCGGTTGGATCTCCATGGCGTTCGCCATGGCGATGATGTACATCACCCCGGCCCTGGGTAACACGAAGCTGTGGTCCGAGAAGCTTGGGGTGTGGAACTGCTTCTTGTGGAACATCGGGCTTTCCCTGGGCCTGCTCCTGTTGTGGATAGGCATGAGCTCCGGTCGTGAGTATTCCGATTTCCCGTGGTTCATCGACCTGTACATCGCCGCCTTTATGACCGTGCCGCTGGGGATCAACGTGTGGATGACCATCATCAAGCGCCGTACTCAAGGCATCTATACGACCAACTGGTTCTTCGGCGCCGCGGTATTCATGGTGTCCATTGTGTTCCTGGTAGGCAACTCCCCGGAATGGTTCTCCCTCAGCGGCTTGAGTGAGGCCTACCTGACCTGGTGGTTTGCCCACAACGTGTTGGGCTTGTGGATTACCCCGGTGGCGGCGGCGATCGCCTACTACACGGTACCCAAGATTACGGGTAACCCGCTGTACTCGCATCGTATCGGCCACCTCCACTTCTGGTCAGTGGTGGTGTTCTACTCCACCCCCGCGGCGCATCACCTGATGTCCGCGCCTCTGCCCGAGTGGCTCAAGTCCTTCGCCTCGGTGGAAGGGGTGCTCATTCTCGTGCCCGCCATCGCCTTCGTATCCAACCTGCTGTTGACCATGCAGGGCAAATGGCACTTCTTCGTCGAAAACATCGAGATGAAGTTCACGATAACCGGCGTGTTACTGGCCATCCCCTTGAACATGCAGGGCGGCTTCCAGCAAACCCGCGCCATCAACTGGTACATACATGGTACCGGTTGGATCGTGGCCCACGCGCACTTGGCGCTGCTCGGCTTCTCCACGTTCCTTGAAGCTGCGGCGGTGTATTACGGCATCCAGACCTTGCTGCGCCGTAAGCTGTACTCGCTGACCTTGGCGAACTTCCACTTCTGGCTGCTGCTGATCGGATTTGCCACCTATTGGATCTCCATGACCATCGCCGGTCTGATCCAGGGCGCCGGCAAGATCTATGAAGTGCCCTATATCGACGTTGTTGTCGCCGAGCATCCTTACATGATCGCCCGCTGGGTGGGTGGCACCTTGGTGTTCACGGGTAACATCGTGTGGCTTTACAACATGTGGATGACCGCGCGCGCCGGTACGGCGATTCCGGCCGGTCGCTTGCCCCATGAGTTGGCCTACGAGCGTTAATAACAACTGATAAAGGGAGGGAGTCGAACGTGGCTTTCAGAGAATATAAGATAGGTGCAAGGTTGTTTGGTGTGGCGCTCGGCGGATCAATGTTGATTACGCTGTACTTCCCGACGGTCAATATGACGTCGGTGCAGGCCACAGAGATCGGGCTGCGTAAGGGCCTGGCCTTCGGGCGGGTCAGCGGGTTTTCTTACCAGGATCCGTTCCTGCAAGGTGTGAACATGCCCAAGACGGTCCTGCTGAAGAAGGATCCGAACACGGGCGCGCCCATAGATCCGCCCATTTATGCCTACGTGTACGAGCCCGGCATTCCCATGCCGGGGGCGGTGTATCATCCGCGCACCCTGGGTCCGGATATCCCGAACGGTGTTCAGGACCTGAGCGTGAACAAGGGTCGCATCACCGAAGCGACATCCGCCAAGGGGGCGGTGTTCGTCGTCGATGAGGTCGATAATCCCACCGAGGATATTCAGGCCTACATCGAAAATGCGACCGCTACCCGTGGCTGGAAGCCGGAACAGGTGCTGCAGACCGCGGGCGATGCCAACACCATGTACATCGGCTCCGGAAAGAACTTTTTCATCCGTGAAGGGTGCTGGTGGTGCCACACCCTGCTGCCTGAGGAAACCCAGGACTGGCAGGCCTTCGGTGTACCTCCACGCCTGGGTGATTACAATGACGAGTCGCCCACGGCCTTCGGTTCCGACCGCAAGGCGCCCGACCTGCTGCATGTGGGTTCACGGAATTCATCCAGAGAGTGGATGACCATGCACTTCTTCAACCCGCGGTTGGTGCAGCCGCACTCCATCATGCCCCGCTTCGATTACCTGTGGGGCAACGTGGACGCCAACGGTAAGAAGATCGACTTTGCTGCTTGGCGCAAGGAATACAACGAGTATAAGGAAGGCAAACGCATCTATCCGCCGGATATACCGCCTCCTGCGCCCAATAGCGATGCCCGCAAACTGATCGACTTTGTTTTAAGTTTGAAGTAGGGGGGAGAAGGATATGGCTTGGAGATTCGACAAACCGCTGATAACGCTCTCGGACGATGAGCAAAATAAGAAGGCTATGCAGGTATGGGAAGGTGAGAGCCTGGGCGGTCTCACCGAGGACAACAACCGTCTCCCTCAGCCGGTGGTATGGCTGCTGGGTTTGACCATCGTCACGGCCTTTCTCATTACCGCGCCACTGTGGGGGCAAAGACCGACCGCAGCCATCTACAAAGACTACATCTCCATGATGGACAGTCCCGACGTGCAAAAGATCGATGGTGACGCGGCGAAGATGGCCTATATCGTCAAGAATGCGCCGGATAGCAAATATAGGCCCCTGCAGGAACGCCATCCCGTGGACATGGACGATCTGCGCATGATCAAGAACCAGGTGGTGGAGTTGGAAAACGCGAACGTGGATCTTGAACAATATACCGTGATAGGCAACAAAGTAACGCTGGCCAACTTCGAGGGTCAACCGGGGCCGGACGGTAAGAAGATACGTAAGCAACCTTGGTGGGATCCCGGTTATACCATCGATGTGTTCTACGTTATATATTTCTGTATTTCAGTCATCATCGTGGTGAAGCGCCTGCCGCACTTCAGCATTCAGCCGACCCACATGAAGCACTGAGCTTGAAGGAGGTATTGCCATGTTAAATGTAGATAATCCGCCATTGGTGTTGCTGGGGATCATTGTGATCGTATTCGTTGCCCCATTTATCTATAGCTTCTTCGTGGATAATTATGACAAGAAGAATCAGGGCATCAAATTCGTAGACTGATCTCCTGTTGTTGGTTGGGTTTACGGAGTCTTAGGGAATACCGCCTTCATTGAAGGCGGTATTTTTCTTTGTGGACAGCTAGTTGGCAGTGCGAGGGCGTGGTGTCGCGATTCAGATTTCTATTACAGGCGGGCCTCCTGGCCGGTTGGATGGACCGGGCACTGGCGGATGGGCCCGGTTTCAATACCGGTATCGAAGGGATGGACAGCCAACAGTGGAGTGTTGGCATCTTTGTGTTTTTGATTTTTTGTATCCTCGTGTTTATGGTAATAGTGTTAAAATTTATGACATCAGACAAGGTGGCGGGCCTCAAGCGCGGGGAGAAAGTCATGTTCGCGTGGATCATTCTGGGGGTCATTGCCGCCGTCATCATCGGGGCCATGCAATTGTTGCAGGGCCGACTTTTATGAGGTAATTCCCATGAATTATATCAATAGCCTGCCGGACGGTTGGACCATCTATATCTGGTTGATAGCGGGGGCGATGATTGTCGTGGCGGTCATTTTTGCCATACGCTGGGCCCTGCATAACGATCAATTTGATGAAGATATCAAGTACTTGGTGTTCGATGAAGAGGACAAGGACAAAATGAGCCCTGCCGAATTCGCCAAGAGTCGGGAAGTTCTCAAGGAGCAGATGAAAAAGCGTGAACATTTCCTTGCGATGAAGGACAAAGAACATAGGGCTCATGATCACTCATGAGGAAAGGCGAGAAGTGGATCCTTGCAGCAATTGGGATCACTGTCGTATCGCTGGCGGGGGTGAATTACATACGCAGTATCGGCGAAAAACCCGATCCGGGAATCCCTTTTTACTCGACTTCAAACAAGGAATTCTCTGGCGAAGCGACCAAGCTGATCGAGCGCGAGCACTGCAGGGATTGCCATAGCCTGTGGACGTTAAAGAACATCTTGCAATCGGTCCCCGCCCCTATGCTGGATGGCATCGGCACCTTACATAGTGAGCAGTGGCTATATCGTTATCTTTCGGCTAAGAATCCTCAAGCCATTGTTCCGTCACGGTTGAAGCCCCGATTCCGCATGCCGTCTTACGCGGACTTGCCGGAGCGGGAGCGGCGCATGCTTGCCAAGTACTTGGCGAGCCTGAAGGTGAAGGACTGGTATCTCGCCCGCCTCAAAAAGGCGGAACACCATGCATTGACTGGAGAAGATTGATCGTGACTGTAAGGCGCTTAAAAAGGGGCGTGTTGGCATTGATCGCCGGTTGCCTGGTCATTTATGGGGGCGACCATCTTCTCGGCATACGGATAGAGCTGTTTTGGGGCTTGTCCACCTTCAATCCCCTTTGGTTTGTTGATCTGTTTATCGTACCGTGCGTTGCCGGCTCAGTGGTGGGCATGATCTACGGTCTGGGCGGCAAATGGATGGCCTATTTCCCTCCTCTGATCGTACGCTTCTATGGTTATTTCGAGACCCTGAAATTTATCGGTGTTCCCGATGGCGCCGCGTTGATGCCCATGGGGTGGTGGGGATTTTTTGTGATCCTGGCCGTGGAGTCGGCTGCCATCGGCGGAGTGATAGGAGAGATCTTGATCAAACGCACCTACGGTCGTAAGCCCATACACCTGGAATATCAGGAGCGGGCGGCCAAGACACAAGAGAAGTCGCAGACTGATGCGTGATCATGCATTAAAGCGCACGGTAAACCTGGATGAAAAGGACCGCGCCAAGCGTAAAGGTTACCTTACCGCCACCTTGGTAACCTGCGCGGTGCTGGCCATGGTCGGTGGCAGCATCCACGTGGTTATGCTGGGTGCAGACCGCATGGCGGAAATGCGCAGCGAGTCCACCTATAACCTCAAAGACGAGCCGGCCCGTATCCGTGCCGCCGGTGAAGACATCCAACTGCATAGAGAGAATGAACATCCGACCGGCAAGGTTGCGACCTACACCGTGGCGGAGGCTCAAGCGCTGCTTACCCCCAAGCAGTGGAAAGATTTGGACACCATGATTACCATCCCGGCGGGCGACTTTGTCATGGGGACGAATAAGCGGGAGGCCGATCCGCAGGACAAGCCGGCGCATCATGTGCGACTGGGCGCCTATATGATTGACAAGTATCTGGTCACCAACGCGCAGTACGCGCGCTTCGTGGCCGCGACGGGCCATCGTCCTCCCCTGGACTGGAAAAACGGCAAGATTCCCGACGGCGAACTGCTGCACCCTGTGACCATGGTTTCATGGTTCGACGCGCGCAGTTATGCGACCTGGGCCAAAAAGCGTTTGCCGACCGAGGCGGAATGGGAAAAGGCCGCGCGTGGAACCACGGGTTGGCGTTGGCCCTGGGGGAATCGCATGGATGCCAGTCGCTTGAATACCTACTATTCGGTGGGTCACGCTACGGATGTGACCGCCTATCCAAACGGCGCCAGCCCCTACGGCGTCATGGATATGGCGGGTAACGTCAGCCAGTGGATGCAGGACGATTATCTGCCCTACCCTGGGTCGACTGCTCCTAAATCGGTATTTCAAGGCAGGGTCGGGGTGGTCAAGACGCCGAAAGACCGCGAATTGAAGGTGGTTGACATGGTCCCGGTGAAGCAGCGTTATAAGGTCTTGCGCGGCGGATCCTGGAAGAGCGACCCATTTTCCACCGCCAGTTATCACCGCATTTCCCAGTGGCCGAATCTTGCTTCGGATTTTTTTGGTTTCCGCTGCGCCCAGGACGTCAAACCGCACAAGCATTAATCGAGTGACTAGCCCATGAAATTAGCCAAAATCTTGTGTGGGGTACTGTTAATCCTGGCGTCGGATTCGACTTGGGCGCTTGACAGCTATCGCTATTTGCACGTTTCCATCAACACCCCCTGGGCGATATTCCTGTTCCTGTTACCCATCGTGCTTTCACCGTTTATCCTGATGGCCATCCTCTACTGGCGTTTTGCAGGTCGCAGGTCGCGTAAAGAAGAAACAGACAGGCGATAAAAACAATAATCGGTAGAGGCGAGCATATGCGCAGCATAGTTGGATCTTTGAAGCCGTGGGTATGGGGTTGGTTGCTGTTGTATTTGTTGAATTCACCGCTGGCTATTGCGGCTGACAATACTGCGGCCGGGGATAATCCCGCCGAGGTGATGCAGCAGTTTACCAAAGCCGATCACGATGATCAGACCGGCGTCCACAAAATCAGTGATCATAGAAAGCAGCAGATCATGTTTATCATGGGCATCGCGCTGTTGATCTTTATAGTCACCACGGTGTCCTTGGGTATCGCCATGGTGGTATTCGCCAAGCCGGTATTCGTGGCGCATATGATCTTCGCCGGGTTCAGTCTGACTTTGGCCGTCGCCCATACTATCGTCGCCATCGTCTGGTTTTTCCCAAAATAAAATGAATTACCGCATCGTTATCGTTTGCCATGTGAAAACTCGGCTTCTCCTCCCGTTCATCCGTGGCCGTTGATCACCGCCGAACTTCGTTAGCCTTTCTGGCAGTCATATACACCCTGTCGGGGCTGACTTCCCTGGCGTACGAAGTGCTATGGGTGCGCATGCTGTCGCAACAGTTCGGGGTCAGCATCTTCGGTGTGGTTATCACCGTTGCCGCATTCATGGCCGGCTTGGGCGGGGGGAGTTGGCTGGGGGTGCGCTGGCGCGGCCGTCTCCCGCCTTTGCTCGTGTTCGGCCTGTTGGAGGCCGGTGTCGCGGTCTACGCCCTGACGCTGCCGCGCTTGATGCATTTCCTGCAAGGCGAATTGGCGGCGGTGGCGCTGGGGTTGCCCCTGTCGACCTGGTATGGCGTGCAGGCGGTAACCGCGTTGACTGCCTTGTTCTTGCCGGCCTGCGCACTGGGGATGGGATTTCCCCTGATCCTGCGCGCCGCTGGGGGAATGGTGATGCCGGTCGGCCGCCTCTACGGTCTGAATACCCTCGGTGCCTGTGGGGGGGCCCTGCTGCCGCTGATCTTGCTGCCCACCATCGGTTGGAGCCTGGCGGTGCAATGTATGGCGGGTCTGGGGATCGTGGTGGGGGTGACAGCGATGCTCATCGCCGGCCGTTTCTCCGGGCCGGTTGCGATTCCGGTCAGGTCCGACGATCCCCCCCTCCCGGTGAGCGATGTGGCCGCCTATGCCGGTATTGGTGCCGCCGCGCTGATGCTGGAAGTCGCGTGGACCCGGTTGTACGGCATGTTGATGCTGCGTACGGAATATGTGCTGGCGGTTATCTTGGCGGTATACCTGGTGGGCCTGGCCTTGGGCAGCCTGGCTGTCCGGCGTTATCACTCGCGGCATTGGTGGACAATACTGCCATTAGGGGCGGCCGCCTGGGGGGTGTTGGGCCTGTGGTCCTTGCCCTTGCTGGCCAAGTGGGCGGACAGCATTCAATTTCAGAGTCTGGCCGCGGCCTTGTCGGCGCAGGGCTTGATGATCGCCTTGTTCACCTTGCCGGTCACCCTGTGCTTCGGGGCGTGGTTGCCCCTATTGAGCCATCGCTACGGCGATGAGCATGCCAAGGCGGCCGGAGCGCGCCTGTACGGCGCGAATGCCCTGGGCGCGGCCTTAGGGGCCGTGATAGCGGGTTTTGGCCTCATTCCTATGATCGGCACCCAGGGCACGATTATCGCCGCCATCGCCCTCATAATCGTTTGTGGGCTGCTCTGGGCCGACAAGCTTCGGTTGGCCGTGGGGGGCGGCGTGGTCTTGCTGGCCGCCATTCCCGTATGGCACTTGCCGCCGGTCAGCCATCTCTTGCCGGTCACCCAGGCGGGGTCGCGCGATGTCTTTTTCCACGAGGATGCCATTTCCATTACCCACGTGGTGGAAGAGAAGGACGGGCAACGGGTATTGCTGGCGGATCTGCAGCGTATGGATGCGTCCACCGCGCCTTCCGCCGTGGTGTCCCAGCACAATCAGGCGCGCCTGCCCCTCTTGCTGCATCCCGCGCCCCATAAGGTTTTGTTCCTGGGGATGGGTACCGGCATTTCCGCTGCGGGCTCCTTGCCGTTTCCCGCCCTGCATCGCACCGCCGTGGAATTGTCTCAAGGTGCCATCATCGCGGCGAATACCTGGTTCGCACCCATCAATGCCGATGTGGCGAAGCGTATGCAGGTGGTCCACGACGACGCGCGCCATTACCTCCTGCGCACCCGGGAAAAATACGATGTCATCATCGGCGATTTGTTTCATCCCGATTTGGTGGGGCGCAGCAGTTTATTGTCCGTAGAGCAATTCGCGCGGGTAGCCGATCACCTCGCGCCGGACGGTATCTATGTGCAATGGCTGGCGCTCAACCAGTTCGATTTGAAATCCCTGCGCACCGTGCTCCGCAGTTTTCAGCGGGTATTTCCCGGCATGTGCCTGTTTGTCGACGGATTCCGCCTGGCCCTGGTCGGTCCTCAGGACGGCCTGGCGGGCGCCCCGGCGCTGCTCGCCAATCTCCAGCGCATGGACAGCCGCAATCAGGCGGAGGCCACCGGCCACGAAGGTCCGTGGACATGGCTGGGAAGATATTGGGGAATAATGGATCTGCCCAAAGGACCGGTGCAGGATGAATGGGCGCCCTACATAGAATTTCGCCTGCCGGTGGCGCGTTATCGCGGCGAATTGGATGTGGCGGGCCTGCTGGATTGGCTGGTGGCTCATCGGCCCCCCGTGCAGGCGGCCGAGGCGGCATTGCACATAGCCTCCGGCGACCATGAGGCCTTTGAGAGGGCGTATACGGCAACGGAACTGGCGATGCGGGCCTGGGCGGCGGAGATCCACGGTGACGAACTCCAGTCCCAGCGGCTGTTGCGTCTGGCCTATGACGCCAATCCCAAAGACCGCTGGATCGCCTTTACTCTGGCGGATCGTATGCTGGAGACCTTGCCGGCGGCACTGCGGCGGGGTATGGACAGACGTCAGGCCCTGCAGGCGGTATTGCATATCTATCCCGATGATCCCGATGCCCTGCGGGACATGTGGCATCTGGAGGAGGCGAGCGGCGATAGTGCGCAAGCCGCGGAGTATCGGGGACGGCTGGCGAGGCTCGCCCCGCTGGACTACGAAATCCGCGAAACCGCAGCGTCGCAATAAGGTCCAATATTCCTAAGTGATTGCCTCGGGTGAAAACCGGCGGGGGGCATGATAACCTGAAAATCATGGATTACGACAAGACTCTGAGCGAGATTCCGGTAGTCGTGGAGGGCGTGCCTTCCAGGCCCAACTACCACTGGCGGCGCCGCGCCTTGCAGAGTGCCATTCTGCTGTTGGCGGTACTGATCCCGGTGACGGGGCTGTTCCGCATCGATCCCATGGAAGGGGCCTTCGTAGTCTTGGGGCGTCAGATCTGGTTCTCCGATTTTTTCATCGTGGTCGGCCTGTGGCTGGCCATTTCCACGGGTCTGGTCACGACCTATTCGGCACTGGGAACCGCCTTTTGCGGCTGGGCATGTCCACAAAATACCCTGTCGGAATGGGGTAATCGCATGACCCGCCGTTTGTTGGGCAAACGGGCCGAGGTGAGCCTCAACGGCGAGAAGATGCGGGTGTCGGCCGGCAAGAACAAGTGGCGCAACTGGCTGGTGCTCGGCGGCAGTTTCATTGTCGCGGCAATGTTGTTCGCCCTGATTCCCCTGTTTTATTTTTATCCGCCCTCGGCGGTGTGGTCCTTTGTCACCTTCCAGCATGACCCGCGCCTCGCGGGTTCGGTGCACTGGATCTATACCGTATTCGTCCTGATCATCCTGCTGGACATCGCGTTCATCCGCCATTTTTTCTGCCGCTTCATGTGCATTTACAAGGTCTGGCAGCATTCCTTCAAGACCCAGGAGACCCTCCACGTCGCCTACGACCCGTCATTCGCGGACGAGTGCGCCAAATGTAATTTTTGCGTGACGTCCTGTTTCGTCGGCATCGATCCGCGCAAGACCGAAACCTTCGACAGTTGCGTGAATTGCGGCGAATGCATAGACGCCTGCGGGAAGATCCGGGCCCCCAAGGGCGGCCATAGCCTGCTGCGCTTCGAATTGGGTCTCCGCCAAACCGGGCTACTTCAGGGTTTCCGTAACAGCCTCAACAGCCTGCTGGGCCGGGTGCGGTGGACCATTCCGCTGTTTGTCCTGGGGCTGGCCATGTTCGCCTGGGGCCTATGGAGCTACCAGCCCTATCACGTCACCGCCGGGCGGGATGACAATTCCCCCTTGGATTACAGTATTAACCTGTCGAACAAGCGCTACCAGCCGGAGACGGCCACGATCAAGATCGAGGGGATCCCGGCGGACGCCTATACGCTGCAAACCGACCGGGTCAACTTTGCTTCCGCGGGACGCCGGGATATAATGTTACATATCAAACCGTCCCTGTCGCCAGGATTGCACCCAATCCTGATCCGTGTCCGTTCGGGAGATGGCTGGACAGGGAATTTCCGCATTGTTCATTTAGTGCCGAAGGGGTAGCCATGGCCGCTAGAGATATCGATATCAAGGACAAGTCGCGATCAAAGCTCGACCCCGTCAGCAGCGAATGGGGCGAAGCGTCGCAGGATCATTTCGGCTACGAATCGGACCGCGAGCGACTGGACAGGCGCGGCTTGGAAGACTGGGAACTGGTCAACACCATTCCCGAATCGCAACGCAAGGTGCCCAAATGGTTCATTGCCGTAGTGGTGGCGGTATTGCTGGTCGCCATTGGTCTGAGTTTTCCGTTCTGGGGTAATCGACCCGGTTATGAGCGGAGCTGGATTAACTGGGGGTTCGGTGCGGCCCTGGTATATATCGCCGTAGCGGGTGCCTTCGTCTATTTCATGGTCAACCTTTACGGTACGCACCTGGGCGGCAAGCTGGATTCCGATAAATCCGCCAAAGACCGCGACAAGCAGGATGTCGCCTCCAAGAATCCTTAGAAGCCCGTTCCTGTTACTCATATCCGGACTGCTGATGGCCTGTAGCGGGAAGAGCGAGCCGTCACACAAGGTGGTGGTGGACTTGCCCGAGGCGGGCAGCGCGGATGAGATCCTGTTCAGCCAGCGTTGCCACGATTGCCACGTGCCGCCGCACCCCGAGGACCGTCCCGCCGCCGCCTGGCCCGCGATCGTGCAGCGCATGCAGTCCCACCGCATCTCCACCGGCCTCACCCCCCTGACCGACGACGAAGAGCGGCGCATCAAGGCCTATTTACAGCGAAACGCGAAGGACGCCACATGAAAGTCATTATTGTTGCGCTGCTGAGTCTGGCCCTATGGGGTTGCGGGAGTGATGCGACCGGGTCCCTGGGGCAGCAGACCTTGGGCAATATGGTGATAGAGGTCCAGTGTCGTCCGACTCCCGTGACAGTGGGGATGAATGAATTCCTGGTTCTGGCGACGGATGTGAACGGCGCGCCGGCCCATGATCTGATGGTGGACCTGCGCATGCGTGATGGCGATATCTGGCAGCAGGCCATTCAAGATGGCTTTTCCGGCGTATATCGCAAGGCCCTCGGCGTGAAATCCTTGCAAGAACAGCTGCAGGTGAGGATCAAGCGTAAGGGCACCGTGACCGTACTGCACTATCCTTTGATAAAGCCTAAATAGGAAATAGGCACCGCCCGGGCCGCAGTTCCGTATCAGCGTTTCTTCAATAAGGTGCTTTCCGTCCAGCGCCGCAACAATAAAATCTTATTGCCGCCCCGCTCGTCCCGGCATAGGGGGCAGGTCAGGTAACAGAGATACAATTCTTTAGGCAATTTGCCTTTGTCCAGCAGTTCCATCTGAATTTCCCGTACCGAGTTGCGTATGGTGCCGACATCGCCCAAATGCAGTTTGCCGCGCACGTGGAATGGGTTGGGGAGATACTCAATCCGATGCGAGGGCGATGTGGTCTTTTCCAAGAGCCGCGTGATGGTGCCGCGGAACATGCCGGTGCGCGTCAGTACCAGATTGGGCCAGGACTCGGTCAGCCGTAGAGCCTGAATATCGTGATATTGCCGTTTGAGATATGCCTCATAGCCCAACGGCATATGCAGGAGTGTCGGGATACTGAGAGAGTGAACGCAATGGCCACCGAGATTGACGTCCTTTCCGTCCCAGTCTGGATAGTGTTCGGGGCAGGCACAACTCAGGCTCATGGCCGCTTATAGATATTTTTTATGGTGAGGATGATATTGGTGAGATAAAGCCACAGTCCTATGCCCATGATGGAGGCCGACACGGAGACTATGTAGCGATAGATCTGATGCACGTGGTCCAACTCGGGCGATTTATCGAGCAACAACACGCCTTCGATGACGCCGAAAATCATGAGCACCAGGTAAAAACACAGCGCACCCACGGTGGTCCACCAGAATGAATGTTCCGCCAGACGACGCGAGTAAATGGGGGTGTTGGAAAACTTCGGCAGCAAGTAGTAGGTGACCGCCATACTGAGGATCATGACGCCGCCGATCAAGTTGATATGGGCGTGGGCCAGAGGATCGATCATATGACCCGGTCCGCCGTACGGACTGCCGATGGAATCCAGCCAGGTGCGGATGACCGGTATCATCTGCAATACGCCGTGGATCGTGCCTATGAAGAACGACAGACTCGACACCAACACGAATTTAAGCAGATAACGGTTGTCGTCCGCTTGTTCCATGATCTTACGGTCGGTGGTTTTCTCAGGCAATGCTCAATTCCAAAAGTCCGGAGGCGTGACTGACGCTGGCTTGGCTAAAAAGCACGCAATAACGGCGTTCTCCCAGGGCGGGAACGATCGATCACTGCATGTGGGTCAAAAGTACTCTCTCCACCACGGACTTCAATTACCACACGCAAATCCCCAAGGCATCAGGCTTGGTAGATCCGCGGTACAACGAGACCGGACTAAGAGGAATCTTCTTCCCCGTGGGGGCGAACGACTTCCTCATTTCGCTCGTTACGGGGAAGAATAAAGCGCGAGCTACCTAACTATCCTCACGCAAACAGGTCTTACTGCTTATTCTTTGTGTCCAGGGCGTCACTGGTGATGATGATAGCCATCAAAACGGCGCCAATGAAGAAAACCCCGATCGGGACTAAAATGCTAGGCCACATCCAACCCAAACCCATAACTCCTCCTCTGCCCCTTAGGACATATGCTTATTGTTAGCTCGGAACAACCATTGGTCGCGCAGACTTTACCGGATTTGGATGTTACATACAAGCCTTGGAACCGGCTTAAAAAATCTCCCAGCCCTGTTGTCGGACGCACCCGTGAGGGCCGGTATGGGAACGGAAGCGGGACGGCCGAACGGAAAGGTGCCGCGCGGGGCGGGCGCCATTGAATGCTCTGATTCTTATGCCTTTAAGAGTAAGGAGGTGCTGAGCAGATGCCCTATCCTTGGGTGAGCTGCAGATATTTGGCGTGAAGCTGGTCCCGGGTTTCCGGGTGCTCGGGATCTTGAGGGATGCATTCCACCGGGCAGACCGCGACGCATTGCGGGCTGTCGAAGTGGCCGACACACTCGGTGCAGCGCCTGGGATCGATGACATAGATCTCCACGCCCTGGGAAATGGCCTGATTCGGGCACTCCGGCTCGCAGACATCGCAGTTGATGCACTCGTGGGTGATCATCAATGCCACGGTAAAGACACTCCTGGAATAACTGAGTTTGGGGCTTGGTATTTTAACGCAGGCGCGCGATGAGTGCCCGTTTCACCTCGGGATGGACAAACTCGCTGACGTCCCCTCCCAGGCCGGCGATTTCCCGTACCAGGCTGGACGACAGATAGGTATATTGTTCGGCGGGCATCATGAACACGGTCTCGATGTCGGGGGCCATCTTGCGGTTCATTCCGGCCAGCTGGAATTCGAATTCGAAGTCGGAGACGGCCCGCAGACCGCGGAGAATGACCTGTGCCCCCTTGTCCTTACTGAATTCGACCAACAGGGTGTCGAAGCCGCAGATCTCTACCTTTTCCAAGCCGGCCAGGGCGGTGTCCGCCATGGCTACTCGTTCCTTCAGGGAGAACGCCGGGGTCTTGCCCGGGTTGGCCGCGACCGCCACGATCACCTGCTCGAACATACAGGTGGCCCGCTGCACCAGATCGGTATGCCCGTTGGTGATTGGATCGAAGGTGCCGGGATAGATGGCGGTGATCGGCGTACCTGTCATGACGGTTCCCCTGGCGTGTTGCGGACGGAAGTGCTCTGCAACAGATAATAACCCACTTGCCCGGCTTCTTTGTGACGCAGCAGCTTCCAGGCGGCCGGCAGCGGGGGCAGGGGGGTGCGGCGGTCGCTTTCCACGTACAGCCAGGCCGTCGCCGCCAGCCAGCCGCCCGCGGCCAGTCGAGCCGCGCAGGGGCCGAGCAGCGCGCAATCGAACGGCGGGTCGAGAAAGACGATGTCAAAGGGGCGCGACGGCCCCCGCAGGAATAGCTCGGCGTCGGCCAGGACCACCCGGCCATGGCGGGCCTTGAGCTGGAGGAGGTGCTCCCTGAGCTGCGCCACGACCGCGGGGTGGCTATCCACCATCACCACTTCTTCCGCCCCCCGCGATAGGGCCTCCAGCGCCAGCGCGCCGCTGCCGGCGAATAGGTCCAGACAGCGGGCGCCGGGCACAATGTCACGCAGCCAGTTAAACAGAGTTTCCCGCACCCGCTCCGGGGTAGGGCGCAGTTCGGGGACAGCGGGGAAGGACAGCTTGCGCCCCCGCCATTCCCCGCCGATGATGCGCAGGCGGTTGTGCCCGCGCTTCGTCACTGCTTGGCGGTGGCCGCCGATTCCCCGCCCACCATGACGGTCACCATGTCTTGCGGATGGATGCGGCGCCGGAAGGCATCGCGGATCTGGTCGGCGGTGACGGCCTCGACATGTTTGTTGTAGGTATCGAGGTAGTCCAGCGGCAGTTGGTAGAAACCGATGGAGGCCAGGTTATCGACGATCTTGGAATTGCTGTCGAGATTCAGGGGGAAGCCGCCGGTGATATTTTTCTTGGCCGCGGAGAGCTCGGCGGTCGTCGGGCCCTTGGCGATGAAGTTGCGCAACGTATCCCGCAGGACCTCCAGGGCTGCGTCCGCCTTCTCATTGCGGGTTTGCAGGCCGGCGATGAAGGGGCCGGCGACGTGCATGGGCGTGAAGTAGCTGTAGGCGCTGTAAGCGAGGCCGCGTTTTTCGCGGACCTCTTCGGAGATGCGCGACACCAGGCCGCCGCCGCCGAGAATGTGGTTACCTACTACCAGGGGGAAATAATCAGGATCACCGCGCGAGATGCCGGGCTGTCCCATGAGGATGTGGGTCTGGGCCGAGGGATAGGCGACGCGTTCCGTCTTGGCGGCGGCGAGCGTCTTCGCCGGCGGGAGTGCCGGTGCGGCCTGGCCAGCGGGGAGTTTCCCCATGACTTGCTCGGCGATCTTTTTCGCGGCCTTGCGGTCGATGGCGCCGACGATGGCCACCACGGCGTTAGCGCCGGTGTAATAACGTTTATGGAAGCTTATGACGTCTTGGCGGGTGAGCGCCGAAACGGCTTCTTCGGTGCCCAGTGATGGAGACGCGTAGGGATGGTCGCCGTAGACCGCCGCGAAGAAGGCCTTCTCGGCGATATCCCCCGGCGATTCCTTTTGTCCGCGCAAGGCGATCAGAGTGCGTTTTTGCGCGAGTTTGAAGGCGTCGCCGGGAAAGCTGGGTTGGCCCACCACCAGCGCCATGACATGGAGAGCGGGGTCAAGCAGCGTCGGGTCCGTGAGACTGCGCAGACTGACGATGGCCATGTCGCGATAGGAACTGGTGTCCAGGTTGGCCCCGACGCCGTCCAGGCGATCGGCGATCTGATCCGCATTGAGATCGCCGGCACCCTGATCCAGCAGCCCGTTGGTCAGCCGGGCGAGGCCGCTGTGCTTGCCGTCGCGGGCGCTGCCGGCATCGAATACCACGCGAACGTCCACGATGGGCAGTTCCGGACTCGCGACGAAATAGACCCGCGCGCCGTTGGTTGTGGTCCAGTGCTGGATCTTGGGATTGGCATCGGCGACGCCGCTAGCGATCAAGGCGATCAGGAATAGAGAGGCCGTCAGGAACAGGCGCAGGCCATGCGTGGATTGACTGTGCATATGGTTACCGTACATTGTCGCCCCCCCTGTGCTGCGAGCGACGCATCCTTTCTTCGTCACTGATAGGTTGGGGATCGAGCACCGCCACGGTCAGATGATCGTCAATCAGGTATTTGCGGGCCACATCCCGGACTTGTTCAGCGGTGACGGCCTTGACGCGGTCCACGTATTGGTCCCCCACTTGCCAGCCGAGCCCCACGCTCTCCAAGGAGCCGATCTGCATGGCCTGATAAAATACCGAATCACGCTGGTAAACGTCGCTTGCCACCACTTGCGCCTTGACCCGTTTCAACTCATCCGCGCTCACCAACTTGTTTCGCAGGTCTTTCACTTGGTCGCGCAGGGCCTTTTCCAATTCGGCGATATCGTGGCCCTGTGCCGGGGTGCCGTCCAACTCGAACAGATAGTTGCTGCGCGCATTCAGGCTGTAACCGGCGCCGGCCCGGGCCGCCACCTGGCTTTTACGGATCAGCTCCTTGGGCAGGCGGGCGCTTTCCCCGCCGTCGAGTATGCCGGACAGGACCTTCAGGGCATATGGCTCCCATTTGAGCTTGGCGGTGCGCAGTGCCGGTACCTTGTAGCCTATGATGATATACGGCAGCTCAGCGGGGGCCTTCACGGTGATGCGGCGGATGCCGGTTTGGGGGATTTCCTGGCGCGGTTTGACTTCGGGAATAATGCTGGGCTTGAGCGGGCCGAAGTATGTCCTGGCCATTGCGAAAACCTGTTGCGGCTGCACGTCGCCGACCACCACCAGGGTGGCGTTGTTGGGGGCATACCAGGTTTCGTACCATTTACGCAGGTCCGCTACGCGCATGCTTTTCAGATCGTCCATCCATCCGATCACCGGGATGCGGTAGGAACTGTTCAGGAAGGCGACGGCGTCGAACTGCTCGTCGGTGAGGGATTCGGGATCGTCGTCGGTACGCATCCGCCTTTCTTCCATCACCACTTGAATTTCCTTGGCGAATTCCTTGGGTGACAGCGTGAGGTTACGCATACGGTCGGCCTCCAGTTCGAAGCTGACCTTGAGCCGGCTCTTTTCCAATTGTTGGAAGTAAGCGGTGTAGTCGTGACTGGTGAAGGCGTTTTCCCGCCCGCCGTTTTCGGCGATGATGCGCGAGAATTCATTGGGCCCGTGTTTGGCGGTGCCCTTGAACATCATATGTTCGAGGGCGTGGGACAGGCCGGTGACGCCGTCATGCTCGTAGCTGCTTCCCACCTTGTACCATACCTGCGATACGACCACCGGCGAGCGATGGTCTTCCTTGACGATGACCTTCAGGCCGTTCTTAAGCGTTAGCTCATGAACGGCGGGATTTTCCGCCGCCGCGCCCAGGGGGAACAGCAAACAAAGCAGCATCAGGCGTTTGAGTGTTAACATGTATTGATCCTTGGGGTAGTGCTGGCTTACTCGAAGGTCCGGAGGGGTGATAGGATAACTTAACTTGCTGAGTGAGGGCCATGTTTTCATTTTCGCTGACGGTGTTCGTCCCGATGTCGGCTTATTAAAGACAGTCAATCGCCATGTTTAATTTCAAAAAAGAGCAGCAGACCGACGCCGCGTCAGCCAAGCGTCCCGGCCTGTTTCAACGTTTGAAGCAAGGTTTGTCCCGCACGCGCAGCGGTCTCACCGAGGGATTGGCGCGCCTGGTGTTGGGGAAGAAGGTCATCGATGACGAACTCCTGGAGGAAATCGAGGCGCACCTGTTGGCGGCCGACGTCGGGGGGGCAGCGACCCAGCGCATTTTGACCGACCTCGCCGCACGGGTGGAACGCAAGCAACTGGGGGACGCGGAGGCCTTATTGGCCGCTTTGAAGCAAGACATGGGCGCGATTCTGTCACCGTGTAGTCTGCCATTGACCATTCCCGCGGAGATTCGTCCTTATATTATTTTGATGGTGGGCGTGAACGGCGTGGGTAAGACCACCACCATCGGCAAACTGGCCAAGCGTCTACAGGGTGAAGGCCTGTCGGTGATGTTGGCAGCGGGGGACACCTTCCGCGCGGCGGCCGTGGAGCAATTGCAGACCTGGGGGGAGCGCAACGGCGTGGCGGTGATCGCCCAGGAGCGGGCGGCGGACCCCGCCTCGGTGATCTTCGACGCCATTCAAGCGGCGCGGGCGCGGGGGATCGACGTGTTGATCGCCGATACCGCGGGACGTCTCCACACCCAATCCAATCTGATGGAGGAATTGAAGAAGATCAAACGGGTGATGGGCAAACTGGATGCCGCGGCGCCCCACGAGACCTTATTGGTGATCGATGCCAGTATCGGGCAGAACGCCTTGAGCCAGGCGCGCCAATTCCACGAAGCCGTCGGGGTGAGCGGCATCGTGTTGACCAAATTGGATGGCACCGCCAAGGGCGGGGTGATCTTCGCGGTCGCCGAGCAAATGAAACTGCCTATTCGTTTCATCGGCGTGGGAGAGGGGATCGACGATCTGCGGCCTTTCGATGCCGGTGATTTTGTCGAGGCCTTGTTTGCCACTGCCGAGAACCATGAGCATCAATGAAGTAGCAGCTTGTAGTAGGGATCCTTCCGGGTAACTATTGGTAGCCAGCATGATTCAGTTGCACAATGTGGGCAAGCGTTATCCCGCCGGGCATGAAGCCCTGCACGATGTGAGTTTCACCATTGATCGCGGTGAAATGGTGTTTATTACCGGTCATTCCGGCGCCGGAAAGAGCACCCTTTTGAAATTGATGGGTGTTATCGAGCGACCGAGCGCCGGCGAGTTGATCGTGAACGACCGCAACCTCGGTCGCTTGTCGAAGCGGCAAATTCCCTATCATCGCCGTACCCTGGGCATGATTTACCAGGATTTCCGGTTACTCGCCGATCGAACCATTTTCGACAATGTGGCCCTGCCCTTGGTGATCGCCGGCCAATACGATCAGCAAGAGATCCGGCGGCGGGCCCGCGCCGCCTTGGACAAAGTGGGATTGTTGGGCAAGGAAAGACTTCATCCTATGGAATTGTCCGGCGGCGAACAACAGCGCGTGGGTATTGCGCGCGCCGTGGTGCATAAACCGGTACTGCTTTTGGCCGATGAGCCCACCGGAAACCTGGATCCGACCCTGGCCTGGGAGATCATGTCTTTGTTCGAAGCCTTTAACCGCGTGGGCGTCACCGTGCTGATCGCCAGCCACAACGTGGAATTGATCACGCGCATGCAGCGGCGGGTATTGGTATTGAGCAACGGCGGGTTGGTGAGCGACAGCTTCCGGGCGGCGGTATGAAAGACAGCGGCAAACGCATACAAAACCGTCCCGCGGAGCCGGCGGCCCCCGCGCTTGCACCCCGGGGCGCACAGCCGTGGTTGGGTTTGGAGAATTATCTGATTCACCACCTGCGCGCCTTCTTAGCCAGTCTGGGGAGTCTATTACGCACGCCTTTCGCCAGCTTCATGACGGCGGTGGTGATTGGCGTGGCCTTGGCCTTGCCCAGCGGTTTTCACGCCCTGTTGCGCAGCGTGCAGTCCCTGGCATCGGGTTGGGAAGGCGATGTGGCGCAGGTCTCGTTGTTTTTAAAACCGGAAATCAAGGACGATGCCGCGCGCAATCTGGCGTGGCGCTTGCGCTCCATGGGCGATGTGGCGGGGGTGCGTTACATATCACCACAACAGGCCGTGGACGAGTTTCAACGCAGCTCCGGCCTCAGTGATGCGCTGGCATACCTGGATGAAAATCCCTTGCCGGCGGTATTGGTGGTGAAACCCGCCGAGGGCTTTGCCCAACCCGAAGTGGTCCACGACCTGGTGGAACGCTTGCAGGCCTTGCCGGAGGTGGAAAGTACCCAACTGGATTGGGCATGGCTGAAGCGGCTGCGCGCCCTGGTGGCCTTGGCGGACCGCGCCATGACCTTGGTCGGCGCGGTGCTGGCGGTGGCGGTGTTGTTTATCGTGGGCAATACCATTCGCCTCGCCATCGAAAATCGTCGTGAAGAAATCGTCATCACCAAGCTGGTGGGAGCAACGGACGCCTTTATCCGCCGGCCCTTCATCTACGGAGGGATCTGGTACGGACTGGCGGGGGGGCTGATCGCCCTGTTCATCGTCGACGGGGTGATATGGGGAATGAGTGGCCCGGTGGCGCGTTTGGCGGCCTTGTACAAGAGCGATTTTCACCTGGGAATTATAGGCGCGACCGAGACGGTGGTGATCCTGCTGGCTGGCAGCGTCCTGGGCTGGTTGGGTGCGTGGTTGGCGGTGGGCAGGCACTTGCGCCATATCGAACCCACTTAAGGGGGAACTTTTGCCGGCCGTTAGCACTCATAGAACTCGAGTGCTAAAATAACACGGAAATTTAATAATAAAGCGCTATCATCTTGATCTTATGTTGGGATTATGGTGTGGTATTTGCATATTCTTTTTGGTGTCAACGGGTTACAGAAATAAGCGATTCTCATTGCAGAGGGCATATATCCTGATGAGCGACAGAAACAAGAGTTTGGAGCTGGCAATCCCCATGGGTAGCCTGGAGGCTTATACCCAGGCGGTATCCCACATCCCCATGCTGAGTGCGGAGGAGGAAAAGACACTGGCGCGGCGCTTACGAGATTTCAACGACTTAGAGGCGGCGCGGCAATTGGTGATGTCCCATTTGCGCTTCGTCGCCCATGTCGCCCGCGGCTATGATGGTTACGGCCTGGCCCAGTCCGACCTGATCCAAGAAGGCAATATCGGCTTGATGAAGGCGGTGAAGCGCTTCGACCCGGAAATGAATGTGCGCCTGGTATCTTTCGCCGTGCACTGGATTCGTGCAGAGATGCACGAATTTATCCTGCGCAATTGGCGAATCGTCAAGGTCGCCACCACCAAGGCCCAGCGCAAATTGTTCTTCAACCTGCGCAGCGCCAAACAGCGCCTGGGTTGGTTCAGTCGCGACGAAGTGGCGGCAGTGGCCAAGGATCTTGGCGTCAAGCCGGAAACGGTGGTGGAGATGGAGGCGCGCATGAGCGGTTACGATGCCTCTCTGGAAGGAGAGGGGGATCAAGACGGCGAGCATTCTTCTTACGTGGCGCCCATCGCTTATTTGGCCGACATGCGTGCCGATGCCGATCCCGCGGCGGAGCTGGAAGCCGATGAATGGGAGGCTCACCACAGCGATCGTTTGCATCAGGCATTGGCCGACCTGGATGAGCGCAGCCGCGATATTGTGGCCCGCCGGTGGCTGGCCGAGAGTAAGTCCACGCTGCATGAACTGGCCGATGAATACCGGGTGTCCGCGGAACGCATACGCCAGCTGGAGAGCAACGCCATGAAGAAGCTCAAGGTGGCCTTGGAGGCCTGAGCGTTCACCTTAGCGAAGGAGTATTTCCGTATCCAGCAGTGCCGCGATGCGCGCCGCATCGAAGCGCGGCAGGCGGGGGACGGTACCCAGTCGCGGCGCCGGGAGGCGCGCCTCCAGCGCCGCTATATTTGCGGGGATTTCCAGGGTGTCCGCGTCGATGATGTTGGCGATCCAGCCCGCGAGCGGGAGCCTTTGCCGGACAATGGCCGCGTGGGTCAACAAGGCGTGATTGAGACAGCCCAGGCGAATTCCCACCACCAGGATCACCGGTAATCCTAGCAGGCGCGCAAAGTCCGCCGTGGTTTCATCGTCGTTCAGCGGTACTTCCCAGCCGCCGACCCCCTCGATCAACACATAGTCCGTCTCCTGTTCAAGCGTGTTGCATGCCTCATGTAATGCCGCAGCGGAAAGGCGCAAGCCGGCCCGTCGCGCGGCAATGTGCGGCGCGATCGGTTCGCGCAGCAGGATAGGGTTGACCGTAGCATAGGGCAGGGCAACCGAGGCATTTTGCATGAGCAGATCCGCATCTTCATGCCGCCAACCGTCGGCCGTGGCACGACCGCCGCACGCCAAGGGTTTTAGCCCGGCGACGCGTAGAGCGCGCGTCGCGAGGGCGTGAATGAGTGCCGCCGTCATCCAGCTCTTGCCTACGCCGGTGTCCGTGCCGGCGATGAAAAAACCGTTCATGATTTCCCTCCTGGAGGACGCCGTTGCAGGGCCGAAAGCGGTATCTGTACCACGCCGTTCTCCGCTGCTTTGCCGGCCGTCGTCGCGGGTGCCCACGCCAGACCATAGACCACTTCGAAGGTGGCGGGCAGCGTGCCGTTGTGACGATAACCTTCATAGGCGGCGGTCATGGTACGCAGACGTCCCTTGCCGGTCAGGCCGCGATGGCGGCCGGCGGCGGCATTGTGCGCTCCCAGCAGTTTGAGTTCGTGCATGAGCGCGCGCACGTCGGGATAGGTGAGAGTAAAGCGTTCCGCGTCCATGACCGGATCGGCGAAACCGCCGCGCAGCAAGGCGTCGCCGATATCGTGCATGTCGATGAAGGCGCTGACGTGGACGGCGCCGTCCGCCGCGGCCCAGCTATCGCGCAACTCTTTAAGGGTATCCGGTCCGAAGGTGGAGAACAGCGCCATGCCGCCCGGTCGGATGATGCGGCGGAATTCGGCGAAAAGCCGATCCAGGTCGCCGCACCATTGCGCCGTGAGATTGGAAATGACCATATCCGTCGATTGATCGGCTAAAGGCAGTCGTTCGGCATCGGCGCAGACGAAATGCTGGCGGTGGAACAACCGCGCCAGGGTCCCTGCACGCCGGCGGGCGGCGTGCAGCATGTTGGGGGCAAGATCCACCGCGATGACACGCGCCTCCCGGTAAAGTCGTGCAAGTTCCTTGCTGAGTTGGCCGGTGCCGGCGCCGATGTCGGCGACTGTATAGGGTTGCAGACGGATATAGTCCAGCCGTTCCAGCAAGCGCTTACCCACTTCCCGCTGTAACACCGCGACGCGGTCATAATCGCCGGCGGCCCGGTCGAAGGCCCGACGTACCCGCTGTTTGTCGAGTTGGAAGACGTTGTGCTCAGCCATGATGATCGTCCCAAAATGCGGTGACCGCAGCGAGGAACGCACGGGGGTGGGACAGAAACGGCACGTGCCCGGCCCCTTTGATTACCTCGATCCGCAGGGTGGATGCCAAGGCGCCGATGGCCGGAGCGACACAGGCCGGCACCAGTCTATCCCGTTCCCCCAGGATCAATAAGGCAGGACGGTGCAGCGCGGCAAAACCAAGCCGCAAGTCGGCGGCGCACAGTATGCCCAGGCCGTCGCGCAAAGCCTGCTCCGCCGGCATAGGCGACCGTTGCATCATCTCGCGCAATTGCCGCAGGTTGTGCCGGCCCTCCGCCGTGCCGGGAGCGATCTGCAAACTCAGAAAACGTTCCAGCGTGCCGTGGTAGTCCTCCTGCAAGGCCTGGGCAAAGCCGGTAAGTACCGCCGGGTCCATGGCGCACGGCCAGTCGTCGGCGGTGACGAAACGGGGTGACGTGCAGACCATGATCAGGTTTTCCACCTGCGCCGGCGCCGTGAGCGCCAGTTGCGCCGCGATCATGCCGCCCAACGACCATCCCAGCCAGGTGGCGCGGGTGGGCGCGGCCGCGGCCACCATGTCGGTCAGTGTGGAGAGCTTGAGCATCTGCTCCGGCTGCGGCGATCGGCCGTGGCCGGGCAGGTCGATGAGCGAGATACGAAAACGCTGCGCCAGCTGCTCCGCCACTTCCGTGAATATTCCCCCGTGCAGGCCCCAACCATGCAGCATGACCAGGTCCGGTCCGGCGCCCAGGCGTTGCACATGGAGGTTCATGACACGCTTTCCAGGGTTGAGAGCAATCGATCTACCTGCGCTTCGCTATGGGCGGCGGACAGGGTGATGCGCAAGCGTGCCGTGCCCTTGGGGACGGTGGGCGGGCGAATGGCGCTGACATAGATGCCGTGCCGGCGCAGCGCCTGGCTCAAGGCCAGCGCCCGGTCCGCCGCACCGACCACCAGCGGTTGGATAGGCGTCGACGAAGGCAGCAACGCCACGCCCAACTGTTCGGCGCCGCGCCGGAACCGGGTGATCAAGTCATGGAGATGCTGGCGCCGCCACGCTTCCTCCTGGAGGACCTGCAGGCTGGCGAGCGTGGCGTGGGCCACCGCTGGCGGCAAGGCCGTGGTATAGACATAGGGGCGCGCGCGCTGGATGAGATATTCGATCAGGTCCTCACCGCCTGCGACGACGGCGCCGCAGGTGCCGAAAGCCTTGCCCAGGGTACCGATCAGCACGGGGACCGCTTCCCCCTCCAAGCCGAAGTGTTCCAGGGCGCCGCGACCGTGTGCGCCCATTACCCCTAGGCCGTGGGCGTCGTCCACCATCAAGCATGCCTGGTGTTCCCGCGCGATTTTGGCGAGTTGCGGCAGCGGCGCCAGATCGCCGTCCATGCTGAAGACACCGTCGCTGATTATCATGTCGCAGCGGCCGGCGTGTTCCGTGAGTCGCCGGCGCAAGGCGGCGGCGTCGCAGTGGGGATAGCGTTGCAGGCGCGCCCCCGCCAGCCGTCCCGCGTCCAACAGCGAGGCGTGATTGAGGCGGTCCTCCCACACCGTATCGCTGCGTCCCACCAGCGCCGCCACCGTGCCCAGGTTGGCCAGGTAGCCGCTGGAAAACAGCAGAGCGCGGGGACGGCGGGTGAACGCGGCCAGGGCCTCCTCGAGTGCATGATGAGGTCGCTGGTGACCGGTCACCAGGTGAGAGGCGCCGCTGCCTGCACCATATTTTTCCGCCCCTTCTTTGAGCGCCATGCTCACCCGGGGATGGCTGGCCAGTCCCAGATAGTCGTTGCTGCAAAAGGAAAGGTAGCGCGTCCCGTCTACCACGATCTCCGCGCCTTGCGGGCCGTCGACGACGGCGCGCCTACGGTAGAGATGTTCGGTACGTAGCCGCGCCAGTTCGGCGGCCAGGTCTCTCATGCGACGGCGTTGTCTCCCGCTGCGGCGCGGCGTTGCTGGGTATCGCCGCGTACCCTCACCTTGAGGTCATCCAGCATGGTGAGGTCATCGGTTACCTGGCGGCCCTTGGTGGTGAGGTAATCACCGATCATCACCCCCGAGGCACCGGCGAAAAAGATCATGGCCTGCAGATCGCGCAGGAAATGGCGGCCGCCGGCGATGCGGATCTCCGCTTTGGGCAGCATGTAGCGGAACACCGCGATCATGTGCAGGATCTCCAGCGGCTGCATGGGGGTCTGTTCTCCCATGGGGGTGCCGTCGATGGGATTGAGAAAATTCAGTGGCACCGATTCGACACCGAGAGTGCGCAGGGTCTCCGCCAGTTCGATACGTTGATCCAGGGATTCACCCATGCCCAGGATACCGCCGGCACATACCCGCAGGCCCGCCTCCACCGCATTACGGATGGTATCGATGTTTTCCCGATAGGTGTGGGTAGTGCAGACGTTGTGGAAAAAGCTCTCGGCGGTCTCGAGATTGTGGTGGTAGTTCTCCATGCCCATTTCCTTGAGCATCACCGCGGTGTCCTTATCGAGGGCGCCGAGACTGGCGCAGCGCCCGACGTCCGAATCGTGCTGCATCGCGGTGAAATATTCGCGCAACTGGGTACGCTCCTTATCACTACGCACGCCCCAGCCCTTGGAGACGACGCCGAAGTCGCTGGCCCCCCACGCGCGGGCGCGGCGCGCCTGTTCCACCAGTTGCTCGGCGGGTATGTAGTTGTATTTGGGCGCGCTGGTCTGGTGGTGGCCGCTTTGGCCGCAGAAGGAGCAATTTTCCGAACAATTGCCGGAGCGCACGTTGGAAATGGCGCACACCTCCACCTCGTCGCCGCGGAATGTCTTACGCAGACGGTCGGCGCCGGCCATGAGCCAGGGCAGATAGTCGTGATCAAGGCGGATCATCCAACGGCCTTCTTCCGCCGTCATGGTGCCGTTATTGAGGATGCGCAGGGTGATGTCATCGATCCGCTGGTAAACGCTGCTGTCCATATGCTGTGCCTTCCGCTCTTGAGCAATTGGTCGGTTTCATGGGCGATGCAAAGCCGGTTATGATAATGGCCTGCCATCAACGGATTGACGGCCAAGCGATTAAGACGACGGATCGTCCCATGTCCAAGCTCAGTGAATATAACCGCTTAAGTCCAGATGTCAACTGCTCCGCGGCGCCGAAAGTTAACAAGTCCGGCTGCTATAAAGAATGGTTGTTCCCGACGCTATGCGCCTTATGCGGCGGTCCCGGTCAGCACGGCCGGGAACTGTGTAGCGGCTGTGAGGCCGATCTGCCGGTCATCGAAGTAGCGTGTTATCGATGCGGGGCGCCACTGTCGCTGCCGGGGCTGTGCGGTCGCTGTCAACGGCAGCTGCCGGCCTTTACGCGGACCGTGGCGTGTTTTCACTACCTGCCGCCGTTGGATGCTCTGCTAAAGCGCTTGAAGTTTAGAGATGAGCTTCGCCTTGCCCGTTTATTGGGGGAATTGATGGCGGACCGCCTGGTGTTGCCGCATAACCTGGTGCCGGATGTGATTGTGCCGGTGCCATTGCACCGTCGGCGCCTGCGTGAGCGCGGATTCAACCAGGCACTGGAGTTGGCGCGCCCCATTGCGGAGCGTCTATCGGTGCCGCTGAATCGGCCTCAAGTGACGCGGACCCGGGACACCGAGCCGCAAAGCGAGTTGCCGGCCAGGCTGCGCTCCCGGAACCTCAAGGACGCATTTACCGTGGCGGTGGAATTCAACGCCCGGCACGTCGCCATCGTCGATGACGTGATGACCACGGCGCATACCGTAAACGAATTGGCGCTGGCGCTGCGCCGCAAGGGAGTGGTGGATATCAGCGTATGGATATGCGCCCGGGCAGTGTTCGGGGGCTGAACCTTGTGCTAGACTTTTTCCCCGCGCGTAACGCGTGTGTTAAGTATCCAGCAGTTCCCAGCATTAAAGGATTCCGGATTTATTGTCAGAGGAGTATTCGATGTCTCTACGACAGCTTGTCGCCGCTGCGTCTTGTCTGGTCAGCGCCAGTGCCATGGCCCATTCTTTCGATATCAATCTGAGTAACGATGCCGCAATGCTCACTTATACGTCCGCCTTGGGGCAACAGGGCTTCGGGCACGGGCAACTGGCGGGTTCGGTGTTGTTTACCGATAACGATGACTATTTGGGAAAGCTGGGTTTTGGCGTCGTGGGACAGGCCGGGAGCGGATCTCCGGGGCTGACGGTGGGGGTGGGTGTGAACCTTTTTGGCGTGAGCGTCAACAACTATGATGTCGCTGCCCTGGCCCTGAACGGACAGTTCAATTATGCCCCGCCGCCAATGCCGCGCCTGCGCATCGGGGGCGAGATCAACCTTGCGCCGAGTATCGTGACCTTCATCGACGGCGATCATTTGTATGACGGCAGTGCTTACGTCGGTTATGAGATCTTCCAGGACGCGGTTGCCTATCTCGGTTTCCGCCGCATCAGGGTGGGCATAAACAACGGTAAGGACCAGACGGTGGATTCGGGTGGCTATCTGGGAATTAAGTTCCAGTTTTAACTGAAATTAAGTGCGAGCTATGGTGAGAAGAAAGCTGGCCGCTAGTATACTGAACAGGGAGTTCCTACTAAGGGCTTGTGAACGCTATGCAGGCAGCAAGGCTGACACAAGATTATTTTGGCTTCTTCCGTCAGCCCGCACCCGACCCGCCATTCTCCCCGCCGAGCGGGTGGTAGAAGGTGAGGTACTGCGCAACCCGCGCGCCAGCCAATGATTCTTTAAGAGCAAATCCCGCGGCGTGGGAGTCTTACCGGGGAGGCGAATTTCCCGGATGCAACGACCACCGGCCAGGCGACGCGGCACGCGATCAATGCCTATCTTGAAAGTGCTGCAACGTCCGGTTCGGGCAGCGGCGCTCAATCGCATACCATCGATTATTATGTGTAAGGACGCTTGAATCCTTCCTCGGATTTCATCGGCTTGGCAATAGCAGGACGTTGGCGGCATGAATGATGATCACCGGGCGCGAGTGCGACAATTGCTTTTGGAGCGGCGTTGGGCGGCGTTGGCGACGCTCAGCGAAGACGCTACTCCCGCCGTGTCCTATGTCGCCTATGTCGCGGAACCGGGTTTCGACGGTTTTCTCCTTCACCTCAGTCGCCTCGCCCTCCATACCCGAAATCTGTTGGCGCGACCCGCGGCGGCTTTGGCTGTCAGCGACACGGACACCGGGGAGGGGGACCCCCAGCTGTTGGCAAGGATCAGCGTGCAAGGTGCGGTTGCCGTGATTCCGCGCGGGACGTCGGACTATCGCAGGGCACGTGAACACTTTTTGGCGAAACTCCCTCAGGCGGAGCAATTGTTCGGATTCGAGGATTTCGTGCTGTTGAGATTCCAGCCGCAGGCGGCCCGCTACGTGGGGGGATTTGCCAGCGCCTTCCAACTTAGCGCCGAGCAACTTCGGCAACTTGCGTTGGAGTGAATGCGGGCAAGCAGGTCCGGCCAGTTAGGTTCGCCCTGCCGAGTGCGGGCTCTGCCGCCGGCCTTATGAAATAATGAGGCATCTCCCCGGCACGCTCCGAAAGGCAGCAAACGGTACCAGAATCTTGCCGATGTCGACCGCCTTGCTCGCACAAGGGATGCGAATCGCTATCGACTGTTTAGGCCGGGTCGTGGCTTGTTGCGCGACTGTCCGGTCATGGTTAAATGGCTTGTGTTCGCCGGGTGAATTTCCTGGCAGAGTTTGAATATCGGGATGGGATGGGATGAACAGGAGCGCGTCTGACGTGCAGCAAGTGGTTGCGGCGGTAATAATAAACCCTGCGGGACAGGTCTTGCTGGCGAGGCGGCCCTTGGACCGTCATCAAGGCGGTCTGTGGGAATTTCCCGGTGGCAAGCTTGAGCGGGGCGAGGAACCGCGCGCCGCCCTGGTTCGGGAGCTCCATGAAGAGCTGGGTATCGTTGCGCGGGCTGTCCGGCCCTTGATCAAGGTCGCTCATGCGTACCCCGAAAAATCGGTATTGCTGGACGTGTGGCGGGTAAACGCGTTCAACGGGGAGCCGCACGGGAGGGAAGGTCAGCCGATCGAATGGGTATTCCAGCGGGATCTGCCCTACCGTGACTTTCCCGCGGCTAATCGGCCGATTGTCACCGCGGCGCGTTTGCCGAGCGTATATCTGATCACCCCGGAGCCCGACGATACTGCACGGTTCTTCGCCAGGCTTGAGGCCTTATTGGCGGCGGGGATCGACTTGGTCCAGTTGCGTGCCAAGACCTTTGACGAGGCCGCGTATATACGACTGGCGCGGCAAGCCGTGTCGCTGTGTGCCGGAACCGGCGTGCGTTTGTTGTTGAACGCCCCGCCTGCGCTCGCCGAGGAATTAGGGGCTGCGGGCGTTCACCTGCCCAGCGCCGCCTTGATGGCGCTCAATGAGCGGCCGCTGAGCCCGGAACAGTGGGTGGCGGCCTCCTGCCACTCCAGGGCGGAACTGGAGCACGCCCGCCGCATCGGCGTGGATTTCGTGGTGGTGGCGCCCGTAGCGGCCACCGGGAGCCACCCTGAGGCGCGACCGCTGGGCTGGCACAATCTACGGCGGCTTGCCGAACCGGCAACGCTGCCGGTGTATGCCTTGGGGGGAGTGGCCTTGCAGGATATTCCTGTGGCGTGGGAGCACGGCTGCCAGGGGATCGCGTCGATTTCAGGGCTGTGGGCCGCGCAGCGATTATCCCAGCTTCTCCCGCGATAAGCCACGTCGACTACTCTTGGCGGTACTTGAGCTTAGTGGGGTGGATCAGCGGGGGCATCATCGCTGAAAGGGGTTTCCTCAGCGGGAATACGATGTTCTTCGCTCGCCCATTTGCCGAGATCGATTAACCGGCAGCGTTCGCTGCAGAACGGCCGCCAGGGCTGCTGGTCATTCCATTCCACCTTGGCACCGCAGGTGGGGCAGTTAACGCAGGTGCTCATAT
>JARRQJ010000014.1:0-44700 GCA_037381915.1 Gammaproteobacteria bacterium | reverse complement strand
TTCGGTTCGGTGTTGGGCTATCTGATGGCGGGGGTGGTCATCGGGCCATGGGGCCTGGGGTTGATCACCGGCGTGGAGGATATCCTGCATTTCGCCGAGCTGGGCGTGGTGCTGTTGCTGTTTATCATCGGTCTGGAGCTGCAACCATCGCGTTTGTGGGTGCTGCGCCGCTCCATCTTCGGGATGGGACTGCTGCAGGTGCTTGCCACCACGGCGGTGTTTGCCGCGATCGGCGCGGCGCTGGGTCTCAAGCCCGCAAGCGCCGTTGTCGTCGGTATCGGTCTGTCGCTGTCGTCCACGGCCTTCGTCCTGCAACTCCTTGCCGAAAAGAAACAACTCAGTACCGTGCATGGGCGCTCATCGTTCGCTATCCTGCTGTTCCAGGATCTGGCGGTCATTCCGGTGCTGGCGTTGTTGCCGCTGCTGGGCGTCAGCGATACGGTGACCACCCATGCCGATGTCGCGCAAAAGGTTATCATCGGCATAGTGGCCATCGTGGCGTTGGTAGTGGGCGGGCACTATCTGTTGCGGCCGTTGTTTCGGCTGGTCGCAGCTTCCGGCAGCCCTGAGATCTTTTCCGCGACCAGCCTCATGCTGGTCATCGTTTCCACCCAGTTGATGAACATGGCGGGCCTGTCCATGGGCTTGGGGGCCTTCGTCGCCGGCGTGCTGCTGGCCGATTCCGAATATCGCCACGAGATCGAGGCCAACATCGAACCGTTCAAGGGCTTGCTGCTGGGATTGTTCTTCATCTCGGTGGGTATGTCGGTGAACCTCGGCCTGCTGCTGTCACAGCCGGGCACCGTGTTCGCCCTGGTGGCGGGTCTGTTGCTGGTCAAATTCGTAGTGCTCTATGGGCTGGGGATCGGTTTTCGTCTGCCGTTGCGCTGCACGACCAATCTGGCCTTCGTCATGTCCCAGGGCGGCGAGTTCGCCTTCGTGTTGTTCACCGCGGCAACGGGGTATCACATTTTGGGTAAGTCGCTCACCGATACCTTGGTGCTGGGGGTGAGCTTGAGTATGGCCGCCACGCCGCTGCTTTTCATGTTCAATGAAAAGATCATCAAACCTCGTTTAAGCGCGCGGGCACAACCGGTCTTCGACCGCATAGACGAACCCGGCGCACCGGTGATCATCGCCGGTTTCGGCCGCGTCGGCCAGATCATCGGCCGTTTGTTGCGGGTCAAGCATATCCCGTTCACTGCCCTGGAAATCAGCCAGACTCAGGTGGATTTCGTCCGGAAATTCGGCGGTAAGCTCTATTATGGCGATGCTTCGCGCGTGGACCTATTGCGCGCCGCCCATGCCGAACAGGCCAGGATCTTCGTTCTGGCGGTCGACGATATCAAGGCATCCTTGAAGATCGCCGACACGGTGAAGCGCAATTTTCCCAAGCTGGAGATCTATGCGCGGGTCCGCAACCGCCACCATGCGCACATGTTGATGGATCTGGGTGTCAAGGTGTTCGTGCGTGAAACTTACCTTTCCAGCCTGCGCTTGGCAGAACAGGTATTATGCGGTTTGGGGCTGGACGAGGCTGACGTCCTCGCCTCGGTGGAGAAATTCAGGAAGTACGACGAGGCAGCGCTCCTTCGTCAGCATGCCATTCATCATGACGAAAGTCAGTTGATCCAGAGCGTCAAAGAGGCGGCGGAAGAGTTGCAGGACCTGTTCGAGGCGGATATTGCTTCCCAGGCCAATAAGAGCGAACAGCGGCGGCAGGCCGGACAGTCCGGATAGGGGGGCACGTTCTGGCGTGAGGGTTCACGCGGTGCGACGTCTATCCGCAGCACTTTTTATATTTTTTCCCACTGCCGCAGGGGCAAGGATCGTTGCGGCCCGTCTTGGGACCGGGATTGCGTACCGTTCCCGGGGTGGCCAATTTTCCGTCGGTGTAATACCACCGGCCGTTCAGGCGCGCAAACTCCGCCAATTCCCGGTGGGTGTGGGTAACGTCATTTTGCCGGAAGGTGGCGACAAACTCCACGGTCCCACGGTCGTCGTTGACCCCGCCGTCCTTGACGTCGATGATTTCCAGTTTCAACCATTCCGAATTGTCTGCCCAATGCCGGGTGGCGGCGGGATCGTAGTCGCCACGGTGACCGGGATGCAGGCTGCGTTCGAGATGCCCCACCTCGCGCTTGGCGAATGCGCTGTAGCGGGAGCGCATCAGGGACTCGGCGGTGTCGGCGGTCCGTTCGCCGTTGATGATCGGGCCGCAGCAGGCTTCATATACTCTGCCGGATTGGCATGGGCACGGGTTCATTCTGCTCCTTTATGATTTTGTATGTGTGGTCCAGGGAGGCGTGGCCACGCTCGACGATAAGGCCTGCGCCGCTTACCTCGGTTACGGCGTGCCGTCCGGCATGACCAGTTCCCCGTCGGTGTAATACCAGACGCCGTCATGGCGGAGGAACTGCCCCACCTCATGATGTTGGAAAGTCTCGCCTTGCCGCCGAAAGGTGGCGATGAATTCCACGGTGCCTTCCTGATCGTCCCTGCCACCGCCGGTGGTGCCGATGATCTGCAGGCCGACCCATTCCGAGTTAACGGCCAGCTCCCGGGTGGTCGCCGGATCAAACTCGGCGCGGTGATCGGGATGCAGGCTCTCCTTCAGGTAGTCGACATCGCCTTTGGCAAAAGCGCTGTAGCGGGAGCGCATCAGGGCCTCGGCAGTGGGGGCGTCTTGCTTGCGGCTGATAATAGGTCCGCAGCAGGCTTCGTATTCCTTACCGGATTGACAGGGGCACTGGCTCATTGTCATACCTCAACATGTAGATAAAAGCAAAAATCATCGGCGCTTTCAGCGCCGCGTTAGGCAACGGCCTCCCACGGGTGGCATGCGCCGGATGTGGACACTGGGTCGGGCCCCGGCTGGAGAAATGCGCGAGGTTCCAGGTTTTATGTTACGAATAGTAATAGCAGTCGAGGCCTTTTGCCAAATCGGGACGCCTTGGTTACCATTGACTCAAGTCCGATCTTGAGGTCGCCATGAAAAAGCTCAAGCACGAGGCGGAATTGGTGAAGGCGGCGATAGCCGTGGGCGTGAGGTATGCCGAAGCGCGCGGAGTCGCTGAATTCGAGTCGACGGATTCGGCCAGCGATAAGATCCTCTATATCTACAGGCTGTTTGTGCGCGACGGACTTATTCAGCCCTTACCCGAAGACCAGGTATCCCAGCAAACCATGCGTCATAAGCTGGCGATCTGGTATTCGAAGCAGTTGCCCAATGATCATCCCCTGTTAAAGTGATGCCTGGACAGGGCAGATCTGGATATCCCGCGTATTTCTCGGCGGCATTTGGCGCATGGCAGGCAGAGCCGCGGAGAGGAGAGCGGTGCATGAAAATCGGCGGCTAAGGTGCCGTAAATCCGCATGAGGCCCGCCGCGCTGCATTGCAGTTTAGGCGCTTCCCTGGTAATTTCCCAGCCTCGAGTTCGGCGTTCCATGCCGAACCGCGTAATTATGAAGGTGTTTCCGTGATCCGTATTCCCCGTGCCGTCATTCTCCTGCTCGGTTTACTGCTGGCGGCCTGCCAGAGTCAGAATTCGGCGCCGACCAGCGCGCCGGCCAATTTCACCGTGACGCCCGGCGAGAATCGCGCCGTTTTGACTTGGGACACCGTGCCCGGCCTTACCTATTGGGTCTATTACAAGGCGGGTTCCAGCGTCAGCACCGACGATTACGCCTATATCGGTACCGGCTTTACCTCACCGGCGGTAATCACCGGACTGCTCAACGACACGCAATATGCCTTCATTGTCAACGCCAGCGATAAGGACAGTAAGACCGGACCGACCACGCCGGTGTTGACCGCGACCCCCCGCCTGCTCGGGCCGTCGGTGAGCTGGACAGTGGGGACCCAACTCTCCAGCAACTCCCTTAACGGTATCGCGTTTAACGGCAGCTATTACGTTGCAGTCGGCGATGCGGCTACGATCTTCACCGCGCCGCACAGCTATACATCTGCCGGTGGTGTCACCGCCTGGAGTCAAGTCGGCTCCCTGCCGATCGGCGCCGGCACCAACCTCAATTCGGTCGTCTACGACGGTTCGGAATTCATCGCCCTGGGCAACGACGGTTCGATCACCCTCAGCGGTGATTTGGTAAATTGGGTGCCGCGTACCGCTATAACCGGCGCGCCGACCATGAATGCAATGGCCTACGCCGGCGGGCCCATCTATGTGGCGGTCGGTGCCGGCGGTGCGATCTACCGGAATACGACCGGCGGCCTCACCGGCGCGTGGACGGCGGTGAAGTCCAATACCGTGCAGGACCTGTACGGGGTGTCTAACGTGAACGGCATGTTCATTGCGGTGGGCGCTGCCGGCACGCTGTTGACCAGTCCCGACGGCATGACGTGGACGGCGCGGACCTCGAATACCAGCAGCGGCCTGCGTCACGTCGCCTATGGCGTACCCAGCAGTACCGGAGTGGGGACCTACGTCGCGGTCGGCGACGCCGGCGCGATTGTATCCAGCAGCGACGCCACGACCTGGACCGCGCAAACCATCCCGAGCACCCAGAGCTTCTATTCAGTGTGTTTCGGCCCCGATCTGCAGTTTATCGCGGCGGGGACGGCGGGAACGCTGGCGTACAGCACCACGGCAGCGGACGGTTCGTGGTCGGTGGGGAACGCCGGCTCCGTCGATCTGTATTCCATAGCGCCGGCGGACGTATTTATCGCGGTGGGCGCGGCCGGCGCCAACGTAAGCGGCAAGTAAGCTGGCGGTAATCCGTACCCCGTCACTGCAAAACGGCTTGTGGCGGTAAATCCGGATCGGTTACTCTGGAAAGTCGGTACCCGATTCGGACCTGCAGTTGCGTTCTAATGATGGTGGTTACGTGATTCGTGCTTTCCGCGCCCTTGCCCTGCTGTTTCCCGTGTTGTTGACCGCATGCGGCGGCCAGTCCTCATCCTCGTCGCCGGCGGTTGTCACCGGTTTCAGCGCGGCCCCCGGGGACAGCGAAGTCACGCTCAGTTGGGATTCGCATCCCGATCAGATTTACACTCTGTATTACAAGTCGGCTTCGACGGTCTCCGTGGCGGACTATGACGATGTAATCGTTCCGGTCACTTCACCCTATGTGGTAACGAGTCTGACCAATAACTTCCAATATGGGGGGTGGTACCAGGGGGAAGCATCCCCCCCACCCCTGTCGTCTACACCGCCAATGCCAGCAACACCAATACCGGTGGAGTCGGTGTCTGGACCAAGGCTACGACGCTTCCCAGCGGTTTGGCCACTACCCTGTCTTCCATCGTCTACGACGGTTCCCATTTTGTTGTCTTGGGATCCAGCGGCGACGTACTCACCAGCACCGATACCCTGGTGTGGGGCGGAGGGACGTCCATTGCCGTTCCCATCGGTGGCGTCATGACTGCGATTGCCTATGGCGCCGGGACCTACGTGGCGGTCGGAACGGGTGGTGAAATTGCCACCACCGCCACCGCGCCGCCGAGCCAGGTCAGCACCAGCTCTGGCTCCCAGCCGGTCCAATCGCCCTGGAACGCTGTCTGGACGATGCAGAACCCGGGTACCACGCAGGATTTGAATGGTGTGTCGTACGTCAACGGTGTCTTTGTCGCTGTCGGTGCCGGCGGCACCTTGTTGACCAGCCCCCGTGGTGTGAACTGGACGGCGCGCACCACCAATACCACTAAGGACCTGTGGCAGGTCGCTTATGGCGCCGGCAATTATGTTGCAGTAGGCAGTGAAGGCACGGTGTTATCCAGTTCGGACAGCGCGAGCTGGCAGCTGCAGACCAGTCCGACCACACAAGGCTTATACGCCATCTGCTTCGGCTCCAATTCCAAATTCATCGCGGTGGGCGATGCCGGCACCATCGTCAGCAGCGACAGCGGCACCAACGGTTCCTGGTCGGTAGCCACGGTGGGATCCGCCGATTTGTATGGCATCGCATCGGGTGGGACGCTGGTCGCCGTGGGTAAGGGCGGCGCTACTGTGAGCGGCCAATGAGTTGGTTTTTTTCGGTAGTGCGCTCACACCCGCTGCCGTGAATGGCCACCCGCGAGACCCGCAGCAATCAGGTGTGCGGTGCGCAGGGGTTCGGGAATGGCGCTGTTGACCGCGAAATATTCGATGACGCGCCGTGCCGCCGTTCGCCCGATACCGGCCCGCTGGATGTAGACCCCGGCGACCTGTTCCATCTCTCCCGCCTCTTCGATCAATCGCCATTTGCGTTTGCCGCCTGATACGGAACACAGCAAGGCCTGTTTGATGGCGGCCAGATCGGGCTGTCTGCGCGCCACCACCAATACCGGTATCGCCAGGGCTTCGTTCAAAGCGTGAATGTCGATCACGTTGAAGCCGGCGAACGCGATTCCCTGCAACATGATCAATTGGCCGTGCGCGGCGAATCGCGATTGGGAAAAGAGCCGGATCAGAGTTCGGGTCGCATTGGCGCCGTCTCTCCGCACCTTGCCGGTCAAGACGCCCTCGAGACGTAAGGCGGCGAAGGCCGCACCCACCACCACCACGTCACCGCGATGGTCGCGCGGAAAGGGCGAATCGTCGAAACCGATGACATGGGTGGTAGTCCCGCTCATGGACGGAAGCCTATCATGCGAACCCCCCGTAGCGCGCGTGAATCGGACATCATGTCACGCGTCGCCAACCCGCTCGCTGCGGACGGGACGGCCGGTCCCGTCATCTGTTATAGAAACGTGATTATTTCGTGATAACCACGTTTACCCCTGCGTGTGATCCTATTGCCGTCACAAATTCCGCCCGGCGCGGTGGCGACCGCGTTGCGCTAAGCGGCCCGTGACGCCTGACGCTAAGCCTCGGGTCATGCAATGGATGGAGCGGCAAGGATAGCGGGACGAACGCGATCGTCAGCGGTGTACGGGAAAAAATCGGCTTTCGACAACTGAAGAGGAGATGCGGATATGAAAAGCAAAGGATATTTGTTGCGGGGTATGGCCATGACTTTGTTGCTGTTCGGCGCCATGGGAACGCAGGCTTATGCGGGAGGTGCCGCCTATACCATGACCAACGCCCCCGACGATAATCAGATCGTGGTGTTCGATCGGGACGACGGCGGCTTGCTTACCAAGGTCGATACGATTTCCACCGGAGGCAAGGGTTCCGGCGGCGGCGTGGATCCCTTGGGTTCACAGGGTTCGCTGGTGCTCGTCGATCGTGACAGCGAACATCACGGGTGGAGACGTCATGGCAGGGGGCGTCATGACGACGGGCTGCTGTTGGCGGTCAATGCCGGCAGCAACGACGTTTCCGTGTTGCACGCGGACGGATCCGCCATCAAGCTACGGGACCGGGTGGGCTCGGGCGGAACCTTCCCGGTGAGTCTGACGGTTTCCGGCGACACGGTGTACGTATTGAATAACGGGACGCCGGCCAACATCGCCGGCTTCAGGCTGGATGGACATGGCCATCTGCATTCCCTGCCCAACTCCACGCGTCTGTTGGGCGACGGCGCCTACGGTCAGGTGGCCTTCGGTCCGCGAGGCAAGCTTCTGATTGTCACGGACAAGGCCAACAACAGGCTGCTGGTGTATCGCGTCGCCCATCATGGCATGCCGTCCTCCATGCCGGTAGTCACGCCGTCGGCGGGCGCCGTTCCGTTCGGCGTCGACTTTGACCGGAAAGGCCGCTTATTGGTGGTAGAGGCGGGTGCCAACGCCGTGTCGTCCTATGACGTCGGCCCTGACGGCAGGCTGCATGCCATCAGTGCCTCCGTGCCCAACGGCCAGATCGCCACCTGCTGGATCGTGGTGAACCGGCGCGGCGACATCGTCACCACCAATCCCGGCACCCATTCCCTGTCGACGTTCCGCGTCGATGCCGGGACGGGAGAGGTCACCCTTTTGAACGGTACCGCCGGCGCCGGCGACGCCCCGCTGGATATCGATCTCAGTAAGGGCGGCCGTTTCGCCTACGCGGTCGACCCGGCCAACGGCGGCGTGGATATGTTCAAGATAGAGCCGGACGGCAGCTTGACCGGTATGGGGAATGTGAACGGTGGATTGGCCTCGTTCGCCCAAGGTATGGCGGTACGTTGAAGCCGTTTTATACGCACTGATACGTAGTAATACGTACGGCCCTCCCCTTCCTGGGGGAGGGCCGCGATCAAAAGAGTGTCGATTTCCCGTCAGCGCCGTGAAGACCGTGTGCGGTTATACAGATCGCACTTGAATACACAATTGGGTCTGTGGCACCGGGGGTGTTGATTGCCCGGCCTTGTCCGCAATGCCGCGTTCTTTCCCAAAACGAAGAATCGACTGCATTTGTTGCAGTATTAAGTCTGTTTTCATCTGGATCGTGTGAAGTCTTGATGTCAGAGCAACAGTAGGTCTAACTGGTATTGTGTTGTTCGCACATACATGACTTTAGTCCGACAGGAGGTCTGAAATGAAAAGCTTGATGGCTGCTATTGCGGTAACGATGTTGTCCTTTCATCCGGCGGCCTTCGCCGATTCTCCAAAGGGGATGGGAGACGGCAAGGGCATGGGTGGCATGATGCAGGGCGGTGAAATGCTGCGTCAGCAAACCATGAGCCAGGAGATGATGCGGGAAACGACGCAGATGATGACGCGCATGCAGGAGATGTTGCGTGATGCCACCCGGGTCATGGAACAGCGGCGAACCATGGACCGGGACAGGCAGCGAGAAATGTCGCAGATCATGCTGCGGCTGTCGGACCATTTGCGGACTTTGTCGCAGGATGTGGCGAGTGGCGATATGGATCGTGATCGCACCCGCGACATGGACAAGGATCTGGACCGCATTCGCGATATGATCAGAGATATGCAGCACGCCGATAAGTAACGGTCGGCGTTAAACATGTCATCCATCATACGTCGCGGAAGGCAAGGGCAGCGCGCCGCCTCGACCATGGTTGCGTGTTTGCTCGTGATCACGGCCGAGCCGGCGTTGCCGCCGGCGGCACGGGCGGCGTCGGTTTCGTACGGTGGTTCCGATAGATCTTTTCGCCAGCGATATAGTGCCTCACCGCTGCCTTGCCTGGTTATCGTGTCCGAAGCCGCGCGCATGGAGCCCATGAGGCTCAGGTGCGGATTCCCCCGTTGTCGCGTAGTCCATACCACGGCTCCCCTCAAGCTATGTTCGATCTCTGGCGCGGCATCGCAGCCTGGGCGGGTACGGTGCAGTCGCAGAACCGGGGTACCGGTAAATTCTTGTTCAAGGCCGGACGGTCGATGGCGCAGGAGGGTGGAAATAAGGATTTGAGACTGGATCCCCGGTTTCCTGACGGTTTTTTCAGGCAACAACGATTGTGGTATGGCAAAATTCAACTTTGTAACCGTGTGGCGTATGCAGGTTCATCTTCCCCGGACATGTGATGCAATTCCTGCTGCCGGCAGTGACCGCAGTGCTGTAAGGGCGCGCCAGCGGCTAGGGTGAAGCTAGTGGTCGCCGGTGCTTCATCAATGACGGAGATGCTGCCGAGATAAGATATGATCGGCGGGTTGGTGCGCATCGACTGTGGAAGAGCATCTTGGCGCCGCTGGCGCGCCCCTTGTTCAAACGGGGCCATAATCAGGTGATGCGCGAAGCCGCATATGGGATGGCAGATATATTGAAAGTCCGACGGCAAGTCGGGCGTCTGCATAAAAGAGATTAACGCATTTGTTTAGACGAATACTGATTAATTGGACCGCGGCGGTTTATGCGGGTATCGCTGCGGGCATTATCGCGACCATGACGCAGATTATCCTCTGGTGGGCCTTCTCGGATTCCCTCCCGGGAATCATGTTCAGGGATGCGCGCCTGGCCGCGGCCATTGTGCTGGGGCAGGAAATCCTGCCCATGCAGGTTGCCTTCGATTGGCCGGCGATGTTCGTGGCGACGATGATTCACTTCTCCCTTTCCATCGTCTACAGCATCATTCTGGCGGCCTTCATCGTGCGCCGCAGTTTTCTCGTGTCGATATTCGTGGGGATCGAATTCGGTTTCATTTTGTTCGGCGTGAATATGTACGGCTTCACCCTGATTTTCCCCTGGTTTGCAGAAGCCCGTGACTGGACTACGTTGGTCGCCCACGTAGTATTCGGCGGCGTCGCAGCGGCGATGTATAGGGTAATGTCCATGCGCTGATTGGGGGCGCGGATTAAATATCAATGGGATATTCAGATGCGGGGCAACAGGTTTAGGGAGGCGGCATGCGGGTAGCGGCGGATAAGGTCGTATCGTTTCATTATCAGTTAAGCGAGCCGGGCGGGGAGGTAGCCGAAGACTCCCGTGACGACCGTCCGGTGGTGTATTTGCATGGCCATGATGGCCTGCTGGCGGGATTGGAAGAGGTCTTGGTCGGGAAACAAGTCGGGGATAAGATTAGCGTTACCTTGCCGCCGGAAAAGGCCTATGGGCCGCGCCGCGACGACGCCGTACAACGCATATCGATCAAGCACGTGATGACTCCCGGAGCGAAGAAGCCCGCGTACAAGCCCGGTATGGTGGTACAGGTGAATACCGCTCATGGTCCGCGGGAGATGACGGTGGTCAAAGTCGGCTTGAAGTCCCTGGACGTGGACACCAATCACCCGATGGCGGGCAAGACATTGAACTTCGAGATCGAGGTGGTGGATGTGCGCGACGCCACCGACGAAGAGATCGCCCACGGTCATGTCCATGGAGAGGGTGGCCATCATCATTGAACGGCGTTGGTGGCGCGCTCTGCACTCCGGTGCCCGGGAACACTTTTATACATATAACTATTAATAATAATAGTGTTCAGCATGCTTCCAGATTAAGTCCGTGTTATGCTCAATGCCGGTTAAAGGTCCATGCCCCGGCCAGGCAGTCGAGCCGGTCATGGCGCCCCGCCTTTAAGTGGGCGCTTGCCAGGCCTCGTTAGGAGCACAGCCCATGAAGATTTCCATGTACCAGGCCTCGGTGCCGACGTTTATCCTGATGCTGAATAATTTGTCCGACATTCTGGAAAAGGCGGCGGCCTATGGTGAGGCGAAGAAGATCGATCCCACGGTCCTGATCAATGCCCGTCTCTATCCGGACATGTATCCGCTGGTGCGGCAGGTGCAGATCGCGACCGATAACGCCAAAGGCAGCGTAGCACGACTGGCGGGCGAGGAGCCGCCCAAGTACGAGGACAACGAAACGAGCTTCGCCGAGTTGATTGCCCGCATTCGCAAGACCGTGGACTATCTCGCCGGGTTCAAACGGGAACAGATCGACGGTTCGGAGGAGAAGACAGTCGTGCTGAAGTTTCACCATTCCAGCCGCAGTTTCGCAGGCTTGCCGTATCTGCTCAATTACGTGTTGCCCACGATCTATTTCCATATCACCACCGCCTACGGCATATTGCGGCACAATGGCGTCGAGCTCGGCAAACGCGATTATCTTGGCAATTCCGGATGATAGGTATGACAGCGGTATCGTTGGGAAGGGCGTCTGCGAACTCTTGGCGGGCGGGTCAGTCATAATTGTGTTATGCATTTACAGGCGGAAGGAAGATTACTGTGCCCTACACTCAACAACGCGTGACCTCAGTTCGCCAATGGTCGGATAAGACCTTCAGCTTTACCACCACCCGCGCCGAGGATTTTCAATTCGAGAACGGGGAATTCGTTACCCTGGGCTTGCGCCCGGAGGGCAAACTGATTGCACGCGCCTATTCCATCGTATCGACCAATGACGCCGATCATCTCGAGTTTCTCAGCATCCACGTTCCGGACGGTCCGCTGACCAGCCGCCTGGCGCATATTCGCGAGGGCGACGGAGTATGGATCAACAGCAAGGCGACCGGTTCGTTGACGTTGCGCTATCTGCAGCCGGGCCGCAATCTCTATCTGCTGGCCACCGGCACCGGTTTGGCGCCGTTCATGAGCTTGATTCGCGATCCCCAGGTATACCAGGCTTATCAACGGGTGATTCTGGTCCATACCGTGCGCACGGCTCCCGAACTTGCCTACCGGCAAGAGCTCGAGTCCCTCATGAACGACCATCTCTACTATCTGCCCACGGTGACCCGCGAACCGTTTCCGACCCCGCAGCGCGGCGCGGTGCTGTTCCGCTCCGGCGTACTCTTCGCCAAGCTCGGCCTGCCCGTCGCCGAACCAGAACACGATCGGGTCATGCTGTGCGGCAATCCGCATATGAATCAGGAAATGACCGAGTTTCTGCAGGAACGGCAATGGACCATGACCACTTACCGCGGCGTGGGAAACTTCACCGTCGAAAAGGCTTTCGTCCTGCAGAATGAATAAGGACGGCCGCCGCTCGGTCGGCCCTGGTTTGGGGTCGATCATGTTCCCGCCGGGTCGGCTTGGTACCCGCGATTTATCCCGTCCGCTACGGGAAGACTCTGCCGCGGCCCAGCCGGGAGAACAGGGTCAATCCGTGCGGACCAGGGACCTGATGATCGGCGTACAGACGATTTCCAGCGTGTTGACCATAGTGCCGCCAGGGACCACCATGGTGTTCGGACGCGACATGAACGCGCCCGGTATCTTTTCCATGAGCATGGGAAAGTCGTGGCGCTTGGGATCGCGAAAGTGGACGACCACCTGACTTTCGTCGGCCGTCGGGATATCGTCGGTCGCGAACGGATTTGAAGTGTCCACCATGGGTACGCGTTGAAAATTGATGTCCGTGATGGAGAATTGCGGCACGATGAAATGAATATAATCGTTCATGCGACGTAATATGGCGGATGCTGCTTCTTCCCGCGCCGATCCACCGGTGACGCAATCGCGATGGATTTTCTGTATCCATTCCAGGTTGATTGCAGGCACCACCCCGATGAGCAGATCGACGTATTGGGAGACGTCCACGCCGCTGTCGCCTTTGCGGCGGTCCGGCAACTGCAGTGGACGGTGCGCGGGACTGGTGCGGCGGCGTGTCCAGGTGGAGGCGGCGACCCCGCCATGCAGTCCCTCATAGAAGAGTAGATCGGTGTCGCCGGGGAGCGGCATCCAGGCGCTGAACTCACCCACGGGGATGTTATGCAGCGCCGCCTCCGTCTCATCCGCCGCGTAATGTCGGATGGTACCCGTGCCCGTTGCGGAATATTCGCGAAACAGGGTCTCGAGTTCCGTGAACAGGTTGGCTTCCGGCCCGAAATGGCTGATGGGCTTGCCTGCGGCGATGGAGGCGTCGATAGTCTTGCCCATCACGTCCCGGTTGTAACGGAAAAATGCATCGCCGTGTACATTGGCTGCCGTGATGCCGAGGCGGCGGAAGATCTCCGCAAAAGAGTGCTGCACCAAAGTGGTCCCGGCGCCGGCGGAGCCGGTCACGGCGATGATGGGATGTTTCTGTGACATAGGCAGCGGGCGCCGGATAGCTGATAAATAAACAAGTCTTCTCCCCCCAAGGCGGGCTACCTAGTCTAACCGAATTGAAAAGACATTCAAAATTCCGGAGAACGCGGATTGTCCGACTATACAATCCTCACCGGGTCTTTTCGCCCGGGGCCGCCGGAGTCGGGGCGTGTCTACCTGCCCCCTTTTGTTCAGCGGCCGGTCTCGGTCAGGGCTACCACATCCACGGCGACCTCGGCGTGATGATCGCTGCCGCCGCCGTAGATCACCCCCTTGAGCGGCGTAACGTCGGAATAGTCGCGGCCCCAGGCGGTGGTGATATGGCGGTCGATGGGAACCTGATTGTTGGTGGGATCGTAGCCCAACCAGCCCACGTTGGGATCGTAAACCGCGAACCAGGCATGAGAAGCGTCGGCACCCTGCAGCTTGTCCTGCCCCAGGGGTGCCTGAGTCTCGAGGTAGCCCGAAACATAGCGCGCCGGCAGTCCGTAGCTGCGCAGGCAGGCGATGGCGAGATGAGCGAAGTCCTGGCATACGCCGCGGCGATGTTTTAAGACCTCGGTGAGCGGCGTGGCAACGGTGGTAAAGCCCGGATCGTAGGCGAAGTCGCGGTGTATGTGCGACATGAGGTCAAGCACCACATCCGCTATCGGCCGTTGTTCGCGGAATGCCGGGGCGGCGTAGCGTTTGATTTCGGGTGTCGCGGCCGCCAGCGGCGAATCCAGCAGGTACTGGCGTGCGTCCAGATTTTGCGGGGTAAGTTCTTGATGCAGACGCCGTATCGATTCCTGCCACGGGGCGCCGGAGCCCAGAGGCAGTTGCGCGTCCGTGGTTTCCAACGCGACCTCGCTGGTGGCGGTGACCGCCAGACGGTCATGGGGAAGGTCGATGGCGAAATAGGCGACGCGGTTGCCGAAAAAATCTTCGCGTTCACTCCAGGTGTCGGGCGGAGGATCGATGTCTAGGCGATGACTGAGGCAACTCTGGTAGGCACAGTTGCGGGGTATTAGGTGGGCCTCGTTGTGGCAGGCGGTCACGGCCTGTTCGTAGCTATAGGTGGTCTGATGGGTGATACGGTATTTCACGGCGTCGGTTCCGTTCCTATCAGTTGCTGTGGCCCGCGCGCGTCGACGAAATAGTCGCGGCCCAAGGCCTCCGAGGTATTGCGCAGCAGATATTCGACGCGCACCAGGAGTTGGTCCAGGGCGCCGCGGAGCTTGCCATCGGGCTCGACGCTCGCCAAGGTGGCGAGATCGCTGAGGCGCACCGTGGTGGCGGCCTCCAACACGCTGCGCGCCTCCTCACTCAATTGCAGGCCGGCGTCGTCGCGCGGCAGCGCCGCCAGGTGCCTTTCCAGGCTGGCGAGCTGGAATACCAGGGCGCGTGGATTGGTCTCGTTCAACAACAGCAACGCCAGAGTGGGCACGATTTCCGGCGGAGAGCTGTAGCCGCGGCGGTAGGCCATGAGGCTTTCGCAGCTGCGCAACACCGCCGCCAGTAGCGCGGTTTCCACCGGTGCCGGCCGCGCGGTGGTCAGGGTGCCGCGCACCAAGGCCACCAATAACAGACCGCGTTCGAGGCGTCTGCCGATATCGAGGAACAACCACGGTTCACCGCGCAACATGCTTTCCATGATCATGCCCGACAAGGCCGCCAGCGCCGTGACCAAGCGGTTGAGGGGTTTTTGAATCTCGCCGAGATGCTGGGGGGCGATATTTTCCAGAGCGGCCAGCTGTTCCTGGACGACGTTAATCAGACGCAGGGTGTCACCGGAGAGCAGGTTGCGCATTCCGTCTGCGGCTTGCAGCATGGCGCGAAGGTTAAAGACGATACTGCCCTGGCGCTGCGGCGCGGCGATCAGCGAAACGAGTTCGGCTACCGGGTCGTCGGGTGTCACGCTCGGCTGCGGGCCGACGAAGCCCGGATAGGTGGAGGTGGCATGGGTAAGGCCCTGCAGCAGCGCCGCCAGCACTTCCTGATTATAGGGCTCTTCATATTCCGCCGTGCTGTAATAAGAGGCAAGCACGGTGCGCATGAGGCGGATGCCGTGCTCGGAACGCTCGGCATAGCGCGCAAACCAGAACAGATTGTCCGCCGTGGCCGGCGGCAGAGAGAGGTGCAGTGCGGGCGGAGCGGTTTCGGCGGTGGCAGCGTGCAGCAGACTTGCCTGTTTCTCCGGTTCCGAGGCGATCACCCAGGTATCTTTGGCGATGCCGCCGGCCTGGTTGGAGACGATGAAACTGTCCCCCGAAGGGGCGACCCGGGTCAGGCCGCCGGGCATCACCACATAGCCGTCGTCCCGTGCCACCAGAAAGGAACGCAGCACGGCATGGCGTGCCGCCACCTGGTTGTCCACCAGGGTCGGCGCGCAGGAAAAGCTCACCTGTTCCTGGCCCACGTACAGGTGGGGTTCGGCGCGGATGCGGCGGGTCAAGTCACGCCGCTCCTCGCGGCTGAGCAGGGAACCGTAGATGGGCCGTGCGCCCGTGCGACGATGGGTCATGCGGATGACCATGCGGTCGATGTTGGCGATGACGTGGCGGCGCTCCAGCTTTTGGCCGCACCACCAGGTCGCCACCGACGGCAACTCCAGGTCCCGGCCGAGAAAATGCTGGGCGATGCCCGGCAGAAAGGCGTGCAGCGCCGGGTTTTCCAGCACGCTGGCGCCCAGGGGATTGGCGATGGTGATGGCGCCGCGCCGCGCCGCCTCCACTAGTCCCGGGATGCCCAGGCGCGAATCGGGAAACAGTTCCAACGGGTCGCAGTAGTGGTCGTCGACACGGCGCAGGACGACGTCCACCGGTTCCAGGCGCTTCAGCGAGCGCAGCCATACCCGCCCGTCGTGGACCATGAGATCGTCGCCGCGCACCAGGCTGTAGCCAAGATAATTGGCGAGATAGGCGTGTTCAAAATAGGTCTCGTTGAGCGGTCCGGGGGTCAGGATTACCACCCGAGGTTCGTCGTTGCCGCGGGGGGCATAGGTCGCGAGGCTGGCGCGCAGGTTCTGAAAGAACAAGGCGAGGCGGTGGACATGGGCGTCGCGGTAGAGGCTGGGCAGGATGCGCGACATCACCGTGCGGTTTTCCAGGGCATAGCCTGCCCCGGAGGGGGCCTGGCTGCGGTCGCTGAGTACCCACATCTGGCCGTCGGGGCCGCGTGCCAGGTCGGCGGCATAGAGGATCAGTTCGTGGGGCTTGGGCGTCCGCATGGGGTGACAGGGGCGCAGGAAGCCGGGATGGGCGTAGAGCAGTTCCGGCGGCAGCAGGCCGCGGCGCAGTAGTTCGCCGGGGCCGTAGATATCGCGCAGCAACAAATTGAGGACCTCGGCGCGCTGGGTCAGCCCCGATTCGATACGTCGCCACTCCTCGCTGGAGATCAGCAGCGGGATGGGATCCAGGACCCAGGGACGCTGGCCGCCCTCAGGATCGTTGTAGACGTTGTAGGTGACGCCGTTTTCGCGCAGCAGCCGCTTGGCCTCGCCGCGGCGCTGTTCCAAGGCCCCCGGTCCCAGGGCGGTGAGCGCGCGCGTCAGGTATTGCCAGTGGGGGCGTAGCTCGCCGTCCGCGGTGCACATCTCGTCATAGCCCGCGGTGTGCGGCAGATATTGGGCGATCATCGCTTCTTTTAGTGGCGTTACCATGACCTTATTAACGTCAGCGGCGAATTAATCAGGATAACGCGTCTAGGGGGGCGCGGGCGACCCCCGGCGGGGCTTGTGTCGCAGATCGAGGGTGTAGGGATACTCGGGATTGGGTTCCTCCTGCGGCGGGGCCATGGCCCCCGGCGCATGGCCTTCGGGGAAGAACCGCCCCAGGGAGGTGAAGTCGGGCGGCGGCTGCAGCACCTCGGGGGTATGACCGTAGCCCCAGAAACGGCTGATGCGTCGCGACTCGGCCTCGTAGGCGTTGACCGGGAAGACCTCATAGTGCCGTCCTCCGGGGTGGCCGACATGGTAGGTACAGCCGCCAATGGCGCGGCCGTTCCAGCCGTCGATGATGTCGAACACCAGCGGCGAATGCACGCCGATGTTGGGGTGCAGCGCGGAAGGCGGCTGCCAGGCCCGATAGCGTACGCCGGCCACGTACTCACCGTGGGTTCCAGTGGGGTGCAGAGGCACGCGGCGGCCGTTGCAGGCCAGGATATAGCGGCCGGGGGTGAGTCCGCGCAGCTTGACCTGCACGCGTTCCACCGAAGAGTCGACGAAGCGTGCCGTGCCCACATTGCTGACTTCCTCGCCCAGTACGTGCCAGGGTTCCAGCGCCATGTTCAGGTCCAGCTGGATATCCTGGACGGTCACCGTGCCGTAGTGCGGGAAACGGAATTCCAGAAAGGGTGCGAACCAATCAAGCTGAAAGGGGTAACCGAACTCGTTGAGTTCCTGTACCACCTCGCGCAGGTCGGCCCAGACGTAATGGGGGAGCATGAAACGGTCGTGCAGTTCCGTGCCCCAGCGCACCAGGCGTTTGGTATAAGGGGTATGCCAGAAGCGCGCGATCAGGGTACGCAGCAACAACATCTGGACGAGACTCATGCGGCTGTGGGGAGGCATCTCGAAGGCGCGAAACTCCACCAGACCCAAACGGCCCTGGGCAGTGTCTGGCGAGTACAGCTTGTCGATGCAGAATTCGGCACGATGGGTATTGCCGGTCATGTCCACCAGCAGATGGCGCAAGAGACGATCCACCAGCCAGGGTTGCGGCACTTCGCCCTGGGGCATTTGCTGGAAGGCGATCTCCAGCTCATAGAGGAGTTCGTCGCGCGCCTCGTCCACGCGCGGCGCCTGGCTGGTGGGGCCGATGAACATGCCGGAGAACAGATAGGACAGGCCGGGATGATGTTGCCAGTAGGTCACCAGACTGCGCAGCAGATCGGGCCGTCGCAACACCGGGCTGTCCACGGGTTTGGCGGCGCCGATGGTGACGTGATTGCCGCCGCCGGTGCCGCTGTGGCGCCCGTCGAGCATGAACTTCTCAGTGCCGAGACGGGTGAGATGGGCCTCTTCATACAACGCGGTGGTACTGGTGACCAGTTCTTCCCAGGAATGGGCCGGGTGGATGTTCACCTCAATCACGCCGGGATCGGGCGTCACCAGCAGGCGTTGCAGGCGCCAGTCACGGGGTGGGTCATAACCCTCCAATACCACCGGGATGTCCAGCGCCTGCGCCGTCGCCTCGATGCTGGCCACCAGGTCGAGATAATGTTCCAGATGCTCCAGGGGCGGCAGAAACACGTGGACGGCGCCGTCGCGTGCTTCGATACACAGGGCGGTGCGCGCCAGCTTCGCCGCGGCCTTGTCGTCCTTGTCCGCCTGGTCCTGGGGATGAATCTCATCGTGCCGATTGATCTCGGGCTGCAACTCGCTGTAGCGCCGCGCCACTTCGCCGTAGTAATCCCCCAGGAGTGGCAGTGGTTCGAACAGGCTGCGCTGCTGTGTGATATCGCGCTGTTCTTCCGCCACCCACTGCAGGGAATCCAGCGGCAGGCGCAGGCCCATAGGCGAATCGCCGGGGAGCAGAAACAGGTGTTCGCGGCGGAAGGTCCACGGCGTGCTCTGCCAGCTCTCGGTCCGGTCGTCCCAGCGCAGCGGCATGGCGTAGCCCACCGGGACGTGCAGGCCGCGGGACAGGGCCGCCGCCAGGGAGCGGCGTTCCATGGGATCGCGCAAATCGGCCTTGAGCGGATCGAGATTGATGGGCACGCTGCTTTCCCGCCACAGCTGATACAACGTATCTTCGTAGGCGGGGAGGATATGTTGGGGCTTAGTTGCGAGGCGGCGGCTGAGTTGCATGGCGAAGCGGTGGGCATCCTCGACGCTGTGCTGATTATTTTCGTCTTTTACGGATAGCAGCTCCGGATTGCGCCACACCGGCACGCCATCCTTGCGCCAGAAGCAACCCAGGGCCCAACGCGGCAGCGGTTCACCCGGATACCATTTGCCTTGGCCGCAATGCAGCGCGGCGCCGGGGGCGAAACGTCGGGCGAGGCGCTGCGAAAGTTCGCCCGCGAGGCGGCGTTTGTGGGGGCCGAGGGCGGCGGTATTCCATTCCGGTGCCTCCATATCATCAATGGAAACGAAGGTCGGTTCGCCGCCCATGGTGAGACGTACATCGCCCATGTGCAGGTCTTCGTCGACCTTGCGGCCCAGGGCGAGGATGGCTTCCCATTGCTCGTCGCTATAGGGCTTGGTGACGCGTGGGTCTTCGTGGATGCGCTGTACGGTGTTGCGGTGATGGAATTCCACCTGGCACTCGTCGGTTTCCCCGGTCAAGGGTGCGGCGCTCACTGGGTCGGGGGTGCAGGCCAGGGGGATGTGGCCCTCGCCGGCGAACAACCCCGAGGTGGGATCGAGAGCGATCCAGCCCGCGCCGGGCACATAGACCTCGGCCCAGGCGTGCAGGTCGGTGAAGTCCGCCTCCGGTCCCGACGGGCCGTCCAGGCTCTTGACGTCCGCGGTGAGCTGCACCAGATAACCGGACACGAAACGCGCCGCCAGGCCGAGGTGGCGCAGGATCTGCACCAGTAGCCAGGCGCTGTCGCGGCAGGAGCCGAGGGCCCGCTCCAGGGTCTGCTCGCAGGTTTGGACGCCGGCCTCGAGGCGGATGTTGTAAGCGACATGCCGTTGCAGTACCTGGTTTAAGTCCACAAGAAAGTCGATGGTCCGCCGCCGCGATCGGCTGACGTCCGCCAGCCAGGCACGCAGCCGCGGACCGTCGTCGACGATCTCGAAATAAGGGCCCAGTTCCTTGCGCAGCTGCGGCGTGTATTCAAAGGGATAGTGTTCCGCGTACTCTTCAATGAAGAAATCGAAGGGATTGATGACCGTCATATTGGCCACCATGTCTACTTCCACGTACAACTCATCGCCGGGTTCGGGGAACACCACTCGCGCCAGGTAATTGCCGAAGGGATCCTGCTGCCAATTAATGAAGTGTTTTTCCGGACGGATGCGCAGCGAATAGGCCTCGATGGGAGTGCGGGTGTGGACGGCGGGACGCAGGCGGATGACGTGCGGGGACAGTTTCACCATTCGGTCATAGCGGTAGGAGGTGACGTGGTTGAGTGCGACCCTGATTGCCATTCCCGTTATCCTTGTGCTAAGCGGTCCGTTTACGCATGTGCGGTCGCCGTTGCCTCGTTGCGCAGCGCAGGGTGTTGCACCTGAAACCAGGTGCGAAAGATCTCATTGTGCACGAGATTGAGCGCCAGTTGTAGCTTGTCGATGTGGCTGTGCATATGTTCCAGGCTCATCTCGTCGATGCTCGCAAACAGCACGCGTTCGCGTAACTCCAGGATTCGTAACAGCGGCGCCTCGTTGCGCGGCAGGTGGTGGAGGCTGAATTCCGCTTCCGCCACCGCACGGGCTACCGAGCGGGGGAAATAGCGGTCCTGCAACAGGAACTTGACCACCGCTGCGCCCTCGACACGGCTACGCACATGCTGGCGATACATCTGGTCGCCGCTGGAGGATTTGAGCACGTTGATCCACAGCAGGTTGTCGTATTGGCCCGGGTCGCTGCGACGCGGCATGAGGATAAAGATCGCGCTGTCGACAATGCGCGTGGTCATGTCGGCGCGTTCGAGATTGCGACCGAGCCGCACCAGGTCGTAGGCGGTGTCGTGGCTCATGGTGCCGGCCAGCAGACCGGTCAACTGTTGGCAGCGAAAGATGATGTCCTTGAGAAAGGCATGGCGGCCGCGGCGGGCAATGCCCTCATGGGCGTGGTGCCGGACCTGCAAATAGAGTTCGTTGCAGTGCTGCCAGGCCTCGGTGGGCAATAATTCACGGGTGGTGCGCATGTTTTCCCGGGCCATGGATACCGAGTTGAGGATGGAGCCGGGGCTGAAGTCGTCCGCTACCAGGAAGCCGACTGTGTTGCGCTCGTCATAGCTGTGATAGTGTTCTTCGAAGCTCGGCGCGCCGCCGATGATCTCGATCAATTGTCGCCAGCCCGGCTCCACACCCTTGGGAAGATCCAGCATCTGATGGGTATAGGCGTTGACGAGGCGCGCCGTGTTCTCGGTGCGTTCGATGTAACGTGCGATCCAGTAAATGCGTTCCGCGACTCTTGAAAGCATTTATGCCGCCTCGGTGTTGACGATCCAGGTATCCTTGCTGCCGCCGCCCTGCGAGGAGTTCACTACCGTCGAGCCCTTGCGCAAGGCCACGCGGGTGAGACCGCCCGGAGTCACGTACATCTTTTCTCCCTGGAGTATGAAGGGACGCAGATCGACGTGGCGCGGTTCGATACGGTCACCGCACATGGTCGGCACGGTGGAGAGTTTGAGCAGGGGTTGTGCGATATAATTGCGCGGGTCGGCTTTGATGCGCCGTGCGAATTCTTCAAGTTCGCGCTTGCCGGCGGTGGGGCCGATGAGCATACCGTAGCCGCCGGATTCGTTGGCGGGTTTGACCACCAGTTTGTGGAGGTTGTTGAGTACGTAGTCGCGTTCTCCGTCGTCGAGACACATATAGGTGGGCACGTTGGGGAGGATCGGTTCTTCGTCCAGATAATACTTGATGATCTTGGGGACGAAGGCGTAGACGACCTTGTCGTCCGCCACCCCCGCGCCGGGGGCGTTCACCAGGCCGACGTTGCCCTTGCGCCAGGCGCGCATCAGGCCCGGCACCCCCAGGGCCGAGTCCTTATTGAAGACCTCGGGGTCGAGAAACAGATCATCGATGCGGCGGTAGATGACATCAACCCGCTGCAGGCCGTCGATGGTGCTCATATATACACGGTCGTCGTCGCCCACCACCAGATCCGAGCCCTCCACCAGTTCCACGCCCATCTGCTGTGCCAGGAAGGAATGCTCGAAATAGGCGGAGTTGTAGATGCCCGGCGTCATTACCACGACTTCGGGAAACATGTCGAGACTCGGCGCTACCGATGCCAGCATGTCGAACAGGTGATTGGGGTAATCCGCCAGCGGTTGAATACTGTAGTCCGTGAACAGCTCGCCAAAAACCTGCTTGGTGAGAACCCGGTTTTCCAGCATATAGGAGACACCCGAGGGGACGCGCAGATTGTCTTCGAGCACATAAAAGTCGCCATGGTTGTCGCGTATCAAGTCGCTGCCGCAGATATGGGCCCATACCCCGTGACGCGGTCGTATCCCCATGCACTCGGGACGAAAGTTTTTCGAATTGGCCAACAGCTCTGCCGGAAACAAGCGGTCGCGGACAATGCGTTGCTCGCCGTAGAGGTCACTGATGAATAGATTGAGGGCATGCAGGCGCTGGCGCAGCCCCGCCTCGGTACGCGCCCACTCTCTGGCGGAGATGATGCGCGGGATGATGTCGAAGGGCCAGGCGCGGTCGATGTTGCCACCTTCGCTGTAGACGGTGAAGCTGATGCCCATTTTGAGAATGGCGGCTTCGGCCGCCTGCTGGCGGGCGCGGATCTCGTCGCCGCTGAGTTCCTGCAGGTGCTTGACCATGCCCTGCGCCAGAGCGCGCGGCCGCCCCGGCGCATCGATCATCTCGTCATAAAAACCGCTGGCGTGGTAATCGGTCCATTCTTTGGTCATGGGTTCATCGCTCGGCGCTGCATTGTCTCCCGCTATGGAAGCAGCCTCCGTGCCAAAGCTTAACCATGTGGTTGGCTGTTTGGAAGATCCCTTTGATGTCTAAGCAGGCCGAGCACGTGACTAGGCGCTTATACCAGGGGCGCACAACGGGCCTTGCTGGCAGTTGCGCCGTGTTGGTGCAGGACCTTTCCCGGCATATATGGATTGCACCATGCCGATGCGTTGCTTTAAAGGCTTGGCGATAACCTGCAGATGCGTGGTGGTGCCTGCCGGGCCCGCCATCGCGTGCGGACACCGTTCCCCGGAGCTGTGTCGGACATTAGCCGCGCCCTGCGCGGGGCGATCAAGGATCGAAATACGCTCAGCAGGCTATGCTGATTTCCCGCAACATGTTCGTGCCGTCGTCAGCTTTTAAGTCTATGACGACTTCGTCGCCGATCACCAGGAAATCAGGCTTGATCCTGCTCAAGCCTTCGTGCAGCTCCGCCTCATTCTCGACGTGCAGGGTCAATACACCGTAACCGCTGTCACGCAATGCTTGGGCGAGGAGGGTGGTGCGTTCACTGGCGTCATCTACGATCACGATCTGCTGATACATGGCTAGGTCCTCCGCATGTCGCTGACGGCGATATCGTGTGCAAGCCTGATGCCATGAGCTGACTTCATGAGTTAAGCATGAAAAACATTATGAACTTTAATTACATAGATCGTTTCAGGGCGGAGGTGGCATGGTAATATCGCGCACTGAATATGCAGTTTTCTCGGGAGGTTTGTACTATCATAGTGCGCGGACCACTCGCCGCAGCGGCATCTATCCGGTATATTTTCCGCGCCGAAACGATTGCACGGCGATGGCCGTAATGGCTGACACGCGGGTTTATATCGGTGGGTGGGGAAAATATTGGTCTATGAGGCCCATTGTTATCATCGGCATAGTGTTCACGGCCGGCTGTGCTTTCCTGACCGGGTGCGGCAAGCAGACGCCGACCTCCGCGGCATTGAGCCCGAGCGAGGACGCGCGGCTCTTCAAGCTGGCGCAAATGAACGGTTGTATCGAATGTCACACCGTCACGACCGCTTCGATCGGTCCGTCCTGGATGGCCGTCGCCGCGCGGTATAAGGCGGTGCCCCGCGCCGATACCCGGGCCTTGTTGATCGACAGTGTCATGAACGGCAGCAAAGGCAAGTGGATTGGCTGGCGGGGGGACGAGGGCATGCCGCCGTTGCGCAGGCGCGTCGTCAAGGAAGATGTCGAAGAATTGGTGGATTTCATTCTGACCTTGAATCCCTGACTGTTTGGATGGGCGCGCCCGCAGTCGCCGGCCCGGCGGTGTATTTCATTGGCGTAAAAATGCAAAGGATCCGGTTTGGCAAAACCCTATTCGGAAGCCTGTGAACGCAACTGCGAGCCGATTTTGCAGGTGATAGCGCCTTTGCTGGCCGGGCGTTGCGGAGTGTTGGAGATCGGCAGCGGCACCGGGCAGCACGCGGTATACTTCGCCGCGCGCCTGCCGCACCTGCTGTGGTACGCCAGCGACCGCGAAGAGCATCACCCGGGAATCAAAGCATGGCGCGCCGAAGCGGGGCTTGCCAATACGCCCGCGCCGTTGTCATTGGATGTCACGCAAACTCCATGGCCGACCGTGAAGGTGGACGCGGTATTTTCGGCCAATACCGCCCATATCATGCATTGGCCTGAAGTGGAGGCCCTGTTCGCGGGGGTGGGTGGCTTGTTGCCCGCAGGCGGTATGTTTCTGCTCTATGGTCCGTTCAACTACCGGCAGGCCTATACCAGTGAGAGTAATGAGCGTTTTGACGGCTGGTTGAAGGCGCGCGATCCCCTTAGCGGCATCCGCGACTTCGAGGATGTGGACCGTCTGGCGCAGCGGGCGGGGATGGTGATGCGGGGGGATTTTGCCATGCCGGCCAACAACCGCATCCTGTATTGGCAAAAACAAGAGACGTGACTAAGGTTCGGGAAGCCATACAGCATGGTAGAGGACCAAAGGAAGGGGATGAGCAGACGGCAATGGCTGGGCCTTTTGTTGGGGCCGCTGCTGTTTTGCCTGGTGCTGGTCGTCCCGGCCCCCGCCTCAATGCCGCCCTTGGGCATGAAGGTGGCGGCGGTGACGGTGTTGATGGCGGTATTTTGGATCATGGAGGCGATTCCCATGGCGGCCACGGCCCTGCTGCCCATCGCCCTGTTTCCCTTGCTGGGGGTGATGCCCACCGCCAAAGTGACCGAGCCTTATGCGAATCACCTGATTTATCTGTTCATGGGCGGCTTTCTGATCGCGGCGGCCATCGAGAAATGGCAGCTGCATAAACGCATCGCCTTGCGCACGGTCAGTCTGGTGGGAGTCTCGCCCAAGCGCATCGTATTGGGTTTCATGCTGGCAACCGCCTTCTTGTCGTTTTGGATCAGCAATACGGCGGCGGCGATGATGATGGTCACCATCGGCATCGCCTTGTTGCATCAATTGAGCGAGGCTGAAGACGCCGCGGCCGAGACGGATCCGGACGACCGTTCCAATTTCGCCACCGCCCTGATGCTGGGCATCGCCTATGCGGCCTCCATCGGCGGGGTGGCAACGCTGATCGGGACGCCGCCCAATGCCATTCTTGCCGGCATCGCCGAGAAGCACTACGGGATCGTAATCGGCTTCGCCCGTTGGATGGAGTTCGCCGCGCCCCTGGCGGCGGTGATGCTGCTGGTTACCTGGTATTTTCTGACCCACGTCGCCTTTCGCAGCACCTTGCGCGAACTGCCGGGTGGCAAGGCGCTTGTCAGTGAACAATTGGCGGCGCTGGGGCCCATGAGCCGGCCGGAGCGCCGGGTCCTCGCGGTGTTCGCGCTGGTAGTGGCGGCTTGGCTGTTTCGCGGGCTGTTGCATATCCAGGCGCTGGCCGAGGTCACGGATTCCAGCGTGGCCATCACCGGCGCCTTGCTGTTGTTCTTGATCCCGGCGGATTGGCGCAAGGGCGAATTTCTGCTGGATTGGCACACCGCGGTGCGGATTCCCTGGGATATCATCATTCTGTTCGGTGGCGGGTTCGCCCTGGCCGGGGGCTTCGGTGCCAGTGGTCTCACCGGGTGGGTGGGCAGTCAGCTGTCGTTTCTGCACGGTGCCGGCGTGGTGATCATGACCCTGTGCGTGGTCTTGCTGGTGACCTTTCTCACCGAGGTGACGTCTAACACCGCGACGGCCTCACTGATGTTGCCCATCATGGGCGGCTTTGCCCTGGCGACCGATATTCCGCCCTTGACGCTCATGACCGGGGCCGCCCTGGCGGCATCGTTCGCATTCATGCTGCCGGTGGCGACGCCGCCCAATGCCATCGTGTTCGGCAGCCGCCAGGTCACGATCCCGCAGATGGTGCGGGCCGGGTGGCGGATGAACCTGTTCGGGACCTTGTTGATTACCCTGTTCGTCACGGTTTCTTATAAGCACCTCGTATCCTGATTAATAGAATCCGTCTTGAGAAAGGAGATGGCTATCAAGCCTACAGCGTTAGACCAGCAGCATGCTCCGGGACCCGGGGGTCCCCCCTTGTTGGCCGCGGGTTTTCGGCCCTTCTTTCTGTGTGCCGGGGGTGCCGCGGTGGTGCTCATGGCGATCTGGTTGTTGGGGTATACCAAGCGCGACCCGCTGTTGACCTATTACGGATCGAGCGGTTGGCATGCGCATGAGATGTTGTTCGGTTACGTGGTAGCGGTAGTCGCCGGATTCTTGCTGACGGCGGTGCGCACTTGGACGAATAGGGATATCGCGCGCGGGCTTCCCTTGGCGGCATTGACCCTGTTGTGGCTGGCGGGGCGGATCCTGCCGTTGTTTGCGGGCGTCCCGCCCTGGATCGTGGCCGTGGTTGATCTGGCCTTTTTACCCCTGCTGGCCGCGGTAGTGGCGATTCCCCTGATACACGCGGGACAAAGGGGGGATTTGTTCATCCCGGCGCTGTTGCTGGTATTGATGCTGGCCAACGTCCTGGTGCACAGCGAGTGGTTGGGATATGCCATGGACAGTGCCCGTCTCGGCGTGGTGCTAGCCGTGTACACCCTGGTGTTGCTGATCACCGTCATCGCCGGGCGGGTGATTCCGTCATTCATTGAAAATGCGCTTCCCGGGGTGAAGATCAGGCCCCGACCGCGAATTGAATCCATGAGCGTCGTATCGATCGTCTTGCTGGGCTTGACCGATTTGTTTTCGCCTTTCGCCCAGGTGGTGGTGGTGTGCGCGGTGTTGGCGGCGGTGGTGCATGCCTGGCGCTTGGGTACCTGGCTAAGGTGGGCGGTTTTGGCGCGACCGTTGTTATGGGTATTGTTAGTAGGTTATGCCTGGCTGGTGGCGGGTTTTGCCTTGCTGGCCGTTGCCTACAGCGGGATGATTTCCAACATGCTCGCGTTTCATGCCCTCATGGCGGGAGGCATCGGGGTATTGACCTTGGGGATGATGGCGCGGGTGGCCCTGGGTCATACCGGCCGGCCATTGCGAGCGCCGCCACTGGTGGCCTTGGCCTTTGTCCTGGTGAACCTCGCCGCCGCGGTGCGGGTCGTGGGTCCGATGTTGACGCTGCATTACACTAAGGCGGTGATCAGCGCCGCCGGCGCCTTATGGATCGCGGGATTCGTGTTGTTCATGCTCGTGTTCACGCCCATCCTGATCCATGCGCGCGTGGATAGCCGCCCCGGCTAGTCGGCCGCCACCGGGGTATATGCCGGAGAGGTCGCATTGGCCGGCCCCGGCAAGGAAGGCGTTTCCTTCAAACATGGAGGTAGGCACATGCGAGTATCACCGATGACTGTCGTGATGGGGCTGATTCTTGCGGTTGCGATGAACTGCCAGGTCGTGGTGGCGCGGGCCTCTCCCGTGCCGCTGGCCTATCATGAGCAGCAACTGGATCTTGACGGTGAGCGCCGTAGTGTGGAGGTGCCGAACGGATTCAAGTTGGAGTTGTTGACTGCGGCACTGGATGCTCCGCGCTTGTTGACGTTTTCCGCCAACGGCGATCTGTTCATAGGTTCCAAGTCGGGCCGGGTCTATCGCCTGCCGCCGCCCTATACCTCGCCGGAGGTGTTGGTGACACTGGACGACTATCCTCACAGTGTGGCGTTTCGCAAAAACGAGATACTCATCGCGCGCACCGACGGCTTGTATCGCGCCCCCTATCATCCCGGACAGAAGCGGATTAACCCCAAGGCGGTGACGATAGTGGCCGCGCTGCCCGGCGGGGGCGGGCACAGCAGTCGCACCGTGGCGGTCGGGCCGGATGGCCGCGTGTACTTGAGTCTGGGCATCAGCCACAACTGCAGTGACCAGTATCTGGATGACGCTTATCCCTTCGATGATCGCCGCGGTGGGATCCTGGTGCTGGAGGAAGAAGGCGGGAAGGCCCGCTGGCGGCCATACGCGGCGGGGCTCCGTAATCCCGTGGGTTTCGCCTGGCGGCCTAAGACCGGCGTCCTCTATGCCAGCAATAACGGCCCGGATCATTGGGGCTTTGATCTGCCGCCCGAATATTTCAGCCGCATCGACCCCGGCTCATTTCACGGCATGCCGTGGTTTCAATACGACGGCCATCGCATCCGGCGGGATAGCTGTATAAAGGGCGCGCCGCCCCGCCCTGCGGCGGAGGTGACGTTGCCGGAGGCCACCTTCCCCGCCCGCAACGCGCCCTTGGGCGTGACCTTTGTTCCGGTGGGGGCCTTGGACATGGCGCTGGAACAGGATGCCATTGTGGCCTTGCACGGTTCCTGGGCGACCCGCCCCAGCGGCGGATTTTTCGGAAACAGGGCGAGCCGGCGGCCGCCGAAGATCGTCACGGTGCGCTTTGAGGGTGATCGCGCGCAGCGTGTCGACGATCTGATCAGCGGTTTCCAATTGGCGGACGGCACGCGGTGGGCGCGGCCGGTGGGAGTGGCCATCGGGCCGGACGGCGCCCTGTATTTTACCAGCGACAGCGGGGTCAACGGCCTGTTCCGCTTAAGACGCGACGATGGACATCGATTATCTCCATGATCCCCGGTCAAACGGCGGCGCGCTTTGCCTTGTTTCGGCAGCCGGGAATGGCGCAAAATTGTCGGCACCGTGCGTTATCGTTCCATAAGGCGGGATAGTCACCGGTATGTCAGATAAGAAAACGGTTTCCCTGGTGCTGGGCAGCGGCGGTGCACGCGGGCTGGTTCACATCGGCATTATCGACGAGCTGGTGCGCAACGGTCTGGAAATAAAGGCTATCGCCGGCTGCTCCATGGGGGCCTTGATCGGCGGCATCTTCGCCATGGGGCAACTGGATGTCTACAAGCGCTGGGTGACGGGCCTGGAACGGCGCGACGTCATACGCCTGCTGGACCTCACCTTTGCCCGCAGCGGGTTGATCAAGGGTGATCGCATCATTTCCGTACTGAGGTCCTTGATCGGTGACGCCAATATCGAGGATCTGCCGATCCGCTTCACCGCCGTGGCCACCGACGTCGAAGAGGAAAAGGAGGTCTGGTTCAACCACGGTTCCTTGTTCGACGCCATTCGCGCGTCGATCGCCATCCCCACGGTGTTTACCCCACACCGCTATCTAGGCAGGTATTTCCTCGACGGCGGCTTGATCAATCCGATACCCATCGCGCCGACGCTCGAGGATGAGACGGATCTGACCGTCGCCGTCAATCTGAGCGGCAAACCGCGGAAGGAGGCTGCAGTCAAACCCGCGCCCAAACCAACTAAAAACGATAACAATTACATGCGCAACAATTATCAGATGCGCATTGCGCAATTCATTGATGAATTGAAGCTGCGTTTCGACCGCCAGCCGGAAGGGGCCTTGGGGGTTTTGGATATCATCATCAAGTCCATGAACATCATGGAAAATACCTTGGCGGAGACGCAATTGATTACCTATTCGCCGGACATCGTGATAGAAATTCCGAGAGACGTCTGCAATTTTTACGAGTTCCACCGTGCCCAGGAGATGATCGAGGTCGGACGGCAAAAGACCAGGGCGGTGTTGGAGCATTATGCCAAGCACACTACCCAGGCAGACTGAGAAGCGCCGGTGCTGAAGATTACCGGAAAGATCGCCATCCCCGATGACGAAATCCAGATCAGGGCCATCCGTGCCCAGGGTGCGGGAGGACAGAACGTCAACAAGGTTTCGTCCGCCGTCCACCTGCGCTTCGATATCCGCGCTTCCTCGCTGTCCGAGACGCATAAGCGGCGGTTGCTGGCACTACGTGATAAGCGCATCACCGCCGAGGGGGTGGTGGTGATCAAGGCTCAGCAGTACCGCAGCCTCGAGAAGAATCGTGAACATGCCTTGTTCAGGCTGCGCGCACTCGTCGAGAAGGTGGCTACGGCGCCGAAACGGCGCATACCCACCCGCCCCACCGCAGCCTCCCGCACCAGGCGTCTCGAAGACAAAGGCAAACGGGGGCGCCTCAAGGCGCTCAGGAGAAAAGTGATCGAATAGGCTCGCATCCCGGGACCTCCGGCGGGGCCCATGCCGCGCGCGGCAGACAGGCGTTTGCCGTGGATTGCGACATGACTGAAGAAAGGATGGGACTTGAATATTCAACTTACCGTTAATGAGGCGCGGGTCATCGGCGCGCTGATCGAAAAAGAACGAACCACGCCGGATCAGTACCCGCTCTCGCTCCATGCGCTTACCGCCGCCTGCAATCAGAAAAGCAGTCGGGAGCCGGTCATGAATCTGGATGAAGGACAAGTAAAGGAAACCCTGGATAACTTGATCAAAAAACGGCTGGTCAGCGAGAAAACCGGGTTCGGCAGCCGGGTTGCCAAATACCAGCACCGTTTCTGCAATACCGACTTCGGCGATCTCAAACTCTCCGAACAGGAGCTCGGGATTATCTGCGTGCTGTTGTTGCGCGGCCCGCAGACGCCGGGCGAGCTGCGCATTCGCACCGAACGGCTGTGCGGATTCAACGACGTGCATGAGACCGAGGCCGTGCTGAACAATCTCATTGACCGGGAGGACGGGCCGTTCGTCGTGAGGCTGCCTCGCGAGGCGGGGAAACGCGAGCCGCGTTATGCTCATCTCTTTAGCGGCGACGTAGAAGTCGTGCAGGCGGTGGCATCCGATGACTCCGAAGAAATATCACGGGCCGATCACGGACGAATGGAAGAATTGGAGAAGACGGTCGAGGCGCTGCGCGAGGAGATCGAAGCGATTAAGCAGCGGCTCGATCGCATGTCACCTGATGGACAGGGAAATTAAGATGGAATCCGTTATCGATCTTGGCGCATTGAATGAGCAATACGGTATTCCCGGCAGAGTGGTCTTCAAGGCGGGCCCCGGCGGTCTGGCGTTTGTAGAAGTGATCAATGCCCACGGCAGGATCGAGGTCACCCTGCAGGGCGGACAGGTGGTCAATTGGGTGCCGCGGGACGGGCGGGAGGTGATCTGGTTGTCCGAGCATGCAAACTTTTCGGAGGGAAAATCGATTCGCGGGGGTATTCCGGTATGTTGGCCGTGGTTCGGACCCCATCAACGGGAAAGCTCGTTTCCGGCCCATGGTTTCGCCCGGACCGCCCCCTGGCGGGTGGTGGCGGCTGAGGAAACCGATGCGGGTATTACGCGGCTGATTTTACAGCTGGAGCAAAACGAGGGGACTCGCCGCTTTTGGGCGGATCCATGCGCATTGTCCCTGCAGATCGGCTTGGGGGCGGCGCTGGAACTGGAATTGGTCACGCGCAACACCGGCGCTGCAGCGATGGTCGTCGGCGAGGCGTTGCATACCTATTTTCGAGTCGGCGACGTGCGCAAAATCGCCGTTTACGGCCTGGACGGCTGCGCATATCTCGATAAGACGGATGGCATGAAGCGCAAACGGCAGGCCGGACCGCTGAGATTCGGCGGTGAGACCGACCGCGTGTATCTCGACACCGTCGCCGCTTGTCTGATTGAGGATCCAGTTCTGAATCGCCGCATCCGCGTCAGCAAGCACGGGAGCCGTTCGACCGTCGTCTGGAATCCCTGGCGCGAAAAGGCCGCCAAGATGGGGGATCTCGGCGGCGACGGTTACTTGCACATGGTGTGCGTCGAGAGCGCCAACGCCGCCGACAACCGGGTGACGATCGTGGCAGGCGAAGAACATCGTCTCGGGGTAAGCTATGCCGTGGAATCCTTGGTGGACGGGCGCCCCTGATGGTCGCAAAGGACGTCCGACTCAGGGATGTGAGCGATTCAGCCTGTGATCTTCTTTTGCATATCCTCAAGCAGCTTGTGATAGCTCGAGTCGACCAGGAAGTTCAAATCATCTGCCAGGACGGCGTGGCCCGAGCGCAGACCGTCCTCCAGCTCCTGGGCGGACAATTCCCTGGTCTTCAAGCCGTCGTGGTTGGTGAATAGATAGCTGCCCAGCACCGAGCTGATCCAGGCCAATCTCTCCATGGAGTTGCCGCCGTCTTCCTGGTGAAATTCAAACCAGATGCCGGGGACCATGTTCCTTACCAATTCCGTCCATTCATCCTCAATCCTGCCCTCGGGTGTGAGGGCCTCCTGTTCGCTTTCCTGAGCTGATTCCCTGCCCGGCGCGTCTACTCCCCCCACGCTGTCTTCGTCGAACAGATTAAGGCGGATATCCAGCCTCTCCTCCGGACCCTGTCGCAGATTGTCAAGGCTTGGCTGAAGTTCCTGACCAAGGATGCGGACCTCCTGGACCATAAACGATCCGATCTGGCGGGGCTTTCGCTCTGTCATTGCCGGTTCGTCATCCTGCGTCTTGTGTGCATCAACGGGGACATTGGATTTGCTGATCGTGTTCATTGCTGGCTTCGTATCCTTAACGTCCATAATCTGAGCGCCGGAATTTACCAGTCTGGCGTGGCAGCCAGACAACTTTTCCATGAATTGATCCTGCTCGGTTGCGCTCATCGACATCAACTTCATGCCTTCTTCTAAGCGGGAAAGCAGAGTAGGCAAGATTTCAACCAATTTTTTTCTGTCCTTCGGGGTCGGTTTGGGCAGGGTGCTCCATATCAAAAGATCGAGCATTTCCAATCTGCCTTTCCAGGAATCGCTTTCTTGGCCTTCCTTCATATGGGTGACGATCAGCAGGGTTTTCCAATTCTCCATGGCGAAGGCTCGGATGAACTGGGGAAAGGGCTTATCTTCGAGTCTGCGTTCGATCTCCTCGACGGTCGTCGATTCGGCAGTCTTCAGCCGTTCGCGGCCTTCCATTAATTTTTTGGCCGCCTCGATGTTTTCATCGAGATGGGACTGATGACTCTCGAGCTGTTTCTCCAGTTCGGCCAGGGTATCGATAGCCTGGGATTCTTCAAGGTCCTCGTCTTCGACCAGGCCCAGTCCGATGTCCGTCAGACTGGGGCCCGGGGATTGGGGTTGGGACGAGAATTTATTGGCGGCGGGTTCTTCCTTGAGGCGTTCCTTGAATAATCCTTCGATATCCTTGCGGATAGTGCGGTTTTCCCGAATGGCGTCGAAATAGTGCCTTTGCAGCGTGCTGTCGCCGGCCTTGTCCGCCAGGGCGAACAGGGCGTCATCGATGTTATCCATGGATCGGCTCAACGCCTCGGCCGTGCGCTCGAGCAGCGTATTTCTGCAATCCTGCAGCAAACGGGACGAGTCGGACGGGACGGACTTTTTGCCCACGCCCGCGTAATCATGAATCTGAATGACGTTACCAGAGATTTTATCGTCCATAACACTAACCTTTCCCCTACCGGGTGCCGCTAAGAATCGTGAGGGTGATGTTGCAAGAAAAACTGTCCCTAATCTGTGATTTCTTCCTCAGATGGACAGGGAAAAACATGGTGTTATGTGTTGAACATCAAGAATTGGTGCAGATGTCGACAAAATGTGAACCAGGTCATGCAAATAGAGCATTAGGATGAATAGGACCATGCAAACTGCTGAGACAATACGCGTTGAAGATAATAGCCATGATGTCGCCTACCAATGGGTGAAGGACATTACGGGGCTGGTATCGCCCCCGGACGTGTGCATCAGGCTGCTGGATCTGGTGGATTCGCCCAAATCCACGGCACATGAAATCGGCGAGGTCATCAGCAGTGACCCCAATCTCAGCGCCAGACTGCTCAAGCTGGTAAATAGTTCTTTTTACAACTATTCGGGGCGGATCGAGACCTTGTCGCGGGCCATCGCGATAGTTGGTACTCGAAGCCTGTACAGCCTGGTGATCTCGGTTTCCGCTGTCCGGGCGTTTACCAAGATCCCGGCGCAGCTGATCAACATGGATAGCTTCTGGCGTCACAGCCTGTTTTGCGGGATCATCGCCCGCTATCTAGCTAAGCGCTGTGGAATACTGCACCCGGAACGCCTGTTCGTCGCCGGCCTGCTTCACGATATCGGTGAATTGGTCTTATTCGCTCGTGCACCTGAGAGAAGCCGGGATCTGATGCTGGCGGCCGGCGGTGACGAGAACGTCCTGGCCCATGCGGAACGGCAAGAATTCGGTTTTAGCCACGCCGACCTGGGCGGGTTATTGGCGACGCTTTGGCAACTTCCGGAGACTCTGGTGGAGTCGATCACCTACCATCATACTCCTTTCGATGCCGTGTGCTCCAAACAGCAGGCCGCCATCGTGAAGCTCGCTGATATATTGGCGGATCGTTCCGAGCTCGGCGCCCTGTTTGAGTCGCAACCGCGACAGGGGGCCTCACTGGAAATCGACAATAGTCTGTGGCGGGTCACCGGACTGTGCGCCGCCAATTTCGACGAGTCGCAGATCATCGGCGACGCCGGCCAGCAGTTCATCGAGACCGTGGGGGTACTTTTCCCCGACGCCGACAACAGCATCAACACCGATAATCAGGAGCAACGCTTCTAGACGGCTTGGGACGTCGCAACCGACGGTTTCCCTGAACGTACTCCGCCGACACCGCGGTTATCCCGCCGCCGTTATCCGGACGACATATTCCGCGGGCGGTTTCGTTTTTCCAGGATATTGAACAGTGAAATTGATGCGCCGGCCCGGCGCCAGTCGGCGCGCGTCGATCTCCACAGCGTGAAAATCAAGGCCGACGGGCGCAGTGGTGGCTTGCAGGAAACCGCCGTCATCCTTGGTTCTCCAATGTATCGTGGCCGCTTGATGAAGAAAGAGGCGGAGTCTGCGACCCGCCGGGAGCGTGGTTAGCGGCGCATTCGCCGTCCAAATGGCGAATTCGGGTGCGGGCCGTTGACCGTGATAGCGTTCCCATACCGCGGCGGGGCGATCGAAGGGGCGCCCTATCGCCCAGGAATGGGCAAGTTTGATGAATTCGGCGTGTGCCCAGGCCAGCGGCATCGCCGAGCCCGTCGGTTTCCCGGGATGGAGTCCGCGCGGCGCGAGCGCCTGTCTATCCCAGACCTGTTCCGGCAACATGCCGCCCCGGCCGCACATGTTGCTCATCGCTTGCAGAAAGGGTGAGGGGGAATGGCCCGCGGCGAGTTCGTAATGGCCGCGCTCCCCGGTCAGTAAGGGCCAAGCCCGCCCGACGCCGGTGCCGTCGAAGGGAGAGCCGTCGTCGTGTTCCCCGTAACCGTCGCCGTTATAGCGGTGCCAGGCGGGGCCGTTGGGGGTTTCGACCCGCAGCAGCGCATCGGCAACTTTGATGCTAGCCTTGATCAATGGCTCATCCGCCAGCCGCAGGCCGAAGCGGACCAATTGCAGAAAATCATTGCCGATCTGTTCCTCGGCCTTGAGCCCCGGATCCTGCAAACGGTTCTTGATGGGCAGGGTCTGATGCATGGCCTCTTCGTTGATCAAGGCGCGCCGCGGTTCGGTGCGCACGTAATAGCCCCCTACGCCGTAACGCCGGGCCAGGGCTGTTCCATATACCGCCGTCCAGTCTTCGACGCGGCTGTTCCAGTAATCGGCGACGGCCAGCGCCGTATCGCGTTCCTCATCGGCCAGAAAGCGGGCGCCCACCACCAGGGCGGCGATGCAGATGGTTAAGGTGTAGGTGTTGACGCCGGCGTCTTCTTCCCAGCGATCCTGATCGCTGGCAGGGCCGTTGTGCGCGATAAAAGACAAGGCCCGCCGAACCATCTCCTCGACATTGATGTCGTCCAGGGCATCGCGTTCCACCAGGGTGCCCGCCAGCAACACCGGAAAGGCCGCTTCGTCGAGTTGAATCCCTTCCCAAAAACTCTTTCCCCCCAGCCACTGGTTTTGATACCAGTGGCCGTCCGCATGCTGGGTGGCGATGAGATAACGCAGGATCTCGCGGGTCTTGTCATCGGCGCCCAGCGCCAGCAGGGCGCCGGCGCATTCCACCAGGTCCCGCGGCCACACCAAGTGGTAGCCGCCGCGTTCGTCACGAACATTCCCCCACGGGATGCTCAAACTGGCGACCATGGCGCCGGGATAGGTCTGGTCTTGATGGACGCGCAGGACCATGGCCGAGAGCGCCAGCTGGTCGCGTAACGGTACAGCTAGGTCGGCGGCGATGCTCAAATGAGCTTGGCATTGCGCGTGCCAGCCGCTCCATGCCGCAATCTGGCGGTACCACGGTTCGTCAAAGCGTCGCGGCAGCGCGGACAGCGCCAGTGTAGCGGCCGACTCCTTACTGCTGCCGAAGCCCAGGGCCAGCACGCCGCATCGCGGCAGAAGGCCCATCAGCGCCACGTTGCCGGGACCGGCATGTCCGTATTCCCAGCCCATGGCGCCGTTGTGGCTGAAATCCTGCCAGCCGTCACTGGCACCGACGAAACCGGCGCTGATCCGGTCGAAACCGTCCCGCTGTCGACTGTCGACCGCCGCCAGGGCCAGGCCGAACGGTCCTTGTTCCGCCCACAGTACCCGGCGGCCGCGGTAGCGGTCGGCCCAGGCATGATTGTCGTGGCCGGTGCCGCCCAGGTGAGGCGCCAACAGCACGTACGGCCGTAATGCCGCCTCGCCGTCGAGTTTGGCTTCGATAAGCAGTACGTCGCGCTGCGGATCGGGCGTGATGCGCAGCGTCAGGGTGAAACGCGCATGTCGATGCACCACCTTGATCGCGGGCACGCCGGGGCCGGCCAATGACAATTCGTAATTATGGAGGCGCTTGATCTCGACCCAGAACCCGTCGCCATCAGCGACGATGAAGCCCAAGTCGCGAATTTGGGGTATGTCGATACGCGGGTAATAGACTTCGTTGACGATGCCGCGGCCGAGGGTGAACCACAGCCGCGATGCTTCGAGCGCGCAACCCACCATGTCCTTGGCGCTGCTGCACCAGGTAGGGGGTATGCCCGGCGCGCCGGGCGCCTCTGTCATTCTCTCTGCGGCATCGCCATTGTCCATAGTGGTCTTCTTGGGCCGGCCAAGGAGTTACGCCGGCGGTTTATTTTTTGTCTTCGGTGGGAATGAGCGTCGGTGTCATCCAATTGCGACCGTCGCGGGCGATCAAGGCCTCGGCGGCCTCCGGTCCCCAGGAGCCAGAGGCGTAATTGGGAAAGTCGGGCGCGGGATTTTCCTCCCACACGTCAAGGATGGGCTGGAGCAGTTTCCAGGCCGCTTCCACTTGATCGGCGCGCATGAACAGAGTGGCGTCGCCGAGGATGATGTCGCGAATCAGGGTTTCGTAGGCGGCGGGGGAAGGCCTCTGGAACGCCTCGCCATAACTGAAGCGCATGTCCACCGGCCGCAGTCGCCAGTGTGCTCCGGGTTCCTTGACCATGAACTTGAGGACGATGCCTTCTTGCGGATTCATCTGGATCACTAGACGCACCGGTTGCGTGTCCAGCCCGGCATTGTTGGGAAAGGCGCGATGGGGAACGTCACGGAAACGGATCGAGACTTCGGAGACTTCCGCGGCCATGCGTTTACCGGTGCGCAAATAGAAGGGGACGCCCTGCCAGCGCCAATTGTCCACCAACAGCTTCACGGCGGCGAAGGTCTCGACGTTTGAATGCGCGTCGATATCCGCTTCCTCGCGGTAGGCGACGTTCTTGACGCTGTTGATCCAGCCACCCCCGTATTGGCCCCGCGCCGCATATTCGTGGACGTTGTCTCTGTCGATCGGCCGCAGGGCGTGCAATACATCCATTTTCTTGCCGCGAATGTCATCGGCATCATAGGATGTCGGCGGTTCCATGGCGATCAGACACAGGATTTGCATCAGATGGTTCTGCACCATGTCGCGCAGCGCTCCGGCGTGCTCGTAGTATCTCGCGCGATGTTCGACCCCCAGGGTTTCCGCGACGGTGATGGCGACGTGATCGATATAGCGGCGGTTCCAGATAGGCTCGAAGATGGGATTGGCGAAGCGCATGGCGAGAATGTTCTGTACCGTTTCCTTGCCGAGGAAATGATCGATGCGGAATATTTGCGGTTCGAGGAACACGTCGGCTAAGGTCTTGTTGATGGCGCGGAAGGAGTCAAGGTCGTGTCCCAAGGGTTTTTCCACCACGACTCTGGACGTGGCGCGCGCCTCGTTGAGACCCGCCTTGCCCAAGCCCCGGGCGACCTGCCGGAACAAGGACGGCGGCACCGCCAGATAGAACACCCTTTCCGTTGCGTCGCTTCCCTCGGCGTCAAGCGTTTCCTTGAGGTGGACAAAACTGGCGTCGTCGGTCAGATCGGCTCGCACGTAGCGGATATTGGCGGCAAAGGCGCGCCATGCGTCATCCGGCGGGGGGCCACGCCGTGAATGTTCCGCCACGCCTTGGCGGAGGTGGGCGGCCAGATCCGCCGCCTGCCATTCCTTTTGCCCGAGTCCCCATAGCGTGAATGACTGCGGCAACTGCCCATCTAGATGCAGGTTGAACAAAGCCGGCACGACAAGGCGCCTGGAGAGGTCGCCGCTGGCGCCGAAGAGAACGAACTGAGTGTTGCAGCGACGGATATCGCGGAGCATGTTCGATTCCTTTCCTTCCATGAGTTGGAAAAGCCCGGATTTTGATATCACCGATAGGTACTGGCACCCGTTGCGCGGGATTCAGCGGGCGACGTTATCGATTTCTAGCGATAGCGGTGATGGTCATTATGACCACTCGCCGTCCGCCTTGGTTCAGGGTTTTTGCGGGTTTGCGGGCGGCGCGACATCGATCCAGGCGGCGCGGCGGCAGACCCCCGCCATCATGCAATATTCGCAGGCATGTGCATCGCCCCAGGCGGGCAGGGGCGCGCCTTTCGCCATTTCGTCCATAATGGCCAGCAGCCGTTCGCCGTTTTGTTTGGCGAGTTCGTTCAGTTCGTCGCCGTCCAGAACGGCGCGACTGCCGACCCGGTTGCCGTCCAGGCTCAAATATTCGACTTGCCGTACGGGACGGTCCGCCAGTAAAACATAGAACGGCAGTTGTACTTGCTCGCCGCCCATGACCTCATTCTGATGGGGGGTCGTCCCCGTTTTGTAATCCACGATGCCCGCACCGTCCTTGCCGCTATCGATGCGGTCGATGCGACCTTTGAGGCTGAATCCCCCATAAGGCCTTTCCACGGCCGCTTCGGTTTCGGTAACCCGCCAGTTCCCGGCGCGCTCGATCTCCCAGTCGATATAGAGCGGCATGATCTGCCGCCAGCGCTGCAGCCAGCCGCGATGCATGAAATTGTCTTCCAGGTCCTTGGCGAAGACCGCCTGGGAAATGTCTTGCAGGCAACGGATCGCCGCGTTGCGGTTGGCGGCGGTGAGGGCCTGGTCAAAGGGGCCGGGAAGGCCTTCGGCGCCGCCGTGGAATGCCTGCAGGGCGAGATGGATGCGCTGGCCGTAGTCGGATTTTTCCAGGGCCTCGCGTACTTCTTCCGGGGCGGTCAGTTGCAGACAGCGCGCGGCGAAGAATTGATAGGGGCAATTGACCAGCTGTTGGTAAGCGTTGGCGGAAAGCTTGTGCGGCAACAAGCCTGGCGACACCACCGGCGCCGGCATGGACTTGGGAAGGGGCGGCAATGCGCCGTCGCCACGGATGACCTGAGAACGCGGATCATCGACCAAGCCGCCCAGGCCAGCGTCGTTCACGTCTATACCGGAGGAGAAGCGGTGAAACGATCGCAGCGCTTCCAGCCAGGGGCTGGGCAGCAGCGCTTCGCCTTTCTCCTCCCGGTGAACGGTGATGAGCACCTGCGGCGCCGCCTGTAACAGACGCCGGAAACGGCGGAAGCGCAGATCGCGGTATTCCTGAAAACCGGGCAGCCCCAGTTCCCGGCGTACCGCCTCGTTGAAAAAGGGTGAGGTTTGGCCGGCGCCGGGTAAATGCTGTGCTGTGGCACCGGCGATGATCACGGCGTCGTAATGTGTCAGTCCGCTTTGGTCCAGGCTCAAGAGCTGCACCGCTGCGGTACCGCCGGGCGGTTGGAAATTGTAGCGTTCCAGCGTGCGGCCCAGCCAGGTGCGGAATTCACGCCAGGCCATACTGATGTGACGACCCGTCAGCGCCTGGCGCATAACCTGGAGTTCCTGCAGGATGCGCCCGCCCGCCGCGTCCCGGCCGAAGCTTTCCGCCAGGCCGAGCCGTTGCAGACTCGCTTCCAATGCATCAAGCCAGCGGTGGGGTGACTGCGGTCGTCTGCTCAGGACCAGGGGCAGCAGCGGTTGGGCCGCGTCGCCGATATCATCCAGGAGGGCCTGCACCGTCGTTCCCACGGCTTGCGGCCACCGCGAGCGCCGATAGGCGAGATGGGTGCGGTAGCGCTGCAGACTGCGCGGAACGTTTTCGTGCAATACCAGGTCTTGCTCGAAACGGTAGACCGCCTGCAAGAGTTCATCGCGATTTTGATGGGGGAAGATAAATGGGGACTTCAACAGGTCGGTGAGTGAATGATAAGCGAAATCCTCCTCGACGCACTCCAGCCAGCGCTCCAACGCGGCGGCGGCGGCGGTGGTGGACAGGGCCCAACCGGCGGCATCGAATAGATCGACGTCGGCCCGCTCCAACAGGGCGCGGACGCGGCGCGCCAAGCGCCGGTCGTCGCTAACGACGGCGATGTGCTGTTTTCCTTGCAACAGCCAGCGCCGTACCTGGATGTCGATGCCGCATGCCTCGGCCTCGGCGGAAGGGGCCGCATGGACGAATAAACGCCCCGCCGCCGGGCTTGCGGACTGATCGGCGGCGAATGATTGCGCGCGTTCCTTAAAGGGCGCATGCGGCGTGCCGGCCTGCATGCCCGCGAAGACCTCATTGAGATAACGGGTATAGGGCTCGGCCGGGATTTGTCCTTCGGCCTCTCCCGGAATGACCAGGGTCAGCTGACCGCGCGCGATCAGCGTTTCGATCCAGCGCTGTTCGGACGGAGACGGTGCGGGAAGGCCGGCCAGAAAGATATGCAGGTCCGGGTCGAGCGCAGCGAGGCTGGCCTCCAGCTGGGCGATGTAGGCGGCCTGCGGATCGAGTAGTCCTTCTTCTTGCAGCTGGCGGTGCCAGGCATGCCACAGCGTATGGACCAGATTCGCCTCCATGCTCAAGGCCGCGGGGCTGTGTTCGGCCAATTGATAAGCCTTGCGCAGGCGTTTGATGAAGACATCGATCTCTGCGGAAAGCGTGACGCGATGCAGTGTGAGCTGGTCGAACAGTTCCAGGAGATTGGCGGCGAGCAACCAGGGATCGCTGTCTTTGAACAAACTTCGATGGCGGTTCAAGGTTTCGATCAATATCAATTCCCGTGCCTGGGGTGACAAGGGTGCGGCGGGTGGGGGCGCAAGCTCGTCCAGCCAGTGACGCAGGCTCGACATAATAGGGCCCAACAGGCTCCGATGACCGCGGGCGACGGCCCCATCGAGCAGGGCGCGCCGCAGACGCGGCGCATCGAGCGGCTGCGAAAGGAGCGCCACGCACCCGGTCAGGTCGGGAAGTTGCTGTTGGTAACGGTCGAGAATGAGCCTGGCGAGGGCCGAAAGGGGATCCTGGTGATAGGGCACCAGGATCCGGGCGGACGGCGGGAGAGGGATCGGAGCCGGATCCTCAGCGTTCAAGGTAATCGATTTTGCCCTTTTTGCCGTTCCACTCGTCGGCGTCCTCGGGCGCGTCCTTCATCTCGGTGATGACCGGCCATTCCTTGGCGAGTTCCGCATTGAGGGCGACGAACTCCCGCTGATCTTCCGGTACGTCATCCTCGGCGAAGATGGCCTCGGCGGGACATTCCGGTTCACACAAGGTGCAGTCGATGCATTCGTCCGGGTCGATCACCAGAAAATTGGGCCCCTCGTGGAAGCAGTCCACCGGGCACACCTCCACACAATCCGTAAATTTACACTTGATGCAATTATCGCCAACCACAAAGGTCATGGGTTTCTCCACCTGATGTTTTCTTATCAAATTTCCCTGCCCGGCGCGCCACCGCGAAACCAGGTTTTGACATTAGCCGCGGGTTGCACCGCACTGTACGAATCGCGGGATTTTAAACCCGTTATGTTAATCGCTCCAGGCCCGCGTTGCGAGACTTTGACTCGAATTTTATTGGCCGGGGTCGCGCTCCGCCAAGTCTTTGAGCCGATATAAGGTTTCCAAGGCGAGACGCGGCGTCAATTCGTCGATGGAAAGTTCCGCCAGAGTCTGGAGCACGGGATGTCTCTTTTGGGGTGAGAACAGGTGCAGTTGCTGGCGCGGTGATGAGGGCGACCGTTGCGTCGTTTCCTGCTCCAGCGAGGCCAAGCGTCGTTTCGCCTGATCGATCACCGTGCGCGGCACGCCGGCCAGCGCCGCCACCTGCAGTCCGTAACTCTGATTGGCCGGGCCTTCCTTTACAGCGTGGAGAAAGACAATGCTGTCGCCGTGCTCCACGGCATCGAGGTGGATGTTGGCCGTGCCCTCCAGGGTTTCGGGCAGGGCGGTGAGCTCGAAATAATGAGTGGCGAACAGGGTGAAGGCCTGTACTTCACGCACCAGGTGTTCGACGCAGGCCCAGGCCAGGGACAGGCCGTCGAAGGTGCTGGTACCGCGACCGATCTCATCCATGATCACCAGGCTGTAGGGCGTGGCGTTATGCAGGATATTGGCGGTTTCGGTCATCTCCACCATGAAAGTGGAGCGGCCGGCAGCGAGATCGTCAGAGGCGCCGATGCGGGTGAAGATGCGGTCGATGGGCCCGATGACGGCGTGTTCCGCGGGTACAAAGCCGCCGATGTGAGCGAGCAGCACGATCAACGCGGATTGGCGCATGAAAGTGGATTTGCCGCCCATGTTGGGGCCGGTGATGATCAGCATGCGCCGCGTGTCGTGCAGTTCCACGTCATTAGGGACAAAGGGCGTTTCCAGAGTCTGTTCCACCACCGGGTGGCGGCCGGCGGTGATGTGCAGGCCGCGGCGTGCCTGTAATTCGGGTTGGCACAGATTCAGGGTCACCGCCCGTTCGGCAAGATTGTGCATCACGTCCAACTCGGCCAGGGCGGCGGCGCTGGCCTGCAGGTCCGGCAGTTCCGGTAGTAATTTCTCCAGCAGTTCTTCATAGAGCGCCTTTTCCCGGGCCAGGGCGCGTTCGCGGGCGCTGAGCACCTTGTCTTCGTAGCTCTTTAGTTCGGGGGTGATGAAGCGCTCCGCGCCCTTGAGGGTCTGGCGGCGGATGTAATCGTCCGGGGCCTTGTCCGCCTGGCTGCGGCTGAGCTCGATGTAAAAGCCGTGGACGCGGTTGTAGCTAACCTTGAGGTTGGCCAGGCCGGTGCGCGTTCGCTCCCGCGCCTCCAGGTCCACCAGAAATTGCCCGGCGTTTTCGCTGAGATCGCGCAATTCGTCCAGTTCGGCGTCGTAGCCCGGGGCGATGACGCCGCCGTCGCGGATGAGCATCGGCGGATTGTCGATGAGGGCGCGCCCCAGCAACTCGTGGATGTCGGGAAACTCGGCGACGGCGCCGCGCAGCTCGGCCACGCGCGGCGACTCCACCGGCGTCAACAGCTGCTGCAGTTCGGGCAGCACCGCCAGGGCGTCCTGCAGGCGGGTCAGGTCCCGGGGACGCGCGGATTTCAGTGCCACACGCGCCAGGATCCGTTCCATGTCGCCGATACGGCGCAGCCGCGGCTGCAGCGTTTCATGGAGATGATTCTCCATTAGCGCCGCCACGCAGTGATAACGCCGGCGCAATATGTCTTGATCGCGCAGAGGGCGATTCAGCCAGCGGCCGAGCAGGCGGCTGCCCATTGGGGTCGCGGTGCGATCGATGCAGGACAGCAGGGTGTTTTCCGTGCCACCGCCCAGGGTGAACTCCAGTTCCAGGTTGCGGCGGGTGGCGGCGTCGAGCAGTACCGCGTCGTCGCGCCGTTCTACGTGCAGACCGCGGATGTGGGGTAGGGCGGCGCGTTGCGTATCGCGCGCATACTGCAGCAGACAGCCGGCGGCGCCCACGGCGGCGTCCATGCCTTCGCAGCCAAAACCGCTCAAATCCCGCGTACCCAATTGGCCGGTGAGCAGGCGCGCGGCGCTGTCTGTCTCGAAATGCCAGGGCGGCTGGCGGCGTACCCCGGCACGTTCGGCGAGCAGGGGCGCGTCGCTCAAGGCCTCGCTCACCAGCAGTTCGGCGGGTTGCAGTCGCGCCAGTTCGTCGCTCACCGCGGCCCGCTCGTCCAATTCCATCAGGGTGAAGCGGCCGCTGCTGAGATCCAGCCAGGCGAGACCATATCTTTTGGCGGCATGGTGGAGCGCGGCGAGAAGATTGTCGCGGCGTTCGTCGAGCAGGGCCTCTTCGGTTAGGGTGCCGGGCGTGACCACCCGCACCACTTGGCGTTCCACCGGTCCCTTGCTCTTGGCCGGGTCGCCGATCTGTTCGCAGATCGCCACCGATTCGCCGGCCTTGACCAGTTTGGCCAGATAGCTGTCCACGGAGTGATAGGGTACGCCGGCCATAGGGATGGGTTCACCGGCGGATTGGCCGCGGGCGGTGAGGGTGATGTCCAGCAGGGCGGCGGCGCGACGCGCGTCATCGTAAAAGAGTTCGTAAAAATCCCCCATGCGGTAGAAGAGCAGCAGCTCGGGGTGCTGTGCCTTGATACGCAGATATTGCTGCATCA